>NZ_QOKW01000003.1 GCF_008365375.1 Roseomonas genomospecies 6 | reverse complement strand
ATCGCCGCGCTCGGCGATGATACGGCCATCAGCTTGCCCGCCGTGGCCGCCTGATACCCCCGGCCAGATCGCGGGGAACCATGATGATTGGCTTGTCCAATCCTACACCACGGCACGGGACACGATCCCAGCGCGCCGCCCTGCTCTCCCTGTCCGACCGGGAATTGCGGGACATCGGCATCACCCGCTACGACGCCGAAACCGAAGCCCGCAAGCCCCTCTGGCGCTGAAGGGTCACGTCACCCGTCTCACAGCCGGTCGCGCCGGATCGCCTCCAGAAGCCCCTTCGCTCCGGCCTCGCACAGTTCCAGCACCTCCGTGAAATGCAGGCCCTCGCCGTAATAGGGGTCGGGCACCTCGCGCTTCGGCGCATCCGGGGCGTGGTCGAGGAACAGGGCGACCGTCGCCCGGCTGTCCGGCGGGGCCATGCGCCGCAACTGCGTCAGATGCCCGCCGTCCATCGCAAGGATGTAATCGAAGTCGGCGAAGTCCGCCGCGATGACCTTGCGGGCGCGCAGGTCCGACAGGTCCACCCCGCGGGCCTTGGCAGCCTGCTGGCTGCGCGGGTCGGGCGGCTCCCCCACATGGTAGCCGTGGGTGCCCGCCGAATCGGTTTCGATGCGGCTCTCCAAACCGGCTTGCCGAACCAGATCGCGGAACACACCTTCCGCGGTGGGCGACCGGCAGATGTTGCCCGTGCACACGAACAGGACCTTGACCATCCCGGTTTCCTCATCTTTCGTCTGTGGACCCGAGATCCAGCAGCCGTTCCCCGAAGCCGCCAGGGTGCCATGACCAACGCCGACATGACCATCGCCAACCATCTGAAACCCACGGACTCCATCGTCATCCTGACCGGTGCCGGCATTTCCAAGGAATCCGGCCTGGACACCTTCCGCTGCGCCGGGGGCATCTGGAGCCAGGTCGATCTGGAGGACGTCGCGACGCCGGAGGGCTTCGCCCGCGACCCGGCGCTGGTCCACCGCTTCTACAACGACCGGCGGCGCGGCCTGCGCGACCCCGCGGTGCAGCCCAACGCCGCCCATGCCGCCCTGGCGGAGCTGGAACGGCGCTGGAAGGGCGACCTGCTGCTGGTCACCCAGAACATCGACGACCTGCACGAGCGCGCCGGATCGCAAAGGCTGATCCACATGCACGGGGAGCTGAACGCGGTCTTCTGCCGCCATTGCCGCCACAAGCTGGAGCGCTGGACGGGCGACCTGTCGGTGGAGGACGTCTGCCCGTCCTGCGCCCGCAAGGGCGGGATGCGCCCGGACGTGGTCTGGTTCGGGGAGATGCCCTACCAGATGGAGCGGATCTACCGCGCGCTGGGCGCCTGCGACCTGTTCGTCTCCATCGGCACGTCCGGCAACGTCTATCCCGCCGCCGGCTTCGTGGCGGAGGCGCGCAGCGCCGGCGCCCTGACGGTGGAGCTGAACCTGGAGCCGTCGGCGGGCGCCAGCCTGTTCACGGACTCCGTCAACGGCCCGGCGACCGAGGTCGTCCCGGCCTTCGTGAACGAGTTGCTGAGCCTTTGACGGACGATCTCAAGGACCTGTTCGAGCAAGCCCGCGCCTGCCGGCTGTGCGCGGCGGTCCTGCCGCACGGCTGCCGCCCGGTGCTGCGCGGCAGCCCGTCCGCCCGCCTGCTGATCGTCGGGCAGGCGCCGGGGGCGCGGGTGCACGCCACGGGCATTCCCTGGAACGACCCGTCGGGCGACCGGCTGCGCCAATGGCTCGCCATGGATCGCACGGCCTTCTACGACGAGAGCCGGATCGCCATCGTCCCCATGGGCCTCTGCTATCCCGGCACGGCGCCGAAGGGCGGGGATTACCCGCCGCGCCCGGAATGCGCGCCCCTCTGGCACCCGCCGTTGCGCACCGCCTTGACCGGGGTGCGGCTGACCCTGCTGGTCGGCAGCTACGCGCAGGCCCACTATCTGGGCAACCGCCGCAAACGGACGATGACCGACACGGTGGCGGCGTGGCGGGAGTATCTGCCGGAGTTCCTGCCCCTGCCCCACCCGAGCTGGCGCAACACCGCCTGGCTGAAGAAGAACCCCTGGTTCGACGCGGAGCTGGTGCCCGCTCTGCGCCGCCGCGTGGAGGAGGCGCTGGACGGGTGATACGGACGGCGCCTGTTGGCTTCGCCCGTATCACCCTTTCAATCAATGCTATCGCATTGATCTGTCGGGTCTGACCGTGGGCGGATGATGGAAGTCATCATCCGCCCACGGTATGACTCACCCCTCCATGTCCTCGATGCGCTCCATGTCCTCGTCCGACAGGCCGAAATGGTGGCCGATCTCGTGGATCAGGACGTGGCGGACGATGGCGAACAGATCCTCGCCCGTCTCGCACCAGTAATCCAGGATCGGGCGGCGGTAGAGGAAGATCATGTCCGGCCCGCTGCGCAGGTCGGCGACGCTCTGCCGCGTCATATCGACACCCCGATAGAGGCCGAGCAGGTCGAAGGGGCTTTCCAGCTCCATCTCGCGCTCGGTCTCCTCGTCGGGGAAATCCTCGACATGGATGGACAGATTGGCGATGGGAGCCAGAAGCTCCCGCGGGATGGTCTCCAGCGCGTCCTCGGCCATCCGCTCGAGGTCGGGCGTGGAAGGGGGAACGCTGTGGGGGTGTGCCGGTTTGCGCATCATACCGGGGAAGGTAGCGCCGCTTGCCGCCCAGGCCAAGCGGCGGTAAACCGGAATGCGGGACCGATCGCGCATGATCCGGTCCGCCAAGCCATCAATAGGCAGCCAACAACAAGGGGGAACCATGTCGGACAAGCTGGTGGGCGCCAAGCGGCAGACCGCTCTGAAGGAACTGCACGGCTGGGCGGAGGTGCTGGAGCGCGACGCGATCCGCAAGACCTACCACTTCCCCGACTTCCCCACCGCCTGGGGCTTCATGAGTCAGGTCGCCCTGCTGGCGGAGCGGCTGAACCACCATCCGGAATGGTTCAACGACATGGGCCGCGTGGAGATCATCCTGTGCACCCGCAGCGCCGACGGGTTGACCCAGGCCGACGTCGATTTCGCCCACCGCGTGGACCAGATCGCCCCGCGCCACGACCGCTGACTCTCAAGTGTCCGGGGCGCTCAGGCCGGCTCCAGCACCACCTTCACGTCCGCCGGGCGTCCGAAGAAGGGCGCGGTGGTGACCAGAAGCGGGCAACCGGCGGCGGCGTAGGCCGCCGCGTTGTCCTCCGTCACGCCGCCCGCCGCGGCGACGACCGGCGGGCGCGGCAGGCCGCGCGTCGCCGCGACCACCGCGCGGGCCTCCTCCGGGGTGCGCTTCTCCAATTGCAGCACGTCGGCCCCGGCGCGGGCGAAGGCGATGGCGTCCTCCACCGTATCGACCTCCACCACGATCTTCTTTTCCGGAGCCCGGCGGCGCAGGTCGGCGATCCAGCTTTCCGGCGCACCGGACAGGAAGGCACGGTGTTCGGGAAAGACCAGGATCGTTTCCGACAGGCCCAGCCGGTGCATCACCGCCCCGCCGGCCAGCACCGCCTTGACCGACAGGTCCTTGGCGCCGGGAAAGTTCTTGCGGGTGCAGGCGACGGTCGTGCCTGGAGCGGCCTCGACGATGCGGCGGGCGCGGGAGGCGATGCCGGAGGCGTATTCGACCAACGTCTGCGCCACCTTCCAGCCGCGATGAAGGGCGCCCGCCGGCCCATGCCCTTCCAGAAAGAGCGCCCCGGCTTCCACCGCCGTGCCGCTGGGAAGAACGGACGTCACCGTGCCGCCGGCCTTTTCGATCAGGCGGGCGGCTTCCTCCGTCCCGGCCAGCACCATGGCGCCGCGCGCCTTGAAGAGGATGCGCGCCGGGACGGCGGCGATGCCCAGCGTGTCGGTGGTCAGGTCGCCGTAAGGAACGTCCTGGACGAGAAGCGCGTCGAGCGCGGCATCGGACAGGACGATCATCGGCGGTTCCCTTTTTCCGGTTAAAGCCACCCGCGGCGGCGGAAGTACCAGAGCGGCACGACGGCGGACAGCACCATCAGCACGATCGCCATGGGGTAGCCGAAGTTCCAGTCCAGTTCGGGCATGTGGTGGAAGTTCATGCCGTAGGCGGACGCGATCAGCGTCGGCGGCATCAGCGCCACGGAAACGACCGAGAAGATCTTGATGATCGCGTTCTGCTCGATGTTGATCAGGCCCAGCGTGGCATCGAGCAGGAAGTTCGCCTCGTGCGCCAGGAAACCGGCGTGCTCGTTCAGGGAGCGCAGGTCGCGCGTCAGGGTCTTCAGCGCGGCCTTCTGCTCCTTGGTCAGCCGCCCGGCGGCGACGGAGGACAGGAAGGCGACCAGCCGGTCCAGCCCGGCGAGGCTGTCGCGCACCTTGTGCGTCAGGTCGCCGGCCCGTCCGATGCCGCGCAGAACGTCCTGCAGCTCGTCCGGCTTCTTGGAGCTTCCCCCGATTTTCTTACCGTCGAGCGAGTCGGTGAAGATGCGCGTGGACAGCCCGTCGATGCGGGCGCCGATCAGTTCCAGCACGTCGGCCACCCGGTCGATCACCGCGTCCAGGATGCCCAGCAGAGCGTCCTCCGCGCTCGCCAGAAGCTCCGGCTGGCGGCCGGTCCGCGCGGCGAAGGTGGCGACGGAGCGCGGCTCGGTGAAGCGCACCGTGATCATGTGCCGGGGGGTCAGGACGAAGGTGACCTCGCCCTGCTCCGGCATGGGCGAATCGGCCCGCGCGATCACGGAGGAGGTGAGGTAGATGGCCTCCCCCTCCGTGTAGAGCTGGCTCGACGCCTCGATTTCCTTCATTTCCTCGCGCGTCGGCAGGTCGCAGCCGGTGACGGCGCCGACATGCGCGCGCTCCGCCTCGTCGGGGCGGAGAAGATCGATCCACACCGTGTTGGGCGGCAACGGCTCGCCGAGGGCGAGCGGCTGCTCGACCACGCGGCCGCCCACACGGGCGTGGACCGTGATCATGCAAGGGCCTCGGCGGGGACCGGTGCGCCGGCGGCGCGGCAGGCGGCGGCCAGCGTGTTCAGCATCAGGCAGGCGATGGTCATCGGCCCGACGCCGCCGGGCACCGGCGTGATGGCGCCCGCGACCTTGACGGCCTCGTCATAGGCCACGTCGCCGACCAGCTTCGTCTTGCCCGGCTCGGTCGGGTGCGGCACGCGGTTGATGCCGACGTCGATGACCACGGCGCCCGGCTTGATCCAGTCGCCGCGCACCATCTCCGGACGGCCCACCGCGGCGACCAGGATGTCGGCGCGCCGGCATTCGCCGGGCAGGTCCTGGGTGCGGGAATGGGCGACGGTGACCGTGCAGTCCTGCTGGAGCAGAAGCTGCGCCATCGGCTTGCCGACGATGTTGGAGCGGCCCAGCACCAGCGCCCGCTTGCCCTTCAGGTCGGCGCCCAGCGTGTCGCGGAGCAGCAGCAGGCTGCCCAGCGGCGTGCAGGGCACGATGGCGCCGGGGCTGCCGGTCGCCAGCAGGCCGGCGTTGACGACGTGGAAGCCGTCCGCGTCCTTTTCCGGGACGATGCGGGCCAGCACCTTTTGGGTGTCGATGTGCTTGGGCAGGGGAAGCTGGACCAGGATGCCGTGCACCGCCGGATCGGCGTTCAGCCGGTCGACCAGGGCCAGCAGTTCCGCCTCGCCGAGGTCGGCGGGCAGATGGTGGTCGAAGCTGTTCATGCCCAGGTCGGCCAGCGCCTTTTCCTTGGACCGGACATAGACCTGGCTGGCCGGGTCCTCGCCCACCAGAACGACGGCGAGGCCGGGGGTGACGCCGTGGCTGGCCTTGAGAGCGGCCACACCCTCCGCCACGCGGGCGCGCAGCCCCGCGGCGAACGCCTTGCCGTCGATGATCTTCGCCTCAGCCATCGCTGTTCCCCGTCTCACAGCTTGCAGGTTCAACCAGCGCCGTCAGGCGGCGCATCAGGTCGGCCGGATCGCCGGCCACATGGACAATCTTGTTCCGGTCGGTGGCGCCGGCCACCACCGTCAGGCTGGTCTTCGGCAGTTTCCACGCCTTGGCCAGCAGTTTCACCACCGCCTCGTTCGCCTTGCCGTTCTCCGGCACGGCGGTGACGGTCACCTTCAGGGCCGTTCCTCCCGAAGCGGTCGCGGCCAGCCCGGCGACGGCGTTGCGCGACGCCTTGGGCGTCACACGCAAGGCCAGCCGGACGCCGTCCGCCACCTCTTCGAAGGGGCCCGCCTCGAAGGGGCCGGCCATCAGAAGCGCGGCCAGTATTCGGCCATCAGGTTGCGGATGAAGAAGATCAGCAGGATCAGCACGAGCGGCGACAGGTCCAGACCGCCCATGTTCGGCAGAACGCGGCGGATCGGGCGCAGCACCGGTTCCGTGATGCGGTACAGGAAGTCGCCGATGACATAGACCGCGCGGTTGCGGGTGTTGACGACGTTGAAGGCCACCAGCCAGCTCAGCACCGCCGAAGCGATGAGCAGCCAGACGTAGAGGCTGAGAACGGTGTCGATCAGCAGGTAGAGCGCAATCATGCCCGGCCCGTCCCTTTATTGTCCGATTTTGCGGGGCACCCTAAGCACAAGCGGCGAGTGCTGTCCAGTGCCGCGCGGAGGGCCATCTCCATCCCCTTGGCCATCCCCTTCCGTGAACCGCCGATGCCCGTCATCGGGCGCGTTCAGAGGGCTTGACAGGCTCCGTCGGCATCACCATTATCCGCCGCACGCCGGTGACGGTGTGTGGGGCCGTAGCTCAGCTGGGAGAGCGACGCGTTCGCAATGCGTAGGTCGGGAGTTCGATCCTCCTCGGCTCCACCAATTCCCCCTCGTAGCAGGGGATGCATGATGAAGCGGCCTTGGGCCGCTTTTTTCATGTCCGGGATTTGGGTGTTGTCGCGACGGGGCCCCTCCCTAACCCTCCCCTGCGAAGCAAGGGAGGGGGCAAAGAGCTACCCTCGCGCCCTCAGATACGGCGTCATGCGCCACTCGGCGTAGCGGATCAGGCGCGAGGCGAGGAAGTTCAGCAGCAGGTAGATGCTGCCCGCCACGATGAACACCTCGAACACCGCGAAGCTCTGCGCGATGAGCTTGCGGGCGATGCCGGTGATCTCCAGAAGCGTGATGGTGCTGGCGAGCGAGCTGGCCTTCACCATCAGGATCACCTCGTTGCCATAGGCCGGCAGCATCTGGCGGATCGCCACCGGCATCACGATTCGCCGGAACAGCAGCGAACGCGACATGCCGCAGGCGCGCGCCGCCTCGACCTGCCCCTGGGGCACCGACAGGATGGCGCCGCGCAGGATCTCGCTGGTGTAAGCGCCCGTGTTCAGCGTTAGCGCCAGGATCGCGCACCAGAAGGGCTCGCGCAGATAGACCCAGAGGAAACTGCTCCGCACCAGCTCGAACTGGCCCATGCCGTAATAGATCAGGAAGATCTGCACCAGCAGCGGCGTGCCGCGGAACACGAACACATAGGCCGCCATCAGCCGCTCGGTCACGCGGTTGCCGTACAGCCGCAGCAGCGCCACGGCGAAGGCCACCCCGGCGCCAAACAACAGCGCCAGCCCGACCAGTTGCAGGGTCACCGGGACGCCGCGCAGAAGGGTGGGCACGCTGTCCCACATCAGTTCCCAGTTCACGGGTCAGGCCCTCCGCACGCCGCGGTTCGCGTAGCGCTCCGCCCGCTCGAACGCCACCGTGGAGACGGAGGTGAGCAGGAGGTACAGCACCGCCGCGGTGGTGTAGAACAGGAACGGCTGGCGGGTGGAGCCCGCCGCCACATGCGACACGCGCATGATCTCGGCCAGCGCCGTCACGGAAATCAGCGCCGTGTCCTTCAGGGTGAGCTGCCAGACGTTGCCCAGCCCCGGCAGGGCGTAGCGCAGGGTCTGCGGCACCAGGATGCGGCGCAGGATCAGCCAGCGCGACATGCCGCAGGCGCGCGCCGCCTCGATCTGGCCGTGGGGCACCGCCTGGACCGCGCCGCGGATCACCTCCGTCGAATAGGCGCCGGAAATCAGGCCGACCGCCAGCACACCGATGGAAAAGGCGTTCAGCTCGATGTAGCCGTCATAGCCGAAGACCCGGCCGACGGCCATGACCATGCCGCTGCCGCCGAAGAACAGCAGATAGATGACCAGCAGTTCCGGGACGCCGCGGACGACGGTGGTGTAGACCTCCGCGATACCGGTGAGGGCGAGGCTGCGGCTGAGCTTCGCCGACGCGCCGAGCGACCCGAAGACGAGGCCGAGAGCGAAGGCCGACACCGACACGGCGACCGTCATCGCGGCCCCGCCGAGAAGCTGGCCGCCCCACCCGTTCGGGCCGAAGGAGAGAAGTTCGAACATGGGCTCCGAAATGGGCTCCGAACCGGGTTCCCCTCTCCCCGCGACGGAGGAGAGGGGGACATCCCTTCACATGATGGCCGGTTACTTGATCGAGATGTCGTAGCCGAAGTGCTGGGTGCTCAGCTTCGTGATGGTGCCGTCCTGGTTGGCCTCGGCGATGGCCTTGTTGAACAGTTCCTTCAGGTCGCCGTCGGCCTTGCGCAGGCCCACGCCCACGCCCTTGCCCAGCACGCCGCGCGCGAAGGCCGGTCCGAACAGGGTCATGTTGCCGCCGGCGTCCGCCTTCAGGATGGCGTCCACCGCCGAACGGTCGCCGAAGATGGCGTCCACGCGGCCGGCGGCCATGTCGATGCCGGCGTTGTCCAGCTTGTCATAGGTGCGGACCGACACCTGCGGCAGAAGCCGCTCCATGAAGTTCGCCTGGATGGTGGAGGTCTGCACGCCCACCGTCTTGCCCTTCAGCGCATCGGCCAGGGCGGCGATGGCGGCCTTCGGGTCGTCCTTGGACAGGTCGTAGCGCTCGCCGGGGAAGGTCGCCTTGGCCAGCGGCGAGTTCTTCATGGTGCCGAACATCGACGGTTCGGTGCCGTAGGGACCGGCGAAGGTGATGACCTTCTCGCGCTCGTCGGTGATCGACATGGCGGCCATGATGGCGTCGTACTTGCCCTGCTGGATGGCCGGAATCATGCCGTCCCAATCCTGGGCGACGATCTCGCACTCGGCCTTCATCTTCTTGCAGAGTTCGAGGGCGAGATCCGGCTCGAAGCCGATCAGCTTGCCCGACGGGTCCGTCGCGTTCCAGGGGGCGTAGGCGCCCTCGGTGGCGATGCGGATCTTCTTCCACTCCTTGGCCTCGGCGGCGGTGCCGGCAGCCGCCACGATGGCGCCGAGCGCCAGCGCCGCAACGATCTTCTTCACGGGAAAACCTCCTCTGTTCGGATGCCCTTATGAATGGCTCTTTTGATCGGGCAGGCTCTGAGGTTTACGGTTTTACAGCATCAGTCAAGGGAATTGAGCGATCAGCCGCCGCCCGACAGGTGACGCGACAGGAACTGTCGCACGCGCTCCGATTCCGGATTGACCAGAACCCGGTCGGGCGGTCCCTGTTCCTCGATCCGGCCCTGGTGGAGGAACACCACCTCCGACGCGACCTCGCGGGCGAAGCCCATCTCGTGCGTCACCAGAATCATGGTGTTGCCCTCGTCGGCGAGCTGGCGGATGACCAGCAGAACCTCGCCCACCAGCTCGGGGTCGAGCGCGGAGGTCGGCTCGTCGAACAGCATCACCTTGGGCTGCATGGCGAGCGCGCGGGCGATGGCGGCGCGCTGCTGCTGCCCGCCGGAAAGCTGCACCGGATAGCACTCGGCCTTCGCCAGGATGCCCACCTTGTCCAGCAGCATGCGGGCGCGGTCCACCGCCTCCGCCTTAGGGACGCCCAGCACATGCACGGGCGCCTCGATGACGTTTTCCAGGATGGTCATGTGGGTCCAGAGGTTGAAGTTCTGGAACACCATGCCCAGCCGGGTGCGGATGCGGTCCACCTGCCGGGAATCGGCGGGGACGGTCTGGCCGCCGCGCGCCTTCTTCAGGCCGATGGCCTCGCCGCCGATGACGATCCGGCCCTCGTCCGGCACCTCCAGCATGTTGATGCAGCGCAGAAGCGTGCTCTTGCCGGAGCCGGAGGAGCCGATCAGCGTGACGACGTCGCCTTCGCGCGCCGTCAGGGACACGCCCTTCAGCACCTCCAGCGGGCCGAAGCGCTTGTGGACATTCTCGACGAGGACGGCTTCGGGGGCGTTGGGATTGGTGGGCGGGTGTCGGTGCATGCGGGGCTTGTCGGCAGGGCTTGTCGGCGGGGAACGGTCTGGACCGGCCAACCATGGACGGTGCCGCTAGGCTAGACCGCCGGCCCACTTCCCGCAAAGCGGATTTTGCAGGCCGCGAGGCAACCGGGTGACGGCATGGCGAGGCAGGTTTTTCACCACAGAGGCACGGAGACACGGAGATCCATCAAACCTCCGTGTCTCCGTGCCTCTGTGGTTGATCGTCTCCGCTCACCAGAGCATCAGCACCAGGATCTGCGGCGCCAGGATGCGCAGGAACATGACCAGCGGGTAGACCGTGGCGTAGGCCAGGGCCGGCGCCTCCGACGTGCTCATCGCGTTGGCGAAGGCGAGAGCGGGCGGGTCGGTCATGCTGCCGGACAGCAGGCCGCAGATCGTCAGATAGTTCTGCCGGGCGAAGACCCGCGCGATGAAGCCGACGATCAGCAGCGGGATCAGGGTCACCAGAGCGCCGCAGCCGATCCACAGCAGCCCGTCGCCATGCACCAGCGTTTCCACGAACCGGTCGCCGGACATCAGCCCGACCACCGCCAGGAACATGACGATTCCGATCTCGCGCAGCGCCATGTTGGCGGCGGGGGGCATGAACCAGACCAGCGGGCCGATGTGGCCGATGCGGGCGAGCAGGATCGCCGCCACCAGCGGCCCTCCGGCCAGACCCAGCTTCAGCGGCGCCGGCATCCCCGGAATGTAGAAGGGGATGGAGCCGAGCAGCACGCCCAGCATGATGCCGATGAAGACCGGAACGAATTCCACCTGCTGGAGCCGCCGCGCCGAGTTGCCCATCAGAGCCGCCACCCGCTGCAGGTCCGACGGCTTGCCGATGGCGGTCAGGATGTCGCCGAACTGGAGGTGCAGGGCCGGGCTCGGCACCAACTCCACGCCCGCGCGGTTGACCCGGCTGACCACCACGTCGTAGGCGTCGGCCAGATCGAGCTGCCCGATGGCCTTGCCCAGCACATGCTCGTTGGTGACCACCAGCCGGTCCCAGCGCATGTCGGTGCCCTTCGTGGTCAGGGTCACCTCCGCCGCTTCGCCCAGCAGCCGCTTCATCGCCTCAAGCTTGGCGCGCGGCCCGACCAGATGCACCACGTCGCCGGCCCGCAGGCAGGTGTCCGGGTGCGGCACCTGGAGCCGCCCCTCGCGCAGCATGCGCGACACCATCACCCCGTGATCGCCGAAAAGCCGGATGTCGCGCAGCGGCAGCCCCATGGCCGCCGGGTTGCGCACGGCGACGTCCAGCGTCTCCAGCGTTTCCACCTGGGCGCGGCGCTTGCGCTCGAACGCCTCGGCCTCGGCCGCCGGATCGATGCGGAAGACGGCGCGGATCAGCCCCATGGTGATGAGGATGCCGACGATGCCGAAGGGATAGGCGACGGCGTAGCCCAGGCTGGGCGTGTTGATCTCCGCCGCCGAGGCCCCGACCTCGCGCAGCATCTCCTGCGCCGCGCCCAGCGAGGGCGTGTTGGTGACGGCGCCGGAGAAGATGCCCAGCACCGCCGGAAGCGGCACCCCGCCGATCTCGTGGATCGCCACCGCCACCAGCACCCCCAGACCGACCAGCGAGGCGGCCAGCAGGTTCAGCGTCAGGCCCGACTTCTTCAGGGCGGCGAAGAAGCCGGGGCCGACCTGCACGCCGATGGTGTAGACGAACAGGATCAGGCCGAATTCCCGCATGAAATGCAGGACGTGATGGTCGAAGGTCAGGCCCAGTTCCTTGGCGATGTGCCCCGCGGCGATGCCGGCGAACAGCACCCCTCCGATTCCCAGCCCCACCCCGCGCAGCTTGACCTGCCCCAGCGCCAGCCCCGCCGCCGCCACCGCGCTGAGCATCAGCATGATGCGGGCGATGTCGGGCAGGCTGTTGAACAGCTCGATCAGCACGGTCATGGAAGGCACCCGGTTTGGTTGAGGTCTTTCTCGGCGGACGTAGCTATGAATGCCCGCTCCGCTCCGCCGGGGCAATGCCCTGTTGCGGGCGGGGATAATCTCCGGATCAAAATTTCGCCACTTTCTGGCCCTACACAGATCGAAGCCGCAAGGCACGGTGTGAAACCGGCCGGACCCGTGAACCCCCGCGGCCCGGCCACAGAGCGACGATCAGGGCGCTTCATTGCGGCGCCCCCAGCCAGGCCCCGGCTGGATCGGCGGCCATCGCAAGAACCCCCTTGCGATGGCCGTTTCTTTTTGGTCCGCCTTTTTCCAGGGCGTTTCTTTTTGGCGCCCGGACGGGCTGTGCTATAGCTCCCCCGCCCCGTTCCACCGCAAGAGCCCGCCCGCCGCCATGCCCGAATCCGCCGGTTCCGTTTTCGCCGGTTCCGCGCTGACCTGCCTGCGCGGCGACCGGCTGGTCTTCACCGGACTGGACTTCCGGATCGCGCCGGGGGAGGCGCTGTTCCTGCTCGGCCCCAACGGCAGCGGCAAGTCCAGCCTGCTCCGCGTCATGGCCGGGCTGCTGAAGCCGATCCGCGGCCAGCTTTCCTGGGACGGCGTTCCGGTGTCCGACGATCCCGACGCCCACCGGGGCCGCATCCATTACGTCGGCCATCTCGACGCCGTGAAGCCGGTGCTGAGCGCGGTGGAGAACCTGTCCTTCTGGGCCACGCTGGGCGGCGCCCCCGACCCGCGGGAAAGCGCGCTGAAGGCGCTGGACCGCCTGGGCGTGCCGCACATCGCCAACGTGCCGGGGCGCTACCTGTCGGCGGGGCAGAAGCGGCGCCTCAACCTGGCCCGCATCATCGCCGCCCCCGCCGCCCTCTGGCTGCTGGACGAGCCGACCGTGGCGCTCGACCGCGCGGCCATCGCCCTGTTCGAAGGGATCATCGCGGAGCACCGGGCCGGCGGCGGCATGGTCGCCGTCTCCACCCATGTGGACATCGCCATGCCCGGCGCCCGCAACCTGCATCTGGACGAGTTCACCCCCATCCTCCACGGCGACGAGGACGACATCGAGGAAGAGGAGGACGCGGCATGACCCGCTTCCTGCGCCTGATCGGGCGCGACCTGCGGCTGGCGCTGCGCCAGGGATCGGACGCCACCATCGCCGTGATGTTCTTCGTGCTGTGCGTGGTGCTGTTCCCCTTCGGCGTCGGGCCGGAGCCGAACATCCTCGCCCGCATCGCCGCCGGGGTGATCTGGGTCGCCGCCCTGCTCGCCTCGCTGCTGTCGCTGGAGCGGCTGTTCCAGAACGATTACGAGGACGGCTCGCTGGAACTGCTGTCGCTGTCCACCCTGCCGATGGAGGCGGTGGTGCTGGCCAAGACGCTGGCCCACTGGCTGGTGACGGGCCTTCCGCTGATCGCCGCCGCCCCGCTGCTGGCGCTTCTGCTGAACATGGACGCGGAGGGGTTTGGGGTGCTGGTGCTGACCCTGCTGGTCGGCACGCCGATCCTCAGCCTGATCGGCAGCATCGGGGCGGCCTTGACCCTGGGCGCCCGGCGCGGCGGCGTGCTGCTGTCGCTGCTGATCCTGCCGCTCTACATCCCCGTGCTGATCTTCGGGGCCGGGGCCATCGACGCCGCCCTGAACGGCCTGACCCCGCGCCCGCATCTGCTGCTCCTGGGCGGCCTGCTGGCCGGTGCCTTGCCGCTCGCCCCCTGGGCCGGCGCCGCCGCCTTGCGTCAGGCGGTGGAGTAGGCATCACTCAAGAGCGTTCAGAGCGAGAACGCTGCCCGAGAAAGCCGGAAACCGTTGGACGGCGCCTGCAAAGCGGAGGTCGGCCGTCACCACCGGCACGCCGGTTTGCCGAGCAAGCGCAAGGTAAAGGCAATCATACACAGGGTGATTCAACTCCGGTGGACAGTCGGCAGGCGTCGCCAACCAGATCGCAATCCCGCGTCCACGCGAATGGTCCGGATTGCAGAACGGCCAGAGCCGCCATGGCGGTGCCCTGGTCGATCTCCCCACGCCTCTGATGCTTCCAGAGAATGTTGGCGCATTCGACGAGCAGCAGATCGGGAGCGAGCAATGCCCGTCCCAGGCCGACGGCCTTCGCCTTGTCACTGTCCTCTTCGGCGACGACCCATTTCACCACTAGGCTGGCATCGGCGACGATGGACGACGGCAGGCGCCTCATGGCTCACCGATCCGCTGCGACCGCTCTTCCCGCATCTCGGCGGACATCACACCGCTGTCGGAAACGACACGCCCCCCGAAGCTGGCCCGAAGACGATCCGCGCGCTCCCAGAAATCCTCATGGCTCCCGCGGACGGACCGGGCCAGCGTTTCGCGCACCTCCTCCTCCAGCGACCGGCCGGCGGCGCTGGCGCGGTCGGTCAGAGCCTTCAGAACCGTATCGTCGATATCCCGCACCGTGATCATGCCCATGCCAGCCCCCGGACTTTTTTGCCCATCCCACACCAACGTAGCATGGAAAGGGCGCGTCAACCCGTCGTACCGTCAGTGCGGCAGGCCGCCGCACCGTCCTGAAAACGCCACGGTGTGCGGCCATGTTTCCTGACCAAGATCAAGGCGAAACCCCTCGCGCTGGGGCATCACTGCGCTTATATCGTCCGCAGCACGACCAGAGGCCCATAGGTCCTATGCATCGATTTGCAAATCCTGCCCGTTTCCAGCGCCTGTCGGCGGCGATCCTGCCCTGGACGGCGGGGGCGACCGTGATCCTGCTGATCGTCGGGCTCTACATCGCGCTGATCGGGTCGCCGCGCGACTATCAGCAGGGCGACACCGTGCGGATCATGTACATCCATGTCCCCGCCGCCTGGATGAGCCTGTTCGTCTACGTCAACATGGCCATCGCTGCCGCCTGCGGGCTGGTGTGGAAGCATCCGCTGGCCGACCTGTTCGCCAAGGCCGCCGCCCCGGTCGGCGCCGGCTTCACCTTCATCTGCCTCGTCACCGGCTCGCTGTGGGGCGCGCCGATGTGGGGGACGTGGTGGGTGTGGGACGCGCGGCTGACCAGCGTGCTGATCCTGTTCTTCCTCTATCTGGGCTACATGGCGCTGGTGAACGCCTTCGACGACCCGCAGCGCGGGACGCGGGCGGGTAACGTGCTGCTTCTCGTCGGCATCGTGAACGTGCCGATCATCAAATTCTCGGTGGACTGGTGGAACACCCTGCACCAGCCGGCCAGCGTCATCCGCATGGGCGGACCGACCATCGACGGGTCCATGCTGGTCCCGCTGATCGTCATGGCGCTGGGCTTCACCGCATACTTCATCACGGTGGTCCTGCTGCGCCTGCGGGCGGAGATCGTGCAGCGCAAGATCCAGACCATGCGCCTGACCGAGGCGCAGGGCTGAGACGCGGGCTGGGCACGGGGCACAGGCTGGGCCGGAGGCAAGGATGGCAGAGTTTTTCGCGATGGGCGGCTACGCCGCGTATGTCTGGTCGTCCTACGCGCTGGCGGCGCTGGTGATGGTCGGCCTGCTGGCCGCCACGCTGAAGGCGCTGCGCGGCGCCGAGACGACCCTGAAGGCGCTGGAAGGCAGCCGCCCGCCGCGGCGGCGCCGGGCGCGCAACGGAGCCGCGGCGTCCCCCGCGGCGGAGGTTGGTGAAGGATGACCCGCAAGAAACGGCGCCTCTACATGCTGGGCCTCGCCCTGCTGGGCCTTGGCGCGGCCACCGCCCTGACGCTGACGGCCTTCGAGGACAACATCGTCTTCTTCTTCAGCCCGACGCAGTTGCAGACCCAGGACATCGGCGACCGCAACTTCCGCCTGGGCGGTCTGGTCGAGGAAGGCAGCGTGAGCAAGCTGCCCGACGGCCTGACGACGCAGTTCCGCGTCACCGACACGGTGCACACCGTTGCCGTCACCTACCGCGGACAGCTTCCCGATCTGTTCCGCGAGGGGCAGGGCGTTATCACGGAAGGCCGCATGATCAACGGCGTCTTCCAGGCGCGCGAGGTGCTGGCCAAGCACGACGAGAACTACATGCCGCCGGAAGTCGCCGACGCGCTGAAGGAAGCGGAGCACTTCAAGGCGAACTCGAAGGAGCAGAAGCCCAGCTCGTAAAGCCTGCGGCTTCCTGTCTCCTCCTCATTCCGTTCTTTTAGGGAGCATCGGGCCCGTGATTCCCGAACTCGGCCATTACGCGCTGGTGCTGGCGCTGTTCGTGGCGCTGGTGCAATCCGGCGTTCCCCTGGTGGGCGCCGCCACCGGCAACGCCGCCTGGATGGGCGTCGCCCGCCCCGCCGCCGTCGCCCAGATGCTGCTGGTGCTGATCGCCTACGGCGCCCTGACCTGGGCGCATGTGGTGTCGGACTTCAGTGTGTCGAACGTGGCCGCCAACAGCCACTCGATGAAACCGATGCTCTACAAGGTGTCGGGCGTCTGGGGGAACCACGAAGGCTCGATGATGCTGTGGATCGTCATGCTGACGGTGTTCGGCGCGGCGGTCGGGATCTTCGGGCGCAACCTGCCGCCTTCGCTGAAGGCGCGGGTCATCGCCGTCCAGGGCATGATCGGCGTCGGCTTCCTGCTGTTCGTCCTGATCACCTCCAACCCCTTCACCCGCCTGTTTCCGGCGCCGCTCGACGGCAACGACCTGAACCCGCTGCTCCAGGACCCCGGTCTCGCCTTCCACCCGCCCTTCCTCTACGCGGGCTATGTCGGCTTCTCCATCGCCTTCTCCTTCGCGGTCGCGGCCCTGATCGAAGGGCGCGTGGACCCGGCCTGGGCGCGCTGGGTGCGGCCCTGGACGCTGGCCGCCTGGTCCACCCTGACCGCCGGCATCGCGCTCGGCTCCTGGTGGGCCTATTACGAGCTGGGCTGGGGCGGCTGGTGGTACTGGGACCCGGTCGAGAACGCCTCCTTCATGCCCTGGCTGGCCGGCACGGCGCTGCTGCATTCCGCCATCGTGGTGGAGAAGCGCGACGCGCTGAAGACCTGGACCATCCTGCTGGCGATCATCACCTTCTCGCTGTCGCTGATGGGCACCTTCCTGGTGCGGTCGGGTATCCTGACCTCGGTCCATGCCTTCGCGGTGGACCCGGCGCGCGGCGTCTTCATCCTGGTCCTGCTGGCCATCGCCACCGGCGGTTCGCTGCTGCTCTATTCCGTGCGGGCGCCCAGCCTGAAGACCGGCGGCCTGTTCGCCCCGGTCAGCCGCGAGGGTTCGTTGGTGCTGAACAACCTGCTGCTGTCCACCGCGACGGCGACGGTCTTCATCGGCACGCTCTACCCGCTGTTCCTCGACGTTCTGGACCTGGGCAAGGTGTCGGTCGGCCCGCCCTTCTTCAACGCCACCTTCATCCCGGTCGCCATTCCCATGGTGATCGCCATGGTGGTCGGTCCCTTCCTGGCCTGGAAGCGCGGCGACCTTCTGGGCGCCCTGACCCGGCTGTGGTCGGCGGCGGTGGCGACCGTGGCCTGCGTCGCCATCGCCGCCTACATCACCAACGGTGGCGGCCCGCTGCTGGCGCTGGTCGGGATCGGGCTGGCCGCCTGGGCCTTCTTCGGCTCGCTGGCCGAATTCGCGGAGCGCATCCGCCTGTTCCGCATCCCCGCGAAGGACAGTTGGAACCGCGCGGTCAACCTGCCGCGCAGCGCCTGGGGCATGACCATCGCCCACGCCTCCATGGGCATCGCCATCGCCGGCATGACCGGCACCTCGGCCTGGCAGAGCGAGACCATCCAGGCGATGAAGCCGGGCGACAACGCCACGGTCGGCGCCTACGCCGTGCATTTCGACCGCGTCGGCACGGTGCAGGGGCCGAACTACAGCGCCGAGCAGGGCGTCTTCACCGTCACCCGCGACGGGAAGCACATCGCCACCCTGACGCCGCAGCGCCGCAGCTATCCGGTCACCCGCATGACGACGACCGAAGCGGCGATCCACACCACCTGGCTGTCCGACGTCTATGTGGCGCTGGGCGACCCGGCGCAGAACGGCACGGCCTGGACCGTGCGCCTGTACCACCACCCGCTGGTGCCGTGGATCTGGATCGGCTCGCTGGGGATGATGATGGGCGGGCTGGTCAGCCTGTCCGACCGCCGCTTCCGCGTCGGCGCCCCGGAACGCCGCCGTGCCGCCAAGGGCACGCTTCAGCCCGCCGAGTGAGGACACGCCTGCGATGCGCCGCCTGATCTATCTGTTGCCGCTGCTGCTGTTCGTCGGTGTCGGCGTGGCCTTCCTGCGGGGGTTCGACCGCGACCCGCGCGACATCCCCTCCGCCCTGATCGACAAGCCGGCGCCGGAATTCTCCCTGCCGCCGCTGCCGGGCTACAAGGAGGGGCTGTCCAACGCGACGCTGAAGGGCGACGTCACGCTGGTGAACGTCTTCGCCTCCTGGTGCATCCCCTGCAAGGCGGAACACCCGATCATCACCCGGCTCGCCCGCGAGCAGGGCGTGACGGTGCGCGGCATCAACCACAAGGACAAGGCCGAGGACGCCATCGCCTGGCTGAAGCGCAACGGCGACCCCTACGCCAGCATCGGCGTCGATCTGGACGGGCGCGCGTCCATCGACTGGGGGGTCTACGGCGTGCCGGAGACCTTCCTCCTCGACCGCCAGGGCCGCATCCGCTTCAAGCATGTCGGCCCCCTGACCCCGCAGGTGGTGGACGAGCAGATTCTTCCCATGGTCAAGCATTTGAGGAGCGCGTCGTGAGAGCCCTCCTTCCCTCGGTTTTGATGGGCGCCCTGCTGGCCCTGACCCCGGTCGCCGCCTCCGCCGTCCAGCCCGACGAGGTTCTGAAGGACCCGGCGCTGGAAGGCCGCGCGCGGGAGATCAGCAAGGATCTGCGCTGCCTCGTCTGCCAGAACCAGTCGATCGACGATTCCAACGCCCCGCTCGCCCGCGACCTGCGCGTTCTGGTGCGCGAGCGGCTGGAGGCCGGCGACAGCAACGCGCAGGTGCTGAGCTTCGTCACCGACCGCTACGGCGACTATGTGCTGCTTCGCCCGCCCTTCAAGGCGACGACGCTGTTCCTGTGGATCGGCCCCTTCGTGATCCTGGCCATCGGCGGCGTCGCCACGGCCCTGTACCTGCGCGGGCGCAAGGGCGCCGCCGCCGACGGCCCGATGGTCGTGGGCGGCGACACCGCCCCGCTGACCGAGGACGAGCGGAGGCGCCTGGACGCCCTGCTCCGTAAGGACAAAGCCTGATGCTGTTCTGGATCGTCGCCGCCGCGATGACGGCGGGCGTGGTGCTGCTGATCGTGCCGCCGCTGCTGAAGAAGCCCCGCGGGGCCGGTGAGGACCGCGCCGATTACGACCTGGAGGTCTACCGCGACCAGTTGAGCGAACTGGAGCGCGACCAGGGCCGCGGCCTGATCAGCGAGGCGCAGGCCGCCGCCGCCCGCGCCGAGATCGGGCGCCGCATGCTGGCCATCGCCGAGCACGGGAAGGCGGGCGCGAAGGCCAAGACCGCCACCTCCGCCCGCGCGCCGCGCAGCGCCCCCCGCAGCGCCATGGCGCTGGCCGCCCTGCTGGCCGTCCTGCTGCCGCTCGGCGCGCTGGCCGTCTACGGCAAGCTGGGCCGCCCGGAACTGCCGGCGCAGCCTCTGGCCTCCCGCAACCTGGACCATGAGCGCGGCGGGCCGCCGAAGAACGTGCTGGCGGCGATGGATAAGCTGAAGGCCCAGCTCGCCGAGACCCCCGACGACCCGCAGGGCTGGGCCATCCTCGGTCAGGCCTACGCCAAGATGGGCCGCCTGCCGGACGCCGCGGAAGCGCTGGGCAAGGCCGTGGCGCTGGCCGGGGACGATCTGGAGCTTCTGGGCGCCTATGGCGAGGTTCTGATCTCCGCCAACGGCGGCACCGTGCCGGAGGAGGCCGTCAAGACCTTCGACCGCGTGCTGGCGAAGGACCCGAAGGAGCCGCGCGCCCGCTTCTACGCCGCGCTGGCCCGCTTCCAGGCCGGCGACAGCAAGGACGCGCTGGAGCGCTGGCGCTCGCTGCTGGCCGAATCCCCCGCCGACGCGCCCTGGGTGCCGGTGGTGCGGGAGCAGATCGTCCAGGCCGCCAAGGCGCTGAACCTCGACCCGGCCAAGGTGATGCCGGAGCCGCTGCCCGCCGAACAGCCCCCGGTCGCCCAAAATCAAGGCCAGGGCGATGGCGAAGACCAGCAGCAGATGATCCGTGGCATGGTCGATGGACTGGCCGCCCGGCTGGAGGCCAACCCGAACGACGTGGACGGCTGGCTGCGGCTGTCGCGCTCCTACGGGGTGCTGGGCGAAACGGCGAAGGCCATCGACGCCGCCCGCAAGGCGCGGGAGCAGGCGCCCAAGCGGCCCGACGTGCTGGTCGCCTACGCCTCCGCCCTGCTGTCGGCGGAGCCGCGCTCTGCCAAGCCCGCCCCCATGCCGGAGGAGGCCGTCGCCTCGCTCCGTCAGGCGCTGGAGGCGGAACCCGACAACCGCGACGCGCTCTGGCTGCTGGGCCTGAACGCCGCCGGCATCGGGAAGACCGCGGAGGCCAACGACCTGTGGACCCGCCTTCTGGCCCAGTTCAAGCCGGACGAGCCCGAATACACCCTGATCCGCTCCCGGATCGATTCGCTGAAGGCTGGCGGCTGATCCCCTCCCGATTGTCCCTTGCACCCCGGCGCGCTTGAAGGGCAGGATAGCGTTGCACGCCGGGGTGGCGCTGTCCCGCCTTCCGGCGTACCGGGGGATGGTGCGCCGCCCGCAGGCCGATCCGTCAGGGACGCGACCGCTTGCCCAACCCCGCGCTCATCGCCGACGATCCCACGGCCAAAGGTCCTCCGGTCCCCTCCTCCCCCGGGATGGCGGGAAAGCCGCTGGAAGGGGCGCTTTGGATGCTGTGCGCCGCCCTGTTCATGGCCATCGGCAACGCCATGATCCGCCACGTCGGCGGCGAGCTTCACCCCTTCCAGATCGTTTTCTTCCGCAACCTGTTCGGCCTGATGTTCATGCTGCCCTGGATCGCGGCGGTCGGGCCGGGACGGCTGCGCACCGGACGGGCGGGGCTGTACGCGTCGCGCTCGCTGACCAGCCTGCTGGCGATGCTGGGCTGGTTCTACAGCGTCACCCACATGCCGCTGCCGGACGCCACGGCGCTCAGCTTCACCATTCCCCTGTTCGTGACCGCCGGGGCCGCGCTGTTCCTGGGCGAGACGGTGCGGGCGCGCCGCTGGGCCGCGGTTCTGGTGGGGCTGGCCGGGGTGGTGATCGTGGTCCGGCCTGGGGCCGCCGCCCTGGACCCCACGCTGCTGGTCATGCTTCTGCATTGCGCCGCCGCCGCCGCCACGACGCTCCAGGTGCGGGCGCTGGCGAGTTCGGACGGGGTGATGGTGGTCGTCGCCTATATGGGGCTGTTCCTGACCCCGATGGCGCTGGTGCCGGCCCTGTTCGTCTGGGAATGGCCGACATGGACGGCGCTCGGCTGGCTCGTCCTGCTGGGGGGTATGATGACCCTGTCGCAACTGGCGCTGACCCGCGCCTTCAAGCTGGCGCCGGCCTCCGCGATGATGCCCTACGACTACGCCCGCCTGCCCTTCACCGCTCTGCTCGCCTGGCCGCTGTTCGGGGAGGCGATGGATGTCTGGGGCTGGGCCGGCGCCGGGGTGATCGCGGCCTCCGCCCTCTACACCGCACACCGCGACGCCGCGCAGTCGCGCAGCGAACGGGCGGCGGCCAAACCGTGAGCCGTCAGTGGCCCGCCGGGGAGCCCGCCGGGTCCTTCATCCGCTGCTCCTTGCGCAGGGTGGCGCGGGCGCGGTCGTGATGCTCGGGCCGCAGGTTGCTTCGCACGGCCTGGACGGCGGTCGCCAGGACCGCCGCGTCGTCCACGAAGCCGACCGCGATCAGCCAGTCCGGAATGGAATCCGCCGGCAGCACGAAATAGGCCAGCGCCGCCATCAGGATCGCCTTCGCCTTGAAGGGCGTCTGTGGATCGGTCGCGCAGAAGAAGGCGGCCAGCGCCTGTTCCAGGAAGGGGACGCGGTGCAGGTTGGCGCGCAGCGTGTTCCAGAAGCGGCGGCGGACGTAGCGCTCGTTCCGCTCCACACGGATCGGATCGATGACGGCGGGCAAGGCGCCGGCGGCTTCGGTGGTCCCGTCGGTGGCGGTCTGCATGGCTTTCCCTGGGCTCCCCCTGGCCGCGCCGCCCGGCCCGAGGTGGATGGCCCGAGGTGGACGGAACAGGCGGCCTGTTGCACAGTTGCGTAGAGCCACAACAGCGCAGACGCGCCAACGGTCCCGCCAAGGGTCCGAAAACGGCCAAAGGTCCCAAAAGGAGGAAACCGCCATGGCGATGAAGAAGGGCTACAAGGAGCTTCTGTCCGAGGCCAACGGCCGCATCCAGGCGATCACGCCGAAGGAGGCGCTGTCCCTGCACGGCGACCCGGACGTGGTCTTCGTGGACATCCGCGACCCGCGCGAACTGACGCGCGACGGCATGATCCCCGGCGCCTTCCCGGCCACCCGCGGGATGCTGGAATTCTGGGTGGACCCGGACAGCCCCTATCACAAGCCGGTCTTCGCGTCGGGCAAGCGCTTCGTCTTCTACTGCGCCAGCGGCTGGCGTTCGGCGCTCGCCACCGACACCGTGCAGTCGATGGGGCTGGAGAACGTCTGCCACCTCGACGGCGGCTTCAAGGCCTGGAAGGAGGCCGGATTGCCGGTCGCCACGCCCGAACGCAAGGAGGGCTGACATGGAGCAGAGAGTCAGCCTGATCACGCTGGGCGTCGCCGACCTCGCGCGCAGCCGCCGCTTCTACGAGGAGGGGCTGGGCTGGACCCCCTCCCCCGTCAGCCAGGACGCCATCGCCTTCTACCAGTTGGGCGGCATCGCGCTCGCCCTCTACGGGCGGGAGGCGCTGGCCGAGGACGCGCATCTGGCGGAGTCCGGCCCGACCTCGGGCTTCGGCGGCATCACTCTGGCCCACAACCTGCGCAGCAAGGCGGAGGTGGACGCCGTGATGGCCCAGGCCGAGCGGGCCGGCGGGCGCATCCTGAAACCGGCGCAGGACGTCTTCTGGGGCGGCTACAGCGGCTATTTCGCCGACCCGGACGGCCACCCCTGGGAGGTCGCCTGGAACCCCTTCGCCGTGGTGGCGGAGGATGGGAGCTTCCGGCTGGAGTCACAATAGATCACGATCTTGATTTTTCCTCAGGCCGGGACGATACTTCGATCAGGATTCTGATCGAGGTGCGATGATGCGCGAAGTTACTGAGAATGAAGTCCGGCTGCGTCTACGACTCGACAATCCGTGGTGGCGCGAGGGGAAGGTAGATGAGTACCTCGCTCCACCAATCCGCCGTGCGCACTTCGAGCCATTCTTTAAATTGGTAACCAATCGGGAGGTAAATCGTGCTGTGGTCTTAATGGGACCACGTCGCGTTGGAAAGACAGTGCTGATCCGGCAAACCATCGACCAACTCATCAAGGATGGTACCAATCCCAAGGACACGCTTTACTTGTCTCTTGATACGCCAGTTTACACTGGTCTTGGACTTGAAAATATTCTACGCATCCAGTGGAGCGAAGACGAAATTCTTGACCGTTGCCCACGCTGGGTCTTCTTTGATGAGGTGCAATATCTGCGCGATTGGGAGCGCCACTTAAAATCCTTAGTAGATTCATTGCCCCACATCCGTTTCGTGGTTTCTGGCTCTGCCGCTGCCGCTCTGCGATTGAAGAGCACGGAGTCCGGCGCTGGCCGATTCACCGATTTCATGCTGCCCGCCTTGGCGTTCTGTGAATACATGAATTTCATCGGCATAACCTCTATCAAGGACATCCCTATCGATATTTTGAATAAGCATTTTTTTGACTACATTAATTTCGGCGGGTTCCCCGAAGTTGTTCTAAACAATGAAATTAAAGGCAACATAACCCGCTTTGTGAAAGAAGATATTCTTGACAAGGTGCTTCTGCGAGATCTTCCAGCGCTTTATGGGGTGGATAATATTCAGGAGCTTAATCACCTTTTCACTGTTCTAGCATACAACACCTCTGAGGAGGTTAGCTATGACGGCCTATCGCAATCTTCAGGACTTGCGAAAAACACCGTTCGAAAGTACGTGGAGTATTTAGAGGCTGCATTCTTGATAATTAAACTTCCACGCATTGATCAAAACGCCAAACGTTTCAAACGAGAAACCCATTTCAAAGTGCATTTAGCAAACCCATCAATCCGTGCTGCGCTTTTCGGGGAAGTCAAGCAAGACGATGAAATTGCGGGTAATCTTGTGGAAACAGCCATTACCGCGCAAATTCAACATGGCAATAATCTGGACGGCTTTAGGTACGCTCGCTGGCAAGCAGGTGAGGTCGACCTAATAAACCTTAATGGCGAGGTAAATTTTCGCATAAAAAGGAAGGATGATGAAGATGAAACAGACCATGAAGAGCGTAAACCTATAAAAATAAAGTCCATAAATTCATTTGAAATCAAGTGGTCCGACAGATTTGAGGAAAGGCCAAGCGAATTGAAGCAAATATTTGAATTCAACAAAAAGAATAAATGCTTCATATCAACATGCACAACGAAAACAAAGAAAAGTTACAAGTTTGTTGAAAAGGGGTGGATTTTGTTTTTCGTGCCAGCAGCCGGACTATGTTACGACTTCAGCAGCAGCGCAACCCAAGACCCGCTAAATTCGCTCAACTCAAAAGTCATTCGCGAAATTATTGAGCAATCAGAAAGTCAAGGCGCCAAGGAATAACCTTGGCGCCATTGACAAACAGGGTGCGTTACACCTTCGCCCGCGCCATGGCGCCCAGGCGCAGGCGGAGCGCGTTCAGCTTGATGAAGCCTTCCGCGTCCTTCTGGTTGTAGACGCTGTCTTCCTCGAAGGTCACATAGTCCATGCGGTAGAGGCTGTTCGGCGACTTGCGCCCCACCACCGTGACGTTGCCCTTGAACAGCTTCAGGCGGACCACGCCGTTCACCGTCTCCTGGGTCTGGTCGATCAGGGCCTGGAGCGCCAGACGCTCCGGGCTGAACCAGTAGCCGCAGTAGATCAGCTCCGCGTAGCGCGGCATCAGCTCATCCTTCAGATGGCCGGCGCCGCGGTCGAGCGTGATGCTCTCCATCGCGCGGTGGGCGGCCAGCAGGATGGTGCCGCCCGGCGTCTCGTACACGCCGCGCGACTTCATGCCGACATAGCGGTTCTCGACGAGGTCGAGGCGACCGATGCCGTTCTCGCCGCCCAGGCGGTTCAGCTCGGTCAGCAGGGCCGCCGGGGACAGCGCCTTGCCGTCGATCGCCACCGCGTCGCCGCGCTTGAACTCGACCTCGACGTAGGTCGGGGTGTCCGGGGCCTTCTCCGGGGCGACGGAGCGGGTGTACATGTCCTCGAACGGCTCGACCCACGGGTCCTCCAGCGCCTTCCCCTCGTAGGAGATGTGCAGGAGGTTGGCGTCGGTGGAGTACGGGGCCTCGCCGCGCTTGTCCTTGGCGATCGGAATCTGGTTCTTCTCGGCGTAGTCGATCAGCCGGGTGCGGCTGTTCAGGTCCCACTCGCGCCACGGGGCGATGATCTTGATGTCCGGGCGGAGCGCGTAGTAGCCCAGCTCGAAGCGGACCTGGTCGTTGCCCTTGCCGGTGGCGCCATGGGCCACGGCGTCGGCGCCGACCTGGTTGGCGATCTCGATCTGGCGCTTGGCGATCAGCGGGCGCGCGATCGAGGTGCCGAGCAGGTAGGTGCCCTCATAGAGGGTGTTGGCGCGGAACATCGGGAACACGAAGTCCCGCACGAATTCCTCGCGCAGGTCGTCGATGAAGATGTTTTCCGGCTTGATACCCAGAAGCTCGGCCTTCTTGCGCGCCGGCTCCAGCTCCTCGCCCTGGCCGAGGTCGGCGGTGAAGGTCACCACCTCGCATTGATAGGTTTCCTGAAGCCACTTCAGGATCACCGAAGTGTCGAGGCCGCCCGAATAGGCGAGCACCACTTTCTTGATCTGTTTGCCGGACGCACCGCTCATGGGACTACTCACGCGGGTGGGAAAGATATCGGTGCCGGACAGTAGCCCTACGGCAGATGCGAATCAATCGGTCCCGCTCAGTCCGTCCCGGCGTCCGCTGCAACGGTGGTCTCCGCCGCAGGGCGGGCGGGCGTCCGGTCCACGAAGGGCCAGCGGATGTAGGCGTAGAGCCAGATCGCCAAGATGTCCGCCCCGTTGATGAGCAGAACCAGAGCCCACAGCGGGCTGCGCCCGCCCTTGGCCAGCACCCAGCCGCCGAAGATCAGCTTCAGCATCAGCAGGATCGCCATGACCAGATTGGCCGTCCACGGATCGGTGGACATGATCGCCGACCAGGGCTGCCAGTAGACGGCGTTCAGCAGGCCGACGATCGGCTCGAACGTCTCCATCACGCGGCCCTCCGCGTCTTGCGCGGCGGCGCCGGGCCGTCCGCCAGGACGCGCGCCGGCCAGCGCCGCATCGTCAGCAGACCCAGCACGCCGACCAGACCGACCACCGGCACGAAGATCACCAGCGCCCACCAGGGCGAAAAGCCCGCCCGGCGGAAGATGCGCATCAGCGGCCAGACCGCCGCCGCGTTGAACAGGAACAGGACGAGGCCGGGATCGACGGCGAACTCAGGCACGGAACACTCCCAGGGATAGGACCGGCCTCAACCGGCCAGAGCCGCGTCCTTCTCGGCCAGCACCTTCTCGATGGCGGCGCGGTCGGCGGCGGACAGGCGGACGGACGCGCTCTTCAACTGGCCGCAGGCGGCCATGATGTCCTCGCCGCGGGTGGTGCGGACGGGACTGGCGTAGCCGGCGTTGTTGACGATGTCGCCGAAGACCTGGATCGCCCGGTCGGTCGAACGCTCGTAGGGGGCGCCCGGCCAGGGGTTGAAGGGGATCAGGTTGATCTTCGACGGGATGCCCTCCAGCAACTTGACCAGGGCGCGGGCGTCCGCCGGGCTGTCGTTGACGCCCTTCAGCATCACATACTCGAAGGTGATGCGCCGCGCGTTGTTCAGGCCGGGGTAATTGCGGCAGGCGTCCATCAGCTCCTTCAACGGGTATTTCCGGTTGATCGGCATGATGATGTCGCGCAGCTCGTCCGTCACGGCGTGCAGACTGACGGCGAGGTTGACGTTCAGCTCCTCCCCGCAGCGCTTCATAGCGGGGACGACGCCGGAGGTCGAGAGCGTGATGCGGCGCTTCGAGATCGAGATCCCGTCGCCGTCCATGACGATCTTCAGCGCCTTGGCGACGTTCTCGTAATTAAAGAGCGGCTCCCCCATCCCCATCATGACGATGTTGGAGATCATCCGCCCGTCCGGCGGCGCCGGCCATTCGCCGAGCGCGTCGCGGGCCAGCATGACCTGCGCCACGATTTCCGAGGCGTCGAGATTGCGCACCAGACGCTGCGTGCCGGTGTGGCAGAAACGGCAGGTCAGCGTGCAGCCCACCTGCGAGGAGACGCAGAGCGTGCCGCGGTCCTCCTCGGGGATGTGGACGCTCTCCACCTCCTGCCCGTCGGGCATGCGCAGCAGCCACTTGCGCGTGCCGTCCACCGACTTCAGGTCGCGCACGACGGTCGGGCGGGCGACGGCGTAGGTCTCCGCCAGCTTTTCGCGCACCGGCTTGGCGAGCGTGGTCATCACTGCGAAGTCGATCGCTCCGCGGTGGTAGATCCAGTGCCAGAGCTGGCGGGCCCGGAACTTCTCCAGGCCGACGGACAGCATTTCGGCTTCCAGCTCGTCGCGGGACAGGCCGACAAGGTTCTTGCGACCGTCGGCGTCAACAGCCGGCAGGGCAAAGGCAGCAGCGTGATTGGAGGCGCTCATGGCCCCCTAGATAGGGCCACGAGCGTCCGGAGTCAAAAGACGAAACGACGGAAGACCAAGTGAAAAGAGCAGCGCTGCTCAGCGCTTCACGCCGCAGGCCTGGTTGATGGCGTCGTAAGCCTGGGCGAAGCCGTCGGTGCCGTAGGTGTCGGTGGTCTTCGTGCCGCGGGCCGAAACGCCCTTCACCACCATGGACTTGCCCTTGGCGTCGCGGATCGCGGCGGTGATCGCCTTGTCGGTCTCCGCGTCGCGCGCCCAGGCGGTTTCGCCGTCGGTGAACAGCTTGAAGGACTTGCCGCCCACCTCCACCGTGGACTCGCTGTCCTTCTTCAGGGGATAGCCGACGACGACGCTGACGACGTCCAGCGTCTTTTCCGCCGGGCGGTGGGTGACCAGCACATAGATGTCCCCGCGCTTGGCCGCGGCGGGTTCCTTCTTCTTGGGCTGGCTGGACAGGTAGCAGACCTTGTGCCCGCCTTCGTCGAAGGCGAAGGCGTTCCAGTCCTTGAAGGTCCCCAGCAGGCGCGGGTCGGCGGCGGACGCGGTGGTGATCGTCGCGGCGAGGATCGGACCGGCCAGAAGCAGAGCGGCGCCGGCGGTGCGACGGATGGTGCGGATGGGCAACATCGGTTGGCGGAGGCTCGAATGGTTTCACGGACGGGTTCGGGAACGGGTCGGACCCTACCCCAATTCGGTGTGGCTTTCCAGGGCCGCCGCCCGTCTCCGGCGGCGAAGTCACGGGTTGTCGCAGCGGCCGCTCCTGCAATCGACCCGCACATTCGATTCGAATGCCGGTGATCCGATGGGCCGCCGGGTGCGTAGAAGACCCATCGAAAGCAGGACCAAACGCCGCACCCACCCATGATTCCACTGGCCGCCCGCCCACACGACCGTCCATGCGACACCGGGAAGCGCCAAACACGCTTTGCAGCGGAGCGCTCCGCGCACCATCTGTTGCGGGGCTTGTCCCCGTGCACAAAGACGGCGCCCCAGAAGACGTGGATGCAGGATCTCGGTTCCCCAGCCGCCGGTACGGACCGGACGCTCGAAGAGCTGCTGACGGCGGTCGGGCGGGATCGCGACCGCACGGCCTTCGCGGCCCTGTTCGGCCATTTCGCCCCGCGGCTGAAGGCCTATCTGCGCCGGCAGGGCTGTGACGCGGGCGGAGCGGAGGAGTTGGTGCAGGAGGTGATGCTGCTGGTCTGGCGCCGTGCGGAAACCTACGACCCGGCGCAGGCGTCGGCCGGCACCTGGGTGTTCACCATCGCCCGCAACAAGCGGATCGACGCGCTGCGGCGGGAACAGCGGCCGGAGATCGACCCCGACGACCCCACGCTGGTTCCCGGCCCGGCGGAGAGCGCCGACGACGGGGTGGCGGCGCGCGAAACCGCCGGGCGGCTGAGGGACGCGCTGAAGTCCCTGCCGCCGGAACAGGCGGACCTGCTTCGTCTGGCCTATTTCGAGGACAAGCCGCACAGCCTGATCTCCGCCGAACAGGGCATTCCGCTGGGCACCGTCAAGTCGCGCCTGCGGCTGGCCATGGACCGGCTGCGCAAGGCCTTGAGGGATTCACGATGACCGTGCCCACCCATCATCCCGGCGACACCCTGCTGATCGACTATGCCGGCGGAGCGCTGGGCGAGGCGGCGTCGCTGATCGTGGCGACCCATCTGGCGCTCTGCCCCTGCTGCCGTCTGAACGTCGCGGAGATGGAGGCGGTCGGCGGCGCCCTGCTGGAAAGCATCGAGCCGGACGCGGTCGATCCCGCCTGCCTGGAGGCGGTGATGGCCCGGCTGGACGACCTGCCGCCTCCGCCCCGCACGCCGAGGCCGAAGCCCGTCCACCGGCCCGCCGAGGTGCCGCTCCTGCCCGAACCGCTGCGCCGTTACGTCGGCAACGACCTGTCGCGCCTGCCCTGGAAGCGGCTGATGCGCGGCATGGACTGCTGCGACATCCCGCTGGGTTCCGGTTCCGAAAGGCGGGGCAAGGCGCGGCTGATGCGGCTGGGGAGCGGCGTCGGGCCGCCCCACCACACCCACCGGGGAATCGAGCTGACGCTGGTGCTGGACGGCGGCTTCACCGACGATCTGGGGCAGTTCGCCCGCGGCGACCTGTCCGTCGCCGACGACTCCGTCCGTCACCGCCCGGTGGCCGACGAGGAGGGCTGCCTGTGCCTGGCGGTGACCGACGCGCCGCTTCGCTTCACCGGCGCGCTGGGGCTGATCCTGAACCCATTTGTGAAGTTCTGAACCCGATCATTCCTCGTCCGAAACGATCACCGGTTTCTGGATGCCGCGCATGCGGCGGCGCCGTTCCGGGTTGCGCATGATCTGGCGGCCATGCTGGTGATCGCGCAGCGGCTCGGTCGGTCCGCCGACGCGCACCGGGCGTTCGGCGAAGCGGCCCAGGCTGATCATCCGGTCATACATCACCAGCGCGCCGGCCACCCCGACGTTGATGCAGAACTTCATCGGGATCTTCACCGTGAAGTCGCACCGCTCCAGCAGCGGTTTGGACAGGCTGCCGCGTTCCGGCCCCAGCACATAGGCGGCGCGCGTCGGGTGGCGGAAGCTGGGCAGTTCCACCGCGTCCTCGGTCAGCTCCACGCCCACGAGCTGGCAGTCCTTGGGCAGGGCCAGATCGGCCACCCGGTCGTAGACGTAGAGGGGCAGATGCTCCGCCGCGCCCGAGGTGTCGACGAACCGCGCCTCGTGCAGGTCGGGTTCCGGGTCGATGGCGAAGAAGAAGGAGGCGCCGAAGGCGTGGGCGGAGCGCATCAGGTTGCCGACGTTGCCCGGCTTGCTGATCCGTTCCACCCCGATGGCGAAATATCCGCGCATGGCTTGAACAATCATCCGTAATTCCGTTCCGCACATAGCGCGGGACGGTGGGTCCGATGGTGCGACACCTTGCCTCGGGCCTCGGAGAGAGGCAAGCTCTCCCCCCATGAGCCACGACCATTCTTCCTGCTGCGGCGGCCACGGTCATCACCACGGCCACGCCGATCATCACACCCCCGCGGAGGGCCACGCGGAGGCCCACGCCGACCTGTCAGGCCCGCCGGAGGCGCCGATCCTCGTCGAGGTGACGCGCGGCGGCATGGTGGAGTCCGTCCACCGCGGGCGCGCCTGCATCGTCGATGCCGACGGGCATGTGCTGGCCCAATGGGGCGACATCGAAGCCCCAGTCTATCCCCGCTCCGCCGTCAAGGCCATCCAGGCGATCCCGCTGGTGGAGACGGGCGCGCTGGACGCCTATGGGCTGGGCGACCAGGAGTTGGCGCTCGCCTGCTCCTCCCACCATGGGGAGATCCGGCACACCCGCATCGCCGAGGCGTGGATCAGGCGCCTCGGCCTGACCGTGGACGATTACGAGTGCGGGGCGCATCTGCCGACCGACACCGAGACGGCCCACGAGATGATCCGGCACGGCGAGACGCCGACCGCCTTCCACAACAACTGCTCCGGCAAGCACGCCGGCTTCCTGACCACCGCCCTGCACAAGGGCGAGCCGATCAAGGGCTATGTGCGCTTCGACCACCCGGTGCAGCAGCGCGTCCTGGGCGTGATGGAGCAGATGACCGGCCAGGACCTGTCGCAGGCCCCCTGGGGCGTGGACGGCTGCGCCATCCCGACCGTCGGCATCCCGCTGGGCGCCATCGCCTACGCCATGGCCCGCATCGGCGACCCGAAGGACCTGCCCGACAGCCGCGCCGAGGCGGTGACCCGCATCCGCCGCGCCTGGCGGGCGCACCCGCACCTGATCGCCGGCAAGGACAGCTTCGACACCGGCATGATGCAGGCGGCGGGCGGTCTGGTCCTGGTCAAGGGCGGGGCCGAGGGCGTGGGCTGCGCCGTCCTGCCCAAGCAGGGTCTGGGCATTGCCCTGAAGATCGACGACGGCACCCCCCGCGCCCGCGAGGTGGCTCTGGCCGCCCTGATCCGCGCCACCAAGGTTCTGTCCGACGAGCAGTGGGCGCGGGCCGACCGGCTTCTCAACCAGCCGGTGACCAACCGCAACGGGCGTGAGGTCGGCGTGGTGCGCCCGGCGGAGGGGATGGCGGGGTAGAGTGGTCGTAATGGGCCCCCACCCAACCCTCCCCCACCTTCGGCGGGGGAGGGCTTTTTATCCTCCCCCCGCGAAGCGGGGGAGGCCGGGAGGGGGGCCCAGCACAACCACTCCCCCAACTCCCCCACCCCACCCCCGTTGATGCTATGGTCCGGCACCCGTCCACCTGACCGGCTGCCCGATCCATGAGCATCGACACCCTGCGCGCCCAGTACGAAGCCTTCCCCTATCCCGCGCGCAACCCCGCCGACGAGACGAAGCGCCTGATCACCGGGTCGCCCAGCCATCTGGACGAGGTGAACCACAACGTCTTCGGCGGGCGTCTCGACCACGCCAAGCCCCTCGACGTGCTGGTGGCCGGCGGCGGGACCGGCGACGGGACGATCATGATCGCCCAGCAGATGGCCGACGCCGGCAATCCGGGGCGCGTCACCTATCTGGACCTGTCCGACGCCGCGCGGGAGATCGCGCAGGCGCGGGCCAGGGCGCGCGGCCTGACCAACATCGACTTCCGCCGCGGCTCCCTCCTCGACCTCGCCGGGTTGGGACCGTTCGACTACATCGACTGCTGCGGCGTGCTGCACCATCTGGACGATCCGGCGGCGGGGATGCGCTCGCTGGCCGGGGCGCTGAAGCCGGGCGGCGGGATCGGGCTGATGGTCTACGCCCCCTACGGGCGGACCGGCGTTTACCCCATGCAGGCGGCGCTGCGCACCCTCGCGGCGAACCTGCCGCCGAAGGAGCAGGTGGCGCTGGCCCGCCGGCTGATCGAGCGTCTGCCGCCGTCCAACTGGCTGCTGCGCAACCCCTTCATCGGCGACCACAAACAGGCCGACGCCGACCTCTACGACCTGCTGCTGCATTCCTGCGACCGCCCCTACAGCGTGCCGGAGCTGGCGGAGCTGGCGGCGGCGGGCGGTCTGGCCATCGCGGCGTTGGTGGAGCCCTACCGCTACGACCCCGCCGTCTGGGTGAAGGACCCCCGCCTGCTGAAGCGGCTGGAGGGTCTGTCCCGGCTGGAGCGCGCCGCCTGGGCGGAGCAGGTCACCGGCAGCATGACCAAGCACATCGCCTATCTCGTCCGTCCGGAGGATGCGGAGGCCGCCGTCGCCCGCCCGGACGGGCCGGAGGTGGTGCCGGTGCTGCGCGATCTGGACGGCGCCGCCGTGGCGAAGGGCCTGCCTCCCGGCGGCGTGCTGGAGGCGGAGCTGATGGGCGCCGTCATCCCCCTGCCCCTGCCCCGTCTGGCCGGGCCGATCCTGGCGCGGGTGGACGGGCGGACCAGCCTGGGCGACATCCACCGGGCGGTGGCGGAGAAGACCGGCGCCCTGGCCTGGGACGCCTTCCTGGCGCAGTTCGCGCAGCTTTTCGCGGCGCTGAACGGCGTGGGCAAGATGTATCTGCGCCGCTGAACCGTCACACGGTCTCCACAATGAAAAATCCGCCGCCGGGAGACCCCGGCGGCGGAAGTTCATGGAGGAAACAACCAGGCTGCAAAGAGTGCTTAGTGGATGGTCTCGCCGTGCAGGGCGAGGTCCAGGCCGTCGCGCTCGACGTCCTCGTCCACACGCAGGCCCATCACCACGTCGATGACCTTCAGGATGATGAAGGACCCCACCGCCGAGTAGATGATGGTGGCCAGGATGCCGTAGATCTGCGTCCAGACCTGCCCGATGTTGCCTTCCAGGGCGCCGGCGGTGCCGCCGATGGCTTCCTGGGCGAAGACGCCGGTCAGGATGGCGCCGACGATGCCGCCCACGCCGTGCACGCCGAAGGCGTCCAGCGAGTCGTCATAGCCGAGGGCGCGCTTCAGGCCGGTGGCGCCCCAGTAGCAGACCACGCCGGAGACCAGACCGATGACCAGGGCGCCGGTCGGACCGACGAAGCCCGAGGCCGGGGTGATGGCGACCAGACCGGCGACGGCGCCGGAGATGATGCCGAGGACCGAGGGCTTGCCCTTGGTGGCCCACTCGACCATCAGCCAGGACATGGCGGCGGTGGCGGCGGCGATCTGCGTGACCAGCATGGCCATGCCCGCACGGCCGTCGGCGGCCACGGCGGAACCCGCGTTGAAGCCGAACCAGCCCACCCACAGCATCGAGGCGCCGATCAGGCTGAGCACGAGGTTGTGCGGGGCGAAGTTCTCGTTCGGGTAGCCCTTGCGCTTGCCCAGCACGATGGCGGCGACCAGACCGGCCACGCCCGCGTTGATGTGCACCACGGTGCCGCCGGCGTAGTCGAGCACGCCGTCACCCATCAGATAGCCGCCCGGACCCCAGACCCAGTGGGTGATCGGCGCATAGACGATCAGCGACCACAGGCCCGTGAAGACCAGCATCGAGGAGAACTTCATGCGGTCGGCGAAGGCGCCGGTGATGAGGGCCGGCGTGATGATGGCGAAGGTCATCTGGAAGACGACGAAGACCGTCTCCGGAATGACGCCCGACAGGCTGTCCTTGGTGATGCCCGCCAGCATGAACTTCGACAGGCTGCCGAAGTACGGGTTGCCTTCGGTGAAGGCGATGCTGTAGCCGGCGAAGAACCACAGGATGCTGACCAGGCAGCAGATCGCGAAGCTCTGCATCACGACCGACAGCACGTTCATCTTGCGGACCATGCCGCCGTAGAACAGGGCCAGGCCGGGGATGGTCATGAACAGGACCAGCGCGGTGGCGACCAGCATCCAAGCCGTGTCGCCGCTGCTCAGGGTGGGCTCGGCCGCGGCGGCCGCATCCTGGGCCAGGGCGGCGGCGGGCAGACCGGCCAAGCCCAGAATGGCCGCCATCGTCGGCGCGGCTAGAAGGAAGAGACGGCTCATCGAGGCTCCTCTTTATTCGAATGCTTCTGGCCCGTTTCGCCCCGTCCCCGGTACAGACGGGGCGGCGGGAGGGGGCCGTGTGATGCCGAGTTTGTCTTCAAGAAGCGTGCCAACCCAAAAGGGCTAGGAATCGCGTGGGTTGCGGCCTTTCGGATGACCGCAAAGCAGCATAGGCCCCGAGTCGCCGGCCCTCTCTGCACAGAATTTAAGCAGGATTCCGCACCCTCCACACCCGCCTTCGGCGCGGTGATTCGCCCCTTGCGTGCGGGCGGGCTGGCGTCCGTTCGGGCTGCGCACGCTCGTTTCCCACGCTCTTGCCCGTTTTTTGTGCACAGGTGTGCGACTCAAATCTGCACAGACCTTGGGCGCCCGGCCTATTTCCGGCCTGTTCCCCTCGGCCTATTGGCCCGCCCCGGTGAAATGTGGCACGGTCACTTTCGAACCGGCGGCGACGCCGGTCGCTTCCGGATGGCCGACACCACAGCCGACAGCAAAAAAGAGAACCGAAAGGGAGACACATGCTCGACAAACGGGATCTGCGGCTGGCGCCGCGCCGCGCTGTGGCCCTTGTCCTGGCCGGTGGCCGGGGCAGCCGGCTGAAGCAGTTGACCGACCGTCGCGCCAAGCCCGCCACCTATTTCGGCGGCAAGTTCCGGATCATCGACTTCGCGCTGTCGAACTGCATCAACTCGGGATTCCGCCGCATCGGCGTGCTGACCCAGTACAAGTCGCACAGCCTGCTGCGCCACCTGCAGCGCGGCTGGAACTTCTTCCGCGGCGAGATGAACGAGTTCTGCGACCTGCTGCCGGCGCAGCAGCGCATCAGCGAGACCGCCTGGTACCAGGGCACCGCCGACGCGGTGTACCAGAACCTGGACATCCTGCGCGACCACGAGCCGGAATACATCCTGATCCTGGCCGGCGACCACATCTACAAGATGGATTACGGCGCGCTTCTGCTGGACCACATCGCCAGGAAGGCCGACGTGACGATCCCCTGCATCCAGGTGCCGCGCGAACAGGCGACCGGCTTCGGCGTGATGCATGTGGACGAGACGCAGCGCGTCATCGACTTCGTCGAAAAGCCCGCCGACCCGCCGCCGATGCCGGGCAATCCGGACAAGGCGCTGGCCAGCATGGGCATCTATGTCTTCAACGCCCAGTTCCTCTACGACCAGTTGGAGCGCGACTTCAACGAGCCCGGTTCGACCCGCGACTTCGGCAAGGACATCATCCCCTATCTGGTGAAGAGCGGGGCGCGCGTGATGGCGCACGACTTCGCCGATTCGGCCATCCTGAACGGCCACGAGTCCGAGCCCTACTGGCGCGACGTCGGCACCATCGACGCCTATTGGGAGGCCAACCTGGACCTCTGCCACGTCACGCCGCAGCTCAACATGTACGACCGCGAGTGGCCGATCTTCACCTATCAGGAGCAGTTGCCCCCGGCGAAGTTCGTCTTCGACGACGAGAACCGGCGCGGCATGGCGGTGGACAGCCTGGTGTCGGGCGGCTGCATCATCTCGGGCTCGCTGGTGAAGAACTCGCTGCTGTTCAGCGAGGTGCGCGTCAACTCCTTCAGCGAGCTGCATCAGGCGGTGGTCCTGCCGGACTGCGACATCGGCCGCCATTGCCGCCTGACGAAGGTGGTGATCGACCGCGGCGTGGCGATCCCCGAAGGGCTGGTCGTCGGCGAGGACCCGGAGCTGGACGCCAAGCGCTTCTACCGCAGCGAGGGCGGCGTGTGCCTGATCACCCAGGACATGATCGACCGCCTGCCCAAGGATTGACCCCCATCCCCCCTTGCCCGCGCAGGGCGAAGGGGGATGAGCAAGACCAATAAGAAACGGAAAGACCCCGCCTCCATGCGCGTCCTGTTCGTCACGCCGGAATGCTACCCGCTGGTGAAGACCGGCGGGCTGGCCGACGTTTCCGCCGCCCTGCCCCCCGCCCTGAAGCGCGCCGGAGCCGACGTCCGCCTGCTGCTGCCCGGTTATCCGGCGGTGCTGAACGGGCTGAGCGACCTCCAACCGGTCGGCGGGCCGCTCACCGACCTGCCCGGCGGCGCCCAGGCCACGCTGCGGATCGGACGGATGCCGGACGGGGTGCTGGCCTATGTGCTGGACGCGCCGTCGCTCTACGACCGGCCCGGCAACCCCTATCTGGGACCGGACGGCAAGGATTGGCCCGACAACGCGGAACGCTTCGCCGCCCTGTCCTGGTGCGCGGCGGGCTTCGCGGCGGAGGACGGCTGCGATCCCTGGTGGCGTCCCGACGTGCTGCACGGGCACGACTGGCAGACCGGCCTGATCCCGGCCTATCTGGAGCTGCGCCCCGACCGCTTCGCCGGGCCGTTCCGTCCGGGCACGGTGACGACGATCCACAACATCGCCTACCAGGGCTGGTTCGGCGCCTGGATGATGGGCGACCTGGGCCTGCCGTCCGCCGCCTTCCGGATCGACGGGGTGGAGTATTACGGCGGCCTCGGCTTCCTGAAGGCCGGCTGTTTCTATTCCGACCGCCTGACCACGGTCAGCCCGACCTACGCCCACGAGATCCAGACGGCGGAGCACGGCTCGGGCCTGGAAGGGCTGCTCTCCACGCGGGCCGAGGCGCTGACCGGCATCCTCAACGGCGTGGACTACCAGATCTGGGACCCCGCCACCGACCCGCACATCGCCGCCCGCTACGGCGCCGCGGATCTGGGCGGCAAGGACCTGTGCAAGGCCGACCTTCAGGCGACCTTCGGCCTGGACCGCCGGCCCGACGCCCCGCTGGCCGCGGTGGTCAGCCGCCTGACCGGCCACAAGGGGCTGGATCTGGTGCTGGAGGCGGCGTCGCAATGGATCGCCTGGGGCGGCCAGCTCGCCGTTCTCGGCAACGGCGAACCGGCGCTGGAGGCCGGCTTCCGCCACCTCGCCACCTGGTATCCGAAGTCGGTCGGCGTGCGCATCGGCTATGACGAGGCGCTGTCCCACCGCATCCAGGCCGGCGCCGACCTGTTCCTGGTGCCGTCGCGGTCGGAGCCCTGCGGCCTGACGCAGATGTACGCCCTGAAGTACGGCACCCTGCCGCTGGTCCGCCGCACCGGGGGCCTCGCCGATACCATCGTGGACGCCAACCCGGCGGCGGTGAACGACGGCAGCGCGACCGGCTTCCAGTTCGTCAACGCCACCGTCCAGGAACTGACCTGGGCGCTGCGCCGCGCCGCCGCCCTCTACCGCAAGCCGGAGCGCTGGCACGCCATGCAGCAGCACGCGATGACCCGCGACTTCGGCTGGCACGGCCCGGCGGAGGAGTACATGGAGCTTTACCGCGAGGTCGCGCCGGTTCTGGTGGGGTGAGTCGAGGGGGCGCCCTCAGGATTCTTGTCGAGCAACAGGGTCTTTACGGATTGCGCGGATGGGAGCACGGATTACACGGATTTTTATTATTAATATTATCGTTATCCTATAACTCCGATTGCATTTATTGAAGTTTATGGGGTGACGACAGGAAAATCCGTGTCTAAATCCGTGAAATCCGTGTGGCCCCTGTTGCCCGCAACGGCGTTCGGGCACCCACACCGCCATTGCGCGCATCGTCCGTCCGCCCTATGTTCCGCCCCAAACCAGGGCTCCGGGCACCGATGACTGACCTTTCGCACATCCGCAATTTCTCGATCATCGCGCACATCGACCATGGCAAGTCGACCCTTGCCGACCGTCTGATCCAGCAGTGCGGCGGCCTCGATTCGCGCGAGATGCGCGAACAGGTGCTCGACAGCATGGACATCGAGCGCGAGCGCGGCATCACCATCAAGGCGCAGACCGTCCGCCTGCTCTACAAGGCCAAGGACGGGCAGCAGTACACGCTGAACCTGATGGACACGCCGGGCCACGTCGACTTCGCCTACGAGGTCAGCCGCAGCCTCGCCGCCTGCGAGGGCTCGATCCTGGTGGTGGACGCCTCGCAGGGCGTCGAGGCGCAGACGCTCGCCAACGTCTATCAGGCGATCGACAACAACCACGAGATCATCCCGGTCCTCAACAAGATCGACCTGCCCGCGGCCGAGCCCGACCGCATCAAGCAGCAGATCGAGGACGTGATCGGCCTGGACGCCTCCGACGCCGTGGAAATCTCGGCCAAGACCGGCCTGAACATCGACGCCGTGCTGGAGGCCGTGGTGCAGCGCCTGCCGCCGCCCAAGGGCAACGCCGACGCCGAGTTGAAGGCCCTGCTGGTCGATAGCTGGTACGATCCGTATTTGGGCGTGGTCATCCTGGTGCGTGTGGTGGACGGGCGGCTGAAGGTCGGCCAGAAGGTCCGCTTCATGTCCACCGGTAGCGCGCACGAGGTGGACCGCGTCGGCGTCTTCACCCCGAAGGCCCTGCTGACCGGCGAGTTGGGGCCGGGCGAGATGGGCTTCATCACGGCGGCCATCAAGGACATCACGCAGACCAAGGTCGGCGACACCATCACCGAGGACCGCAAGCCCGCCGCCGAGCCGCTGGCCGGCTTCAAGCCCTCCATCCCTGTGGTGTGGTGCGGCCTGTTCCCGGTGGACGCCGCCGACTTCGAGCGGCTGCGCGACAGCTTGGGCAAGCTGAAGCTGAACGACGCCAGCTTCCATTACGAGGCCGAAACGTCGGCGGCGCTGGGCTTCGGCTTCCGCTGCGGCTTCCTCGGCCTGCTGCATCTGGAGATCATCCAGGAGCGGCTGGAGCGCGAGTTCAACCTGGACCTCATCACCACCGCCCCCTCGGTGGTCTACAAGCTGCACATGACCGATGGCACGGTGCGGGACCTTCACAACCCGGCGGACATGCCGGACGTGATGAAGATCGACCGCATCGACGAGCCGTGGATCAAGGCCACCATCATGCTGCCCGACGAGTATCTGGGCGGCGTGCTCCAGCTCTGCACCGAGCGGCGCGGCCAGCAGATCGAGCTGACCTACGCCGGCGCCCGCGCCATGCTGGTCTACCGGTTGCCGCTGAACGAGGTGGTCTTCGACTTCTACGACCGGCTGAAGTCGATCAGCCGCGGCTACGCCAGCTTCGACTACCAGATGGACAGCTACGAGGAAGGCGACCTCGTGAAGATGTCGATCCTGGTCAACGCCGAACCGGTGGACGCCCTGTCGATGATCGTCCACCGCTCCCAGTCGGAGCGCCGCGGGCGCCAGCTCTGCGAGCGGCTGAAGGAGCTGATCCCGCGCCAGCTCTTCAAGATCGCGGTGCAGGCGGCCATCGGCGGCAAGATCATCGCCCGCGAGAGCATCGGAGCGCTGCGCAAGGACGTGACGGCCAAGTGCTACGGCGGCGACATCAGCCGCAAGCGCAAGCTGCTGGACAAGCAGAAGGAAGGCAAGAAGCGCATGCGCCAGTTCGGCCAGGTCGAAATCCCGCAGAGCGCCTTCATCGCCGCCCTGAAGATGGGCGACGAGTGATTGTTGGGTTTGCGGCGGCATGACGGAAAGCGGGTCTGGAAAGGCCCGCTTTCTTTTTGTCCGCGCATCCCGGAGCCCACAAAAAGTCGAATGACTCGCCGCGCGGAATCGCCTATCACCCGGTCAGGCTTCCAAACGGATGATGTCCCGTGACGCGCACTGTCATGTTTGGCCTGCCCGCCGCCGTCATCGCCGGCATCCTCGCAGGCTGCACCCCGAACTACTCCCCGAACACCTACGCCGCCAGCGCAACGCAGCAGGCGAACAAGGTGGAGCGGGCCGTCGTCATCGGGTTCCGTCAGGTCAAGATCAGCACCAACGGCACCGTCGGCGCCGTCACCGGTGGAGCCGCGGGCGGCGTGCTGGGGTCGCAGTCCGGCGTCTTCGGCATCAACTCGGCGCTGGGGGCGGTCGGCGGCACGACCATCGGCAGCCTTCTCGGCACCTCCATCGAGCATGTGACCGGCGACACCACGGGTTGGGAATACATCGTCCGCAAGCCCGATGGCGACCTGCTCTCGGTCACCCAGAAGGACGAGAAGCCCATCGACATCGGGCAGAAGGTGCTGGTCATCGCCGGCAGTCAGGCCCGCATCGTCGCCGACTACTCCGTGGACCCGGAACCGGCCCCCGCCCCGGCGGCGAAGGAGGCGGCAAAGGACGACGCAAAGCCCACCGATCCGGTCCCCACCGATCCGGTCGTCGAGGCGAAGGAGCTTCCGCCGCCCGAACCCGCGGCGGTTCCGGAGACGGGCGGTCCGGCGCCCCTGCGCCTCACCCCGCCTCCTGTGGAAGCGGCGCCCGCCGAACCGCCCCCCATGGAACCGCCACCCGCCACGACCATCTGAGCCGGTTCACGCCACCAGCACGGCCAGCAGCAGCACCGGCAAGGCCGGCAGCCGGGGCAGGCGGAACCGCCGGGCTGGCGGGACCGGCGCCGGACGGCGCTCCTCCCGCCGGTCCAGGCGCCCGGCCTCCAGAACCACCGCCGTCATCGCGTCGAACACGCCCATCGCTTCACCCTCCCAAGAACCGGAGGGCACCCTGCGCCCGCGCGGAAAATCTGGGAAACGAATAGGCTTTATGAGGATCATCACAGATCGTGATGGGCCTTTCGCGCGTTGAACCCGCGCGTCCCCTCTGCTTGAATGCGCCACCATGCCGGCCAACCTCGACACCGACCTTCTGCGCGCCTTCGTCGCCGTCGCCGACGCGCGCAGCTTCACCCGTGCCGGCGACACGCTGGGCCGCACCCAGGCCGCCGTCAGCCAGCAGGTCCGCCGGCTGGAGGAGGTGGTCGGCGCCCGCGTCTTCCAGCGCGACACCAAGAGCGTCCGCCTGACCCAGGACGGGGAGCTTCTGCTGACCTACGCCCGGCGGATGCTGACCCTGAACGACGAGGTGCTGACGCTGATGCGCCGGCCCGCCACGGTGGCCAGCGTGCGCATCGGCACGCCGGACGATTACGCCACCATGCTGCTTCCCGGCGTGCTGGCCCGCTTCGCCGCCGCCTATCCCGACGTGCCGGTGGAGGTGATCTGCGACAACAGCCCCGATCTGGTGGCGGAGATCGACAAGGGCCGCTACGACCTCGCCCTGGTCACCCGCCACCCGGACAGCCGCAGCGGCGAACTGGTCCGGCGGGAGCCGGTGGCCTGGGTCGCCCCGCCGCGCAGCACGGCGGCCACCCCCATCGAGCGGGAGGACCCGCTGCCGCTGGCCCTGTTCCCCAAGGGCTGCGTGGTGCGCGACCTCGCGGTGGCGGCGTTGGAGGGCATCGGGCGCGGCTGGCGCGTCGCCTTCATCAGCAAGAGCGTGGTGGCGGTGCACGGCGCCGTCCTGGGCGGGTTGGGAGTCACCGCCATGGAGGAATGCACCGTCCCGCCCAGCTTGCGCCGCCTGACCGAAGCGGACGGCTTTCCCCGCCTGCCGGACATCGACATCGCGCTGCACCGCGCGCCCGGCATGGCCGCCAAGCCGGTCCGGCTCCTGGCCGAGGCGATCCACGATCTGGTGGGCGGCGACCGGGCGGCCTGACCGGCCTCGCCGTTCCGTGACATCCGCCCCGGCGGGCATGCGCCGGGTTGCCCCGGCGGGGTGCGCCGATGCAGAATGGGCACTCTCCCATGGGGGCAACCACCATGCGCACGCGTTCCGCCACCGCCTTCCGCGCCCTGGCGCTTCGGCTGATCCTGGCCGCGGCGGCGCTGTGCTGCGCCCCGGTGACCGCGTTCGCGCAAAGCCCCGTCGCCATCGGCGCGCCGCTGACCGGCGAGGTGGTGCTGAACCGCGACATCGAGGTGCGCATCGGCCCCAACGCGGACGCCCGGATCATCCAGACCCTGCCGCGCGGCAAGGCGCTGAACGCTCTGGGCACGCCGCGCGGCACCTCCTGGACGGAGGTCGCCATCGGCGGCCAGCCCATCGGCTATGTTCCCTCCGATTCGCTGGACCCGGCGCTGATGGTGTCCCGCTCCATCACCGCCGCCATGGGCGGCGCCAGCGCCGGGGGACCGCCCGCCGGAGCCGGAAAACCGCCGGTCATCCACCGCGGCGCCGCCGTGGTGCCGCGCAGCGCGTGGGAAATCGCCGCCCAGGCGCCGGCCCAGGGCTACGTCGTCGCCGCGGACAACATCAAGGCGACGGAGATCCTGGACAACAAGAAGCGGCGCGGCTTCACCCTGCGCAAGGGCGACGTGGTCAGCCTGATCGATTCCGCGAACGGGCGGGTGACGCTGGGCATGCCCAGCCGGTCGCGGGCGGTCGCCACGACGGACGGGCTGATCGGAGTCGTCGCCCCCTACCCTCTGCCCGGAATGCCGCCGATCGAGCCGGGTCCGCTCTTCGCCGCGCGGCTGGGCGAGTATGTCAGCCACGCCGAAGGGTTGCGCGCCTGGCAGGAATTCACCTACGGTCCGGGGACGGCCTACCGCGATCTGCCGCCGATGGTCTGGCCGGTCTTCCGCGGCGCCCGCACCACCTACCAGATGGGCGTCGGCCCCTTCACCCGCACGCAGGTGGACAATGTCTGCGGTGCGCTGGCGCAGAGATCCATGGACTGCTGGGTGATCGAACTGGAAACCTTCTGATGCCGTCGGAAGGGTCCGTCACCCGCTTCCGCACCGCAGGATAGCGGTTCGGCGTTCAATGCAGTTTGTTGAGCTTTTTCGTCGAAAATGCTTCGATTGAGGCGGTAGGCGCGTGCAGCCACACCGTGTTAATCTTTTTTACCCTCCGCCCGACCCGCATCAGGCTCCCCATGACCGACTCCGACGACGAGTTCCTCTTTCTGGACGACCAGGACGGCGACGGCGAGACCGGGTCGCCGGGCACCGGGAACCGCTGGAAGATGATGATCGTCGACGACGAGCCGGAGGTGCACTCCATCACCAAGCTCGTGCTCGCCGACTTCTCCTACAAGGGCCGCTCCGCCGAGTTCATCTCCGCCTATTCGGCGGCGGAAGCGCGCAAGATCCTGGAGGGGGAGGAGGACATCGCCATCATCCTGCTGGACGTGGTGATGGAAACCGACGACGCCGGGCTCAAGCTCGTCCACCACATCCGGGAGGAGCTGAAGAACCGCCATGTCCGCATCATCCTGCGCACCGGCCAGCCCGGCCAGGCGCCGGAGCGCGCGGTGATCCTCGACTACGACATCAACGACTACAAGGCGAAGACCCAGCTCACCGCCCAGCAGCTCTTCACCACCACGGTCGCCGCCCTGCGGTCCTACGAGGACATCATGGCGATCGAGATGAACCGGCGCGGGCTGGAGAAGATCATCGAGGCGTCGTCGTCCCTGTTCCAGGCGCGCTCCATGAAGCTGTTCGCCGCCGGGGTGCTGACCCAGCTTTCGGGCATTCTCGGCGTCGGGCCGGACGCCATCCTGTGCGTGCAGCGCGGCCCGGTCATCGCCGGGACGGAGCATGGGGGCATGGGGGACAGGCTGTATGTGCTGGCCGGCTCCGGCCGGTTCGAGGCGCTGATCGACGAACCGGCGGCCAACCATGTGGAAGCCGCGGTGCTGGCCGAGGTGAAGCGCTGCCTGGAGACGCACAGCAACCGCTATGCCGCGGATCACTGCACGCTCTACATCCGCACGCCCAACAACCGGGAGAATGTGGTCTATCTCACCTCCGACCGCCCCCTGTCGGACCTCGACCGCAACCTGATCGAGGTGTTCTGCCGCAAGATTTCCGTCGGCTTCGACAATCTGCACCTTTACGAGCAGATGCGCCGCAGCCAGGAGCACACCGTCATCGCCATGGCCAATCTGGCGGAGCATGGCGGTCATCCGGACCGTCTTCCCGGTGCGGAAGCCGATGCCGGCCCGCGCATCGCCATGGTGACCGACCGCATCGCCCGCCGGCTGGCCGAGGAGGGGTGCTATCCCGCCGTCCTCGACACGCTGTTCCTGGAGTCGGTCGGTCTGGCCGCCATCCTGCACGACGTCGGCAACGCCACGCTGGACCCGGATATCCTCGGCAAGGCCGGCCCGCTGACGCCGGAAGAGCGTGCCGCCATGCAGACCCACACGACCGCGGGCTGGCACCTGCTGGACCGCGCCAGCCGCCGGTCCGACGGGCGGACGCACCTGCATCTCGGGGCGGAGGTCGCCCGGTCGCATCACGAGAATTGGGACGGCACCGGCTATCCCGACCGCCTGCAAGGCGACGCCATCCCGCTGAGCGCCCGCATCGTCGCGGTGGCGGATTGCTTCGACGCCATGACCCGCGACCGTCCCTACCGAAAGGCGCTGGATCACGACGTGGCGGTGGCCGAAATCCGGCGCCTGTCCGGCAGCCGGTTCGACCCGGTGGTGGTGGACGCCTTCCTGGCGGTGTCCGACGGCCTGCGCCGCGGCTGAACCCGCCCTGAACCCGGGTCCTGGGCGCCGTCAGCCGGCGCCGCTCATCAGCGCGTCCACCATGTCCTTCAGCGGACCGATCTGCACCGGCTTGTGCAGCAGCCGGCAGCCCAGCGCGGCGGCTTCGGCCTGCCGTTCGGGCATGGTGTCGCCCGTCAGGATCAGGGCGGGCACCGGGGCGCCCACATGCGCGCGCACCATCTCAACCACCTGGGCGCCCGTGCCTCCCGCAGGCAGGAAATGATCGGCCAGAACCAGCCCGGGACGGCCGGTCGCCTGCGGCAGGCGCTGCGCCAGCTCGTCCAGAGACAGGGCGGTCAGCACGTCGTAGCCCCAGGCTTCCAGAAGCAGCGCGAGCCCTTCCACGATGGACCGGTCATCGTCCACCACGATGACCAAACGGCTGGACTCGTCCGGCCCGCCTCCGCCGCCGTCCTCGCGGCCGGATGCACCACCGTCGCCCGCCGCACCGCCACCGGTGGCCCCGCTCATGACAAGGACGGGAGCGGGTCTGGGGTAGTCATTTGATAAGCTCGCCATCGGGACATTCACCAGGGCTGAGGGCGGCAGGGCCGGGCACCCCAACGCCGTTTCCGACAAAGCCATTTAAAAGAGAGTCAAAACATTAAGAAAGTCCGAATATCAGTCCAACGTATTTTCAGAAACATCTGCCATGTATGCAGGAAGGGATACATTCTAATTTTGAAATTTCCGCACTTCGGTAGGAAACATCCGATCAATGCGGATGCATGATTTGTAAACCCATTTTCATTCGCTTTATCTGATGTATCCTTTCCGTTCAACTCTGAAAAAGCGCATATGAGGCGCGACCGGACGTCACGCCCAACAGACAGGCAATGAACGGAGTGCACCGCAGACCACGAATCCAAACGTCTCGGCTCCGGAACAATCCTTTGAACTGTCCAAGGCGTCGCCCGTTCCATGCGGACGCCGAAAAACAATGGGCCCCCGCCTTGCGGCGGAGACCCAAATTTTGTCTTATGAAATTGAAACCTTCTTCACGTGGGCAGCCTTTAGGTGCGCAGACTGCCGCCCGTGGCCTTGGTGACCGCGGCGACGATCTTCTGGCTGACGGCCTCGATCTCCGGCTCGGTCAGGGTCCGCTCGGTCGGCTGGAGCGTGACGGAAAGGGCCACGGACTTCCTACCCTCCTCCACGTTCGTGCCCTGATAGACGTCGAAGACGGTCACGTCCCTGACCAGCGCCTTGTCGGCGCCCTTGGCGGCGCGGACCAGCTTGTCGGCCTCCACATCCTTGCCGACGACGAAGGCGAAATCGCGCTCCAGCGGCTGGTACGGCGAGAGCTGGACCAGCGGGCGCGCCGTCCCGCCCTTCTTCTTGGGCAGGGGGATGGCGTCCAGGAACACCTCGAAGCCGATGACCGGCCCCTTCACGCCCAGCGTGTCCAGAACGGTCGGGTGGATCTCGCCGAAGCGGGCCATGACCGTGGGGCCGAGGCGCAGCACGCCCGAGCGGCCCGGATGGTACCAGCCCGGCGCGTCGGTGGTGACCTGGAGGTTCGTCACCGGCGCACCGGCGGCCTCCAGCACGGCCATCGCGTCGGCCTTGGCGTCGAAGGCGTCCACGCCACGAGCCTTCTCCGCCCAATGGCGCGGTACGGCGTTGCCGGCGCGGATGCCGGCGGCCACCATGTCCTGCCCGTCCGGCGACGGCTTGCGGAAGGCCGGCCCGACCTCGAACAGGCCCACGTCGGCGTAGCCGCGGTCGGCGTTGCGCCCGGCGGCCTGGATCAGGTTGCCCAGGATCGACGGGCGCATGACGTCCAGGTCGGCGCTGATCGGGTTGACCAGGGTCAGCCCCTCCCCGGCGCCGCCGAACAGCTCCGCCACCGGACCGGCCATGAAGGACCAGGTAACGGCTTCCGACAGGCCGCGGACGGCCAGCGTGCGCTTGGCCAGCCCGACGCGGCGCTGCTTCGTGCTCAGCGCCGGACGGGTCAGCACGCTGTCGCGCGGCAGCGGCGTCGCCGGGATGGCGTCGAAGCCGTGGACGCGCAGCACCTCCTCCACCAGATCGGCCTCGCCGTGGATGTCGGCGCGCCAGGAGGGCGGGACGATGCGCAGGGTGCCGTCCACATCCTCGCCGGCGATCTCGCAGCCCAGATCCATCAGGATGCGCGTCTGCTCGTCGCGCGGCACGTCGACGCCGCCGAGAGCGGCGACGCGGCCCGGACGCAGCGTCAGGGTGCGGCGCCACTGCGGCTCCTCGCCCGCGATCACGAGATCGGAGGCCTCGCCGCCGCAGATGTCCAGGATCAGACGGGTGGCCCGCTCCATGCCCGACAGGACCGCCGCCGGATCGACGCCGCGCTCGAACCGGTAGCGCGCGTCGGAGTCGATGCCCAGGCGCCGCCCGGTCTGCGCGGTGCGCACCGGGTCGAAGAAGGCCGCCTCGACGAAGACGTTGACGGTCGCCTCGGTGCAGCCCGTGTCCTCACCGCCGACGATGCCGGCCAGCGATTCCGCGCGCTCATGGTCGGCGATCACGGTCATCTCGCCGTCGAGATCGTAGTCCTTGCCGTTCAGCGCCTTCAGCCGCTCGCCGGGACGGGCCATGCGCACGACGATGCCGCCCTTCACCTTGTCGGCGTCGAAGACGTGCAGCGGGCGGGCGGCGTCGAAGGTCAGGTAGTTGGTGATGTCCACCAGGGCCGAGATCGGGCGCAGGCCGATGGCGACCAGCTTGTCGTGCAGCCACTTCGGCGACGGGCCGTTCTTCACGCCGCGGATGACGCGGCCGACGAACAGCGGGCAGGCGTCGGTGCGCTCGTTGGTCACGCCGAGCGGGCTGGGGAAGGCACCCTTCACCGGCTCGGCGTTCAGCGGACCGTCCGTCAGCGGCTTCAGCCGGCCCAGCCCGGCGGCGGCGAGGTCGCGGGCGATGCCGCGCACCCCGGCGCAGTCGGCGCGGTCCGGCGTCAGGCTGATGTCGATGACCGGGTCACCCAGGCCGGCATAGTCGGCGTAGGCCACGCCGACCGGCGCGTCGTCCGGCAGTTCGATGATGCCGTTGTGCTCTTCCGACAGCTTCAGTTCGCGTTCCGAGCACATCATGCCGTTCGACTCGACGCCGCGGATGACGCCCTTCTTCAGCGTGATGTCGGAGCCGGGGATGTAGGACCCCTCCGGCGCGAAGACGCCCTTCAGGCCGGCGCGGGCGTTGGGCGCGCCGCAGACGACCTGGAGCTTTTCGGTGCCGGTGTCGACGACCAGGACGCGCAGCTTGTCGGCGTCCGGGTGCTTCTCGGCGGAGACGACGTGGGCGACGCGGAAGGGCTTCAGCTCTTTCGAGCGGTCCTCCACCCCTTCGACCTCCAGGCCGAGGGCGGTCAGCTTCTCCACGATCTGGTCGAGCGTGGCGTCGGTTTCCAGGTGGTCCTTCAGCCAGGACAGCGTGAACTTCATGGGTCCGGCTCCTTTAGCGCGTCAGGCCCTGGGCCATGCTGGGAACGTCGAGCGGCACGAAGCCGTAATGCTTCAGCCAGCGGAGGTCGGCTTCGAAGAAGGTGCGCAGGTCGGGGATGCCGTATTTCAGCATCGCCACGCGCTCGATCCCCATGCCGAAGGCGAAGCCCTGGTATTTGGTGCTGTCGATGCCGCAGGCTTCCAGCACGTTGGGGTGCACCATGCCGCAGCCCAGGATTTCCAGCCAGTCGCCGTAATTGCCGAGCTTCAGCTCGCCGCCCTTGCGGGAACAGCCGATGTCCACCTCCGCCGACGGTTCGGTGAAGGGGAAGAAGCTGGGGCGGAAGCGCAGCGGCAGGTCGTCCACGTCGAAGAAGGCGCGGCAGAATTCGATCAGGCAGCCCTTGAGGTGCCCCATGTGGGTCGCCTCGTCGATGACCAGCCCTTCGATCTGGTGGAACATCGGGGTGTGGGTCATGTCGTAGTCGGACCGGTAGGTGCGGCCCGGCGCGATGATGCGGATCGGCGGCTTCTTGTTCAGCATGGTGCGGACCTGCACCGGGCTGGTGTGGGTGCGCAGCAGCATCTTCTTGTCCCCGGAATCCGGCAGATAGAAGGTGTCGTGCATGTCGCGGGCGGGGTGGCCCGGCGGGAAGTTCAGGGCGGTGAAGTTGTGGAAGTCGTCCTCGACGTCCGGCCCCTCGGCGACGCTGAAGCCCATCTCGGCGAAGATCGCCACCATCTCGTCGATGGTCTGGCTGATCGGGTGGATGCGCCCCTCGGTCTCCGGACGGACCGGCAGGGTGACGTCGATGCGCTCGGCCTGGAGGCGGGCCTCCAGATGGGCACGGGCAAGGCCGGCCTTGCGGCTGTCGATGGCTGCGGCGATCTCGTCCTTCAGGGCGTTGAGCTGCTGGCCGCGCTCGCGCCGTTCGTCGGGCGACAGGCCGCCCAGCTCCTTCATGAAGCCGGTGATGCGCCCCTTCTTGCCGAGCGCGGTGACCCGCACCTCTTCGAGGGCCGCGAGGTCGCCGGCGGCGTTGACCTGCGACAGGAGTTCGTCTTTCAGCGCATCGAGCATGTCATTTCCCGCGAGCCATAAGGAAGTGCGAGCGTAAAGAAAAAGGGAGCCGGCCCAGAGGCACGGCTCCCTTCTTTCGTGTCCGGCGCCGGACCGGGGTTTCCGCTTTGCGCGGCGAACCCTTTAGGCGGCGGCCTTGGAGGCGAGAGCGGCCTGGGCCTGATCGACGATGACCTTGAAGGCCTCCGGCTCACGGGCGGCCAGGTCCGACAGGACCTTGCGGTCGATCTCGATGCCGGCCAGCTTGATGCCGTTGATGAAGCGCGAGTAGGTCAGGCCGTACTGGCGCACACCGGCGTTGATGCGCTGAATCCACAGGCCGCGGAAATCGCGCTTCTTGTTGCGGCGGTCGCGGTACGCGTATTGAAGGGCCTTTTCGACCTTCTCGATCGCGATGCGGAAGTTCTTGGAGTTGCGGCCCCGGTAGCCCTTGGCGAGCTTCAGGATCTTGCGGTGACGGGCGTGCGTGGTGACGCCGCGCTTAACACGAGCCATGGTTCAGATTCCCTTACGATATCAAGCGTTGCGCAGCCAGTTCTTCAGCACGATCTTCTGGTCCGGCTCGGCCAGGGTCATCATGCCGCGCGCATTGCGCTTCATATTCGGGCTCTTCTGCTCCAGGCAGTGGCGCTTGAAGGCCGCCTGGGCGCGCACCTTACCGGTGGCGGTCACCTTGAAGCGCTTCTTGGCGCCGCTCTTCGTCTTCAGCTTGGGCATTTTCAATCCTTGCGTTGGATGTTCCCGACTGACGGTTGGGCATGCCCTGGGTCTCGGACCCGGCCTCGCCGCCCGTTGGAGGGCAGGGTTATACGCGCGGCCACGCCGCAACGCAAGGGGGAGCGAATGCGGGAAGGCTCAAGTCCCCTCCCTCACCGAAGGTGGGGGAGGGTTAGGGAGGGGCCCCGGCGCAACCGCCTCCCAGTTTTCCTACCGGTACTCCTTGAAGCGCTCCGTCGCCTGGACCAGGGCGGCGCGGATGCCCGGCTCCATGGCGGAATGGCCGGCGTCGGGAACCACGCGGTACTCGGCCTCGGGCCAGGCGCGGCGCAGATCGTCGGCGCTGGCGATGGGGCACACGATGTCGTAGCGGCCCTGGACGATCGCCCCCGGCAAATGCCGGATGCGGTGCACGTCGCGCAGCAGCCGGTCCTCCGGGGTGAAGCGGTTGGCGCGGAAGTAATGGGCCTCGATCCGGGCGAGACCCAGCGCGTGGGTGTCCTCGGCGCTCGTCGCGATCAGCTCCGGCGAGGGCAGGAGCGAGGAGCAGGAGCCTTCATACAGGCTCCACACCCGCGCCGCCGCCATGCGGGTCGCGGCGTCGGGCGAATCGAGCCGCCGCCAGTAGGCTTCCAGCAGGTCGCCGCGCTCCTCCTCCGGAATGTGGCCGGCAAAGGCGGCCCAGGCTTCCGGGAAGATGGTGCGCATCGAATAGAGGAACCAGTCGATCTCCGCCTTCCGCATCAGGAAGATGCCGCGCAGGATCAGCCCCAGGCAGCGTTCCGGGTGGGTCTGCCCATAGGCCAGCGCCAGCGTCGACCCCCAGCTTCCCCCGAACAGCAGCCAGCGCTCGATCCCCAGATGGCGGCGCAGCCGTTCGGCGTCCTCCACCAGCAGTTCGGTCGTGTTGCGGCGCACCTCGCCCAGCGGAGCGGAGCGCCCCGCGCCGCGCTGGTCCATCACGACGATCCGGTAATGGGCGGGGTCGAAGAAGCGGCGGTGCGTCGGCGAGGCGCCCGCCCCCGGCCCCCCGTGCAGGAACAGCACCGGCACGCCGCGCGGGTTGCCCGACTGCTCCCAGTAGAGCGTGTGGATGTCGTCCACGGGCAGGAAGCCGGTCTGGTAGGGGTCGATGGGCGGAAAAAGCTCGCTGCGGGGCATGAAGAGGTCCTGTCAGTCCGTGCCGGATGGAAGCCGATGCGATGCAAGCCAGTGTAGGGCGCCCGTCCGGCGTCCGCCACAGGCTCACTCCTCCTTGCCATCGGAAAGGTTGGGGTCGGAAAGGTCCGGCGGCGGGCGGGAGGGGCGCGGCACCGGACGGGCGGACGGGCCGCCGCTATCCAGACGCTCGATCTGTTCAGGATGAGTCGCCTCGATCAGCGGACCGGCGCGCAAGCCCACCCAGCCGCGCACGCGGACGGTCCGGCCCTCGTAGGACAACGGGTCGATGCCGGCGGCCACGAATTCCCGCAGGGCCGAGCGCCCGATGTGAACCGTGACGTCGGTCCGCCAGTCCTCGCCGAAGTCCAGATAGGCGTCGCCGCCCGCCTTGGTCACCCGCAGCACCTGCCCTTCGACGATCTGGAAGCTGTCGCGGTCCCGCAGCAGCGCCTCCGGATCGGCGGGGCGCACGGCGTAGGCGCGGGTTCGCCAGATGCCGCGCTCCGCCGCCCGCGCGCCGGCCTCCGCCGCCAGCATCTCGCGGGCCAGGGCGCGGGCGTCGGGCCGGGTGTGCACGCGGGCGAGGCCGCGCGCGAGCAGTTCCCCCTGGAGCCACAGCCCGTCGCCGCGCACCACCTGCGCCAGCAGGCGCCCGTGCCGGTCGGTCCTCGCCTCCCCCCGCACCGTCAGGCGCTGCCCGAGCGCCAGATCCGCCAGCGCCTTCGCCGCCGCTTCGGCCAGAGGCCAGCCCTGGCCCGGTTCCGCCCCCATGGGCGGTGCGGCGGGTTCGATCCCGGCAAGGCGCAGGCTGCGCCCGTCCTCCAGCAGAAGCGTGGCGCCGTCGGTCACCGCGGAAACGCGCAGGTCCGGCGGCCCGGCGGTGTTCGCCGTCAGCAGCAGGGCGAACAGCGGGGACAGGATGCGGCGCGGCATGGCGGGTGCGGGGTGGAAACAACGGAACGGTCGGTGCGCATCGGGCGTTTGATGTTGGAAAGCCCCTTCCCGATATGACGACTCATGACGCCCGAACGCAAGCCGTCTTCCCCGTCCCCGCTGCGCCGGATCGCCGCCGCGGCTCTGGCCGTGCTGCTGCTCACCTCCGCCTGCGCGCCGGCCGACGCCCAGCTTCTCGGCGGCAGCGAGGAGTCCATCGGCGCGCAGGAGCATCCCAAGATCCTCGCCCAGTTCGGCGGCGCCTACCCCGACCCGCGGCTGCAAGCGTACGTCACCGGCATCGGCAACCGGCTGGCCGCCCAGACCGACCGTCCGGGTCCCTGGACCTTCACCGTTCTGGACAGCGACGTGGTCAACGCCTTCGCCCTGCCCGGCGGCTATGTCTACATCACGCGCGGCCTGCTGGCGCTCGCCGAGGACGAGGCGGAGGTGGCGAGTGTGCTGGGGCATGAGATCGGCCACGTCATCGCCCACCATGGCCGCGAACGGCAGACCAGCCAGACCATCGCCGGCCTGCTGGCCGCCGGCATCGGCCTCGTCCTGGGCAGCCCGGAGCTGGCGCAGATCGCCAACATCGGCGGCACCGCCCTGCTCGCCAGCTATTCCCGCGGGCAGGAGACGGAAGCCGACCGGCTGGGCATCGATTATCTGCACCGCGCCGGCTACGACCCCTTCGCCATGGCCACCTTCCTGGAGACGATGCGCCGCGACTCCCAGTATTCCGGCCTGCGGTCGGGAAAGGGCGCGGGGGAGAGCGGCTTCGACTTCTTCGCCACGCACCCGCAGACCGAATCGCGCGTGGAGGAGGCCGCGGCCATCGCCCGCGCCCTGCCCGGCGGGGCGCGGCCCGTCGATCCCTACATGGCGGCGATGGACGGGGTGATCTACGGCGACAGCCCGGAGAACGGCTTCGTCCGCGGCCGGACCTTCGCCCACCCGCAACTGGGCATCGCCTTCGACGTGCCGCAGGGCTTCAGCCTGCTGAACGGGGCGCAACAGGTCATCGCCAAGGGATCGAACGGCGGGGCCATTGTGTTCGACGGCGGCAAGGCCCCGGGAGCGCGCGATCCCGCCGCCTATCTGTCCGGCTCCTGGGCGCAGGGCGCGCGGTTGCAGGGGCTTCAGTCCTTCACCGTCAACGGGATGCCGGCGGCCACCGCGCTGACCCAGGGCAAGACCGACGCCGGGGCCGTGGACGTGCGGCTGGTCGCCATCCGCGCCGATTCCGGCACCCTCTACCGCTTCACCTTCCTGGCCCCCGGCGGCGCGCTGTCCCGCTTCGACGCGGACTTCCGGCAGACCGCCGGCAGCTTCCGCCGCCTGTCCCGGCAGGAGGCCGCGTCCTTCCAGCCCCGGCGCATCCGCGTGCTGACCGCCCGCCCCGGCGACAGCGTGGAGAGCTTCGTGCGCCAAATGCCGCAGGAGCCCTACGCGGAGGAATTGTTCCGGATCATCAACGACCTGCCGCCGGGAACGCCGATCCAGCCGGGGCGCAGGGTGAAGATCGTTTCCGGCTGAACGGTGCCTCCGATTCGCGGCGGGTGACCGTTGCGGGACGCGGCGCGATGGCCGATTGCCGATGCCCGCGTGCGTCCTGTAGGCTCCCCGCCATGGCTGACCACCCCACCAAACGGCGCTTTCTCCGATCCGGCCCGCGGATGTCCGGGCTGAAGGACGCCGTACGGAAGAAGGCCGGCCGCCGCAGATCCCGCCCGCCCGCGCTGGGCCGTCCGCGGCTGCGCCTGCCCATCGCGGCGGTGCTGGTGGCCGGTTTCGGGTCGCTGATGCTGCTGGCGGTGGCGAGCGTGCTGGTGCTCGGCCTCGTCAGCGCCAGCCGGAACACCTTCACGCTGCTGAACGACCGCGCCGACCTGGCCCTGTCGGGGGTGGAGGTGCGCATCCGCAACCAGCTCAACCCCGCGCGGGACATGGCCCGTTTCGTGGCCGGACTGATGGAGCGGGGGGAGTTGGACCCCGCCGACGCCCGCTCGCTCCAGGACACGCTGCGCGGCGCGCTGGCCGGGGCGCCGGACGTGACGGGCATCGCCTTCTTCCACCCCGACCGCACCGGCCTGCGCGCCGACCGTCTGGGCAACCAGCTCCACATCGGGAAGGAGGATTTGCGCCACGAGCCGGAACTGGGGCCGGAGCTGCGCAACGGCGCCGACCGCACCACCGCGCTGTGGGCCGATCCGCTGTGGTCGAAGGAGGCGGGGACCAGCTTCGTCACCCTGTTCCAGCCGGTGCGGCGCAACGGCGTCTATCTGGGGCAGGTGGTGGTCGGCGTGTCGCTGGGCGACCTGTCGCGCTTCCTGTCCACGCTCTATGTGGAGCAGGGTCTGAACGCCTTCGTCCTGTTCGACCGGCAGCATGTGCTGGCCCACCCGTCGCTGGCCGGCATGAAGTTCGACTTCTCCGGCAAGACGGACGGCCCGCCCCTGCCGCGCATCGATCAGGTGGCCGATCCGGCGCTGGCGGCGCTGTGGCAGACCGGCCAGCCGGTGGAGGCGCTGAAGAAGCGTGTGGAAGGCCGGGTCGTCAGCGTTCTGGACGAGGATTACCTGTTCCTGATGCGCAGCATGGCCGGCTACGGCCAGCGGGACTGGACCATCGGCATCGGCTTCCGCGCGAACGAGGCCAGCGCGGAGGTCCGCCGCCTCTACACCACCGGCCTTGCCGGGCTGGGCATCCTGCTGATCTCGGTGGCGGTGGCGCTGGTCGTCGGGCGGCGCATCAGCGCCCAGGTGGCCCGTCTGGCCGAGGCCGCCGACCGCGTCCGGACCTTCGAGTTCCGCGATATCGACGAGCTTCCCGATTCGCGCCTGCGCGAGTTGGCCCGCGCCAACAGCGCCTTCAACGCCATGGTCGCCGGCCTGCGCTGGTTCGAGACCTACGTGCCCAAGGCGCTGGTGCTGCGGCTGATGCACCGCCGCGGCGGGCTGACCAGCTTCCAGTCGGAGGAGCGGGAGGTGACGGTGATGTTCACCGACATCCGCGGCTTCTCCCGCATGGCGGAGCATATGGGCGCCGCCGACACCGCCGCCCTGCTGAACGAGCATTTCACCCTGCTCGCCAACTGCATCGAGGCGGAGGGCGGCACGGTGGACAAGTTCATCGGCGACGCCATCATGGCCTTCTGGGGCGCGCCGGAGGAGCAGCCGGATCACGCGGCCCGCGCGCTCCGCGCCGCCCACGCCATCACCCGCGCCGTCCGGGACGGCAACCGCCGCCGCGCGGCGGAGGGGCTGCCGCCGATCCGCGTGCGCATCGGCCTGCATTCCGGGCCGGTGGTTGTCGGCAACATCGGGTCGGAAAGCCGGATCAACTACACCATCGTCGGCGACACCGTGAACGTCGCCGCCCGCATCGAGGAGCTGGCCTCCGCCCTGCAGGGGGACGAGGAGGTCATCGTGCTGTCCAGCGCCGCCACCGCCTTCCAGGGCGACGGCGCCGCCCCGCTGGACTGCGTGGGCGACCGCAACCTCCGGGGCCGCAACGGCACCACCGAGGTCTGGCGGGTGGCCGTGGAGGCCGACGGAGATGGGGATGGGGACGGCGCCGGCGCGGTTCGGGAAGAGGAAAAGGCGTAGCGCCGCGCGGAAGGGCTGGGCTACCCGCCCACCCGCTCCGCCGGGAAGACCAGCGTCATGGTGGTGCCGCGGTCGGGCGCGGTGTCGATGTCCAGGCGGCCCCCGTGCAGTTCCACCAGCCGCTTGGTCAGGGGCAGGCCCAGGCCGGTGCCGATGTGGTTGCGGCCCAGCGCGCTGTCGATCTGGCCCCAGGGCTCCAACGCCTTTTCCAACTCGTCGGCGGACATGCCGATGCCGGTGTCCCGCACGGTCAGGCGCAGCGTTCCGTCCTCCGCCACGGCGCCGGACAGCGTGACCACCCCGTCGGGCGGCGTGAACTTCACGGCGTTGGACAGCAGGTTCAGAAGCATCTGCCGCAGCTTGCGCTCGTCGGCGTGCAGGGGCGGCAGGGCGGACGGCAGCTCCGTCTCGATGGCGACCCCGGCCCGCCCGGCGCGGTCGGACAGCAGACGGACGCTGCCCACGGCGACGCGCGGAACGTCCACCGTGGATTCGGCCAGTTCCAGCCGCCCGGCCTCCGCCTTGGACAGGTCGAGCAGGTCGTTGATGAGGTCCATCAGGTACCGCCCGCTTTCCGCGATGTCGTGGGCATAGTCGCGGTAGAGCGGGTTGCGGATCGGCCCCAGAACCTCCTTCTCCAGCAGTTCCGCGAAGCCCATCATGGCGTTCAGCGGGGTGCGGATCTCGTGGCTCATGCAGGCGAAGAAGGCGGTCTTGGCCCGGTCGGCGCGCTCGGCGGCGCGGCGCGCCTCCTCCAGCTCGCGCGCCCGCAGCGTGGCCTGCTCGTCGGCCCGCGCCAGCAGGTCGAGCCCCGAGCCGATGCCGAGATAGCGCCCGTCCTCCACCACCACGAAGCCGGAGGCCAGGGCGCCGGGCTTGTCGCGCAGGATGCGCCGCCCGACCTCGCCCAGCGGCAGGCCCGAGTCGATCAGCAGGGGCGCGGGGTCCATCGCCGCCCGCGCCGGAGCCTCCGGATCGGCAAGGCGGTCGAGCGCGGAGCGGTCCACCAGCCCCAGCACCCGCCCGTCCCCCGCCGCCACGGCCACGGCCGGAAGGCCGGGATGGGCGGCCAGCCGATCCCGCAATTCCCGGCAGGGCGCGTCCGGCCCGGCGGGCGGCACGCGGGCGGCCAGCAGGGCGGCTGGAAGGACCGGGGTGGCGGCGCCCTCCGTTTCCGGCGCGCCGCCCTGGGCGGGACTGGTCGGATCGGGAAGGAGCACGGGGGATAGGGCCTCGTCTGTCGGATGGAGCGGTTGGTCCGGGGCCGGCACAGGCCCGGACCGTTCATCTTGCCAGACGTTTGTTTGCAATTGGTTGCCGCGTCAAGCGGGTCCGGCCGGCGGCGCCGCGTTTTCCGGAGCGTCCGGAGCGCCGTTTCCGCCCTTCGCCGTGACCAGGACGTCCACGGTCATGCCGAGGAAATCCGCCGACGCCCCGGTCCAGGAGCCGCCGAGCGGCACCGCCTGCGAGGGATCGCGGGCGACGGCGACGCGGATCAGGTTTCTGCCGCCGACGATGCCGTTGGTCGGGTCGAACTCCACCCAGCCGCAGCCCGGCAGGTAGATTTCCACCCAGGCGTGGGTCGCCCCGCCGCCGGTCATCGCCCCGTCCTGCCCATCCCGCGCGGGATCGTAGAGATAGCCGGACACGAAGCGCGCCGCGAAGCCCAGCGAGCGCGCCGCCTCCATCATCAGAAGCGCGAAATCCCGGCAGGAGCCGCTCTTCGACGTCAGCGTCTCCACCGGGCTCTGCGTACCCTCCAGATCGCGGGCCTGATAGGTGAAGGTCTCCTTGATGCTGCGGGTCATGGACACCAGCATGTCCTGCGTGTCGGGCGGCCCGCCCTCGCCCAGCGTCACGAATTGCCGCGCCCAATCGTCCACCAGATGGTCCGGGTCCGGATAGTGCCGCTGGGTGGTCAGCGCCAGATCCGGCACCTCCTCCGCGGAATAGCTGAAGGGATAGGAGCGGGCGTAGTCCTCGATCGGGAATTCCAGCTCGCCCATCGGGTAGTGCTCCACCCGGATGTGGCTTTCGAAGCGCAGCTCCGTCGCCGGCTGGTCGAAGCGCGCCACCGCGATGGAGTTGCCGAAGACGTCGTGGAGCCAGCGGACGGAAGCCGGCACCGGGCTGATGACCAGACTTGTTTCGACCAGCCGCAGATCGTGGCTGTCGCGGGGCCGGAACATCAGGCGATGGTCGCCGAAGGTCACCGGGTTGGCATAGCGGTAGACGGTGGTGTGGTGGATGTCCAGGGTCAACATGGCGCCCGCCCTTTCCGTAAGCCGACACCAAACGTCGGCGTTTGTGAATGGTTCCGAATCACAGTATGGTGCTCGGGCATTCGGGTGGCCGTGCCGGGGAGGGACGGTGGCCGACGCGCGGGCCGGGCCGCAAAGAGCCGGATCATGCGCGCCAGAGAGACGACAACAAGGGGATTTCCATGTCTTCGCGCCTCGAACAGCTCTGCATCGAAAAAGGGCTGAAGATGACCGATCAGCGCCGTGTGATTTCGCGCGTGCTGTCGGAAGCCCACGATCACCCCGACGTGGAAGAGGTGCATCGGCGGGCGTCCTCCATCGATCCGCGCATTTCTATCGCCACCGTCTACCGCACGATGCGCCTGTTCGAGGACGCGAACGTCATCGACCGGCTGGATTTCGGCGACGGGCGCGCCCGCTACGAGGAAGCCGGGGCGGAGCACCACCATCACCTGATCGACCTCGAATCCGGAAAGGTGGTGGAGTTCCAGAATGAAGACCTCGAACGGCTTAAGGAGGTCATAGCCCGCGAACTCGGCTATGAACTGCTCGGCCATAGGCTTGAACTGTATGGTGTTCCGTTGCGCCGCCGCGCCACCACGTCGGAGGGGGAATGACTCCCGGCCGTGCCCGGTCCTGAGTCCTTTGGATTCGGCGGGCACCATCCGGACGGTAATCCCATCAATTGCGGGTTGCGCCGGGCGCGGGGCTGTCCGGAGGCGGTTCGTGGTCCTAGCTTCAAGGACGCACACGAATCATCGACGGACCAACCGCCGCCATGGACGATACGAACAACGACCCGGTTCTCGCCCGCCTCGACCGGCTGACCGACAGCGTCACCCGCCGCCTGGACAAGCTGGAGGAGCGCCTGCGCATCCTGGAGCAGGACAACGGCGAGATCATCAATCTCCTGATCGCCGTGAAGGCGGGGCTGGAGGAATGCGCCGGGGAACTGGCGGTCGGAGAGCTGATGATCGAGGCGGAGGAGTCCGACGACTCCCCCAGCCCGTCCCTGCATTGAACCGGACATTGAGTTGTCGGCGCCACTGGTCTTCAACGCATTTGACTTGTGACGCGGCGCGTTCCGCCGGATAAGGGCGCATGCAGACCAGCGTCATCCCTGTTTCCAAACTCACGGCTTCCGTCCCCTGTACGGGCGGCATCTCTACGAATGATATCGGCCCCCTGGCGTCCATCGCGCCGGGGGTGGCCTTCTTCGACTTCGACGGGACGCTGATCCACGGCGACAGCCTGCTGATGTTCATCGGCGAGGTCATCGGGCGCAACCGCGCCCGGCTGGCCTTTCTGGACGCCTTGCGCTCGGGCCTGCACCGCCACGCGCGCGGGCGCGGGCCGGGGGTGGATTTTCCGGGGTCGGTCAAGACCATCCTGCTGCGCCGGACGCTGCACGGCGTTCCGGTGGCGGACGCCCTGGCCGCCGCGGAACGGCTGGCCCACCGCGTCCGCTGGCACGCCCCGCTGGTGGAGACCCTGAAGATGCACCGGCGCGAGGGCCGCCGCGTGGTGGTCGCGACCGGAGCGCTCGACATCTACATGCCGGCCCTGCTGCAAGGGCTGGAGGTCGACGACCTGCTGGCCACCGGGATGGAGGTGAAGGACGGCGCCCTCACCGGGCGGCTGCGCACCGGCAATTGCGTCCGGCTGGACAAGGCGGAGCGGGTGCGCGGCTGGATCGCCGCCAACGGCCCCTTCGGCGAGACCTGGGGCTACGGCAACCGGCCCAGCGACCTGCCGATGCTTGCCGTCGTGGACCGCCCCAGCGTCGTGAAGATTCGCTGACCGGTCGGCGAGTACCGCCCACGGGGATTTGCAACCGGCCTCCGCGTGCCGTAGAAAGCCTCCCATCTTCACCGGGAGTCCATGGCGATGCCCCCCAAGCCGGCCGGCTTTTCCATCGACGCCGACATCCGCCCGCCCGGCCAGGGGGAACGCCGCGCCGTCGTCGCGGACGACGATCCCGGCCAGCGGGACGCGTTGGCCCGCCATCTGACCGCCCGCGGCTTCACCGTCTCCAAGGTGTCCAGCGGGTTCGAGGCCCTGAGCGTCATCGGGGCGGAGGGTCCCGCCGTGGCGATGCTGCGCCGCCGGATGCCGGAGGACGAGGGGGACCGGGCCGCGGCGCTGGCCTGCATGCTCTACCCCCGCACCCGGATCATCCTGACCGTCGGCGCGCCGGATGCCCAGCCGGACAACAGTCAGCCGGACAACAGTCAGCCGGACAACAGTCAGCCGGACAACAGCCCCGTCACCGTCCTGACCCGCCCCGTGGACCTGAATTTGCTCGACCGCTGCCTGGACGGGCTATAGGACGACCTCGACCGGCGTGCCGACGGCAAGGCCCCCATCGCGGTCGGCGCGGCCCCGGTTGACGGCGATCTCCGCCAGACCGCTGGAATTCGCGTACCACAGCGCCTGCCCCACCGGAACGTCGGCGAAGGTCCGGCCGCGGCGCACCGTGCGCCCGCCGGCCCGCAGCACCGCGCTTTCCGGCAGCCGGTCGGCGCGCAGGCCGGTCATGGCGTTGCCGTAGACGTCGATATAGACGATCCGCGCCAGATCGTCCGGCCAGCCGGGCCGCGCGAGAGTGGCCGGATCGGCGGGCGCCAGCGCGACGGGGTTCCCCATGGCGAGGCTGGCCGCCACCGGAGCGAACAGGTCCCGCCCGTGGAAGCTGGCGGACAGACGCTCGGGCTGCCAGCCGATGGTCCAGGCCCGCACCGTCCCGGCCCGCCGCCGCACCAGCTCGAACAGCCCATTGTCCGGACCGACGAAGCGGCGTCCGTCGGCCTCCACCACCAGCGGGCGGCGGTCGGTGCCGACACCGGGGTCCACCACGCAGAGGAAGACGCTGTCCGCCGGAAATTCCGGAGCGTAGGCGGCCAGCAGATAGGCCGAAAGCTGCGGGTCGAAGGCCGGCGCGTCGGCGAACAGGTCGATGACCGGCAGGCCCGGCGCCATCCGCGCCAGCACCGCCTTCATCTGTCCGGTGTAGGGGCCGGACAGCCCGAAATCCGTGAAGAGCACGATCATGCCGCCAGTATAGCGCGCCCCGCCCCGTCCGGTAAGGCGCGCAATCGCCGTCCGCCGCCTTGCAACCGCCGACGGGCGTTTCATATATTCAGTGGAACGCAAATGCACCCCGCACCGTTTACTTGGTCCGTCCGCCTTATCCTTGTCGATCTTTGTCGGGACCAATGAATATGAACATATGTTCAAAAACCTTCGCGACGAAGAGCATGACGAAGTTTATCGCCGTCATCGGTCTGGCTGCCGCTCTTCTCCTGCCCGGCCCGGCGCGCGCCGAGGGCGGGCGCCCCCAGGGTGAACGTCCAACGATCGTCGCGACCACAGGCATGGTCGCCGACCTCGTCCGGGCGGTGGCCGGCGACCGGGCGGAGGTGGAGGCGCTGATGGGCGAGGGCGTCGATCCGCACCTGTTCAAGCCGACCCGGTCCGACACGGTGCGCCTGCTGCGGGCGGACGCGGTGTTCATCAGCGGCCTGCATCTGGAAGGCAAGATGACCGCCGCCTTCGACCGGCTGCGCGAGGCCGGAAAGCCGGTCACGGCGCTGGGCGACGCGGTGCCGAAGGACCGGCTGCTCAGCCCGCCGGAGTTCGAGGGCGCCCACGACCCGCACATCTGGATGGATGTGGACATCTGGGCGCGGACCCTGCCCGCCATACGGGACACGCTGACCCGGCTCGACCCCGCGGGGGCGGAGACGTACGCCCGCAACGCCGGCGCGTACGGGGCGGAACTGGCGCGGCTCGACACGTACGCCCGCAATGTCCTGTCCTCCATCCCCGAAAAGGCCCGCGTCCTCGTGACCGCCCACGACGCCTTCAACTATCTGGGCCGCGCCTATGGGATCGAGGTGCGCGGCATCCAGGGGATCAGCACGGAGTCGGAGGCCGGTCTTCGAATCATCGAAGAATTGGCCGCCCTGCTGGCGGATCGCGGGGTGCCGGCGGTCTTCCCGGAAACCAGCGTGTCCGACCGCAACGTCCGCGCCCTGATCGAAGGGGCGGCGGCGCGCGGCCACCCGGTGACGCTGGGCGGCGCCCTGTTCTCCGACGCCATGGGGGCGCCCGGCAGCTATGAAGGCACGTACATCGGCATGATCGACCACAATGTGACGACCATCGCCCGCGCGCTGGGCGGCGACGCGCCGGCCGGCGGCTTCCAGGGCAAGCTCGCCCTCGCGCAGCGCTGACCGGGTGGAGGAGGAACGGACCATGCAGTATCTCTGGCGCACCCCCGGCAGCCGCACCGCCCCCGAGGAAGCCTCGCCCATCGGGCCGCCGCCGCTGGAGATCCGTGGCCTGACCGTCGCCTATCACCGCCGCCCGGTGCTGTGGAACGTGGACTATGCCGCCCCGCCCGGCGGGCTGATCGCGGTGGTCGGGCCGAACGGGGCGGGCAAATCGACGCTGATCAAGGCGTGCCTCGGGCTGGTCCCGCGCGTGTCGGGCACGGTGGAGGTGTTCGGGCGCCCCATCGCGAAGCAGCGCCGCCTGATCGGCTATGTGCCGCAGCGGGAAAGCGTGGATTGGGACTTCCCCGTCTCGGCGCTCGACGTGGTGGCGATGGGCCGTTACGGGAAGATCGGCTGGTTCCGCCCGGTCACCCGCGCCCACAAGGAGGCGGCTCTGCACGCGCTGGAACGGGTGGGCATGGCCGACTTCGCCCGGCGCCAGATCGGGCAATTGTCCGGCGGCCAGCAGCAGCGCGTCTTCCTGGCCCGCGCGCTGGCGCAGGAGGCGCAGCTCTATTTCATGGACGAGCCCTTCGCCGGGGTGGACGCGGCGACGGAGCGCGCGGTGCTCCAGGTGTTGCGCGACCTCGACGCCGCCGGGCGGACGGTGATCTGCGTCCACCACGATCTCCAGACGGTCAGCGACTATTTCGACCACGCGCTGCTCCTCAACACCCGCGTGGTCGCCCAGGGGCCGGTGGCGCGGGTGATGACGCCCGACCTGCTGTCCCGCACCTACGGCGGGCGTCCCATGCCGTCCCCGGCGGCAGCGGCGGAGGCCTCATGAGCGCCACCCTGATCGAGGAGGCGCTGCGCGTCCTGACCTTCCAGTCCGGCTTCAACAGCGCCGTCGTGGTCGCCGGGACCGCCGCTCTGGGGCTGGCGGGCGGGACGGTGGGCACCTTTCTGCTGCTGCGCCGCCGCGCGCTGGTCAGCGACGCGCTGAGCCACGCCACCCTGCCTGGCATCGCCGTCGCCTTCCTGGCCGGGGCCGCCCTGGGTCTGCCGGAGCGGTCGCTGCCGCTGCTGCTGGCCGGGGCGGTGGTCAGCGGGGTGATCGGGTTGCTGACCGTGCAGTTTCTCTCCCGCTTCACCCGGCTGACCGAGGATTCGGCCATCGGGGCGGTGCTGTCGGTCTTCTTCGGGCTGGGCGTCGTCCTGCTCAGCGTCATCCAAAATCTGGAGCTGGGCGGGCAGGCCGGGCTGAAGACCTTCATCCTGGGCCAGACCGCCGCCATGGCGCAGGGCGAGGCCATCGCCATCGGGCTGCTGGCCGCCGGGGCCGCCCTGGCCGTCGCCCTTCTGTTCAAGGAATTGCGGGTGCTGGCCTTCGATCCCGGCTTCGCCGCCGTGCAGGGCTGGCCGGTGGGGGCGCTCGACCTCGTTCTGATGGGGCTGGCGACCTTCGTGACGGTGATCGGGCTTCAGACGGTGGGGCTGATCCTGGTGGTGGCGCTCCTCATCATTCCGCCCGCCGCCGCCCGCTTCTGGACCGACCGGCTGTCCGCCCTGACCGTCGTCGCGGCGGTGATCGGGGCGCTGTCCGGCTGGCTGGGCGCCACCCTGTCGGCCCTGCTGCCCAAGCTGCCGGCGGGGGCGGTGATCGTTCTGGTGGCGGGAGGCTTCTTCCTGCTCAGCTTCCTGTTCGCCCCGGCCCGTGGGCTGGTCGCCGCCGCTCTGCGCCAGGGGCGGTTGCGCCTGACCTTCGCGGAGCGGCGCGCCCTGACCGACCTGTTGGCCGGCGGGCGGGTGGAGGGCGCCCTGGCGCTCTGGCTGCGCCTGCGCGGCTACGCCCGCGACGGCGCCCTGACCCCCGCCGGGCGGTCCGCCGCCCTGGCCGCGGAGCGCGACCGGCGCCTGTGGGAGCGCTTCCTGACCGACTACCCGGCCCTGCTGCCCGCCCACGCCAATTGGGGCGTTGACCCCATCGATTCGGTCCTGCCCGGCGACATGGTCCGGCTTCTGGAGGAGCGGAGCACCCCGTCATGATCCCGGACGTCCAGGAGTTCCTTCAGATCGACGCCCCCGCCCTGATGGCCGCGGTGCTGGCCTGCGCCGCCTGCGCGCTGGTCGGCAATTTCCTGGTGCTGCGGCGCCAGGGGATGATGGGCGACGCGGTCAGCCACGCCATCCTGCCGGGCATCGTCGGCGGCTTCCTGGTCGCCGGCACGCGGGAGACGCTGCCGATGATGCTGGGCGCGCTGGCCGCCGCGGCGCTGGCGGGCCTGCTGATCGAGGCGGTGCGGCGGCTGGGCCGGTTGGAGTCCGGCGCCGCCATGGGCGTCGTCTTCACGGTGATGTTCGCCGCCGGGGTGGTGATGATCGAGCAGGCGTCCGCCGGTGGCATCGATCTGGACGCCGACTGCGTGCTCTACGGCCAGTTGGAAACCATCCTGTGGCTGGCCCCCGTCGGCTGGGAGTCGCTGCGCGACCCGGCGGTCTGGGCCGCCCTGCCGCGCGAGGTGCTGACGCTCGCCGCCGTCTTCGCGCTCTGCGTCGCCCTGGTCGGCCTGTTCTACAAGGAGCTGAGGATCACCACCTTCGACCCGGCGCTGGCCTCCACGCTGGGCATCCCGGCGGGGCTGTTCCATTACGGGGTGGTGCTTCTGGTGGCGGCCACGGCCATCGCCGCCTTCGAGGCGGTGGGCTCCATCCTGGTCATCGCCATGCTGATCGCCCCGCCCGCCGCCGCCCGCCTGCTGACCGACCGGCTGGCCGCGCAGATCCTGCTCAGCGTCGGGCTGGGGGTGCTGGCGGCGCTGGCCGGCTATGGCGCCGCGGCCTTCGGGCCGATGCTGCTGGGGGCCTCCCATTCGCTGAACGCCGCCGGGATGATCGCGGTGGCGTCCGGCCTGATCCTGGCGCTGGCCGTTCTGTTCGGCCCGCGCCATGGGATTCTGGGCCGTCGCCGTGCCATCGGGCGCTTGCGCAGCACGCCTGGATTCGTTGCTCCGGAGACCCAAAGGGCGTAATTTTCGGGCGTCATCCCATGCGGAGCGCCGAATGCCGTCCCCCCACCGCTGGCTTCGCCGCTGGAGCGTGCTCACCCTGGTCGCGCTGGTGCTTCTGCTGGCGAGCGCGCTGCACACGCTGCAGCATTTCCTGGAACACGAAACGGGCGACCTGATCTGGCCCGTGCTGGGAATCGGGCTGGCCTGCGTGGTGGTGGCCCTGGCGGTGCTGCGCGAGCGGGAAGCCACCCGGCGCGCCCAGGCGGAAGCCCGCGCCGCCGAGGCCCGCGCGGCGGACGCCCACCGCCGCCTGACCGAAGCCATCGAGGTCGTCAACGAGGGCTTCGCCCTGTTCGACGCCGACGACCGGCTGGTCCAGTGCAACGCCCGTTTCCGCGAGATCTGCGCCCCGCTGGGGCCGGTGGAGCCCGGCGTCACCTTCGAGACGCTGCTCCGCCGCGGCGCCGCCGCCGGCCATTATCCCGACTGCGACCCCGCCGACATCGACCGCTGGGTGGAAGAGCGGATGGAGCTGCACCGCAACCCGAAGGGGCCGCAGGTGAGGCGCGTCGGCGACGGGCGCTGGTTCAAGATCGAGGAGCGGCGCACCAGCGACGGCGGCTATGTCGGGCTGCGCACCGACATCAGCGAGTTGAAGCGGCGCGAGCAGGAGCTGGCCCACAAGTCCGACCTGCTGGAGGCCACCTTCAGCGCCATGTCGCAGGGTCTTCTGGTGTGGAGCGCGGACGGCCGTTTCCTGGCCTGCAACCGGCGCCTGCTGGAGATGCTGGATCTGCCGGACGGCACGGTCCACCCCGGCCTGAGCATGGACGGCTTTCTGCGCTTCCTGGCCGACCGCGGCGAATTCGGCCCCGGCGATCCGGAGGACATCGTCGCGCACCATCTGACCAACCTGCTTCCCGAGGGCCTCAGCCGAGTCGAGCGCACGCGCCCCGACGGGCGGGTGCTGGAGATCACCGCCAGCCCCATGCCCGACCGGTCCGTCCTGATGACCTACACGGACATCACCGGCCACCGCCGGACGGAGGCCCAGCTCCGCCTCGCCAAGGAGCAGGCGGAGCTGGCGAACCGCGCCAAGTCGGAGTTCCTGCGCATGATCAGCCACGAGATCCGAACCCCCATGAACGGCGTGCTGGGAATGCTGGGCCTGCTGCTGGACGGCCCGCTGGGGGAGGAACAGCGCACCTACGCCCGCACCGCGCGGGAATCGGCGCAGGCGCTGTTGTCGATGCTGAACGACATCCTGGATCTCTCGAAGATGGAGGCCGGGAAGCTGACCCTCGAATCGGGCCGCTTCCCTCTTGCGGAGGTGGTGGAAAGCGTGGTCGAGCTTCAGGCCGCCCGCGCCTTCGCCAAGGGGATCGAACTGGCCGTCTGCATCCCCGGCAGCCTGCCGGCGACGCTGCGCGGCGACTCGGGCCGGGTGCGGCAGGTCCTGCTGAATCTCATCGGCAACGCCGTGACCTTCACCGACCGCGGCGGCGTGGCCGTCTTCCTGTCGGTAACCGCGGACGAAGAGCAGACCCCGCCGCGGTTGCGGTTCGAGGTGGCCGACACCGGCATCGGCATCCCGGCCGACGCGCAGGCCGACCTGTTCACCGAATTCGTCCAGGTGCATCCCCGCCTGTCGCACCGCCACGACGGGGCCGGGCTGGGGCTGGCGATCTCCAGGAGGCTGGTGGAGATGATGGGGGGAACCATCGGCTTCGACAGCGTGGCCGGTCGGGGCAGCCGCTTCTGGTTCACCCTGCCGCTGGAGCCCGAGGCCGAGCGGCTCCCCGGCGCGGCGACGCCGCTGGCCGGCGAGTCGGTGCTGTTGCTGGAGTCCAACGCGGTCGCACGGCGGGCGCTGGCCGAACAGTTCCGCTCCTGGGGGGCCACGGTCTGCGCGCCCGATCTGATGGAGATGGCGGCCGGGCTGGAGGCCGGCATGAGCATCGGCACCCTGCCCGCCGCCGATACCGCGGTGATCGGCAGCGTGGAGACCCCGGTCGCCGGCTCGCTGCCCGACCGGCTGCGCGCGGCCGGCGTGGGGCGGATCGTCCGCCTCGCCCCGCCGCACCGGGCGGTCGGGGCGGCAGGCGGCGGCGGGGATGGGGATGGAAGCGGGGCCGACGCCACGGTGACGAAGCCGGCCCGGCCCTCCCGCCTGCTCGCCGCCATGACAGGGCGGAACGCGGCGGAGGCGCCACCCGCCTCACCGCCTCTTCCGCAGAACACGGCTGGCAACCCGGCTGGCAACCCGGCCGCCCCGTCCGCCGCCGGCGCGGGCCGACGGATACTGCTGGCCGAGGACAGCCCGACGAACCAGATGGTCGCCGCCCTGCTGCTGCGCGGGGCCGGCTATCGCGTCGACATCGCCGGCAACGGGCGGGAAGCGGTGGAGGCGGTGGAGGCCGCGGCCGCCGGCCCGTCGCCCTACGGGCTGGTCCTGATGGACCTCGCCATGCCGGAGATGGACGGGCTGACCGCCACCCGCCGGCTGCGCGGCCTGGCGCCGCCGGCCGGCACCGTCCCGATCATCGCCATGACCGCCGACGCCATGGACAGCGACCGGGAACGCTGTCTGGCCGCCGGGATGAACGACCATGTCGCCAAGCCCATCGACCGCCCGCATCTGCTGGACACGGTGGCCCGCTGGATGGGCGCCGCCCCGCAGACCTCCACTTCGCCGGCCCCCGCCTTGCCGATCTCCGGCGCCCCGGAGCGCGAGGATGTCCTCGACCTGGAGGTTCTGCACCAGCTCGCCCAGGATCTGGACACGGATCTGCTGGCCGACGTCATCCGCCAATTCGTGGAGGAGACCCTGGAGCGGGCCGAGCGGATCGCCCGTGGCGCCGGGGTTGTGGCCGATGCCGATATGGCCGATGCCGATGTGATCGGTGCGGATGTGGTCGGTGCGGGGTCGCCCGAGGCCGATCTGGCCGGGCTGGCGAAGGAGGCCCACACGCTGAAGAGCACCGCTGGGACCTTCGGCGCCCGTGACCTGTCTGCCGCCGCCCGGGCGCTGGAGCTGGCCTGCCGAAGCAACGCGGTGGGCGAGGTGAGATCGCTGTGCCGCGACATTCCCCGCCTTACCCGGCAGGCCGTGGAGGCTTACCGGGCCCGCGGCTATATCACGTCGTGACGCTGCTTCATTCCATGACGCTGATGTTGACCGCGGCGTCCTTGCCGTTGTTGCCCCGCGCGACCTCGAACTGGACGCGCTGCCCCTCGGACAGGGCGTGAAGGCCCGACTTCTGCACGGCCGTGATGTGCACGAACACGTCCTTGGCGCCGGCCTCCGGCGCGATGAAGCCATATCCTTTGGTGGTGTTGAACCATTTGACGGTGCCGGTGGCCATAGGCGAACTCCTGCTCCTCGGTCGGTGGTCCGCCGCCGGTCCGCGCCGCGGGGCGCGGGAGTCCGGCGAAGGACGATGGTCTGTGCGGCGGTCCGGTGAGGCGCCACGCGGAAGCGCAAGCAAAGCAACGCGAAGGGAGGCTAGCCGGACGGCACCGGAACCGGCAAGGCGGCTTCACGGCATATGCCCAATGTGGCCGGACCGGTCATTTGGAAATAAGCCGATGGCGGCAGGTCCCGGCACGGCAAGACTTTCGATGGTCTTTCGTGAATTGAACGCACACGAAGACTATGCTTCGGCGGGACCAGAGGTACGGGGCCATCCGTTTCAGGGAATGGGACTCCCGGAGGAACCGGAAATCAGAGCTTTCCTTCCGCCTGCCAGGCGAGGCGCTTGCGGTAGATGGTGGAGGCGCTGATCTCCAGCAGGGCGGCGGCGCGGGGGATGTTGCCGTCGCAGGCGGCGATGGCCTCCTCGATGGCGTCGCGCTCCACCTCCCACAGCGGCTTCACCGTCTTGGGCGACGGGGCGTAAGCCGGGGGTCCGTGGCCTACGGCATGGCTGTTCCCGTGCCCGTTGGCCGTGGGGGCAACCGCGGCGGACACCCCCGCCGGGGTGCCGAGCGGGGCCGGCAGCATGGCCGGAGTCACCGTGTCGCCGTCATGAAGCACCACGATGTTGCGCACCACATTCTGCACCTGCCGGACGTTGCCCGGCCAGTGGTAGCTGCGCAGCGCCTGCTCCGCCGCCGGAGAGAAGCGGACGAAGCCCTTGCCCTCCTCCCTCGCGTAGTCGGTCAGGAACTGCCGGGCGATCTCCAGAACGTCGTCCTCGCGCTCCCGCAGGGCCGGCAGATGGATGGGGATGACGTGAAGGCGGTAGTAGAGATCCTCGCGGAACCGCCCCTCCTCCACCTCGCGCAGGGGATCGCGGTTGGTGGCGCAGACGATGCGCAGGTCCACCTTCTCCAGCTTGCTGCCGCCGACGGGGGTGAAGGTGCCGGTCTGGATGAAGCGCAGCAGCTTGGTCTGGAGGTCGGGCGCCAGCTCGCAGATCTCGTCCAGGAACAGGGTGCCGCCGTCGGCCCGCGCCGCGGCACCCTCGCGGTCGGCCACCGCCCCGGTGAAGGAGCCCTTCATATGGCCGAAGATCTCGCTCTCCATCAGGTCCTTGGGGATGGCCCCGCAGTTGATGGCGATGAAGGGCCGGTCGGCCCGCGGACTCTGCCGATGGATGGCCTCGGCGCAGACCTCCTTGCCGGTTCCCGATTCGCCGGTGATGAAGACCGTCGCGCGGGAGGAGGCGGCGCTGTCGATGATCCGGTAGACCGCCTGCATGGCGAGCGAGGAGCCGAGGAAGCCGTGATAGCGGCTGCGCCCCAGGTCCTTCTCGAAGCTGTCCACGAGTTGGGCCAGCCGCAGCCGCTCCATGGCGTTGCGCACGGTGACGGTCAGCCGTTCCGCCGAGAAGGGCTTCACCAGGAAATCGTAGGCGCCGTAGCGCATCGCCTCCACCGCCACCCCGACCGACCCGTGGGCGGTGATGATGATGACCGCGCAGGGCAGCGCCTGGGCGCTGATCCGCTTCAGCACGTCCATCCCGTGCATGTCGGGAAGCTGAAGGTCCAGAAGCACGATCCGCGGCACGCCGTCGGCAAGCTGCTCCAACGCCGCCGCCCCCGTCTCCACCGTGGTGACGGCCGCACAGTCCTTTTTCAAGAACTCCGCATAGACACGGGCCAGGGACGGCGTGTCTTCGACGAGCAGGATGGGCGTGGAGCGCGGGGGCATGGACCGTTTTGATTTGATCGGCAATCACGGCGGAGGCGGTCGGACTGCGCTGGTTATCAGCAAATCCTTAAAAATGCACTCTACGCGATGACGGGCTGTGGGCGAAAGACCTGGAATGCGGATGCGCAACGAAATATCGCGCCTTACCGGTTTCACATCCCCGTCATGGATGTGGATTTCACACCGGAATCGCTGTGAGGAAGCGCGAAGGATGCTTGTACCCGGCGCCGTGATGGAATATCTGAATTCTACAAAATCCATCGCAAGGAGCGGCGGACCCCAGTGGCCGAAACATCCCTGCTGTCCGGCAAGCGCATCCTGCTCGTCATCGCGGGCGGCATCGCGGCCTACAAGAGCCTGGAACTGATCCGCCGCCTGAAGGAGCGGGGAGCGCGCGTGCGCGCGGTCCTGACCCGGGCGGGGGCGCAGTTCGTCACGCCCCTGTCCGTGCAGGCGCTGACGGAGGACACCGTCTATCAGGATTTGTGGTCCCTCACCGACGAATCGGAGATGGGGCACATCCAACTGTCGCGCGACGCCGACCTTCTGGTCGTCGCCCCGGCCACCGCCAACCTGCTGGCCCGCATGGCCGCCGGCATGGCCGACGATCTGGCGGCCACCGTCCTGCTGGCCACCGACAAGCCGGTGCTGGTCGCCCCGGCCATGAACGTCCGCATGTGGGAACATCCGGCGACCCGGGACAATCTGGCGCTTCTGGAACGGCGCGGCGTGCGCCGGATCGGCCCGAACAAGGGCGAGATGGCCTGCGGCGAGTACGGGTTCGGACGCATGGCGGAGCCGATGGAGATCGTCCAGGCCATCGCCGCCCATTTCCAGGAGCAGGACGCGCCCAGGCCGCTGGCCGGCAAGCGCGCCCTGGTCACCAGCGGCCCGACGGTGGAGCCCATCGACCCGGTGCGCTACATCGCCAACCGTTCCTCCGGCAAGCAGGGGCACGCCATCGCGGAGGCGCTGCGGCGGCTGGGGGCGGAGGTGACGCTGGTCAGCGGCCCGACCCGCCTGCCCGACCCGCCCGGCTGCACCGTGCGCCCCATCGAGACGGCGCGGGAGATGCTGGCGGCCTGCGAGTCGGCCCTGCCCGTGGACATCGCCGTTTGCGCCGCCGCCGTCGCCGATTGGCGCGTGGCGGGCGAATCGGACCGCAAGCTGAAGAAGGACGGCGGCGGCCCGCCCAGCCTGACCCTGACCGAGAATCCCGACATCCTGGCGACCCTGTCCCAGGCCGGGGCGCGGCGTCCGGCGCTGGTGATCGGCTTCGCCGCGGAGACCGGCAACGTGGTGGACTATGCGGTCGCCAAGCGCATCCGCAAGGGTTGCGACTGGATCGTCGCCAACGACGTCTCGCCGGGCACCACCACCTTCGGCGGGGCCGACAACACCGTCCACCTGATCCGCGCGGACGGCGTGGAGAACTGGCCCACCATGGGCAAGGACGCCGTGGCCGCCCGTCTGGCCGACGCCGTCGCCCAGCACTTCGATCCGCCCTCCACCAATCCAGCCCCTCCCACTCCGATCTCCCAGGAGTCGAAATGATGCTCCGCATCTCCAAGAAGCTCATGTTCGCGATCGAGGCGGTGCTGGACATCGCCTACAACGCCGGCACGGAACCCGTGCAGTCCGGCGAGATCACCCGCCGCCAGGGCATCCCCAAGCGCTATCTGGAGCAGGTTCTCCAGCAGCTCGTCCGCGACGGCATTCTGGCCGGCGTGCGGGGGCCGCGCGGCGGCTACCGGCTGGCCCGCGAGCGCCGGCGGATCACGCTGGGCGAGATCGTGACGGTCGTGCGCTCCATGGAAACCGCGACCGACCCCATCGAGGAGCCGGCGGGCTCCATCCTGGGGCACAAGGTGGTCCGCCCGCTGTGGACCGAGCTTCAGGACGAATGCATGAAGAAGCTCGACGACATCACCATCGAGGATCTCTGCCTGCGCGCCCGAACCGCGGGCGTGGAGAGCGAGACCGAAGACCGCATCGATTTTACGATTTAAACCCACCCGGAAAGCGGTTAAATTCATAACACGCTGTGAAAAGTGGGAAAATACCACACACCGGAGGAGTGAAAAATGCCGGGTTCCGAGTTTCGCGGTAAGATCTACGACAGCATTCTCGACACCGTCGGCGCCACGCCGCTGGTGCGTGTCAACCGGCTGGCCGAGGAGGCCGGCGCCAAGGCCCAGATCGTCGGCAAGCTGGAGTTCTTCAACCCGCTGGCCAGCGTGAAGGACCGCATCGGCTTCGCCATGATCGACGCGGCGGAGCGCGCCGGCGCCATCGAGCCGGGCCGCACCACCCTGGTCGAGCCGACGTCGGGCAACACCGGCATCGCGCTGGCCTTCGTTGCCGCCGCCAAGGGCTACCGGCTGATCCTGACCATGCCGGAGAGCATGTCGGTGGAGCGCCGCAAGATGCTGAAGCTGCTGGGCGCCGAGCTGGTGCTGACCCCCGCGGCGGAGGGCATGAAGGGCGCCATCCGCCGGGCCGACGAGATCGTCGCCACCGATCCGGACGCCTACATGCTCCAGCAGTTCAAGAACGCGGCCAATCCCGAGATCCACCGCAACACCACGGCGGAGGAGATCTGGAAGGACACCGACGGCCAGGCCGACATCCTGATTTCCGGCGTCGGCACCGGCGGCACGCTGACCGGCGTGTCGGAGGTCCTGAAGGCCCGCAAGCCCGGCTTCCGCACCATCGCGGTGGAGCCGGAGGACAGCCCGGTCCTGTCCGGCGGCATGCCCGGCCCGCACAAGATCCAGGGCATCGGCGCCGGCTTCGTGCCGGACGTCCTGAAGAAGGACCTGATCGACGAGGTCGTCCGCATCTCCAACCAGCGCGCCTTCGAGACGGCCCGCAAGGTGGCGAAGCTGGAAGGCATCCCGGTCGGCATCTCCTCGGGTGCCGCGCTGGCCGCGGCGCTGGAGGTCGGCGCCCGTCCGGAGAACGAGGGCAAGCTGATCGTCGTGATCCTGCCGTCCTTCGCCGAGCGCTATCTCTCAACCGCCCTGTTCGAAGGGCTGGAGTAAGCGTCCCGCCCCTCTGTCCGCCGCCGGAGCGGTGCCGGAAACCCGGCTCCGCCCCGGCGCAACCGGGCGGCGAATATTGCACGACCCCGCATCCTGATGTAGAGTTGCGATCGTCCGGTCTTTTGTGCTCGCCCTGGCGGTCCGGGGCGCAATTTGACAGAAAGATTGGATTTTAGTAATTTGGAGTGTCCGAGCCGGCACGGTTGCCGGTGGTTCGGTGCCGTTTCGGCCCTCGGTCCGATGTGCGGCGGCACCGCCCGACGGCGCAGGACAAGCGGGGGGAGGCCATCATGGGCGTCACGGTTCCGAATGCCTCGACGATGAACTGGTTCCAGTTCCGCGGCATCACCAACGAATTGGACTCCAAGCTCGCGTCCACCGACTATCGCCAGTTCACGGTGTCGAAGACCGGCGAATTCAATTTCAAGATCTCCGACATCAACACCAACATCAAGATCGTCGACCAGAACAACAAGGTCGTCGCCGAAGCGAAGGCCAAGAACGAAGCGGCGCAGACCAGCGCGAAGCTCGGCCCCGGCACCTACACGGCGGTCATCTCCCAGGCCGTGAAGGGCGTGAACAACCGCGAATACACGCTGGACATCACCGAACGCCAGAACGTCATGATGGTGGGGTCCGGCGCCCAGATGAAGGGCACGGCGCGCGCCGTGGTGGGGAACGACTCCGGCGTCCAGAAGCACACGCTGACCGTCGCCCAGGGCGGCGAGTTCGTCGGCAACATGTCCCTGCCCTACACGCGCTGGGCCGTCATGAGCAAGGAAGGCAAGGTCGTGGCCTCCGGCGACACGATGGACCCGGCGAAATCGGGCCAGGACATGCTGAAGAAGCCCAGCTTCAAGATCGAACCCGGCCAGTACGAGCTGGTGATCGTCCCGCCCAAGAACGTGGTCGGCGAAATCCCCTATCAGATGAACTTCGTTCAGAAGGTCGCCAAGTCGCCCGAAGACACGACCGAGGAACGCCCGTTCGACAAGATCATGCGGGAGCGCGAGGCCCGGTTGAGGCAGTGGGCGGCGGAGGATTCGACCAAGACGTCCAACGCCTCGAAAGGCACCCCCTACAAGATGAGCCTGCTCGCCTGACGCCGCGGCCCGCCCCGGCCTTGACCCCGCCCCGCCCCTGACCGAAGGGCTTGCGCGGGACGGGGCGTTCCGCGCTATTCTCCCGATCATGGACTTCACCGACACTCAGCTTCACCGCTATTCCCGCCACATCATCCTGCCGGAAGTCGGCGGAATCGGGCAGGAAGCGCTTCTTCGCGCCCGCGTCCTGGTCATTGGGGCCGGCGGGCTGGGCGCGCCGCTCCTGCTCTACCTCGCCGCGGCGGGCGTGGGCACCATCGGCGTCATCGACGACGACACGGTGGACCTGTCCAATCTGCAACGGCAGGTGATCCACGACGAATCGTCGCTGGGCGTTCCGAAGGTGGAGAGCGCCGCCGCCCGCATCCGCGCGCTGAACCCCGACGTGACGGTGGAGGTCCACAAGACCCGGCTGACCAAGGACAACGCGCTGGACTTGATCGGGCGCTACGACATCGTGGCGGACGGGTCGGACAATTTCGCCACGCGCTTCCTTCTGAACGACGCCTGCTATTTCGCGAAGAAGACGCTGGTGTCGGCGGCGATCCTGCGGTTCGACGGGCAGGTCTCCACCTTCAAGGCGCATCGCGGCGACCCGCACCCCTGCTACCGCTGCCTGTTCCCGGAACCGCCGCCGCGCGGTCTGGTGCCGTCCTGCTCCGAAGGCGGCGTTCTGGGGGCGCTGGCCGGCTTCGTCGGCTCGCTCCAGGCGACGGAGGTGCTGAAGGAGATCATGGGCGTCGGCGAGGGGCTGTCGGGCAGCCTGATGATGCTGGACACGCTGCACGCCTCCTTCCAGCGCATCACGGTCCGCCGCGACCCGGACTGCCCGCTGTGCGGCACCCACCCGACCATCCACGACCTGTCCGCCCACTGAGCGGCGCCTGGGAGGATTCTGCCTCATGGAAGGTCCCGAAAGCCTGTCCATCGTCCTGTTCGCGGGCGGCTTCGACCGCGTTCACTACGCCCTGGTGACGGCCAGCGCGGCGGCGGCGACCAACCGCAAGGTCACGCTGTTCTTCACGGGCCGCGCGCTGAACACGCTGCTGGCCGCGGACGCGGACGGCGCGCCGGGCTGGCACCGGCTGGACCCCGCCGACGACGGCAGCCGCCCGGCGGAGCGCGACGCCTTCTTCACCGCCAACGGGCTGGCCGGCTTCGAGGAGCTTCTGGAAGCCTGCGTGATGCTGAAGGTCACGGTCATGGCCTGCGAGATGGGCCTGCGCGCGCTCGGCCTACCCACGGGCGCACCGCTGCGCGCCGACGTGCCGGTGAAAACCGGCGGCGTCGTCACCTTTCTGAACGACGCGCCGAAGACCGGCGCGATCCTGTTCGTGTGAGCGGCATGACCGACGACCACAGCCTGGTGATCGAGCAGGCCAACCGCTTCGAGGCGATCGCCGCGGAAGGCTTCGAGGGCCGCCCCTACCGGGACGCGCTGGCCCATCTGGCGGAGCATGTGAGGGCGCACCCCGGTCTGGCCCCGCGGGTGGCGCACGCCCTGCGTGTGATGATCGGCTTCATCGAGGAGAGCGACCCGGCGAAGCGCTTCGGGCCGAAGGTGGAGATTTTGCGGGAGGCGGTGGGGTTGCTGGAGTAGCGGTTGCCCCCACGCACACTGCCCCCACCCTTCCCACGGCTTCGCCGCGGGCCCCTTCCCTCCCCCGCTGACGCAGGAGAGGGAACTTAGTCCCCTCCCTCGCGCAGCGAGGAAGGGTTAGGGAGGGGGCAGGACCAATGCCCGCGCGTTTCCCCAGGAAAAACGCTCAGACCGACTTGCTGTCCAGCGCGTAGCCCGCCGAGCGGACGGTGCGGATCAGGTCCATCTCCGTCTCCTCGTTCATCGCCTTGCGCAGGCGGCGGATGTGCACGTCCACGGTGCGCGGCTCGACATAGACGTCGTGGCCCCACACCACGTCCAGAAGCTGCTCCCGCGAGAAGACGCGGCCGGGATGCTGCATGAAATGGCGCAGCAGGCGGAACTCGGTCGGCCCCAGATGCACGTCGCGCCCGTTCCGGCGCACGCGGTGGGCCGCCAGATCCATGGTCACGTCGGCGAACTGGAGCGTCTCGTCCGTCATGCCGGGTGCCGCGCGGCGCAGGACGGCGCGCATGCGGGCCAACAGCTCGGTCGGGGAGAAGGGCTTGGTGATGTAGTCGTCGGCGCCGGAATTCAGGCCGCGCACGCGGTCCGCCTCCTCGCCGCGGGCGGTCAGCATGATGATCGGGATGTCGCGCATCTTGCTGTTGCGGCGCATCTGGCGGCAGACCTCCAGGCCCGACATCAGCGGCAGCATCCAGTCGAGCAGGACGATGTTCGGCGTCTGCTCCCCGGCCAGCAGAAGGGCCTCCTCGCCGTCGCTGGCGGCGTTCACGCGGAAGCCTTCCTTTTCCAGATTGTACTTCAGCAGCGTCACGATGTCGGCTTCGTCCTCGACGACGAGGACGAGCGGCTTCAGCGCCGAATTCATGCTTGCCCCGCTCCCACTGCGCGTCTCGCCGTCACGCGGCATGTCCCGCTCCATCGTTATCCGGACCGCCGTCCGGCGGCAATCCCCGTTCCGCCGCGCCCGCGGCGGGGCCGTCCGGCGCCACCACGGCGAAGCTGCTGCCGTCGTTCTTCGGGCGCTCGGCGCGCAGCGTCCTCCCGACCACCAGGTAGTGGATGGTCTCGGCGATGTTGGTCGCGTGGTCGCCGATCCGCTCCAGGTTCTTCGCCATGAACAGCAGGTGCGTGCAGGGCGTGATGTTGCGCGGGTCCTCCATCATGTAGGTCAGGACCTCGCGGAACAGGCTGGTGTAGAGGTCGTCCAACTCCTCGTCGCGTTCCCAGGCGGCGATGGCGCGCTGGACGTCGCGCTCGATGTAGGCGTCCAGCACGTCCTTCATGATCGATTCGACCAGCCGCCCCATGCGCGGGATGGCCACCGCCGGGCGCACCACCGGCACCTGGGCCAGCGCAAGCGAGCGCTTGGCGATGTTCGAGGCGTAGTCGCCGATCCGCTCCAGGTCCGACGCGATCTTCAGCGCCGACACGATCTCGCGCAGATCCTGGGCCAGCGGCTGGCGCAGGGCGAGCAGCCGCACGGCCTCGGCGTCGATGTCGCGCTCGTAGGCGTCGATGCGCTGGTCGGCCTGCATGACCTGGGCGGCCAGCGCGACGTCGCGGCGGGCCACCGCCTTCACGGCGGCGTCCACCTGCGCTTCGGCCACGCCGCCCATCTGGGTGATCAGGTTGGACAGGCGCTGAAGTTCGTGCGCGAAGGAACGCACGATGTGTTCGGTGCTCATGCTTCACGTCCTTCGCTGAAGGAGGAGTCGCGGCGGGGGCCGTGCGAGGGGATCAGCCGTAGCGGCCGGTGATGTAGCCCTGGGTGCGCTCGTCCCGCGGGTTGGTGAAGATTTCCTCGGTGTCGTCGCACTCCACCATGTCGCCCAGATGGAAGAAGGCGGTCTTCTGGGAGACGCGGGCCGCCTGCTGCATGTTGTGGGTGACGATGACGATCGTGTAGTTCTCGCGCAGCTCGTCGATCAGCTCCTCGATGTGGGCCGTCGCGATGGGGTCGAGCGCCGAGCAGGGCTCGTCCATCAGGATCACTTCGGGGCTGACCGCGATGGCGCGGGCGATGCACAGGCGCTGCTGCTGGCCGCCGGACAGGCCGGTGCCCGGCTCGCGCAGGCGGTCCTTCACCTCGTTCCACAGGCCGGCGCGCTTCAGCGAGGTCTGGACGATCTCGTCCATCTCGTCGCGGTGGCTCGCGATGCCGTGGATGCGCGGGCCGTAGGCGATGTTGTCGTAGATCGACTTCGGGAACGGGTTCGGCTTCTGGAAGACCATGCCGACGCGGGCGCGGAGCTGCACCGCGTCGATGGACTTGCCGTAGACGTCCTCGCCGTCGAGCGCGATCAGCCCTTCGACGCGGCAGTTCTCGATGGTGTCGTTCATGCGGTTCAGGCAGCGCAGGAACGTGGACTTGCCGCAGCCGGACGGCCCGATCAGGGCCATCACGCGGTTCTCCTGGATGTCCAGGTTGATGCCCTTGAGCGCCTGCTTGGCCCCGTAGAACACCTTGACGTCGCGGGCGACCATCTTGGTGCCGTGGGGGCCGGCGGCGGGACGCGGAGCCATGGCCGTGGCCGGAATGTGGGTCTGGACGCTCATGGGGTTACCAACGCCTCTCGAATTTCTTGCGCAGGAAGACGGCCAGGCCGTTCATCAGGATGAGGAAGGCGAGCAGGATCAGGATCGCCGCGGAGGTGCGCTCCGTGAAGGCCCGCTCGGGGCTGTCCGCCCACATGTAGATCTGCACCGGGATGGCCGTGGCGCTGTCGGTCAGGCCGCCCGGGACGTCCACGATGAAGGCCACCATGCCGATCATCAGCAGCGGCGCCGTCTCGCCCAGCGCGCGGGCCATGCCGATGATGGTGCCGGTCAGGATGCCCGGCAGGGCCAGCGGCAGGACATGGTGCGTCACCGTCTGCAGCGGCGAGGCGCCGACTCCCAGGGCCGCCTCGCGGATCGAGGGCGGCACCGCCTTCAGCGCGACACGCGAGGCGATGATGATGACCGGCAGGGTCATCAGCGCCATCACCAGACCGCCGACCAGCGGGGCGGAGCGCGGCAGCCCGAAGAAGCCGAGGAAAACCGCCAAGCCCAGCAGGCCGAAGATGATCGACGGCACCGCGGCGAGGTTGTTGATGTTCACCTCGATCATGTCGGTCCAGCGGTTCTTCGGCGCGAACTCCTCCAGATAGACCGCGGCGGCGATGCCGATGGGCACCGACAGCAGCATGGTCACCACCAGCGTCAGGGCGGACCCGACGACGGCCCCCAGGATGCCCGCCTGTTCCGGCTCGCGGCTGTCGCCGGCGGTGAACAGGGTGGTGTTGAAGCTGCTCTGGATGGAGCCCTTGGCGACCAGCGCGTCGATGGCGGCGATCTTGACGTCGTTCAGCCGGCGCTCGCTCTCCGGCACGTCGCGCCGGATGAAGCCCTTCATGAACTGGTCGATCTCGTCGTCGGCGCGGACCCAGACCGTCTGCGTGGTGCCGACGATCGACGGGTTGGCGTTGACCATCGCCTCCAGCTCGTACGGCGCGCCGGAGGACAGAAGGTCGTTCACCGACCGCCGGGTCGCCCGGTCCGTGGCCGTGGGGACCTGGGCGTAGAGCGCCTGGCGCAGGATGGCGGTGTAGTTCCGCTCCTCCACCTGCTGCTTGTCCAGCGTCACCTCCAGCCGGATCTGCGCCTGCCAGAAGGCCGTGTAGCCCTTGCTCACGATGGAGCCCAGAAGCACCACCAGCATCAGCGAGGCGATCCCGACGGCGACCATTCCCGCGATCCGGAACCGGCGCTCCGCGGCGTAGCGGCGGCGCAGGCGGGCGGCGAACTCTTCACTCTGGTAGCGCGACTTCGAAACGGCGACCGACATGGCCCGCGTATCCTGTTCCACGAGGTCAGTCATATTTCTCTCGATACTTCTGGACCACCCGGAGGGCGACCATGTTGAGGGTAAGGGTCACGACGAACAGGACGAGGCCCAGCCCGAAGGCCGACAGCGTCTTGGGGCTGTCGAACTCCTGGTCGCCGACCAGCAGCGTGGCGATCTGGGTCGTCACGGTGGTCACGGCGTCCAGCGGGTTGGCGGTCAGGTTGGCGGTGAGGCCCGCGGCCATGGTGACGATCATCGTCTCGCCGATGGCGCGGCTGACCGCCAGCATGACGGCGGCGACGATGCCCGGAAGGGCGGCGGGCAGCACGACCAGCCGGATCGTCTCCGACTTGGTGGCGCCCAGCCCGTAGGAGCCGTCGCGCAGGCTCTGCGGCACGGCGTTGATGACGTCGTCCGACAGGGAGCTGACGAAGGGGATGATCATCACGCCCATCACGAAGCCCGCCGCCAGGGCCGATTCGGAGCTGACGTCCAGCCCCACGCTGTTGCCGACGTCGCGGACGAAGGGCGCCATGGTCAGGGCGGCGAAGAAGCCGTAGACCACGGTCGGGATGCCGGCCAGCACCTCCAGGATCGGCTTCAGCCAGGTGCGCAGATGCGGGCTGGCGTATTCCGACATGAAGATGGCCGCCATCAGCCCGACCGGAACCGCCACCGCCATGGCGATGCCGGTGATGAGCAGCGTGCCGGCGAACAGCGGGATCGCGCCGAAGGAGCCGCTGGACCCCACCTGATCGGCGCGCATGGCCATCTGCGGGCTCCAGTGGGTGCCGAACAGGAAGTCCAGCGGGTTGACCACCGCGAAGAAGCGCATCGCCTCGAACAGAAGCGACAGCACGATGCCGATGGTGGTCAGGATGGCGACCAGCGAGCAGACGACCAGCGCGACGTTGACCGTGCGCTCCACCCGGTTGCGGGCGCGCATGTCGGGGTGGACCCGGCCCCGGGCGTAGATCAGGCCGCCGATGGCGAGGCAGCAGCCGATGACCAGAAGGCTCCAGTCGCCGAGCGCGTGCAGCCGCACGTAGCGCTCCGCCGCGGCGACCACCTCCGGGTCCGGCTCGCGGCCCGTGGAGACGCCGTGGGCGAGGTTCAGGATGTCGGCGCGCAGCAGGCCGAGCGACTGGGCGTCGCCGTTGGCGAGCCGGTCCGGCAGGCCGGACAGGACCATCTGCATGACCAGCCAACCCTCCGACGCCCCCCAGAAGACGAAGAGCAGCAGGGCCGGAAGCCCCGCCCACAGGGCGACGTAGAAGCCGTGGTAGGACGGCACCGAATGAAGCTCGACGATGCGGCCGCCGACGGAGGCGACGGCACGCGACCGGCCCATCTGGTAACCGATCACTGTGAGCAGGGCCAGAATGATGAGCAGTACCGTGAGCTGCATGCGAAACCGCCGGAAAAGGACTGAAAACGGGCTCTTGGCACAAACGGAAAAGCGGCGGCCCTCCGAGGAGAGCCGCCGGTCGCGTCAGCCGGTCAGAGCTGGAGCGGGGTCAGGTTGGTCGCCGAGGTGCGGGCGGCGTCGCGCTCCGCCTTCGGCAGGGAGATCAGCCCCTTGTCGGACAGGTAACCGTCCTCGCCCATCGCGCGCTCCGAGGTGAACTCGGCCACCAGCTCGCGGATGCCGGGGATGACGCCGGCGTGGGCGTTCTTGATGTAGACGTACAGCGGACGCGACAGCTCGTACTTGCCGGCCTGGACCGCTTCCGGCGACAGCTCGACGCCGTCCATCTTGGCGGTCTGCAGCTTGTCGCGGTTCTGATCGTAGAAGCTGTAGCCGAACACGCCGAAGGCGTCGGGGTTGGCGGTCAGCTTCTGGACGATCAGGTTGTCGTTCTCGCCGGCCTCGACGTAGCCGCCGTCCTCGCGGATGGTCATGCAGGCCCTTTCACGGGCCTTCTCGTCGGCGACGAGGGCCTTCACCTCGGCCACCTTCTTGCAGCCTTCGAGCATCACCAGCTCGTTGAAGCTGTCGCGAGTGCCGGACGTCGGGGGCGGGCCGAGGACCTCGATCTCCTTGTTCGGGAGCTTCGGGTCGATGTCCGACCACTTCTTGTAGGGGTTGGCGACCATCTTGCCGTCCACCGGCACGTCCTTGGCCAGGGCCTTCCACAGGATCTGGGTGGTCAGGTCGGTGTGCGGGGCCTGCTTGGAATAGGCGATCGCGATGCCGTCGAAGCCGATCTTCAGTTCGGTGATCTGGGCGACGCCGTTGGCGGCGCACTGCTCGACCTCGGACTTCTTGATGCGGCGCGAGGCGTTCGCCACGTCCGGATGCTGCGGGCCGACGCCCGCGCAGAACAGCTTGAGGCCGCCGCCGGTGCCCGTCGACTCGACGACCGGGGTCTTGAACTTGCCGCCCTTGCCGAACGCTTCGGCAACCGCCGTGGTGAACGGGAACACGGTCGAGGAGCCGACGGCGCGGATCTGGTCGCGCGACTGGGCGTTCGCGGCACCCGCGAAAGCGCCGGCCATGGCGACGACCGCCGCGGCGGTGAGGGCGAGCTTCTTGGAATTCACGGTGATCCCTCCGATGAACCGGTTGCCTCTTTACCGGGGAACGCGATGGGCCGACCCCGTGCCGCCGCCCCGGAGGGCTTGCGGCTTGCGGGGCGGACACTAGTCGGGGTCCGCGACTCGCTGATTACGGTTTTATGACAGTTTCATGACGGCGCCCACTTTCGGTCACGCCGTATGGGGAGGGTCGGCCTACGCCTGACGGCGAAGCGGTTCCGCCGCCGCCCGGCCCTCTCCCGTCTCCTCCGACGCCGCCGGCAGATAGACCGTGAAGGTGCTGCCCACCCCGACCGCACTTTCGATGGTCAGGCGCCCGCGATGGCGGTTCACGATGTGCTTCACGATGGCCAGCCCCAGACCGGTGCCCCCCATGGCCCGCGACCGCGCGGCGTCCACGCGGTAGAAGCGCTCGGTCAGGCGCGGCAGATGGGTGCGGGCGATGCCCTCCCCCTGGTCGCGCACGGCGATGGCGACCATCGGCATCCCCCGCCCGCCGCGGGCCGCCGGGCCGGACACCCCCACGGCCATGCCGTCGGCGAGCGACACGGCGACGGTCACGTCGGTGTTCTCGCGCGTGTACTTGATCGCGTTGCTGACGAGGTTCTGGAAGACCTGGGTGAGCTGGTCCTCGTCGCCGACCACCACCGCCGGCAGGCCGTCCGGTGCCTCCAGCGTCAGGCGGATGCGGCGGCTGGCGGCCTTCAGCTCCAGGGCGGCCATCACCCCGTCCAGCCGGTCCAGCACATCGACCCGCCCGGCGGGGGGCATGTGCTCGTCCAGTTCGATCCGCGACAGCGACAGCAGGTCGTTGACGAGGCGGGCCATGCGGCTGGCCTGATCGTGCATGATCGACAGGAAGCGCTCGTGCGCCTCCAGATCGTCGCGGGCCGGGCCGCGCAGCGTCTCGATGAATCCCAGCAGCGAGGACAGCGGCGTGCGCAGCTCGTGGCTGGCGTTGGCGATGAAGTCGGCGCGCATCTGCTCCGACCGGCGCAGCGCGGTGATGTCGTGCAGCGTCAGGATGACCATCCGCCCCGGCCCCACCCCCGTCCCTGCCCCGGCGGGGGAAAGCAGCCCGTCCTCGTCGGGGACCGGGCGGGGGGCGCGCCGCTGGAAGGGCTTCACCCGCACCTCGAACATGCGCTCCACCGGCACCGGCAGGCTGAATTCCAGGATGCGCGAGGCGCCGCCCTTCAGCACGGCGTCCACCGCCTCCAGCACCGCCGGGTTGCGCAGCGAGGCGGCGAGGTCGCGGTCCAGGATGCGGTCGCCGAACAGGGCGCGCGCCGCCTGGTTGGCCCGCGCCACCTGCCGCTCCGCCCCGACCAGAACCAGCGGGTCGTGCAGCGCCTCGATGATCGATTCGTTGGCTTCGAGCTGGGCCAGAGCCAGTTCGGTGCGCGCGCCCATGACCCGGCGCAGCCGCACCGCCGCCGCCGCCGCCGCCCGCACCGGGCCGGAGGCCGTGACGGGCAGGGACGGGACCGGCTCCGTCGGGCCGGCGGCGAGCTGCGCGGCGTGGTCGGCCACCGTCCGCAGGTCGCGGACATAGCCCTGGAGCATCAGCGCCACCCCGCCCAGCCCGGCCAGCCCGCCCAGAACCGCCACCAGAGGCCCGACCGTCCCCTGCCGCCACAGCCACCACAGGGCCGGCAGCAGCGGCGCCAGCACCAGCACGGCGGCGAGGATCAACCGGAGGGGCGGCATCGGCCTGGGAGTCATGGACGGCGCTTCTCGTGCGTCATGCGGACGGTTTTAGAGACGGAACTCCGCTTTTACACCATCCCACAAGCCGGCGGGCGGGCGTCACAAAAGATTAACGCGCGGGCCGGGGTCATCGCCCGGACCGCGCGCCGTCCAAAGAGCGCCTTCCGAAGAGCGCCTTCCGAAGAGCGCCTTCCGAAAAACGCCGCCCCCGCTTACCAGGGCAGCGAGTCGTGGGCCGCCAGAGCCGCCGCGGTGACCAGATCGTTGACCGAGGCGCCCATGGTGACGATCTGCGCCGGCTTGTCCAGGCCGATCAGCAGCGGGCCGATCATCTGGCCGCCGGCCATCTTGTTCAGCAGCTTCGCCGTGATGTTGGCCGAATGCAGGCCCGGCATGATCAGCACGTTGGCCGGACCCGACAGCCGGCAGAAGGGATAGACCCGCTTCATGAGCTGGTAGTCCAGGGCCACGTCCGCCGACATCTCCCCGTCATACTCGAAATCGACGCGGCGCTTGTCGAGGATGTCGATGGCCTCGCGCAGCGGGTCGGTGTTCGGGTGCGGGTGCTGGCCGAAGTTGGAGAAGGACAGCAGCGCCACCCGCGGCTCGTGCCCCATCTGGCGCGCCTTGGCCGCGGCGCCTATGGCGATGTCGGCCAGCGTCTGGCCGTTCGGGCGGACATGCACCGTGGTGTCGGCGATCAGCACCGTGCGGTTGCGCGTCAGGAAGACGTGCAGGCCGAAGACCGGCTCGTTCGCCTTGGCGTCGATGACCCGGCGGATCTCCTCGAAGGCCACGCCGAAGGTGCGGGTCAGGCCGGTGACCATGGCGTGGGCGTCGCCCTGCGCCACCATCAGCGCGGCGAAGACGTTGCGGTCCTGGTTCACCATGCGCTGGCAATCGCGCAGCAGGGCGCCCCGGCGCTGCATCCGGCGGTACAGATAGTCGCTGTAGCGGCGGTTGGCGTCGGAGATGCGGGCGTTGTGGATCTCCAGCGAGACGCCGGACTGGCCCATCGCCGCCAACTGCTCCTTGATGACCTCCTCGCGCCCGATCAGCACCGGCGTGCCGAAGCCGGCGGCGCGGTAGGCGAGCGCGGCGCGGATCGTCCGCTCCTCCTCGCCCTCGGCGAAGACGACGCGGCGCGGGTTGGCCTTCACCTTCTCAAGGATGAGCTGAAGGCTGTCCGCCGTGGGGTCGAGACGGGTGCGCAACGAATTCCGGTAGCCCGCCAGATCGACGATGGGTTTGCGCGCCACGCCGGTTTCCATGGCGGCCTGGGCCACCGCGGCGGGGACCGTCACGATCAGGCGCGGGTCGAAGGGCACCGGGATGATGTATTCCGGCCCGTAGCGCAGGCGGCGGCCCGAATAGGCGGCGTCCACCTCGTCCGGCACATCCTCGCGCGCCAGGGCGGCCAGCGCCTTGGCCGCGGCGACCTTCATCGCCTCGTTGATGGTGGTGGCCCGCACGTCGAGCGCGCCGCGGAACAGGTAGGGGAAGCCCAGGACGTTGTTGACCTGGTTGGGATAGTCGGAGCGGCCCGTCGCCACGATGGCGTCGGAGCGGACGGCCTTCACCTCCTCCGGCGTGATTTCCGGATCGGGGTTGGCCAGCGCGAAAATGATCGGCTTCGCCGCCATGGACCTGACCATCTCCGGGGTCATCGCGCCCTTGGCCGACAGGCCGACGAACACGTCGGAACCGGCCACCGCCTCCTGGAGCGTGCGCTTGTCCGTTTCCACCGCGAAGGACGACTTCCACTGGTTCATGCCGTCGGTGCGGCCCCGGTAGACGACGCCCTTGGTGTCGCACAGGATGATGTTCTCGCGCGGCACGCCCATGGTCGTGAACAGCTCGGCGCAGGCGATGCCCGCGGCCCCGGCGCCGTTCACCACCATCGTGATGTCCTTGATGTTCCGCCCGGTGATGTCGCAGGCGTTGATCAGGCCGGCGGCGGCGATGATGGCGGTGCCGTGCTGGTCGTCGTGGAAGACGGGGATGTCCAGAAGCTCGCGCAGGCGCTCCTCGATGATGAAGCAGTCCGGCGCCTTGATGTCCTCCAGGTTGATGCCGCCGAAGCTCGGCCCCAGGAAGCGGACGCAGTTGACGAACTCGTCCACGTTCTTGGTGTCGACCTCCAGGTCGATGCCGTCCACGTCGGCGAAGCGCTTGAAGAGGACCGCCTTGCCCTCCATCACCGGCTTGGAGGCGAGCGCGCCCAGGTCGCCCAGCCCCAGCACCGCCGTGCCGTTGGAGATGACGGCGACGATGTTGCCCTTGGCCGTGTAGTCGTAGGCCGTGCTGGGGTCTTCCGCGATGCGCAGGCAGGGAACGGCCACGCCCGGCGAATAGGCCAGCGACAGGTCGCGCTGGGTCGTCAGCGGCTTGGTGGGCGAAATCTCCAGCTTGCCCGGACGCCCGGAGGAGTGCAGCAGAAGGGCTTCTTCGTCGGTGACGCGCTTCGTATCGGGTTCGGTCATCGGGGTTCGGTTCCTGAGCGTAGGCTGTCGCAGCCGTTCTTCTTTGGGCCGGTCGTGTTTCTTGTGCGTGGTGCCGGCCGTTCGGGCGGGGGATGTTAGCCCGCGCGGGCGCGTCCCGCCAGAGCGGGATCGCACGAAAGATGCGAATTCTGAACGGAACGCGACATATCAGACCACCGAAATGATCGAAGCGATCATTTCGTGTCCGTAAGGAGGCTCAGCAGCCCTCGGCCATGTCGTAGATGGCGTCCATGTCGCTGATGAGGACCTTGTTGCCTTCCTGCAGCGAGATGGCCCCGGCGGTCTTCAACTGCGTGAAGGTGCGGCTGACCGTCTCGGTGGTCAGGCCCAGGTAATCGGCGATGTCGGCCCGGCTCATCGGCACGTAGACGGGGTTTTCCTTGTGGCCGCGCCGGGCGGCGCGCTGGGACAGCATCAGCAGGAAGGAGCAGATCTTCTCCTTCGCCGTCTTGCGGCCGAGCAGCAGCATCTGGTCCTGCGCCGCCGCCAGCTCGTTCGAGGCCATGGAGAAGAGACGGCGCTGCATCTTCGGGAACTCGTCCATCAGCGCGTCGATCTTCTTGCGCGGAAAGCGGCAGAGCGTCGCCGTGGTCACCGTCTCCGCGGTGTACGCGTAGCTTTCGTTGACGGCCAGCCCCAGGAAGTCGCCGGTGACGAGGAAGCCGGTGATCTGGCGGCGCCCGTCGGGCAGCAGCTTGTACAGCTTCACCGTGCCGGCGGTGACGTTGTAGAGCGTGTCCGCCGCGTCGCCTTCGCTGAACAGGGTCTGGCCGGCTTCGACGCGCGCGGTCTGGAGGATGTCGGCGAGACGGCGCAGCTCCTCGGGGTCCAGAGCGGCGCAGACGGTCAGGCTGCGCACGGGACAGGCCCCGCAGGGATTCATCTCACTCGCCACGCCCTTTTCGCGGGCGCGTCCCATGTCGAAGGGTGGCATGGCATGTCCCAACCCTTAGCCGTACATCGCGCCCATAATCGTCATAATCGGTCCGCTTCGCAACGGTGCTCACACGGGCCGTCACCGAATTGCCATAAGGCCCCCGGTGCGAGGGCTTATTTCTTGTCGGCGTCCGGGCGCGGCGGCTCGTCGTCGAACAGGATGCGGTGGGCCGCCCCGTCCAGATCGTCAAACTGCCCGGACTTGAGAGCCCACAGGAACGCCCCCAGGCCCATCAGCCCCAGGCTCAGCGCGATCGCGATCAGATAGAGAAGCTCGGTCATCCGTCAGGTCCTTGGTCACCGCGCCGCGGCTGAGCCGCAGGGCGTTGGCGATAACGATCAGAGAGGAGGAGGACATCGCCAGCGCGGCCAGAAGCGGCGTCAGCATGCCCGCCATGGCGATGGGCACCGCGAACAGGTTGTAGACCAGCGCGATGGCGAAATTCTGGCGAACCAGCCGCCCGGAGCGGCGGGACACCTCGAACGCCTCCAGGATGGGGCGCAGGCGGCGGCCCTGGAACACCACGTCGGCGGCGGTCTGGCTGACGTCCACAGCGGTGGACGGCGACATCGACACGCTGGCCGCGGCCAGAGCCGGGGCGTCGTTCAGCCCGTCGCCGACCATCAGCACCTTGCGCCCCTCGGCGGCCAGCGCGTCCAGAACGGCGGTCTTGTCGGCGGGCGTCTGGCCGGCGCGCCAGTCCTCGATGCCCAGTTGGGCGGCGACGGCGGCCACGGCGCCGCGGCGGTCGCCGGACAGCAGCCGCACGTCCAGGCCCCGCGCCTTCAGGGCGCGTACCACCGCCGCCGCGTCGGCGCGCGGCGCGTCGAGGAAGGTGATGCGGACCGGGGCGGCGCCGGGGCGGGCCAGCCACAGCTCCGGTCCGGCGGCGTCCTCCGCCGCGTCCGGCGCACCGGTGAAGGCGCGGCTGCCCAGCCGGATTTCCCCATCCGGGCCATCCAGGGCGAGGCCGGCGCCGGGAATCTCCCGCACGCCCGCGGCGACGGGGACGTTGGGCAGCGCACGGCTCAAGGCGCGCGCAAGCGGGTGGCGGCTGGCCCCGGCGAGCGAGGCGGCGAGGCGCAGGTCGTCCTCGGCCACCCCGTCGAGCTGCGGAACGGGTCGCCCCTCGGTCAGGGTGCCGGTCTTGTCGAAGACCACCGTGTCGATGACGGCCAGACGCTCCAGCGCCGTGGCGGTCTTCAGCAGGATGCCCTGCCGCATCAGCCGCCCGCTGGCGATCACCTGCACCACCGGCACGGCGAGCGCCAGCGCGCAGGGGCAGGTGATGATGAGGACGGCGACCGCGTTCATCAGCGCGTCCTGCCAGGGAAGGCCGCCCAGCAGCAGCCAGCCCAGGAAGGTGCCCAGCGCCGTCACATGGACGACCGGGGCGTAATGGCGCGACACGCGGTCGGCGATGGCGACGTATTTGGCGCGGCCCTGCTCGGCCACCTCCATCAGCCGGACGATCTCGGCCAGCAGGGTGCCCTCCCCCACCGCCGTGACGGTCACGCGCAGGGGGGCGGTCAGGTTCAGCATGCCGGCGAACACGCGGTCGCCGGGGCGCACGCTGCCCGGCACCGTCTCGCCGGTGATCAGCCCGGTGTCGAGGTCGGAGACGCCGTCGGCCACCGTGCCGTCCACCGCGACCCGCTCGCCCACCGCCACCAGGACGGTGGAGCCGGGGCTGACCTGATCCGGCGGAACGATGGCGCTGCGCCCGTCCTCGCTCAGAACCGTCACGGAGGTGGCGTGCAGGCCGAGAAGCTGTTCCGCCGCCGACCGCGCCCGGCCCCGCGCCCGCTGGTCCAGGTAGCGCCCGATCAGCAGGAAGAACAGCAGCATCATCGCGCCGTCGAAATAGGCGTGGTGGCCGCTGTTGATCGTCTCGAACAGGCTCATGCCGGTGGCGAGCAGGACGCCGATGGTGATCGGCACGTCCATGTTCGTCCGCCCGCGCCGCAGCGCCTGGAGGGCGGACCGCGCGAAGGGGCGCACGGCGTAGGCGATCGCCGGCATGCAGATCAGCGCCGACAGCCAGTGCATCAGGTCGCGCGTGGCGCTGCCCATGCCCGTGGCGTGGCCGGCCCAGACCGACACCGACAGAAGCATCACGTTGCTGGCGCCGAAGCCGGCGACGGCCAGCGAGCGCAGAAGCTCCTTCTCCGTCTTCGCTTGAGCGTCGCCCAGCCGTTCCGGATCGAAGGGAACGGCCCGGTAGCCGATGCGGGCGATGGTGTCGACGACGGTGTTGGCGTCGGTCTCGGCCTCGCGCCACGTCACCGACAGGCGGCGCGTGGTCATGTTCAGCCGCGCGTGGGTCACCCCCGGCTGGCGGGCCAGAGCGGTTTCGATCAGCCAGACGCAGGCGGCGCATTGCAGCCCGTCCACCATCAGGTGCAGCGAGGCGGTGCCGTCGCCGGCCTGCTTGGCGTGGGGGGCGTAGTCGAGCGGCGGCGCCTCCCCGTCCGGACGCAGGGGCCGGGCGGCGGGATCGACGCAGCGCCGCTCGTAATAGCGTTCCAGCCCGAGCCCGCGGACGAGGTCGTAGGCCGCCGCACAGCCGGTGCAGCAGAAGGGGCCGGCGCCGTCGGAGGCGGTGGTGCCGGTGCCCTCGGGATGCTCCTGCCCGCAGTGGAGGCAGACGGTCATGTCACGGAACCCGTATGCTCGTTTGTCCAGACGATCACTTCACGAAGATGCGCTGCTCGTCCTGATAGTCGCCGGTGGCGTGGTGGATTTCCACGCGCAGGTCCCACTGGCCGGCCAGCGGCAGGGAGACCGGGGCGGCGAAGCGGCCCTCACCCAGATAGGGCAGGTCAAGGCGCACGTCGTGGCCCTCGCTGGTCGGGCGGATGAAGGCGGCCTTCACCTCGGCGTCCTTCAGCAGGTTGCCGTGCTTGTCGCGCAGCGTCAGGGCGAGGATGCCCTTCTGCGGCTCGGTGCCCGTGAATTCGGTGGCGACCTTCCAGCCACGCTCGGCCTGGGCGCGGGCGCCGGCCAGATCCTGGTTGTACTTCAGGCCCTTCATGAAGTGCTGCTCGGTCTGGACGCCGGTCCAGCTCGAAAAGGCGAAGTGCAGCATCACGCCGTTGACCGCGATCACGACGGCGAAGCCCGCCACGAAGATCCAGGGGATGTACCAGCCGGGCTGGCGGCCGGTCCGGCGGGGCGGGTTGCGGCGGTTTCCGGCGTCGGTGGACAGCGTCATCGTCGTCTTGACCTTCAGTAAATGCGGCACAAACAGCCGGTCGGGATCAGTTCGCCGGCCCCATGAAGACGGAGTCGTAGGTCGCCGCCTCACCATCCGCCGAGGTTAGCCTGAAAGTAAGGGGCTGGGAGGCGCCTTGCAAACCGGTGCGGGGCACGGTCACGAAAATTCTGTAGGTCGCGACCATGTCCGGACCGGCGGTCAGGCGCTGGGTGCCGGCCTGCTCTTCCTGGCCTTCCCCGGCGACCGACAGGCTGGCCTCGTTCAGCCCCGCGACCGCCAGCGTGTAGGAGCGCGGGTCGCGGGTCATGTTGGAGATCTTGAAGGTGTAGGCGTTGCGCACCGACCCGTCGGACAGGGCGACGTACAGCGGGGCGCGGTCGCGCAGCACGCTGATGTCCAGCCCCGGCTTCAGCATCAGCCCGATCCCGATCGCGCCGGCGATGACCAGCATCATCAGCGAATAGAGGATCGTGCGCGGGCGCCACAGCCGGTAGGGCACCGGTTGGCCGCCGGTGGCGACGGCCACCTGGTTGGTCTGGGTGTCGAACGCGATGAGGCCGGTCGGGCGTCCGACCTTGGTCATGATCTCGTCGCAGGCGTCGATGCACAGGCCGCAGCCGATGCACTGCATCTGGAGCCCGTCGCGGATGTCGATGCCGGCGGGGCAGACATGGACGCAGTTGAAGCAGTCGATGCAGTCGCCCAGACCTTCGGCCTTGCGCTCCTCCCAGCTCTGCGACTTGCGCATCAGGCTGCGGCTCTCGCCGCGCCAGTCCTGGTAGGTGACGACCAGGCTGTCCTCGTCGATCATCGCCGACTGGAAGCGCGGCCACGGGCACATGTAGGTGCAGACCTGCTCCCGCGCGAAGCCGGCCAGGAGGTAGGTGGTGGCGGTGAACAGGCCGATGAAGCCGAGAACGGTCGAGGACACCTCGAAACGCAGAATCTCGCCCATCAGGGTCGGCGCGTCGGTGAAATAGAAGATCCAGGCGCCGCCGGTCGCCAGGGCGATCAGCAGCCAGATCAGGTTCTTCAGCGCCTTGCGCCCGATCTTCCGGGCGGACCATCCGCCCTGGTCCAGCCGGATGCGCTCGCCGCGGTCGCCCTCCACCAGCCGTTCCACCCAGACATAGAGGTCGGTCCACACCGTCTGCGGGCAGGCGTAGCCGCACCAGACACGCCCGGCCAGCGAGGTCGCCAGGAAGAGGCCCAGCGCCGCCAGGATCAGCGCGCCGGTCAGGTAATAGATCTGCTGCGGCCACAGCTCCACGAAGAAGAGGTAGAAGCGGCGGTTGGCGAGGTCGAGAAGCACCGCCTGATCGGGCGCGTCCGGCCCGCGGTCCCAGCGGACCCAGGGCAGCACGTAGTAGATGGCCAGCAGAACCGCCAGCGCCGCCCATTTGATGCGGCGGAACGTGCCCCGCACCGCCTTCGGATAGACCTTGGCGTGCTTCTGGTACATGGAGCGCGACGCGCGGCGCTGCGCCTTCGGCGGCGCCGCGGCAGGGGCCTCGCCGGGCACGACGCCCTGGGGCGCATCGGTTTGGAGCGGCTTCTGTTCGGTGGTCGTGCTCATGACCTCGCCTTTTTCTTCTGGCGTCCGCCCTGGGGCGGCTTGGCCATGCCGACATGGTTCGGCCGTGGCGAGGGGACTATGGCGGCAGAAGGTCACAGGGGCATTGCGATGGATCAAAGGATTTTTGCGGGGTCCCGCTGCCCACCGACCCGCGCTCGGCCCCTCGTTCCGGCAAAAGAAAAGTGCCGGGGAGTCGCCTCCCCGGCACCGAAGTCCGATCAAACCCGCCGGAGGGTGTCCCCCGGCTGGGGCGGCTTACTTGCCGCCGCCCAGGTTGTGGACGTAGACGGCCAGCGACTTGACCGTCGCGTCGTCCAGACGCTTCGACCAGGCGGGCATCACGCCGGCGCGGCCGTTCGTGATGGTCTCCACCAGCGACGCCTTGTCGCCGCCATACAGCCAGTTGGCCGTGACGAGCGGCGGAGCGCCGACGTCCAGACCGGCCGCGACCGAGCCCTGTGCATTGTCGCCGTGACAGGCGGCGCAGTTCTCGTCGTAGACGGTCTTGCCCTTCGCCGCGGCGGCGGCGTCGGTCGAACGCTTGTTCAGCGACAGGACGTACTCCGCGACCTGAGCGATCTGCTCGCGGTTCAGGATGCCGTCCTTGCCGAAGGCGGTCATGCCGATGCCGACGGTCCCGCGGGTGTCGGCGTCATCCGCACGGATGCCGTGCTGGATGGTCTTGTAGATGTCGGCGGTGGTGCCGCCCCACAGCCACACGTCGTCGGCGAGCGTCGGGAAGCCCTTGGCGCCCTGACCGCCGGCGCCGTGGCAGGCCGCGCAGTTCTCGTTGAAGTAGGACCGGCCGCCGGCCATCGCGAAGGCAAGGAGGTCCTTGTTCTTCTGGATGTCCTCGACCGAGGTCGCCGCGATGGCCGTCAGGTACTTTTCCTGAGCCTTCTTGCCTTCGGCGATCTTCTGAACGACTTCCTCGCGCTGCGAGTAGCCGAGCAGCCCCTTCGTGTAGCTCTTGCCCAGCGGCCAGGCCGGGTAGAGCACGTAGTAGACGAGCGCCCACGCGATGGAGGCGTAGAAGATGTACAGCCACCACTTGGGAAGGGGGTTGTTCAGCTCCCGCAGGCCGTCCCACTCGTGGCCGGTGGTTTCGACGCCGGAAAGGGCGTCCTTTTCCTTTTGTGCCATGGCCTAAAACTCCTGACCATCTTCCTTGAGCGGGATCCGGGAGGCGTCTTCGAACTTGCCCCGGTTGCCTGGCCACATGGCGTAAACCACGATGCCGGTGAAGAGCAGGGCCAGCCAGACGGTCCAGAAGGACCGCAGGGCGACAGTGATCGAATCCAAATCCATGGACCCCTCCCGGTTACTGCTGGAGCTGCTTGGGCGACTGGTACTTGGTGAAGTCCACCATGGTGCCCAGGACCTGCAGGTAGGCCACCAGCGCGTCCATTTCGGTGACGCCCTTGTTGCCAGTGAAGTTCGCCACGACGGCCTTCGGATAGCGCTTCAGCAGAGCGGCCGTGTCGGCGTCCGGGTTCTTCTGCGCTTCGAGGTCAGCCTTGGCGTTGGCGATCTGCTCGTCCGTGTAGGGGACGCCGACGATGCGCAGGGTCTTCATGTGATCCTGGATGTCGGTGTACTTCAGCGGACGATCCTTCATCCAGGCGTAGCCCGGCATGATCGATTCCGGCACCACGGCGCGCGGCTCGACCAGGTGGGCGACCTGCCAGTCGTTGGAGTACTTGCCACCCACGCGGGCCAGATCCGGACCGGTGCGCTTGGAACCCCACTGGAAGGGATGGTCGTACATGCTCTCCGCGGCCAGCGAGTAGTGACCGTAACGTTCCACCTCGTCGCGGAACGGACGGATCTGCTGGCTGTGGCAGTTGTAGCAGCCTTCGCGGTAGTAGATGTTCTGGCCAGCCAGTTCGAGCGGCGAATAGGGACGGACCCCGTCCACCTTCTCGATCGTCGACTCGATCGTGAACAGCGGGACGATCTGGACGAGGCCGCCGATCGACACGGTGATCAGGATCAGGACGATGAGCAGAAGCGTGTTCCGCTCGATCGTGTCGTGACTAAAGCCCTTTTTTTCCTCAGCCATTTTCTCAGTTCCTCCGGCGTCAGGCCGCACCGACCGCCGCCTTGTGCGGGGCGGAGGCATAGGGCTTCTCGATGCGGACGTCACCCTTGGCCGTGCGCCACAGGTTGTAGACCATGATGAGGGCACCCGCCAGGAACAGGACGCCGCCCAGAGCACGGATCACGTAGAAGGGATGCATGGCCGCGACCGTCTCGACGAACGAGTACTGGAGGAAGCCGAGGTTGTCGTAGGCGCGCCACATCAGGCCCTGCATGATGCCCGACACCCACATGGCGGTGATGTAGAGCACGATGCCGATCGTGGCGGTCCAGAAGTGGTAGCTGACCAGACGCATGCTGTAGAGCTGCGAGCGCTTCCACAGGACCGGGACCAGATAGTAGATCGCGCCGAAGGAGATGAAGGCCACCCAGCCGAGCGCGCCGGAGTGCACGTGACCGATCGTCCAATCGGTGTAGTGCGACAGGGCGTTGACCGGCTTCACGGACATCAGCGGGCCTTCGAACGTGGACATGCCGTAGAAGGCCACCGACGTCACGAGGAAGCGCAGGACCGGATCGGTGCGCAGCTTGTCCCAGGCACCCGACAGGGTCATGATGCCGTTGATCATGCCACCCCAGGACGGCATCCACAGCATGACCGAGAAGGTCATGCCCAGCGTCTGCGCCCAATCCGGCAGAGCGGTGTAGTGCAGGTGGTGCGGGCCGGCCCAGATGTAGAGGAAGATCAGGGTCCAGAAGTGCACGATCGACAGGCGGTACGAATAGACCGGCCGCTCCGCGCGCTTCGGAACGAAGTAGTACATGATGCCGAGGAAGCCGGCGGTCAGGAAGAAGCCGACCGCGTTGTGGCCGTACCACCACTGCACCATGGCGCTCTGCACGCCCGAGACGAACGGGTAGGACTTCATCCCGGTCAGCGACACCGGGACGTTGACGTTGTTGCCGATGTGGAGGATCGCGACGGTCAGGATGAACGCCATGAAGAACCAGTTGGCAACGTAGATGTGCGACTCCTTGCGGGTCATCACGGTGCCGATGAACTGGATGGCGTAGATGACCCAGATGACCGTCAGGTAGAGGTCGAGAATCCACTCCGGCTCAGCATATTCCTTGCCCTGGGTGTAGCCGAGCACGTAGCTGAGCGCCGCCAGGACGATGAAGATGTTGTAGTTCCAGAAGACGAACTTCGCGAGGCCCTCGCCGCCGAACAGGAACTGGCGGCTGGTGCGCTGCACGGAGTAGAGCGAGGTGGCGAACAGGACGTTGCCGCCGAACGCGAAAATCACGGCCGAGGTGTGGACCGGCCGCAGGCGCCCGAAGCTCGTCCACTCAAGGCCGAGATTCAGCGCCGGAAAAGCGAGCTGCAGCGCAATGAAGACGCCGGCCAGGAAGCCGACGACACCCCAGAACACTGAAGCGATGACGAAGAGTCGGACGGCGTCTTCGTAGTAACGCACATTTTCCGACACCCGCTGGCTGCCCAGGGCGGCCCCTGGCGTCAGAGTCGCTGATGTCATTCAATCTCTCCCGTTTGCCCCGGGCGGCTCGGGCCGCTCCCTCTGAGGTTGCACCACCGCTGGGTACGTACTGTTAAGGAGGGGGGCAGGTTCACATACGATGCACTCTATGCGGACGCCGGTTGCGCCTGCCTCCAATAATCCCAATATGTGTAGGGGTGGACCTTGCAACATTGATCTACGTCAACGACCGGTCTTACCGGTGTTTGCCATCGTTCACCGTCCTTCACGCGGTCGGACGGGCATGGACGAAAGCTTCATCGCGAAACCTCTCGGTCAGCGTCAGATCGACCAGGCCTATCCGCTGGTGCGGGCCATCGCCCCGGACCTGCCGGTGGAGCAATGGCGCGCATTTGCCGCAGCACTTATCGGGTCGGCCGATACCCCCGTGACGCCGTCCGGCATCATGACCGTGCAAAACGCACGGGGGTACCTCCATGGGCTTTTCTCATACGCCATTGCGGAGCATCTTCGCCATGGTCGAATTCTGGCCGTGGAGAATTTCGTCGTGCTCGACCTGTTCGACATGACGGGTCCGGCGGAGACGTTGCTGCGGTCCATGGACCGTCTGGCGCGCAGCCACGGCTGTGCCGCGATCCACACGGCCCTGCCGGAATCGCTGGCCGGGCGGGCGGAGTCCCGCAGCCCGCTGCTGTCCTGCTTCCACCAGGAAGGACACCGCACGGAAACCTTGCGGCTGTGCAAGGCGATGGACGGCGCCAACGACAACCGCGCGCATCCGTCGCAGGTTGAAACGCCGCACGGCATACCATAGGGCACGCCGGAAAAGGCCGGCGCGCCGGCCCGCCCTTCGAATCCGCCCTCGCCTCCCCCGAATCCATCAATGTGACCGTTTGCTCGGCGGGCGCGAGCGGCTAGGATGCGGCATCATGACCGACACCCCCACCACCCCCGTCAAGTACCGGGCGATCCATCTGCAGGCCGGCCGCCAGCGGCGCGTCCTGCACGGCCACCCCTGGGTCTATTCCAACGAAGTCCAGATGGACACGGCGGCCAAGTCCATCCCGCCGGGCAGCCCGGTGCGCCTGCTGGACCCCGGCGGGACTCCGCTGGGCATCGCCACCTTCAACCCGCACACGCTGATCGCCGCGCGGATGCTCTCCGCCGATCCGGCGACGGTGGTGGACCACGCCTTCCTCGCCGGGCGCCTGAAGCGCGCGGTGGAGATGCGCGAGGCTCTGTTCGACCGGCCCTACTACCGCGTCGTCCACGCGGAGGCCGACGGGCTGCCGGGGCTGATCGTGGACCGCTACGGCGACGTGGTGACGGTCCAGGCCAACAGCGTCTTCATGGACCAGCGGATCGACGCCATCCTGGCCGCCATCGACGAGGTGCTGGCCCCGCGCGCGGTCATCCTGCGCAACGACAGCACCCAGCGTGGCCTGGAAGGGCTGCCGGAGGAAAGCCGGCTGGTGAAGGGCGAGATCGACGGCCCGATCCGGCTGGAGGAGAACGGCGCCACCTTCTTCGCCGACCCGCTGGGCGGCCAGAAGACCGGCTGGTTCTACGACCAGCGCGACAACCGCGCCTTCATCGCCAAGCTGGCGAAGGGCAAGCGGGCCATCGATTTCTTCAGCTACAACGGCGGCTTCGGCGTGCTCTGCGCCGTCGAAGGCGCGTCGTCGGTGGTGTCGGTGGACCGCTCGCAAGGGGCGCTGGACAACGCCATCCGCGCCGCGGAGGCGAACGGGGTGGCCGACCGCTTCGAGGCGCGCCGCGCCGACGCCTTCAACGAGCTGGAGCGGCTGAACGCCGAGGGCGAGCGGTTCGAGGTGGTGATCGCCGACCCGCCGGCCTTCGTGAAGTCCAAGAAGGACCTCGCCGTCGGCTGCCGCGCCTACCGCAAGATGACCCGGCTGGCCGCGAAGATCACCGCGCCGGGCGGCTTCCTGCTCTGCGCGTCCTGCAGCCACAACGTGGACCCGCCGACCTTCGCCGAGCAGGTCGCCCGCGGGCTGCACGACGCCGGGCGCACGGGCCGCATCCTGCGCAGCGCCGGGGCCGGGCCGGACCATCCGGTGCACCCGCATCTGCCGGAGTCGGCCTACCTCAAGGCCATCGTGATGCAGTTGGATTGAGTGGTTTGGGGGGCGGAGGTTTTCACCACGAAGACACGAAGGCACGAAGATTTTCACGAAGGGGCATCGGCTGGCGGAGGACCGCTTGGCTCTGCTGGACCTTCTTTGTGAAATTCTTTGTGTCCTTCGTGTCTTCGTGGTTCCCCGTCTCCATCGCAGCACTTACCGGGTGAACACCCCGACGACCTCGACATGGGCGGACCACAGGAACTGGTCCACGGGGTAAACGCGGTTCAACACGTACCCCCCATCCACCAGGGTACGGGCGTCGCGGGCGAAGGTCGCGGGGTTGCAGGACACCGCCACCACGCGCGGCACCTTCGACCCGGCCAGGGCCTGCGCCTGGGCGGCGGCACCGGCGCGCGGGGGATCGAAGACCACCGCGTCGAACCGCGCCAGCTCCTTCGCCGTCAGCGGGTTCTCGAACAGGTCGCGGCGCTCCGTTGTCAGGCGCAGCGCCCCCGCCGCCTTGTTCAGAGCGGCCAGCGCCGGGGCGTCCCCCTCCACCGCATGGACCGCCGCCCGCCGGGCGAGCGGAACCGCGAAGGTGCCCAGCCCGGCGAACAGGTCGGCCACCCGCTTCGGCTCCCCGATGTTGCCGAGGACAGCGGCGACCAGAGCAGCCTCCCCCTCGGCGCTCGCCTGGAGGAAGGCGCCGGGCGGCGGGGTCACCGGCAGGCCGGCGAAGGACACCGCGACCGGGCGGCGGTGGGCGATGGGCTCCGATCCGCCACGGCCATCCGGCTGTCGTTCATCCGCCTGCCAGGAGATGCGGGCCACACCCTCCCCTTCTCCGAAGGCCACCAGCCGTTCCCGCGCCGCGCGGTCCAGACTGCGCGGGCCGACCAGAACAAGGTCGATGCCGCCCTCCAGATCGGTGGCGATCACGTCGCAGCCGCCACCGTCCGGCAGGACCGACAGCAACAGCGCACGCAGCGGCTCGACCAGGGCGAACAGCTTCGGTAGCAGGACCGGACACTCCGTCAGGTCGGTCAGCCGGTGGCTCATCCGCTCGTTGAAGCCGAGCCAGACGCGCCGCCCCCGTTTCAGCGCCGCGAAACGGGCGCGTCGGCGCGCTCCCGGCGGTGTTCGGGACAGCGGTTCCAGAGGCACGTCGCCCAGCCCGACACGGGCCAGCGCGCCCTGCACCAGCCCGACCTTCCAGGCGGCGTAGGCCGCGTCCTCCATATGCTGGACCGTGCAGCCGCCGCAGGACCCGAAATGGGAACAGGGCGGCGCGGCGCGTCCGGGGCCGGGTTCCAGAATTTCCAAGAGATCGGCGCGCAGGCCCTCCCCTTTCGCGTTGGCAGGGTCCTTCACGGCCACGCGCACATGGTCGCCGGGAACGGTCAGCGGCACGAAGAGCTTGGTGCCTTCGAAAGCGGCAATGCCGTCGCCGCGCGCCCCGACCTCGGTGACGGTCACGTCTGCGGTGCAGGGGGCGGTGCTGCGGGGAGCGGTGCTTCGGGGGGATGGGCGGTGGTGTTTGGGGGCTGGTCGTTTCACGCGGTCACTCTCAGGACGGCCATCATGCCGGTCTCCTGATGCTCCAGAACATGGCAGTGGAGCATCCAGTCGCCGGCCTCTTCGGCCACGAAGGCGATCTCGGCCGTCTCATTGGGGCCGAGCAGGACGGTGTCGCGCCATTCGCGGTGCTCGGCCGGCTGGCCGTTGCGCGACAGGACGCGGAAGGGAAAGCCGTGCAGGTGCATGGGGTGCCACCAGCCGGTTTCGTTGACGAAGGCGGTCACCTGCGTCTGGCCGCGTTTGACGGTGATGAGCGGTTCCAAATGATGATGTCCCATGGCCGCCACGCCGTTCAGCGCCCAGAAGGGGCCGCGCGGCCCGGCGTTCTTCGGCATGGCGCCGTGCATCCCGCCGTCCAGCACCACGTCCTGGCGGACGGCCCCGGCAAGGTCGGGTTCGGGCAGCGGGTTCGGAGCCAGCGCGATGGGCGCGTCCAGCGGTGAGTCGCGCAAGGGCGCCTCGGCGCTGTAGGTCAGCCGGGTCAGCCGGTAGGCCATGCGCGGGTAGAAGCCGTCGACCACGTCGAACCCCTCGCCCGGCCTGCCCGCCATGTCGATCACGAGGTCGGCGCGCTGGCCGGGTCCCAGCACGACCTTGCCGCCCGGCGGGGCGTGCGGCGTCACCGGCTGGCCGTCCAGAGCGATCACCCGCGGCGCGTGCCCCTGGAAGTCGAGCGCGAAGACGCGCGCGTTCGCCGCGTTGATCAGGCGCAGGCGGACGCGCTCCCCGGCGCGGACCGGCACGCTGTCGCGGATGGCGCCGTTGATGGTGACGGTGTTTCCGATGCGCCCGGCGTGGGTGGCGTCCATGGGATGGCCGAAGCCGCCGGCCAGTTCCGCCTCCTTCGTCAGCCGCCAGTCGCCGAGCAGCCAGAGCAGGTCGCGGTCCACGCGGATCGGCTCCCGCTCCTCCACGATGAAGGCGCCGGTCAGGCCATGGGCCACCTGCACCCCGCTGTTGACGTGGGGATGGTACCAGAAGGTGCCGGCGTCCTTCAGCGGGAACTCGTAGTCGAACCGCCCGCCCGCCGGCACCGGCGGCTGCGAGAGGCCCGGCACCCCGTCCATGGCGTTGGGAACGCGCAGGCCGTGCCAGTGGACGGTGGTCGGCTCCGGCAGCTTGTTCGCGAAGGCGATGCGCGCCGTGTCGCCTTGGCGGAAACGCAGCTCCGGCCCGGGAATCCGCCCGTCATAGGCCCAAACCGACGTGTCAGGAAAGCCCTTCCCCGCCAGATTGACGCGGGCCGGACCGGCGGAAAGGGTCACGCCCCTCCCCTCCCCCACCGCCGCTTGGGCCGCCGCTCGGGCCGCGCGCGGCAGCAGGAACCCGGCCCCGGCGAGCAGGGCGGAACCGGTCAGAAGGGTGCGGCGGTCGAGGGAAAGGGGCGGCACGGGTGTCCTCACAGATAGCGGGCCAGAGCGTCGCGCAGATCCGCCGGAACCGGGGTCGGGCGGTGACTGTCCTTGTCCACGATGACGCAGACGGCCTCCTGCACGGCGATGCAGCGGTCGCCCTCGAAGATCGCCGCCCCCAGGACGACGGACGTGTTGCCGACCTTCACCACCCGCGCCCCGATGCGGACGTCCGCCGGGAACAGCAGTTCGGCCTTGTAGTCGATGACGCTGCGCGCCAGCACCACGGTCCAGGGGGAGTCGCCACGGAAACCGCCGCAGTCATGGACCAGCGACACGCGGAGCTGCTCGAAATACACGCCGATGGCGTTGTTGTTGACATGGCCGAGCGCGTCGAGGTCGGCGAAGCGCACATGCTCCGCGATCCAGAAACGGTAGAGGTCGGGGCGGGTCGGATCGGTCATGGTCGCCTGTCGGATGGTGGTTCCGGCCGAATGTGGCCGGTGCGGCGGGCCGGGGCAAGCCCGGGCATGACGGTCATGCCCCGTACCGTCCCGATTTGCCGCGCCAAGCCGGGCGGGCCGGTGTTATAGGAGTCGCACCACACACCCGCAACGGACCGCAAGATGAGCAAGGACAGCACCAACCAGACGGCCGAGGCCCTGTTCGAGAAGGCCCTGTCGGTCGCCGAGAAGCATCTCGACGCGGCGATCAAGGAAGGCGGGGTCCTTGGCCCCTACATCGCCGTCGCCATGATCGAGGCCGCCGTGAACACCGCCGTGGACGAGACCAGCCACGAGGACGTCATCGACATGCTGCGCGATCTGGCCGCCCAGATCGAGGCGGACGCGGACGAGACGGAAGAATAAGGTCTGCCGCCGTCACGCGGGGTCCGGCTGCCGGCGCGCTTCGCGCCGGCGCAGGATTTCGTAGACGACGGCGCCCAGGATGGTCAGCGCGATCAGGATCAGCGACAGCGCGTTGACCGCGGGCGTCAGGCCCGTGCGCACCTTCGAGGCGATGTAGATCGTCAGCGTGGTGTCCAGACCGCGCACGAACAGCGTCGTGTTGTAGTTCTCGAAGCTCTGCAGGAAGGCCAGGAAGGACGCCGACAGGATGGCCGGCGTCAGATAGGGCAGCGTGATCCGCCGGAACACCTGCCCGTGGGTGGCGCCCAGATCCAGCGCCGCTTCCTCCAGCGTCGGATCGAACCGTTGCAGCCGCGCCAGGAACAGCAGCATCGCATAGGCCGCGATGAAGCTGGACTGCGCCAGGATGGTCAGGAACAGGCCGCCGGTCACCCCGAACCACTCCCGCCAGAAGACCAGCGTGGAGATGCCGACGATCACCCCCGGCGTCAGCAGCGGCGACACCATCACGGCGTAGAGGAAGGTCCGCGCCCGGCTGTGCAGCCGGTCCAGCAGCAGCGCCGCCGCCAGCCCCAGCGGCACCGCCACCGCGATCACCCCCGCCCCGACGAGAAGGCTGGTGCCCAGCGCCTGCCACATCCGCTGGTCGGCCCACAGGGCGCCGAACCATTGCAGGGTGAAGCCCATCCAGGGGGTGATGGTCGGGAAGCGGCTGCTGTTGAAGGTCGCCGCCGCCATGATCCCCAGCGGCAGGAACAGATAGCCGAAGAACAGGACCAGATAGGCTCCGGTGACCCAACGGCGGAAGCGTTCGGCGGTCATTTGGCGATATCCGTGAGGCCGACGCGGAACAGCCGCATCATCAGCAGGATGAAGGCGATGCACAGGATCAGAAGGATGAAGGCGTAGGCCGCCCCCTGGTTCCAGTTCCCGCCCTCGAAGAACCAGTTGTAGATGACCTCGGTGAACCAGCGGCTCTGCGGCCCGCCCAGCAGGGCCGGCACGGCGTAGCTGCCCGCCGCCAGCATGAAGGTCATGATGCAGCCCACCGCGATGCCCGGCTTGGAATGGGGGATGACGATGCGGCGGTGGATGCGCAGCCACCCCGCCCCCAGGTCGCGCGCCGCCTCGATCTGGTTGCGGTCCAGCGACTCCATGGCGTTCATGATCGGGAACACCATGAAGAGGATGTAGACGTAGACCATCCCGACGATCACCCCGACGTCGCCGCCCAGAAGCCGTTGCGGCTCCGAGAAGACGCCCAGCCCGACCAGAAGCGCGTTCAGCGGCCCGTTGTAGGCCAGGATGATGTACCAGGCGAAGGTGCGCAGAAGCTCGTTGATCCAGAAGGGGATCACCAGTATCAGCACCAGCGTCGGCAGGCGCCGCCGCGGCGCCACCTGCGCCAGATGGAAAGCCACGGGGTAGCAGACCGCCAGCGTGACGGCGGTGACGAGGCTGCTCGCCCAGATCGTCTTCAGGAAGATCGCCAGATGGATCTGGTTGGTCCACAGCGTCGCGTAGTTGCGCAGCGTGTAGACGTCCTCCGGCCCGCCGGCCTTGCTGGGCGGCAGCGACGGGCGGAAGGAGAAATCCACCATCAGCACTTGCGGCAGCACGACCAGCAGCAGCAGCCACGCGGCCACCGCCAGCAGGATCGCCGCGGTCAGCACCGGACCGTACCGGCGCAGAACGCCGCCCATGACCACCCCCACCCGCCGATATTCTAGGATCGAAAGCCTCTCACGACCCTGGGCCGGAGCGCAAGCGAGGCCGTGCCCCGGCAAAAGACCACATTTTTATTGCCTTTTTTCGGTTCCCCGACTGTGCCCATAGTGGCGCCATGCGTGCATGGCGGACCTCTGGCGTGATGAAGGACGTGACAGCGTGGTGCGCCGCGCTGGTGCTGGTCTTCCACGCCCTGGTCATGGCCACCCATGTCCCGGCGCCGCTGGCGTCGGTGCTGGTGGACGCGCAACGCGCGATGGCGGGCTCCATCTGCCATTCCGGCGCCGCGCCCGACGCCTCCGCGGCGCGCCATGCGGACCATGGCCCCGCCCAGGACGGCACGCCGGGGCACGTCACCTATTGCCCGATCTGCCTGTCGCTGGGCGGCGGGTCGCTTTTGGGTCCGGCCGTGGCGCCGGCCCCGCTGCCGCCGGCTGGGACCGTGCTGGCCGCCGTTCCGTTGCCGAAGGACGACGAGCCCGGAACCGGGCGCGCCCCGCGCGCCTTCTCCGCAAGAGCGCCTCCGGTGGGTGTCTGAACCGAGATCCCTCACGGACACACGACATCCATAGGCGCGGACCTGCGGCTGAACGGCCTTTCCCGACACGCGATCACCTCTCTTCCCGTCGCTTCCCATCGTCGCTGACGTTGCCCCCACCCCAGCCCTCTCCCGCGAGAGCGGGGAAGGGCTGGGGTGGGGGCCAGTTGTCCGAAAGCAACGCTTACGCGCGAAAGCTGGAATACGGTCGAGAGACGCGGCAAGTGGTCGGAAGAAGGCCGAACGGCTGAAGCCAGCGCCTTCACACACCGGAGATTGCCCATGATCCGCAACACCCGCGGCGCCCTGCTGGCCGCCGCCGCCGTCCTGGCTTGCCTGCCCCTTTCCGCCGCCCTCGCCCACACCACGCTGGAGACCAAGCAGGCTCCCGCCGCCAGCACCTACAAGGCCGTGCTGCGCGTCGGCCATGGCTGCGGCGCCTCCCCCACCATCGCCCTGCGCGTGCGGATTCCGGAGGGCGTCATCGCCGTGAAGCCGATGCCCAAGCCCGGCTGGACCCTGACAACCAAGGAAGGCCAATACGCCAAGGCCTATGATTACTACGGCGAGCCGCTGAGCAAGGGCGTCACCGAGATCGCCTGGACCGGCGGTTCCCTGCCCGACGCCCATTACGACGAGTTCGTGTTCCGCGCCCGCCTGCCGGACGCCGCCCCCGGCACCGTGGTCTATTTCCCCGTGGTGCAGGAATGCGAGACGGGCGTGCACCGCTGGATCGAGATCCCGGAGCCGGGCAAGACCGACCACGATTACAAGGAACCGGCCCCCGGCGTCACCCTGACCGCCAAGCCGTAAGGAAAAGGGGAAACGCATGCGCCGGCTGGTCGTGGGGTGGATCGCCGCCCTGATGCTGCTGTCCCTGTCCGCGCCGGTCCTGGCGCATGCCGTGCTGGTGGACAGCGCCCCGGAGGACGGGACACGGTTGGACAGCCCACCCGCCGAGGCCGTCCTCCGCTTCAACGAGCCGGTGCGCCCGGTGTCGGTGAAGCTGCTCGGCCCCGGCGGGGTGGACCTTCCCCTCTCGGCTTCGCCCGCCGCGGGGGATGGGGAGTTGCATGTCGACCTGCCCGGCGGGCTGGCGGCGGGGACCCACATCCTCAGCTACCGGGTCAGCTCGGCGGACGGTCACCCGGTCGCCGGATCGATCCTGTTCGGGATCGGTGCGGAACCGGAACGACCGGCGGAGCTGGGCGGAGCCACCCCACCGGCCACGCTGCTGGCCGCCGCGGCGGTGCGGGCGCTCCATTACGGAAGCCTGCTCGCCGCGGTGGGCGGCGGGCTGTTCCTGGTGCTGGTGGCGGGGCGGTGGAGCCCGCTGAACCGCCGCCTGCGCCCCGGCCTGTGCCTGGGTGTCGGCATTGCCGCGCTGGTGGCGGTGCTGAACGCCGGGCTGGCCGGCGCGGTGCTGGAAGGGGCACCGCTGTCCGCTCTGGCCGGCGCCCCGCCCTGGATCGCCGGGCTGACGAGCACGGCGGGGCTGAGCGCCGTCCTGGCCCTGCTGAGCCTGATCGCCGCCGCGCTGGGGCTGGCGCTGGAGGAGCGGGGGACGGCGGGCCGCGTCCTGCTGGTCATCGGGGCGGTCGGGGCGGCGCTGGCGCTCGCCGCCACCGGCCACGCGGCGACGGCGGAGCCGCGCTGGCTCGGCGTGCCGCTGGTCGCCCTGCACGGGCTGGCGGTGGCCTTCTGGATCGGTGGTTTCTGGCCGCTGGCCGTGCTTCTGCGGACGGAGCCGCCGGCCGAGTCGCTGCGGCTGGTCCGGCGCTTCTCGGGCTGGGCGGTTCCGGCGGTGGCGGTCCTGCTGCTGTCCGGGGCGGGGCTGAGCGCGCTGCAACTGGCCGACCCGAGCACCATCCTGACCACCGCCTACGGGCAGATCTGGTCCGCCAAGATCACCTGCGCGCTGGTCCTGCTGGCACTGGCGGCCTTCAACCGCTGGCACCTGACACCGCGGCTGGAGGATATGGGCCGGGATGCCGCCAAACGGCTGCGCGCCAGCGTCCATACGGAGATGGTGGTGGCCGCGCTGGTCCTGCTGTTCACCGCCGGGCTGGGCACCACGCCGCCGCCGCGCACCGACTCCCCGCCGGTCTTCGCCGAGAAGCCGGCGGGCTTCAGCACCGCGGTCGTGGCGCGCGGGCGGACGGCCATCGTGACGGTGACCCCGGCCACGCCGGGTCCGAACCGCATCGAGATGCGCCTGACGGGTCCGGACGGCGCGCCGCTCAACGCGCTGGAGGTGTCGGCGGAGCTGGCCCTGCCCGCCGCCGGGATCGAAGCGATCACCCGCCCCCTGCCGAAGGCGGCGCCCGGTGTTTATGCGGCGGACGGGATCGCGCTGCCGGTGGCCGGGTCCTGGGCGCTGCGGCTGGACGCGCTGGTCAGCGATTTCGAGAAGGTGCCCTTCCGCGCGGCGGTGCCGGTCGGGCGTTGACGCCCTTTACGCTGGCGCGTCCGGCAGGATCACGGCGTCCTCCGCCCGAAAGGCGATCCGGGCGGGTTCGCCGGGGGTCAGCGGCGGCTCGTCGCCCCGATGAGGGACCTGGACGGTGATGTCGCCCTCCAGGAAGGCGTTGATGAAGGCGCCCTCGAAATCCCGGTGGGTGACCCGCGCCTCCAGCGCGTTTTCGGCGCCCGCCCCCGCCGCCATGCGCTCCGGCCGGACGAACAGGGTAGCGCGGTCGCCGGGCGACAGGCGGCGCGGGTTGCGCCCGATCAGACGGCCATAGGGCGTGTCCAGCGCCGCCTGCCCGCCCGCCGACTCGGTGACGGTGCCGGGAAAGCGGTTGTTCTCCCCCACGAAGGAGGCGACGAAAGCGGTTTCCGGATGGTCGTAGATGGCCCGCCCGTCGCCCACCTGCTCCAGCACGCCCTTGGACATCACGCCGATCCGGTCGGACATGGTCAGCGCCTCGCCCTGGTCGTGGGTGATGTAGATGAAGGTCACGCCGGTCCGCTTCTGCAGGTCGCGCAGTTCGGCGCGCATGTGCTGGCGCAGCTTCAGGTCCAGCGCCGACAGCGGCTCGTCCAGCAGCAGGACGGCGGGCTCCACGGCCAGCGCGCGGGCGATGGCGATGCGCTGGCGCTGGCCGCCGGACAGCTCCGTCACCTTCTTCTCCGCGGCGTCCGGCAGGGCCACGAGGTCGAGCAGCCTGCGCACCCGCCCCTTGCGCTCCGCCGAGGGCACGCCGCGCACCTCCAGCCCGAAGCCGATGTTCTCCGCCACGGTCATCAGCGGGAACAGGGCGAGGTTCTGGAAGATCAGCGCGGTCGGGCGCTTGTTCGGGCCGATTCCGCGCATGTCCCGCCCGCCGATGCGGATGGCGCCCTCCGTCGGCTCCATGAAGCCGGAGATCATGCGCAGGATCGTTGTCTTCCCGCAGCCCGACGGGCCGAGGAAGCTGAAGAACTCCCCGGCGCGGATGCCCAGGGAAACGTCGCGGACGGCGGTGACGGAACCGAACCGCATTGTGACGGAGTCGAGCTGGACGTCCTGGCTCATATGCACCTGATTGGAAGTTCCAAACTCCCTCCCCCGCCCCGGGGGAGGGTCGGGGTGGGGGTACCGACGAGGATCGCGGCGCTGATTCTCGGCTTTACCCTCACCCGACGCCTCCGGCGTCACCCTCTCCCGGGACGGGAGAGGGATTTACGGTCACGCCGCCAGGAAGCGATCCTGGTATTCGTTGCGGATGGACACGTACCAGGCTTCCTGGATCGGCCACCACCACAGCTTCTGCAACGCGTCGCCCGGATAGGCGTCGGCGAAGAACTGCTTGTTCAGGTCGGACAGATGCGCCTCCGCCCCGACCGCCGTGCTGGAGATGCCGGAATGGTTGGTGTAGAGGGCGCCCGCCTCCGGCGTGTAGAACCAGTTGATCCAGGCATAGGCCTGTTCCAGGTTCGCCGCCTTGGCCGGAATGGCGAAGCCCTCCATCCAGGCCAGCGCCCCTTCCTTCGGCGCCAGGAAGCGGACCGGCAGCCCCTCCTTGCGCAGGGCGACGGCGGTCGAATCCCAGGTCTGGCCGATGACGCAGCCGTTGGTGCGGAAGGCGCCCTGGGCCTCGTTCTCGTTCGACCAGAACTGGCCGATGGCCTTCTTGTTGGCCGCGGCGGCCTGAAGGATCGCGTCGAAGTTGGCCCGCGCCTTCGCCTCGTCCTTGAACTGCTCGCGGATCGGGTGGGGCAGCTTGCCCTGGCCTTCCAGCCACAGGCCGATGCCGATCAGGCCGGAATGGCCGCGCACCGTCACCTTGCCCGCATGCTCCGGCTTCCACAGGTCGCCGTAGCTGGCGGTGCCGTAGGTCAGCGGGGCCTTGGCCTGGTCATAGGCGATGGCCTCCGTACCCCAGTCGGCGGGGGCGAGGAAGCGCTTGCCGCCGACCACGCCGCCCATGGTGGCGGAGCCCTCGACCGCCGACTTCAGGCAGCCGTCCCACTTGACCTTCGATTCGTCCAGCGGCTGGACCAGCTCGAACTCCACATAGTTCGGCACGCGGTCCACCGTGGGGTGGATGATGTCGAAGCCGGCGCCGCCCGTGGCCTTGAGCTGGTTCAGCAACTCGTCGTTGGTGCCGTATTCGGTCAGGGTGGCCTTGATGCCGGTCCTCGATTCGAAGTCGGCCAGCATGTCCGGGCTGATGTAGCCGGCCCAGGAGAAGATCTTGACGCTGCCCGACGCGGCGCGGCCCTCGCGCAGGATGAAGGGACCGACGGAAGCGACGCCCGCGACCGCGGCGGCCCCCTGGAGCAGCAGGCGGCGGGTGAAGCCCTTGGCGGCGCGCTGGGTCTCGGCGCTGGAGCGCCGTTCCAGGCTGATGGTTTCCGGAACCTTGGTCATGACACCCTCTCTCCCGTTTCTTATTGGCCGTCATTCTCCTCGACTGTGCCGCGATATCCGGGCGCCGTCCATGGCTCAAGCGGGAGTGGGCGCAAACTTCATCGGCCCGTAACGCCCCCGGGCCGGGCCGGACGCTACATCACGTAGAATCGGGCCTTCACCACGACGCCGTCGATGCCGCAGACCACGGTGCGGTTGCGCCCGCTGTTCTTGGCGAAGTAAAGCGATTCGTCGGCCCGCGCGATCAGGTCGGCCACCGTCTCCGTCCCGTCCGCCGGGCAGATGCCGATGCTGACGGTGAAGGCGAACAACGCGCCTTCCGCGGTCCTGGCGGTCAGCGCCTCCGTCGCCGTGCGGATTTCCTCCGCCTTGGCGATGGCCGTCTCCACCTGCGGGGTGGGCAGGACCATGCAGAACTCCTCCCCGCCCATGCGCCCGAGGAAGCCGCCGGGCGGCACGCGGGCGGCGCAGGTCTCGGCGAACAGCTTCAGCGCCATGTCGCCGTTGGAATGGCCGTAGGTGTCGTTGATCCGCTTGAAATGGTCGATGTCGAACAGCGCCACGGCGAAGGGCATGGCCTTCTCCGCCCCATCGCCGCTCCGGGACCCGGCCTGAAGCAGACGGTGCTGCTGCTCCAGCCGTTCCATGAAGCGGCGGCGGTTCAGCACGCCGGTCAGATAGTCGGTGTTCAGCATCTCCACCATCACCCGGTGGGTGCGGGTGATGCGTTCGCCGGCGCGCACGCGGGCGCGCAGCATGGGCATGTCGATGGGCTTGGTCAGGAACTCGTCGGCACCCGCGTCGAACGCCTCGATCCGGCGCTGGATGTCGTCGTCCGCGGTCATCAGGATGCAGAAGGTGCGGTGCTGGTCGTCCTCCGCCCGGATCAGCCAGCACAGCTCCAGCCCGTCCATGCGCGGCATTTCCAGGTCGGTGATGAGGATGTGGATGTCGTTGCCGTGATAGATGTCCAGCGCTTCCTGCCCGTCGCGGGCGAGAAGAACCCGATAACCATGTGTCTCCAGATGGTCCTTCAGGATCTTCCGGACGACGGAGGAATCATCGACGACGAGGACGTTCGTCTCCGTGGTTGAGCCGGAACTCATGGCAGCGACCCCTTGCACGCACCAGAGCCGGTGTTTACAAGGATTTTAAATAAAATGCCATCATTTTTGCAGGGCTATTTGACGCGAACGGCGGAACCGCTCAGCTTTCCAGCATGCGGCGGAGAAGCTCCACATCCTCGGCGAAGGCCGGATCGGTGGTGCGCAACTCCTCCACCTTCTTCACCGCGTGCATCACGGTGGTGTGGTCGCGCCCGCCGAACTTGCGCCCGATCTCCGGCAGGGAGCGTGCGGTGAGCTGCTTGGCCAGATACATGGCGACCTGCCGCGGGCGGGCCACGGCACGGGCGCGGCGGGCCGAATGCATGTCGGCGACGCGGATGTTGAAATGCTCCGCCACCCGCTTCTGGATCTCGTCGATGGTGACGCGGCGGTCGTTGGCGCGCAGCAGGTCGTGCAGCACCTCCTGCGTCGATTCCAGCGAGATGGCGCGCCCGACCAGTTCGGCGTGCGCGACGATGCGGTTCAGTGCCCCTTCCAGCTCGCGCACGTTGGACGTGATCTTGTGGGCCAGGAATTCCAGAACCTTCAGCGGGATGGCCGCGTTCAGCGCGTCCGCCTTGGCCTGGAGGATGCCGAGCCGCAGCTCGTAGGTGGTCGGGTGGATGTCCGCCACGAGCCCCCAGCCGAGGCGGGAGCGCAGCCGCTCCTCCATCCCTTCCAGGTCGGACGGGCTCTTGTCGGCGGAGATGATGACCTGACGGTTCTGGTCCACCAGCGCGTTGAAGGTGTGGAAGAACTCTTCCTGGGTGCTGTCCTTGCCGCTGATGAACTGGACGTCGTCGATCATCAGCACGTCCACCGAGCGGAACTGCTGCTTGAAGGCCATGGTGTCCTTGAAGCGCAACGCCCGGATGAACTGGTACATGAACTTTTCCGCCGACAGGTAGATCACCTTGCGGTTCGGATCGTTCCGCCGGATCTGCCACGCGATGGCGTGCATCAGGTGCGTCTTGCCCAGCCCCACCCCGCCATAGAGGAACAGCGGGTTGAAGGTGACCGACGTGGCGTCGGCGACGCGCCGGGCGGCGGCGTGCGCCAGCTCGTTCGGCTTGCCGACGACGAAATTCTCGAAGGTGAAGCGCGGGTCCAGCGGGGCGGAGATGTCGGTCCGGTCCTCCAGCACCGAGGCGACCGCCGTGGGCGACTCGTCCGACGCGAAGGAGGGCGGCCCCGCCGAATAGGAGGACCCGATGTAGGAGGTGGCGTTGAAGGAGGCCGGCTGGCTCAGCGCCGCGGACCGCGGGGCCGGAGCGGGGCCGGGCACGACGGACCCGTCCACCGGGCCGGAGTCGGGGGACGCCCCCTCTCCATCCTCGTCGGATGACAGCATGGACGGCGCATTGGCGGAGGCGACCACGACGTCGATCGACAGGACGTCCGGATTCTCCCCGGCCCACAGGTTGCGGATGCGGTCGGCGTAGTGGGTCAGCACCCAGTCGCGCATGAAGCGCGTGGGCACCACGATCCGCACCTCCCCGCCGCGGATGCCGGCGAAGGACAGCGGCTGCAGCCAGCTCCGGAAGGCGATCTCGCCCACCTCGTCCTTGAGGCGGCCACGGATGCGGGCCCACTGCTGATCCAACGACGCGCCGACCGACATGCTTCCCCTACCCCGCTCCTTTCCCCCTGGACGGCCCCGCGCCGCAGGGGCACCGTCCCGCTCGACTTAAATTAGGCCCCGTCCGTTCAAAACCTTCCTCTCCTGAAGACTCCAACGGTGGATGCCTCCCAACTGGATGGCAGCACTATCCCTTCGGCGAAGTTGGACTCCGCCTTTGCCACGTCGAGTTTTAAGAAAAGCATCGCTCCAGGAGCAACGGGTCGAGTCGAGCTTCTTGAAGCGTCCCGCAGCCTTGCCCGCAGCCTTGAACGTCTCCGTCCCTCAGCGATCGGCGCGTGACATCGAAGGCAACATCGATGCGCCATTCCCAACGGATCGAAAGTCTAATCAGCCGCTCCCTTCGTGGCAATAGGACAGAAAGCGAACGGTCCGGAATGCGGCAAAAATCACGCAGCTTCCCCGAACCCCGCTCTCCGGCTCCACGGAAGACCTTGACCGCCGGAGACGAGTCGCCATCCAGCAGCCGCAGGCTCCGGTCCCACCGGATTTCTGCCGGAGGACTCGGAAAGAACGGTGACTGTACTTATCAGAAACGCAAAAAGCCGCGCCCAGATCTGGTGCGCGGCTTTATAACGCCGAGTAAACTCAGAGAGCCTTGATGCGGGCCGACAGGCGCGACAGCTTGCGCGACACGGTGTTCTTGTGCAGAACGCCCTTGGAGGCTCCACGCATCAGTTCCGGCTGCGCGGCCTTGAAAGCCTCAGCGGCTTCGGCCTTGTTGCCGGACGAGATCGCCGTCTCGACCTTCTTCACGAAGGTGCGGATACGGCTGACGCGGTTACGGTTGATCTCCGTACGACGCGCGGTTTGACGAATGCGCTTTTCAGCAGACTTATGATTGGCCATGAAAACCCTACTCCGGACGACACGCCTGTCCCAGTGCGAGGAGGCCTTATACGCTCCAGCCGAAGGAGAGTCAAGGCGCCGTCCAACACTGTTTCGCGGCAAATGAAAGGAAACGAGATCTTGTCGGATTCCTGCCCCTTCCCCGCTAGATGCGGGGGAGGGGCCGGTGTATGTCAGCGATGCTTCCAGTCCGGCTGGCGCTTTTCGGCAAAGGCGGCCATGCCTTCCTTCTGGTCTTCGGTGGCGAAGGTGGCGTGGAAGATTCGGCGCTCGACGCGGATTCCTTCGGACATGGTCGTCTCGTAGGCGGCGTTGACGGCGTCCTTGGCCATCATGACGACCGGGCGCGAGAGCTTGGCGATCTTCTCGGCGACCTTCACCGCCTCGTCCACCAGCTCCGCCGCCGGGACGACACGGCTGACGAGGCCGGCGCGCTCGGCCTCCGCGGCGTCCATCAGGCGGCCGGTCAGGCACATCTCCATGGCCTTGGACTTGCCGACGAAGCGGGTCAGGCGCTGCGTGCCGCCGGCGCCGGGGATGGTGCCGATGGTGATCTCCGGCTGGCCGAACTTCGCGGTGTCGGCAGCCAGGATGAAGTCGGCCATCATCGCCAGCTCGCAGCCGCCGCCCAGCGCGTAGCCGGCGACCGCCGCGATGGTCGGCTTGCGGCACTTGGCCAGCCGTTCCCACTTGGCGGTGATGAAGTTGGCCTTGTAGACGTCCATGTAGGAGAAGTTCTGCATCTCCTTGATGTCGGCGCCGGCGGCGAAGGCCTTCTCCGAACCCGTGACCACGATCGCGCCGATGGCGTCGTCGGCCTCCAGCGCGTCCAGCGCATGGCCCAGCTCGGTCACCAGCAGGTCGGACAGGGCGTTCAGCGCCTTGGGCCGGTGCAGCGTGACGAGCCCGACCGGTCCGCGGGTTTCGACGAGAATGGTTTCGTACGGCATGATGCAGCAGGCTCCCGTGGTTTGGCCCCCTTCTCTGGACGGGGGCGTTCTGGTTTGCTCTTGGTCTCTGGCTCTTGGTCTTACGGCGGTCAGCGCGGAATCAGGGAGAAGCGGACGACCGTGGCCGCCATCCTCGGGGCGGCGGCGGTGCGGGCCGGCTCGATGAATTCCAGGCGCAGTTCCTCGCCCTCCCGCAGGAAACTGGCGCCGCCGCCCGCGCGTTGCGGGGCGCGGCTCCAGCCGAGCTGCGGCATGGTCTGGTTGTAGAAGGACAGAACCGCGCCGCGATCCATCGCACCCGCCATCACGGACTGCGCGATGCGCCCGGCGGGCTTGTCGAAGACCAGCGGCGCCTCTTCGGCGGGGGCGAGTCCCGGCATGACCGGCACATCCCCCATCCCTTCAACGTAGCGGGCGGATTCGGCGGCCTGGGCGAGCGGGATTGCGGGCGACGTGAGCCCGGCCAGACCCGCGAAGGCGGGGCCGGCGAGGAGAAGGGCGGCGAGCGCCGCCCTGGCGGTGGCCGATGGAGCCGTCATACCCTCCACGTATATCAACGCTGGCGTTGCGGACAATAGAAAGTCGACCGGCCCGCCTGGACGATCCGGCGGATGCCCCCGGTCTTCGCCACGTCGCAGGTGCAGCCCGGGCAGGGCGCGCCCTCGCGGTCGTAGACCGAGAACTGGTGCTGGAAATAGCCGAGTTCCCCCGACGCCTGCCGGTAGTCGCGCAGGGACGATCCTCCGGCGGCGATGGCCCGGTCCAGCACCGCGCGGATGGCCGCCGCCAGACGCTCCGCCCTGGCGCCGGTCACCGTGGCGGCGATGCGCTTGGGGCTGAGGCGGGCCAGGAACAGGGCCTCCGACACGTAGATGTTGCCGAGCCCGGCGACCACGGCTTGGTCGAGAAGCGCGGCCTTGATGCTGGTCATCCGCCCGGCCAGCCGGTCGGCCAGCACCGGGCCGGAGAATTCGTTGCCCAGCGGCTCCGGCCCCAGGCTGCGCAGCAGCGGATGCTCGGCCAGACTCTCCGCCATGGCGAGGTCCATCAGGCCGAAGCGGCGGGCGTCGTTGAAGGTCACCACCGTCCCAGCGTCCGTTTCCAGCACGACATGGTCGTGGGCGCCCCAGGCGGCGGGCCGCTCCTGCGCGATGATCATCCGCCCGGACATGCCGAGATGGGCGATCAGCACCGTCCCGTCGTCCAGATGGAGCAGGATGTACTTGGCGCGGCGGCGAACCGACTCGACGCGGCGCCCGGTCAGCCGCTCGCAGAAGCCGGGCGGAAAGGGAACGCGCAGGTTGGCGCGCCGCTGGAGCACCTGGACCAGCGTCCGCCCCTCCAGATGCGGGGCGAGGCCACGGCAGACGGTTTCGACTTCGGGAAGCTCGGGCATGATGCCAAGGAGGATGGTGGGAAGCGCCGGTTGACGCAAGGGGCACCTGTCGATGCCCTTTGGGAGGGGGTGCCTGCGGCGAAGAACGGGAACCACGGAGACACGGAGAGAGCCGATCACATGCCCCGGCCCTCATATCTCTGTGCCTCTGCGCCTCTGTGGTGAAAAAGCCCTGCGGTTGTCCGAAATGGCGTTGCCCTTAGTCGCCCGAACCTTCGACCAGCCGCCGCAAGGCCCGCGCCGCCGCCTCCACCGGGGCGGACCAGCCGCCGCCGTGGGTTTGCCGGAACAGGCGGGCCGTCGGGTACCAGGGACTATCGTCCCGCCCATAGAGCCAGCGCCAGTCGTTCTCCCAGGGCAGCAGCACCCAGACCGGCCGGGCCAGCGCGCCGGCCAGATGGGCGACCGCCGTGTCCACCGCGACGATCAGGTCCAGCCCCTCCACCGCCGCCGCCGTCTCGGCGAGGCTGGTCAGCCCGTCCGACAGGTCGATGACCGGAAAGGGAACCTCCGTCCTCTGCCGCGCGGCCTCCCCGACCTGAAGGGAGAAGAGCGTCACCCCCGGCACCGCCGCCAGCGGGGCCAGGGCGGCCAGGGGCATGGAGCGGACGGCGTCGGCGTGGTACTGGGGCCGCCCCGCCCAGACCAGCCCGACCCGCAGCCGGGCGTCGGGCGCCGCGTGCCGCAGACGCCGCGCCCAGAAGCCGCGCCGCTCCTCCGGCGCGCCGAGATAGGGCACGCGGGCCGGAATCGCCTCCAGCTTCGGGCAGAACAGCCCGGCGAGGCTCATCAGCGGAATCTGGACGTCGGTCTCCGGCAGGCCGCCCACCCCCGGAAAATCGGGCGTCCGCGGGATCACCGTCACCCGCGCCGGATCGGTGTTGCCCTCCAGAAGGGAGAGCAGCGGACCCTGCGCCTCCAGATGAACGCGCGCCGGGTTGGCCCGCAGCACCGCCTCCAGGAAGCGGACGAACTGAAGGGTGTCGCCCAGGCCCTGCTCCGCATGGACCAGGATGGTCCGCCCCGTCAGGTCGGTGCCGTCCCAGAGCGGCTGAAGGAAGGGGCGGCGCTGCCCGGCCAGAGCCTCGCTCCGCCAGCGCCACTCGTACTCGGCCCAGCCGGCGGCGTAATCGCCCAGGCGCAGCAGCAGATGGGCCAGATTCCAATGGGCGGGGACCAGTTGCGGCGCCGCGCGCTGGGCGCCGCGGAAGGCATCCACCGCCTCCCGCGGGCGGTCGAGCCGCACCAGCGCATCGCCCCGGACGACCAGCGCTTCGCCGAGGTCCGGGGCCAGCCGCAAGGCGCGGTCCGCCAGCCGCAGGGCCTGCGCGTCCTCGCCGATCTGAATCGTCAGCGCGCCGAGGTTGGACAGGGACGGTGCGTGCGCCGGATCGCAGGCCAGCGCCGCGCGGCAGGCGGCCATCGCCTCCGCCCGCCGCCCCCGGGCGGCCAGCGCCAGCCCCAGCTTGGCGTGGGCCTCCGCCTCCCGCGGGGCCAGCGCGCAGGCGCGGCGGGCCAGCCGCTCCGCCGCCGCGTCGCGTCCGTCGATCCGGCACAGCGACAGGTTCCACAGCGCCATGGCATCCGCCGGCTGGACGGCCAGAAGCCCGCGGAACAGCCGGGCGGCCTCCGCCGGCCGGCCGTCGCGGTAGAGCGCGGCAGCGTGGGCGGAAAGGATCGGCACGCCCACCGACTCCGCCACCGGACGGGTGAGCCGCGCCACCGCCCGCCCGGTCTCCCCCTGCGCCAACAGGTCCCGCCCCTCCCGCTCCACCGCCCGGTCGGCGAGGTAGCGGGCCTCCAGGCTGTCGGGCTGCAGCGTCAGGAGCCGTTCCAGGGTCAGCAGCGACTCGGCGTGCCGCCCGACGCTGCGGCAAGCCAGGGCGAGCTGGAACAGGGCCGCCGCGTGGTCGGGCTGGAGCGCCACCGTCCGGCGCAGGGCAGCCACCGCCCCCTCCCCGTCCTCCAGGATCAGCCGGACGCGGGCGAGGTCGTAGCGCAGGGCCGGGTTGTCCGGAACCAGCCCGATGGCCCCCACGAACAGCGCCGCCGCCAGCCTGGGCCGGTCCGTCTGGCCGTAGAGCACCCCCAGCAAATGCAGAGCGGTCGCCTGATGGGGATCGGCGTCGAGGATGCGGCCATAGAGGATCTCGGCCTCGGCCAGACGGCCGGCCTCGTGATGGTCGAAGGCGATGGCCAGGGCTTCCGCGATTGTCGCCATGTTTCCGTGCCGGCCAATGATGGGAAAGAGATGAAGGGAAAGAGGTGAGGGGAGCGAAGGGTAGCAGACCTACCGGAACAGCGCGCGCAGCCGGTCGGCCACGGCGCCCAGCGGAGTCCGCCAGTCCCCCGCCGCCGGTTGCCGGAACAGGCGGGCGGAGGGGTACCAGGGCGAGTCGTCCCGCCCGCGCAGCCAGCGCCAGTCCGGCGCGTGGGACAGCAGCACCCAGACCGGATGCCCCAGCGCGCCGGCCAGATGGGCGGTCGCGTTGTCGATGGTGACGACGAGGTCCGTGGCGGCGATCTGCGCGGCCAGCCCGTCCAGGTCGTCCTTGCGGTCCAGGCCCGGCGGCAGCGCGATGGCGATGCCCTCCTCCGCCAGCGCGGCCACCTCCTCCGCCCAATCGCCGTATTGCAGGACCACCATGTCGGCGCCCGCAGCGTGGAGCGCGCGCGCCAGATCGGCCAGCGGCACGTTGCGCAGGCGTCCCCATTTCGGGTTGGTGGTGTGCCAGGCGATGCCGACCAGAGGGCGCCGCCCCGTTCGCCGGACCGGCGGCGTCCGCGCCGGGTCCGCGGCCAGGGCGGGGCGGAGTCTTCGGAAGCCCTCCTCCCCACGCAGCAGACGGCGCGGCAGGCCGCCGGACGGGATTTGCGCGGCGATGTCCGCAGCGAACAGGCGCGGGTCCGGCGCCGCACCGCGCGGCACCACCTCCACCCCCGGAAGCGAGCGGGCGAACAGCGGCGCCAGCCGGGCGTCGCATTCCAGCAGAATGCCGGACGCGGCCTCGGTTGATGATTGCGTCTCTTCCGTTGACGATTGCGTCAACAAAGGAAGCAGTGTGGCGAACATCAGCTCGTCGCCCACCCCCTGCTCCCCCCAGACCAGCAGCCGACCGCCATCCAAAGGCTGCCCGCTCCACGACGGCTGCGGGAAGCGCCCGGCGGTCCGGCACCAGGGCTCGGCGGACCAACGGTCCTCCCAGGCGTCCCACCCCTCCGCGAAGCGCCCGAGCGCCAGCAGCGCCGTCGCCCGCGCCACCCGCGCGTCGGCCAGGGCGGGAGCGCGGGCGAGCGCCGCCTCCGCCTCCGCCAGCGCCGCAGCCGGATCGCCGCAGAGCATGTGGGCGTCGGCCAGATTGTTGCGGATCGCCGCCGACTCCGGCTGGAGCGCCGCCGCCCGCCGCAGGACATCCCGTGCGCCTACCGGATCGCCCTGCCCCTTCAGCAGGTTGGCCCGGTTGTTCCACAGCGCGGCGTCGGCGGGGTCCAGCGCCAGACCGCGTTCATAGGCATGGCGGGCTGCGGGCAGGGCGCCGCGGTCCTTCCGCCCTGCGCCCAGCCGGTTCCACAGTGGAACCCGCTCCGGGTCCAACCGCAGGGCGCGGCGCAATTCCGCCTCCCCCGCGTCGGGCCGCATGGCAAGCACGCCGAACAGTGCGGCGTCGTCCGGGGCCAGCAGGACGGCCACCCGCCGCTGGGCCAGAGCCTCCCCCGACCGCCCCAGCGCGTCCAGAGCCTGGGCGAGGTTGATGCGGGGATCGGCCAGCCCCCGCTGAAGGTCCACCGCAGCGCGAAGAGCCCGCTCCGCCGATTTCGGATCGTCGGCGGCCAACCGGCGCACCGCGAAATTGTTGAGAAGCGCCACGCGCTCCGGATCGAGGGTGGCGGCGCGGGCCAGCGCCTCCGCCGCCGCACCGAACCGGCCCAACGCTTCCAGAAGGTTGGCGTGGTTGGCGTGCAGGTCGGGCTGGCTTCCATCCTGAAGGTCGGTGGCGGCGATGGCCTGCCCGACCAGCGCGCAGCCCTCCTCCAGCCGTCCGCATTGGGCGAGCAGAAGGCCGCGCAGATGCAGGGCCGGCGGATGGCCGGGCACGGCGTCGAGGATTTGTCCGTAGACCGAGTCGGCCTCGGCGAAGCGCCCCTCCCGCTGGAGGTCGAAGGCGATCAGCAGGGCTTCCCGCACCGTGGCCATGGTCCCCCGTCCGTCCGCCATCGTCCACCGGCGGGCACGGTGGCGAAGCCGCGGCGCGGGGTCAAGCCCGCAAAATCCGCGCGTGGCGGGTGCGTCACGGCAACGCCCCGGCTGGCGCAAGCCCAGGGCGCGCGCTATGTTGCGCGCCATGACCGATCCGCGCACCCCCTCCTCCCCGTCCCAGCCCGCAACTCCGGCCCCCGACAAGGCCCCCGGCGTCTCCGCCGGTGCCGAAGGGAACTGGTTCGGCTACCGCCCCGTGGACCCCGACGCCAAGTCCGGCCTCGTCCGCGCCGTCTTCGACAGCGTGGCCGGGCGCTACGACCTGATGAACGACCTGATGTCGGGCGGCATCCACCGGCTGTGGAAGGACACGCTGATGGAGATGGTGGCGCCCAAGGCCGACATGACCCTGCTGGACGTGGCGGGCGGCACCGGCGACATCGCCTTCCGCTTCCTGGAGCGCGGCGGCGGGCGGGCCGTGGTCTGCGACATCACCGAGTCGATGGTCCGCGTCGGGCGCGACCGCTCCTATGACCGGAACCTGCTGACCGGGGTGGATTGGACGGTCGGCGACGCGGAAAGGCTGCCCATCGCCTCCCGTTCGGTGGACGCCTATACCATTGCGTTCGGCCTGCGCAACGTCACGCGCATCGACGCCGCGCTTTCCGAGGCGCGCCGCGTGTTGAAGCCCGGCGGAAAGTTCTTCTGCCTGGAGTTCAGCCACGTGGTCCTTCCGGTCCTGCGCGAGATCTACGACGTCTATTCCTTCCAGGTCCTGCCCCGGCTGGGCCGGATGGTGGCGGGGGACGAGGACAGCTACCGCTATCTGGCGGAGAGCATCCGCCGCTTCCCCGAGCAGCAGGCGCTGGTCAAGCGCATCGAGGCCGCGGGATTCGGGGCGGTGCGCGTGCGCAACCTGACGGGCGGCATCGCCGCCATCCACTCCGGCTGGCGGATCTGACCGGATGCCGTTCCGGACCGCCCGAAACATCGGCCGCCTCTTCGTGATCGGCCGCACGCTGGCGCGCTACAACGCGCTGCCCGAAACGCTGCCGCAGACCGCCCCCGGCTTCGCGGTGTTCTGGCGCTGGATCGGCAACGCGAAGGAGCCGGGCCGCGTCGGCCAGCGGCTGGCCCGCGCGCTGGCCGATCTGGGGCCGACCTACATCAAGCTGGGGCAGCTTCTGTCCACCCGGTCCGATCTGGTGGGCGAGCGGATGGCGCTGGATCTGGCCGAGCTTCAGGACAAGCTGCCGCCCTTCCCCGGCGCCCAGGCCCGCGCCATCGTGGAGGAGGAGCTGGGCGCCCCCATCGGCAAGCTGTTCCAGAGCTTCGACGAGGTTCCGGTCGCCGCCGCCTCCATCGCGCAGGTGCATTTCGCCGTCACCGCCGACGGGCGGGAGGTCGCGGTGAAGGTGCTGCGCCCCGGCATCGAGAACGCCTTCGAGCGGGACATCGACCTGTTCTATTGGCTGGCCGAGCTGGCCGTCATGGTCATGCCCAAGCTGAAGCGGCTGCGCCCGCGCGAGGTGGTGGACACCTTCGCCCGCACCTCCCGCCTGGAGATGGAGCTGCGGATGGAAGCCGCGGCGGCGTCGGAGCTGGGGGACAACTTCAAGGGCGACCCCACCTTCAGCGTGCCGGCCATCGACTGGGACCGCACGGCGCGCCGCGTCCTGACGCTGGAGCGCATCCGCGGCTTCAAGGTGGACGAGTCGGAAAGGCTGGACGCCGCCGGCTTCGACCGCGACGAGATCCTGGCGAAGGCCTCGGCCAGCTTCTTCAACCAGGTCTTCCGGGACGGCTTCTTCCACGCCGACCTGCACCCCGGCAACCTGTTCGTGAACCAGGACGGCAACATCACCGCCGTCGATTTCGGCATCATGGGCCGGCTGGACCGGGCGACCCGGACCTATCTGGCCGACATGCTCATCGGCTTCCTGACCGGCGACTACCGCCGAGTCGCGGTGGTGCATTTCGAGGCGGGCTACGTCCCCCGCCACCAGTCGATCGAGGTCTTCACCCAGGCCTGCCGCGCCATCGGCGAACCGTTGCAGAACAAGCCGCTGAGCGAAATCTCCGTCGGACGGCTGCTCGCCCAGCTCTTCGCCGTGACCGAGCAGTTCGAGATGGAGACCCAGCCGCAGCTTCTCCTGCTCCAGAAGAGCATGCTGACGGCGGAAGGCGTGGGCCGCATCCTGAACCCCAACATCAACATGTGGGAACTGGCGCGCCCGCTGATCGAAGACTGGATGCGCGAGAACCGCGGGCCGGAAGCCCAGATTCTCGACGATCTGGAGGCCACGGTATCGACGATCCGACGCCTGCCCCGTCTGGTGAATCAGGCCGAGCGCGCCGCCACCCAGATCGCGGAAGGCGGCCTGCGCCTGCATCCCCAGTCGGTCCGCTACATGCTCGACCGCTGGATAGAGCGCCGGCTGAGCGAGCGGATCGCGCTGTGGATCATCGTCGCCCTGCTGACGGTGATCGCGGCGAGGCTGTTCTAGGCGGCGCGGAAGGGGTGCGGCAGCGTGCCCCTCCTCCTTGGGCGCCCTTGACCCCGCCGGGGACCGGTCGGACACTGGAGGCGGCTCAACCGCTTGCGGAGGGAAGCCATGGCCCGCGACGAATTCCAGGCGCTCCTCACCTACATCCGGACCGACCAGCTTCAGCCGCACCGGCCCCACAGCGGTCCGCTGGAGTCCGCGCCCCCCGTCGTCACCATCGCCCGCGGCCACGGCAGCGGCGGCGAGGCGATCGCGGCGAAACTGGCCGGGTCCCTGGGGGTGTCCTGCTTCGACAAGGAAATCCTCGACGCCGTCGTGGCAACGGCCACGTCCGATCCCACGCTGATGCGCCAGCTCGACGAGAAGCTGCCGGAGCGGGCGGGGATGTTCCTCTACGCCAGCCTGATGGGGCTGCACGACCCGCTGACCGAATACCAGCAATTGCTGACCCGCGTGGTGAACGGCATCGCCTTCCGCGGTGGGGTGATCGTCGGGCGTGGGGCGCATCTGCTGCTGCGCGGGGCGCCGCGCTTCCGCGTCCGGATCGTCGGGTCCGACGAGATCTGCGCCGCGCGGCTGGCCGGCGGCGATCCGGCCAAGGTGGTCGACGCGCTGCATGAGGTGCAGAGGGTCAACACCGCCCGCGCCAAGTACTTCAAGGAGTTCTTCAAGGTCTCCAACGACGATCCGCTGCAATACGACCTGACCGTCAACACCGACCGCTTCCCGGATCTGGACGCCGTGGCGACGCTCATCCTCCAAGCCTACCGGGTCCATGGCGGGCATGCGGAGGCTCAGCCGCCCTCCTCCACCCACCAGGATTCGACGAGCGGGCCGTAGAGGGGCGTCGCCTGCGGGCGCTTCAGCCGCGACCAGCGGGCCATGCGGTCCACCGGGCTGTGGAACAGCGGCACCATGTAATGGCCCCACAGCAGCACCCGGTCGAGCGCCCGGACGCGGGCCACCAATTCCGCGCGCGTCCGCGCCTCGGCGATGGAGGCGGCGATGGCGTCCACCACCGGGTCGCGGATGCCGGGGTAGTTGCGGCTGCCCGCCTGGTCCGCCGCTTCGGAGCCGTAATAGTAAAGCTGCTCGTTCCCCGGCGAGAGGCTGGAGACCCACCAGCGCAGGGTCATATCGAAATCGAAACCATCCAGCCGCGCCTGATACTGCGCGTTGTCCACCGTGCGCACCGTGGCGGCGATGCCCAGCCGCTCCAGCGAGCGGGCGTATTCCAGCGCCACCCGTTCGTCCGCCGGGTTGCCCAGCAGGATTTCGAAGGCGAAGGGCCGCCCCGCCCCATCCACCAGCCGTCCCCCGCGCACCTGCCACCCCGCCTCGCCCAGCAGGCGCAGCGCCTCGCGCAGGTTGGCCCGCGCACCCGCCGGACCGCTGCCGTCCGTCTGCGGCAGGGCGAAGGGCCGCGTGAACAACTCCGGCGGCAGGCGGTCGCGGAAGGGCTCCAGAACCGCCGCTTCGTCCGGCCCCGGCAGCCCGTCCGCCGCGAGTTCGGAGTTCGGGTAGTAGCTCGCCGTGCGGACCAGCGCGCCGTGGAACAGGGTCTTGCCGATCCACACGAAATCGGTGGCGAGGCCCAGCGCTTGGCGCACGCGGATGTCCTGGAATTGCGGGCGGCGGGTGTTGAAGATCAGGCCGCGGGCGAACTCCGGACGGCGGTGCGGCAACTCCTCCAGCACGATCCGCCCCTCGCGGAGCGCCGGGCCGTCATAGCCGGTGGCCCATTTCGCGGGGTCGGATTCGCGCCGCACATCGCCCTGTCCGGCCATGAACGCCTCCAGCGCCACCGAGTCGTCGCGGTAATAGGTGAAATCCAGCGTGTCGGCGTTGAACAGCCCGCGCCGCGACGGCAGGTCACGCCCCCAATAGTCCGCCACCCGTTCGTAGACGATGCGCCGCCCGGCCTCCGCCTGTCTCACCCGGTAGGGGCCGCTGCCCAACGGCGGGTCGAGCGTCGTGCGCTCGAATTCCCGGCCCGCCCACCACGCCTTGGAATGGATCGGCATCAGCCCCATCAGGAGCGGCATTTCGCGGTCGTAACGACCGTCCGGACCGGGGGTGAAGGTGAAGCGGACGGTGCGGTCGTCGGGCGCCTCGGCGCTCGCCACCTTGGCGTAGAACTGGCGCCGGTTCGGCGTGCCGTGGGCGCGCTGGACCTCCAGCGAGAACAGCACGTCGGAGGATGTCACGGGCGCCCCGTCGTGCCAGCGCGCGGCGGGGTTCAGGTGAAAGGCGGCGGCGCTCCGGTCCTCCGGCACCTCCAGGCTCTCGGCCAGCAGGCCGTAGAGGGAGAAGGGTTCGTCCCAGGATCGGGTCAGCATCGTTTCGAAAACGAAACCAAGACCCAGGGCGGGAACGCCCTTCACCACATGGGGGTTCAGCGTGTCGAAGCCGCCGGTGACCGCCTGGCGCAGCGTACCGCCCTTCGGGGCGTCGGGGTTGACGTAGGCGAAATGCGCGAAGCCCGGCGGATAGGCGGGCTCCCCATGCATCGCGATGGCGTGGGCAGCCTTCTGCGGAGAGTCGGCCCGCGCCGGAAGGAGAAGCAAGGCGGACAGGAGCAGCGCAAGGAGGACGTAGGGCATGGCGAAGGCTCGTCCCTTTGCCGCACCTGCGCAAGTGGCTTTGACTTATGCACGCATCTGCCTAAAACTCCGCGCGCGCGGCGTCCGGAGCTTTGACCGGCGCCATCAATCCAGAGCAACCCGCTTTTTGCAGTCGAAGGATAGTTTCCATGGATCTCAGCAAGGTTCCGGTCGGCAAGAATGCCCCGTGGGACGTGAACGTGGTCATCGAGATCCCGTTGCGCGGCGAGCCGGTGAAGTACGAGATCGACAAGGAGTCGGGCGCGATGTTCGTCGACCGCTTCCTGCACACGGCCATGTACTACCCCTGCAACTACGGCTTCATCCCGCACACCCTGTCGGGCGACGGCGACCCGGTGGACGTCTGCGTGGTCGGCCGCCATTCGGTCATCCCGGGCGCCGTCCTGCGCTCGCGCCCGATCGGCGTGCTGTACATGGAGGATGAGGGCGGCGAGGACGAGAAGCTGCTGGCCGTTCCGGTCGACAAGCTGCACCCGTTCTACAGCAGCGTGAAGTCCTACAAGGACCTGCCGGAGATCACCACCGAGCAGATCGCCCACTTCTTCCAGCACTACAAGGATCTGGAAAAGGGCAAGTGGGTGAAGATCCTGCGCTGGGGCGACGAGCAGGAAGCCGCCAAGAAGATCCAGGAAGGCATGGAGCGCGCCGCCGCCGCCAACAAGGGCCAGCCGGGCCCGGTGGTCTGACGGGCGCCTCGACTCGGGCGCCTCGACTGGACGGGTTGCAAGGGCCGGCTCCGCATCGCGGGGCCGGTCCTGCAACGCGGACCGGCCCCGCACTTTCCCTCTCCGTTACGGCAGCGACTTCTCCACCGACGTCACCGCCTCCTTCAGGATCTCCGCGCTGCGCTTCAGCGCCGCGCTCTCCTCGTCCGACAGGTCGGGCATCACCGTTTCCAGGACGCCGCCGGCCCCGATCACCCGCGGCAGCGACAAAGCCACATCCGGCACCCCCAGCACCTCCTCGTTGAGGATGGAGCAGGTCAGCACCGCCCGCTCGTCCCCCGCGATGGCCGCGACGATGCGCGACAGGCCGCCGGCGATGCCGAAGGCCGTGTGGCCCTTGCCGTCGATGATGTGGTAGGCGGCGCGGCGCACGCCCTCGTCGATGGCCGCACGGTCCTCCGCCGTCAGGGGGCGCTTCAGCCGTTCGGCACCGCGGCTCACCGGCAGTCCGGCCACGGTGGCGCCGGACCACAGCAGGACTTCCGAATCGCCATGCTCGCCCACCACATGGGCGTGCACCGACTTCGCCGTCACCCCCAGCCGGTCGGCCAGCAGGGCGCGGAAGCGCGCGGTGTCCAGGATCGTGCCGGACCCGATCACCCGGGACGGCGGCAGGCCGGAGATGCGGGTGGCGATCTGCGTCATAACGTCCAGGGGGTTGGTCGCCACCAGAAGGATCGCGTCCGGCGCCGCCGCCAGAACCGAGGGGATGATGGCGCCGAAGACCGCCGCGTTGCGCTCCAGCAGTTGCAGGCGCGTCTCGCCGGGGCGCTGCGCCACGCCGGCGGCCAGCACCACCACGCCAGCCCCGGCCAGCGCCGGATAACCGCCGTGGCGCACCTGGGCGGCGCGGGCGAAGGGCACGGCGTGGGCGATGTCCTGGGCCTGGGCCGCCGCCAGCTTCCCGTTCATGTCGACCAGCACGACCTCGCTGGCCGATCCGCTCATCACCATGGCGAACCCCGCCGTCGCGCCCACCGCGCCGGCCCCGACGATCCCGACCTTCATGGCTCTCTCTCCCTGTCTTTCTCCTTTGGAACCCCAACAGGGTGGAGCAACGCGCCCGCCCGCTCAAGCTCCGATGCGTGGGAAGGATATCCGGTATGGAGGGGGGCGCGACAAAGGGCGCCTGTACAACGGTATTACCAAAGTGTATGTTGCACCGCAGCATAAGCGGCGATCGGTCGCGTTCCCGCCCAGCGATTGCCTCTTTACCAATGATTGCAACTCGACGGTCCCAGCCCGATCTTTACCGGAATGGCGGCTGTTCGAGCCCTGCTGTGTGAGACGAACCTCCGGAACCCGGCCATGACCGTTCGCAACCTCGACCGCCTGTTCAAGCCCACCTCCATCGCCCTGATCGGAGCGACCCGCAAGCCGAACACCATCGGCGCCGTGGTGGCCCGCAACCTGTTCAACGCCGGTTTCGACGGTCCGATCATGCCGGTCACCACCGAACGCGCGGTCGAGGGGGTGCTGACCTACAAGACGGTGGACGATCTGCCGGTGGCACCCGATCTGGCGGTGATCTGCACCCCCGCCGCCACGGTGCCCGCCACCATCGACGCGCTGGGCAAGCGCGGGACCAAGGCGGCCATCGTCATCTCCAGCGGTTTTTCCAAGGAGCAGACGCAGACCCTGCGCGAGGCGGCGAAGCCCCATCTGATGCGCGTGCTCGGCCCCAACAGCCTGGGCATCATGGTTCCGGGCCGCGGGGTGAACGCCAGCTTCGGCCATGTCACGCCGAAGAAGGGCGACGTGGCCCTGGTGGCGCAGTCCTCCATGGTGGTGACCTCCATCGCCGACTGGGCGACGGCGCGGGGCATCGGCTTCTCGCACCTGATCTCGATGGGCGACAAGGCGGACGTCGATTTCGGCGACCTGCTGGACTATCTGGCCGGCGACGCCACCGTGCGCGCCATCCTGCTCTACATCGAGAGCATCACCGACGCGCGGAAGTTCATGTCGGCGGCGCGCTCCGCCGCCCGCCAGAAGCCGGTCATCGTCATCAAGTCGGGCCGCACGGACGAGGCGCTGGAGGCCTCCACCTCCCACACCGGGGCGCTGGCGGTGTCCGACGCGGTCTACGACGCCGCCTTCCGCCGCGCCGGCATCCTGCGCGTCAGCGGCCTGGACGAGCTGTTCGACGCGGTGGGCACGCTGGCCACCGGCGCGCCGATCACCGGCGACCGGCTGGCCATCCTGACCAACGGCGGCGGCATGGGCGTGATGGCAACCGACAGCCTGATCCTGTCCGGCGGGCGGCTGGCCCAGTTCGCGCCGGAGACGATGGACGCGCTGGAAAAGGCGCTGGGCGCCGGCAGCGCGCGCAACCCGCTGCGCATCGGCGGCGACGCCCCGCCCAAGCGCTACGCCGACGCGCTGAACGCGCTGATGGCCGATCCCGGCAACGACGCCGTCCTGGTGCTGAACTGCCCGACCGCGGTGACCGACAGCCTGGCCGCCGCGCAGGCGGTGGTGGACACCATGATCGCCAACAAGACGCGCAAGCACCCGGTGCTGACGAGCTGGCTGGGCGACAAGACGGCGGTGGAGGCCCGCAAGCTGTTCGCCGCCAACCGCGTCCCCACCTACGACACGCCCAGCCACGCCGTGCGCGCCTTCCTGCATCTGGTGGAATACCGCCGGAACCAGGAACTGCTGATGGAGACCCCGCCCTCGGTGCCGGAGGATTTCCAGCCCGACGACATCGGCGTGCGCCGCATCATCTCCCGCGCCATCGCGGAGAAGCGCGATTGGCTGACCGAGTACGAGGCCAAGCGCGTGCTGGCCGCCTACGGCATCCCCGTGGTGGACACCCGCCGCGCCGACACGCCGGAGGAGGCCGCCCACTGCGCCGAGATGATCGGCGGGCCGCTGGCGCTGAAGATCCTGTCGCCGGACATCACCCACAAGTCGGACGTCGGCGGCGTCGCCCTGCACCTGACCGAGCCGGCGGAGGTCAAGGCCGAGGCCGAGGCCATGCTGGCCCGCGTGCGCGAGGCCGTGCCCGACGCCCGCATCGAGGGCTTCACCGTCCAGGAGATGGCCGTCCGTCCCGACGCCTACGAGCTGATCGTCGGCATGACGGAGAACGAGCTGTTCGGCCCCGTCCTGCTGTTCGGCGAGGGCGGCATCGGGGTGGAGGTGGTGGAGGATTATGCGCTGGCATTGCCGCCGCTGAACATGAAGCTGGCGACGGAGCTGATGGGCCGCACCCGCATCTGGCGCCAGTTGCAGGGCTACCGCTCGCGCGCCGCGGTCGATCTGGAAGCGGTGGCGCTGACGCTGAACAAGATTTCGCAGCTCATCGTCGATTTCCCGGAGATCGCCGAACTGGACGTCAACCCGCTGCTGGCCGATTCGGACGGCGTTCTGGCGCTCGACGCCCGCATCAAGGTCGGCGTTCCGGCCCTGCCCGGCGCCAAGCGTCTGGCCATCCGCCCCTACCCCAAGGGGCTGGAGGACCGGATCACCATCAAGGACGGCCGCCAGTTCGTCGTCCGCCCCATCCTGCCGGAGGACGAGCCGCTGGTGCACCACATGGTCGCCAACCAGACGCAGGAGGATTTGCGGCTGCGCTTCTTCGCGCCGCTGAAGCGGCTGTCGCACCAGGCCGCCGCCCGCCTGACCCAGATCGACTACGACCGCGAGATGGGTCTGGTCGCCGTCGGGCCGGACCCGGAGACGGGCGAGACCATCATGTACGGCGTGGTCCGCATCACCGCCGACCCCGACAACCTGCGCGCCGAATACGCCGTGATGGTGCGGTCGGACATGAAGGGCCAGGGGCTGGGCTACCAGCTCATGAACAAGATCCTGGACTACGCCCGTTCCCGCGGGATCAAGGAGGTCTACGGCGAGGTCCTGCGCGAGAACACCAACATGCTGGGCATGTGCCGCGCGCTGGGCTTCATCCGCAAGGAGAACCTGGACGAACCCGGCGTGGTCGAGGTCCGCATCGAGCTGGGCGGCGGGCTGGCCGCGGAATAACCGCGGCGGCCTCTTGGATGGCGGGAAGGAGAGGGCCATACTCATGGGCATGACCGATCCGGCACCCCGCCCGATGACCGTGGAGGAGTTCCTCGTCTGGGACGACGGGACCGACACCCGCTATGAGTTGGTCGGCGGCCAACCCGTCGCCATGGCGCCGCCGTCCGATGCGCACGCCCTTTTGGCGGCCAATGTCGTGGTGGAGTTCGGAAAGCGCCTCCGCCCGCCCTGCCGGGCGCGGGTCGAGGCCGGCATCCTCCTCCCCGATCGTGACGATGCCTGGTTCCAGGCCGATGTTGCCGTCGGTTGCGGGCCGACATCGAGCAAGCCGGGGACGGTGGACCCGACGATCATCGTCGAGATCCTGTCGCCGTCCACCGCCCAGTTCGACCGCGGTCGCAAGCTGGCGATCTATCGGGAAATTCCGTCCGTTCAGGAAATCCTGCTGCTCGACTCGACGAAGCGCTGTGCCGAGCTGTGGCACCGGGAGGACGAACAGAGCTGGGTCGTCCGCGACATCATCGGGGGCGGGACGCTGCGCTTCCCCTCGGTCGGGATCGAGATTCCCATGGCCGCGCTGTACGAGGGCGTTCTTTAAGCGCCCTCGCACGGCAAACCTTACAGCAGCGTTTCCAGCACGCGGTCGGGCGGGGCGTGGCCGTCCACGAAGGTCTTGATGTTGATGATGACCTTCTCGCCCATGTCGATGCGCCCCTCGATGGTGGCGGACCCCATGTGCGGCAGCAGGACCACGTTGTCGAGCCGCAGCAGCTTCGGGTTCACCGCCGGCTCGTGCTCGAACACGTCCAGGCCGGCGCCGGCGATCTCGCCCTTCGACAGCATCCGGGTCAGCGCCGTCTCGTCGATCACCTCGCCGCGGGAGGTGTTGACGATGAAGCAGTGCGGGCGCAGCAGCTTCAGCCGGCGTTCGGAGAGCAGGTGGTAGGTCGCCGGGGTGTGCGGGCAGTTGATGGACACCACGTCCATGCGCGCCAGCATCTGGTCCAGGCTTTCCCAATAGGTCGCCTCGAGCTCCTGCTCGACGTCCGGATAGACGCGGCGGCGGTTGTGGTAATGGATCGACATGCCGAAGGCCCGCGCACGGCGCGCCAGCGCCTGCCCGATGCGGCCCATGCCGAGGATGCCCAGCCGCTTGCCCTGGATGCGATGGCCGAGCATCGTCGTCGGTCCCCAGCCCTTCCACTGGCCGGAGCGCACCAGCCGCTCGCCCTCCGCCAGCCGGCGGCCGACCGCCAGCAGCAGGGCCATGGTCATGTCCGCCGTGTCTTCCGTCAGAACGCCCGGCGTGTTGGTGACGCTGATCCCGCGCTCGCGCGCCGCCTTCAGGTCGATGTGGTCCACGCCCGTGCCGAAGGAGGCGATCAGGCGGAGCTGCGGTCCGGCCTTCTCGATCACGTCCCGGTCGATCCGGTCGGTGACGGTGGGGACCATCACGTCGGCCACCTGCGCCACCTCGATGAGCTGCGCGTGGGTCAGGGGTTCGTCGTCGGAATTCAGCCGTGCGTCGAACAGCTCCATCATCCGCGTCTCGATGACGTCGGGCAATTTCCGGGTGACGACGACGAGCGGCTTCTTCTTTTCGGTCATTGGACGGTGTCTCCCCCATTCCGGGCCGACGCTTGTCCTATCAAGCGGTTGGGAAGCTGTCCAGATGGCAGTGACGATTCGGCGCGCCGCAAGGCCCGTCCCTCACCCATTCACCCGGCCGTTCATGTGACAAGAACCATCGCCGCGCGCCCGCCTGCGCCTTGCGCTTGCCCCTGGCGGCTACCCCTAATTATAGTGCGGCGCACATCTTTCCGTTCGAAACCACTGCACGGGGCTGCCGGTGTTGCCGTTGCCGACGACGTCTGCCATCCGCCGCGCGCTTGCCGTCCTGGCGCTGGCCGCCGCCACGCTGGTCTCGGCCACGCCCTTCTCCGCCGACGCGTCCGAAGGCGGGCGGCGCGAGAAGGACCCGACCCACGCGTCCGGCCTGCCGATCCCCCGCTTCGTGTCGTTGCGCTCGGGCGAGGTGAACGCGCGCACCGGCCCCAACGTGCGCTATCCCATCGAATGGGTCTTCACCCGCAAGGAAATGCCGGTGGAGATCACCCAGGAATTCGACACCTGGCGCCGAATCCGCGATTGGGAGGGCAGCGAGGGCTGGGTGCACCAGAGCATGCTGTCCGGCAAACGCAGCATCATCGTCACCGGCGACATCCGCACCGTCCGCAAGGAACCGCGCAGCGACGCCACGGTCGTGGCCCGTGCCCAGCCGGGCGTCATCGGCTGGCTGCGCAAATGCAAGGGCGAGTGGTGCGAGGTGGAGTTGAAGGGCTATCGCGGCTGGATGACCCGCGGGGAGTTCTGGGGCGCCTACAAGGACGAGTCGTTCGAGTAACCGGCGGGGGCAAAGGTCTCCCTACGCGAAATCCCCGGCAAGCTCCGCCCGCACCGCTTCCGGAACCACGGCCATGTGGCCGTAATGGGGATGGCCGATGCCGAGGATCACCTCCGTGCCGGGCAGGCGGAAGGCGGCGATCTGTTCGGGCGCGAAGTCGAAATGCAGGAAGTGGACGGCGGAGGTCTTGCCGGCCTCGTTCGTGCGCTCCAGGTCGTCCTCCGGACGGGCGGCGACGGTGTGGCCGGCGAAGCGCAGCGTCACCATCTTCTCCACCCCGCCCAGCCGGCCAAGCTCCACGGCGCGCCGCGCCGGGTCGGCAATCTCGAACATCACCGTGGCGACCAGTTCCGCCCCCTTGGGGATCAGGCTGTTGTAGGCGCGCAGTTCACCGGCGATCTGCTCCTCCCCACCCCTCTCGATGTGGAGCATCTCGTGGACCTGCTGCCACATCGTCTCGTAATTCTCGAAATGGGCCACGGCGCAGGGGCCGACCGCGACACGGCGGTTCCGCTTCACCGCGACCAGCGCCTTGCGGCGGGCGGCCCGTTCGAGGGCATAGCGGTCCGGGGGAAGGATGTCGGCGCGGGTGATCTCGGTCCGGCGGACGGTCATGAAGAAATCTGGTCCAGCACCTTCTGGAAGCGTCCGGCGTGGCTCTTCTCGGCCTTGGCGAGCGTCTCGAACCAGTCCGCGACCTCCTCGAAGCCTTCTTCGCGGGCGGTGCGGGCCATGGCCGGATACATGTCGGTGTATTCGTGGACCTCGCCGGCGATGGCGGCCTTCAGGTTGCTGACCGTGTCGCCGATCGGCAGGCCGGTGATGGGATCGCCGGCCTCTTGCAGGAATTCCAGATGGCCGTGGGCATGGCCGGTCTCGCCCTCCGCCGTGGAGCGGAAGACGGCGGCGACATCGTTGTGGCCCTCCACATCGGCCTGCTGGGCGAAATAGAGATAGCGGCGGTTGGCCTGACTCTCACCCGCAAAGGCCGCCTTGAGGTTCTGCTCGGTCTTCGTGCCCTTCAGCGACATGGCGGCTCCCTTCAAACGGGTTCTGTCCGGCCCGGCCGGGCGTGGGCGTATGGCCTCGGGCGGCCGAGCGTCGGCTACGGCTTATGCCACCGCTCCCCAAGGTGCGTCAATGTTCGGAAAATTCTCTAAAGACTTGAGAGGGAGACGGATTTTTCCCGAAAACGGGCATCGTCCGGAAGACCGTTACCGGTCGGCCGTGCCCTGCTCCGCGCTCAGCCGGATGATGACGTCCACCCGCGCGATGCGCGTTCCGGCCGGGGCCGGCGGCAGATGCTGCACCACCACGTCGTCGCCGGGGATGTCCTCCAGCCGGCCCGTCCCTTCCAGGAAGAAGTGATGGTGGTCGCTGGTGTTGGTGTCGAAGTAGGACTTCCCCGCCTCCACCACCACCTCGCGCAGCAGGCCCGCGGCGGTGAACTGGTTCAGCGTGTTGTAGACCGTGGCGAGCGACACGCGCAGGTCCGCCCCCATGGCCTCCGTATGGAGCTGCTCGGCGGTGACGTGGCGGTGCTCCCCTTCGAACAGCAGGCGGGCCAGACCCAGACGCTGGCGCGTCGGGCGGAAGCCTGCCGTCTGCAGGCGGTCGAGGGCGCGCTTGAAGGGTCGGGTGCCGGTCATCGTCGTCTGTTCGCCGTGGTTCAGGGGGTGGTGACCGCCGGTCATGCTGCGGTGAACGCGAAACGGACCGCGGCGATCTGCCGCAGTCCGCTCACTTTAGAACGATTTCAGGTCGGGGGGCAAGAGTCCCCGCAAACGCCGCCCGCCGGGGTCAGTAGCCGGTGGCGATCCGCTCGACAAGCTGCTTCACCGTCGGAATGAACCCGTCCTTGTAGTAGGGGTCCGACGCGAAGCGGAAGGCGTTGTGACCGGCGAACATGAGCTGGTTCTCGCAGTCGTCGGTGTGGCTGACCGCCTGCAGGGTCTTCTGGATGCAGTAGGAGCGCGGATCGGCGCGCTTGCCGTTCGTGCCTTCCTCGTTCTGCGCCCAGTTGGAGAAGTTGCAGGCCGACAGGCAGCCCATGCAGTCCACCTGATCGCGGTGGATGCGCTCCGCCTGTTCCGGCGTGACGAAGATGACCGTGCTGTCCGGCGTCTTCAGGCCGCTGGTGAAGCCCTGGGACAGCCAGCCTTCCGCGCGGGCCTTGTCCGTCTCGGTCACGTAGACCGGGCGGCCGCGCGGCCCCAGCGGCAGTTCGGCAGAATGTTCGCCCACCGGCTTGGGCAGATAGGCCACCTGACGCTCCGACCGGGCCATCAGGTCCATCAGGAACGGGTTCTTGACGGCGGAGGAGTAGAAGCCCGTCGGCGAGAAGCGGTTCAGGAAGACGTCGCCTTCCTTCAGCGTCAGCAGCCGGCGCTTCCAGGCCATGGAGATCGGGCTTTCCTGGGTCAGCAGCGGGCGCGTGCCGAACTGGAAGGCCACCGGGCCGAGGTCGGGGTTGTCGATCCAGTCTTCCCAGTCCGACAGCCACCAGACGCCGCCCGCCATGACGATGGGGGTGTCGTTCAGGCCGAAGCTGTTCAGCATCTGGCGCAGCGCCAGGACGCGGGGGAACGGGTCCTCCGGCTTCAGCGGGTCCTCGGAGTTGGACAGGCCGTTGTGGCCGCCGGCCAGCCACGGGTCCTCGTAGACCACGCCGCCCAGGTTCTCCCGAAACTTGTGGTAGGCGCGCAGCCACAGGGCGCGGAAGGCACGGGCCGAGGAGACGATGGGGTAGTAATGCACGCCGTAGCGCACGGCGATCTCCGCCACGCGGTAGGGCATGCCGGCGCCGCAGGTGACGCCGTGGATCATGCCCTGCGAGCCTTCCAGCACGCCGTGCAGGATCTCCTCGGCACCGCCCATCTCCCACAGGACGTTCATGTGGATGCGGCCTTGGCCGTTCGACGTCTCGTGCGCGATGCGGGCCTGCGAGATGCCGCCCTGGATGCCGAACTTGATCAGCTCGTCGTGGCGTTCGCGGCGGGTCTTGCCGTGGTAGACCTGCGGGAGGAGGTTCCCGTTCTCGTCATAGCTGTCGGCGTTCACACCCGAGAACGTGCCGATTCCCCCGGCCGCCGCCCAGGCGCCCGAGCTTTCCCCGTTGGAGACGGCAATTCCCTTGCCACCCTCGACGAGCGGCAGAACCTCCCGGCCAGACATCAGCAACGGCTTAAGCGCCTTCAACGAAACCTCCAAAACCATGAGAGCGCCCGTGCACGGGCACCCGGACAGCGCGACCCGACAGACGACGAAAAACGCCGCCGGGAGTCCTGCTCCCGACGGCCTAGCCGTCATGAGCGATCTATATATGAGGAAATTTCCGTGCGGACGAGCGGATTCGCGGTGCTGGAAAAAAATCTGTCACAGCGACAGTTCCGCAAACGTCAACCTTCGGTCCCATGGGCACCCTTCATAAGGGCCTTCACAGGGGCGTCCTTTCGGCCAGTTCCGCCGCCAACCGGCCCGGAGCGTCGGTGAAGACGCCGGCCACGCCCCAGCCGAACAGCGTCCGCGCCCGCGCCGCGTCGTTGACGGTGTAGGCCAGGACCGGGCGCCCGGTGGCGCGGTAGGCGGCGACGCTCTCCGCCGTCTGGCGATCCTGATGCACGTTCAGGGTGGCGGCGCCGATGCGATCGGCGATGGCCGCCCAGTCGGCGGGCGGGTCCCACAGCAGGTAGCCGCGCGTGATGTCCGGCGCCAGATCGCGGGCGACCTCCAGGCAGGGCACCTCGAAGCTGGAGACCAACAGGGGCAGGCCGGCGGGCCACAGCCGCTTCAGCAGCTCCAGCGCGGCCTCCGCCGTGGGCACGTCCTGGCCGGGATAGGGCTTGATCTCCAGGTTCAGGCCCAGGCCGAGCTTGCGGAGCAGGCCCAGCGCCTCCTCCAGGGTCGGCACCGTTTCGCCGGCGAAACGGGGATCGAACCAGGAGCCGGCGTCCAGCGCCTTCAACTCCGCCAGGGTCAGTTCCGGAACCGGGCCGGTGCCGCTGGTGGTGCGCTCCAGCGTGTCGTCGTGGATCAGCACCGGCACGCGGTCGCGGGTGAGCATCACGTCCACCTCGACCCAGGCGGCGCCCTGGCGGGCGGCCTCGCGCAGGCTGGCGAGCGTGTTTTCCGGCGCGTTCTCCTTGGCGCCGCGGTGGCCGATCAGGCGGGGAAGAGTCGACAGCATGGGTCCTGCGGGAGTAAGAGCGGGTCCCCTATATAGGACGCAAAGCGGTGAGTCGGGAACGAGCGATGAAGGCTGCGCACAGCCTGTCCGATCTGGTGGCCGCCGGGCTGATGACTCCCGAGGCGGCCGAGGCGGCCTCCGGGGTGGCGGACCGCTACGCCGTCGCGCTGACTCCGTACCTGCTGGAAAAGCTTGAGGGTACGCCCCCCGGCGATCCCCTGTACGCGCAGTACGTTCCCTCTCCCGAAGAGACGTACACCGCGCCGGAGGAGCGCGCCGACCCCATCGGCGACGTGGCGCGCAGCCCGGTGAAGGGGATCGTCCACCGCTATCCCGACCGCGTTCTGCTGAAGCCTCTGCACGCCTGCGCGGTCTATTGCCGCTTCTGCTTCCGGCGCGAGATGGTCGGCCCCGGCGGCGAGGCCCTGTCTCCCGACGAGCTGGACGCGGCCCTGGCGTACGTGCGTGCGCACCCGGAGGTGTGGGAGGTCGTGGTGACCGGCGGCGACCCGTTCCTGCTGTCACCGCGGCGCCTGTCCTACATCGTCCGCACCCTGTCGGACATCCCGCATGTCGGTGTGGTGCGGCTGCACACCCGCATCCCCGTCGCCGACCCGGCGCGCGTGACGACGGAGTTGCTGGATGCGCTGAAGGCTCCGGATGTGGCGACCTGGGTGGCTGTGCACGTCAACCATGCGAGCGAATTGACGGAGGAGGCGCGCGGCGCCTTGGCCCGGCTGGCCGAGGCGGGCATTCCTCTGCTGGGCCAGACCGTGCTGCTGAAGGGCATCAACGACGATGCGGCGTCTCTGGAGGCGCTTTTCCGGGGATTGGTTCGGAACCGGATCAAACCCTATTACCTGCACCACCCCGACCTTGCCGCCGGCACCAGCCATTTCCGCCCGACCCTGGCCGAAGGGCAGGCTCTGGTGAAGGGACTGCGCGGGCGCGTCTCGGGCCTCTGCCAGCCGACCTATGTGCTGGACATCCCCGGCGGGCACGGCAAGGCCCCCGCTGCTCCGGGCTGGGTGCAGCCGGACGGCGAAGGCGGGTATGTGGCGGAGGACTTCACCGGGGCGACGCACCGTTACCGGGGGTGATCAGCGCGTTCCCAGCCCCGGGCCCAGCCCGAACAGCGGGTCCGGGTTCAGCACGACGCCATGCACGGCCACGACGGAGGCGAAGCCGGTCCACAGAACCAGCGGCATCCAGCTCGCCGCGATGGCCCGGTCGTCCGGCCAGACCAGCAGCACGCAGGTGGACGCGATGATGAAGTAGGCCATGGTCCAGGCCGCCGCCATGACCGGGCTGCCCAGCGTGAAATAGATGAAGCCGAAGCTGGCGTAGAGCAGCCACAGCGCCCCCTGCATGCCGATCAGCGCCGGACGCCAGCGGATTGTCCAGGTCGCGTTCAGCAGGCGCACGCAGCCCCAGAGCTGGATCAGGCTGATGCTGAACCAGACGACCGGAAAGGCCCAGCCCGGCGGCTGCAACGGCGAGGGCTGATAGCCGGGAAACGGCTCCCCTCCCCGCTCGAACACGCCATAGGTGTTGGTGAGCAGCCAGAAGATCAGCGCGTGCCACCAGTGCACGCGGAAGGGCAGCGGGCCGGTGTCGGTTGCGGGGTCGGTCGGGACGAAGGAGCGGTGGTTCATGCCCTACGAAATGGCACGGCCCCGCTTCCGGTCAAGCGCGTGCATTGACGCATCCGGCGGAGCGCAGGAACAGCCGCACCCCCTCGCCGGTTTTCCTCTGGCAATGCGGCGGCGGAGGATAGGGCGATGCGGTGGCAGGACGGTCGCGAGAGCAGGAATGTCGAGGACCGGCGCGGCATGTCCGGAGGCGGCCCGCTCGGACGGGGCGGCTTCCGCACGGGCGGCATCGGCATCCCCATCGGGCGCGGCGGAATCGGGATCGGCGGGCTGGCGGTGATCGTGGTGGTCTCGCTTCTGCTGGGCATCAACCCGCTGGACCTGCTGCAAGGCACCGCCCCTCAGGACCAAGCCCGCTACGAGCAGTCCGATGCCCCGCGCAGCGGTGCCGACGATGAGTTGAAGCGCTTCGTCTCCGTCGTTCTGGCCGATACGGAGGACACATGGCGCGCCCAATTCCAGCAGATCGGCCGCACCTACCAGGACCCGGCATTGGTGCTGTTCTCCGGCACGGTCGACTCGGGCTGCGGCTTCGCCCAGGCGGCGATGGGACCCTTCTACTGCCCGCTGGACCGCAAGGTCTACATTGACCTCAGCTTCTACCGCGACCTGCGCGACCGCTTCCGGGCGCCCGGCGACTTCGCCCAGGCCTATGTGATCGCCCACGAGGTCGGGCACCATGTGCAGAATCTGCTGGGCATTTCCGATCAGGTGCAGCAAGCCCAGCGGCAGGCGGGGTCCCAGGCAGAAGCCAACGGGCTGTCGGTGCGGCTGGAGCTTCAGGCCGACTGCTTCGCCGGCCTGTGGGCCAACCACGCCAACCGCGAGCGCCAGATCATCGAGCCCGGCGACGTCGAGGAAGCCCTGACGGCGGCCAGCGCCATCGGCGACGACCGTTTGCAGAAGCAGTCACGCGGCACCGTGGCCCCCGACAGCTTCACCCACGGCAGCTCCGCCCAGCGGGTGCAGTGGTTCCGCAAAGGGCTGGAGACAGGCGAATTGCAGGCCTGCGACACTTTCGGGGCGGAGCGGCTGTAGCCCGTTCTCAGCCCCCACCGATGAACAGTCCCTCCGGCGGGAGAAAGCGGCTGTGCAGACGGAATGGCGGGAAGCCGGCGGGTATCCGGTAGTCGAAACCGCCCCAGTTCATCTCTTCCAGCGGCGCGCCGCCGCCCTGGCTGACCGGGAAGGGGAAGAAGGGCGCGATGGCCGCGAAGGGGTCGGCGCCGTCCGCCGGGTCCAGATCGGCGCCGCTGCCAGCCCCGCTGCCGATGTCGCCCGCCAGAGCCGGGCGGTTGCGGACGATCAGGCTGAGATCCACCGTGTTGACGTAGCGCGCCTCCGCGCAGTCGAAACCGGCCAGCACCAGATGATAGCAGAGGAGCCACGCGTTCCAGCTCGACACATGGCCGGCCACCATGCGGTCCGGCGGGTGGGTCGGCACGCTGATCGCCAGCACACCGTCCGGGGCGAGGCAACCGCGCAGCTTTTCCAGGAACGTGCCGGGGTTGCGCTGGTGTTCCAGCACATGGGAGCACCAGACCACATCGAAGGTCCGGTCGATGACCGCGTCCATGAAGTCGGCGCGAATGTTGGCGTCGCGGTGCAGATCGACCGTCACCACCTCCTTGCCGATGTGGCGCAGCAGGCGCGCGTGGTCGCCGCCGCCCGACCCGACGTCGAGCACCGTGCGGAATTCATAGGAGTCGATGAGGCGGAGAAGACCTTGCAAACCCCAGTCGATCCGGAAGGACGGTTCGTCCGGCGGAAAGGCGGCGTTCTCGGAAGGCTGATCGGGCATGGAAGGACGCGCGTCCCGCGGTGGTGGTGATTCCACCTTGTAGCACAAGGGGCGGGGGCGGTCGTAGATGTGGGAAGAGCGGAAGTGGTTTGCCCCCTCCCCGACCCTCCCCCGCTTTCGCGAGGGAGGGAGAAGAGAGGCACCCTCCCCCGCTTTCGCAGGGGAGGGAGAAAAAGACCCTACTATCAGGCGGCGGGGCCGTCCTTCTTGGTCAGGTCTTCGCCAGTGGCCTGATCGACCTGCTTCATCGACAGCTTGACCTTGCCGCGATCGTCGAAGCCGATGACCTTCACCTTCACCGAGTCGCCCTGCGACACGACGTCCGACACCTTGCCGACGCGCTGCTGCGCCAGTTCGGAGATGTGGACGAGGCCGTCGCGGGAGCCGAGGAAGTTCACGAAGGCGCCGAAATCGACGACCTTCACGACCTTGCCGGTGTAGATCACGTTCATTTCCGGCTCGGCGACGATGCCCTTGATCCAGTCGATGGCGGCCTGGGCGGCCTTGGTGTCCACCGCGGCCACCTTCACCGTGCCGTCGTCCTCGATGTCGATCTTGGCGCCGGTCTGCTCCACGATCTCGCGGATCACCTTGCCGCCGGAGCCGATCACGTCGCGGATCTTCTCCTTCGGGATGTTGATCACGGTGATGCGCGGGGCGTTCTCGTTCACCGCCTCGCGGGCGCCGGTCAGAGCCTTGGCCATCTCGCCCAGGATGTGCAGGCGGCCGTCCTTGGCCTGGCCCAGAGCGATCTTCATGATCTCCTCGGTGATCGAGGTGATCTTGATGTCCATCTGGAGCGCGGTGATGCCCTTCTCGGTGCCGGCGACCTTGAAGTCCATGTCGCCCAGGTGATCCTCGTCACCCAGGATGTCCGACAGGACCGCGAAGCCGTCGTCTTCCTTGATCAGGCCCATGGCGATGCCGGCCACCGGACGCGCCAGCGGGGCGCCGGCGTCCATCAGCGACAGCGAGGTGCCGCAAACCGTCGCCATCGACGACGAGCCGTTGGACTCGGTCACTTCCGACACCACGCGCAGGGTGTAGGGGAAGTCTTCCTTCTTCGGCAGCAGCGGGTGGATGGCGCGCCACGCCAGCTTGCCGTGGCCGATCTCGCGGCGGCCCGGCGAGCCCATGCGGCCGGCCTCGCCCACCGAATACGGAGGGAAGTTGTAGTGGAGCATGAAATGCTCGCGGTACTCGCCCTGCAGCGCGTCGATGATCTGCTCGTCCTGGCTGGTGCCCAGCGTGGTGACGACCAGGGCCTGCGTCTCGCCGCGGGTGAACAGCGCCGAACCGTGGGCGCGCGGCAGCACGCCGACCTCCGACACAATCGGGCGGACCGTCCTGGTGTCGCGGCCGTCGATGCGGCGGCCGGTCTTCAGGACGGCGCCGCGCAGAATGTCGGCCTCCAGCTCCTTGAACTCGGTCGCGATGGCCTGGGTCTCGAAGGACTCGGCCAGAGCCTCCAGCGCCTTCGCCTTGGCGGCGCCGATCTTCTCGTAGCGAACCTGCTTCACCGTCTCGGTGTAGGCGGCCTCCACGTCGGCGCCCACGGTCTCGCGCAGCTTCGCCTTGAGCGTGGCGCGGTCGTAGGCCGCGGCCGGCAGGTCCCACGGCTCCTTCGCGCACTCTTCGGCGAGGTCGATGATCGCGTCGATGACCGGCTGGAAGCCGGTGTGGCCGAACACGACGGCGCCCAGCATGACCTCCTCGGTCAGCTCCTGCGCTTCCGATTCGACCATCAGCACGCCGTCGCGGGTGCCGGCGACCACGAGGTCGAGCGCGGAACCGTCAACGGCGTCCATGGTCGGGTTCAGCACATACTGGCCGTCGATGTAGCCGACGCGGGCGGCGCCGATCGGACCCAGGAACGGGATGCCGGAGATCGTCAGCGCGGCGGAGGTGCCGACCATCGCGACGATGTCAGGATCGTTCTCCAGATCGTGGCTCAGCACGGTGCAGATGACCTGCGTCTCGTTGCGGAAGCCATCGGCGAACAGCGGACGGATGGGACGGTCGATCAGGCGGCTGACCAGCGTCTCCTTCTCCGTCGGGCGGCCTTCACGCTTGAAGAAGCCGCCGGGAATCTTGCCGGCTGCGAAGGACTTTTCCTGGTAATTGACCGTCAGCGGGAAGAAATCGACGCCCGGCTTCGGCGACTTGGCGCCGACGACCGTGCAGAGGACCGTGGTCTCACCATAGGTGACCAGCACCGCGCCGTCGGCCTGACGAGCGATCTTGCCCGTCTCGAACGTCAGCTTGCGTCCACCCCATTCGATTTCTTTGCGGAAAACTTTGAACATGGATTCTTCCTTCCATCCGACACCTAGGCCCGCCGGATTGCTGGCCTAAGCCGGGGTCATCGGTCGTCGGACCCCGCATGTGAAAACCCCAACAGGGGTGAAAACCCGAAAAGGGCCAAAAACATCAAACGGCCGGTCCCGGAAGGTCCGGGCCGGCCGTCTGACTAGAACATAGCTTCGCTAACAGCCGAACCTCCCGACCAGCACGGCGTCACCCTGTGCACCGGAATGCGGTGCGGCGGGTCGAGCGCTGGTCGGGACGGATGTTCGGTCACCAGGACGGACGCCTTTTTGGAAATCAGCGACGCAGGCCCAGACGCTCGATGAGCGTGGCGTAGCGGCTGTTGTCCTTCTTCTTGAGATAGTCGAGAAGACGGCGGCGCTGGCCGACCATCACCAGCAGACCACGGCGGGAGTGGAAGTCCTTCTTGTGGCCCTGCAGGTGCTCGGTCAGGTTCCGGATGCGCTCGGACAGGATCGCGACCTGGACCTCGGGCGAGCCGGTGTCGTTGGTGCCGCGGGAATATTCCTTAATGAGTTCCTGCTTGCGATCGGGAGTGATCGACATCGGGGTCTCCATCGTTCATAGGTTGAGAACGCGCACCGGACGGACCTCCGCCCCCTCCACGCGCGCCAGCGCCACCGGCTTGCCGCCGAAAAGCGCAATGACGGTGCCTTCCCCACCGGCAGCGTCCCGCAGCGCTGAAAGGCGCTCTCGGTCCTGCCGGGTGAGAAGGGCCACCGTCTGGCCGTGTTTCAGTCGGTGCGCTTCCGCCTCCGTCAGGGCCAGCGCCGGGATGTCGTCCAGCGCGGTCTCGATCGGCAGCAGAAGTCTTTCGACCGCGGCACCTTGCTCCATCGCGGTCAGATCGTCCAGGGAAATCGCCCCGTCCAGCGTGAAAGACCCGACGCGCAGGCGTCGCAGATCGCGGATATGCCCCACCGTCCCCAACCGTTCGGCGAGGTCGCGGGCGATGGAGCGGACATAGGTGCCCTTGCCGCAATCCACCTCCAGCACCGCGTGGTCGGCGTCCGGCGTCTCGATCAGCTCCAGCCGGTCGATGCGGACGGTGCGGGGGGCGATGTCCACCACCTCCCCTTCGCGGGCGATGTCGTAGGCGCGCTCGCCGTTGATCTTCAGGGCGCAGTATTGCGGCGGGATCTGCTCGACGAAGCCCAGGAAACCGGGCAGAGCGGCGCGGATCGCCTCGGTGTCGGGCCGCACGGCGGAGCTTTCCACCGCCGAGCCCTCGCGGTCGTCGGTGGTGGTGCGGGTGCCCCAGGCCACGGTGAAGCGGTAGGTTTTCTCGCCGTCCATGGCGTAGGAGACGGTCTTGGTCGCCTCGCCCAGCGCGATGGGCAGGATGCCTGTGGCGATGGGGTCCAGCGTTCCGCCGTGTCCGGCCTTTTCCGCGTTCAGATGGCGCCGCACCTTGGACAAAGCCTGCGTCGAGGTCATCCCCGCCGGCTTGTCCAGCACGACCCAGCCGTGGATCGGTTGACCCTTGCGCTTACGAGCCACGACGGCCCTCATCCCCGCCGCCGTTGCCCTCATCCTCGTCGTCGTCCTCGTCGTCGATGTCCTCATCGTCGTCAAGGTCGTCCGTCTCGTTCCCGTCCTCGTCCTCGTCCCAGCCGTCGTCCTCGTCGTCATGGTCGTCGTCGCCGTTCACGCGGTCGGCGAGCGAGCGGTAGCCGACGTCGCGGGCGACCGCCGGGCTGTGCAGGATGTCGTCGATGCGTCCGGCGTAATCGAAGGACGTGTCGGCCTCGAAGCTCAGCGTCGGGGCGTGGCGCAGGTTGATGGCGCGGGCGATCTGGCCGCGCAGGAAGGGCGCGGCGCGGCGCAGGGCCGTCAGCGTCTCGTCCATCGGGCCGCCGCCCAGCGGCGTGACGAAGGCGGTGGCGTTGCGCAGATCCGGGCTGATCCGCACCTCGGTCACCGTGACGTTCAGCTCCGCCAGTTCGGGGTCGTGGAAGTCGCCGCGCCGGAACAGGTCCGCCAGGGCGTGGCGAATTTCCTCGCCGACGCGGAGCTGGCGTTGGGACGGCGGCTTTCCGGCCAGATCGTGTTTCTTTCTCATGCTGTCGATCCCGAATGCGGTGCAAGGAGGGATGTGTCCCTCCGCAAAAACACGACAAGGGCGCACAGGCGCCCTTGTCATAGGTAGTCGGGTCCGGCGAGCCGGGGTGCGGCGGCGGGCTTACAGCTCGCGCGCCACCTCCTCGATCTCGAAGGCCTCGATGATGTCGCCGGCCAGGATGTTGTCGTAGTTCTCGAAGGCCATGCCGCACTCGTAACCCTCGCGCACTTCCTTGACCTCGTCCTTGAAGCGCTTGAGCGTCTTGAGCGTGCCCTCGTGGATGACGACGTTGTCGCGCAGCAGGCGGCAGCCGGCGCCGCGCTTGACGGTGCCCTGCGTGACCATGCAGCCGGCGACCTTGCCGACCTTGGTGATGTTGAACACCTCGCGGATCTCGGCGTAGCCGATGAAACGCTCGCGCAGGGTCGGGGACAGCATGCCGGTCAGGGCCGCCTTCACGTCGTCGATCACGTTGTAGATGATCGAGTAGTAGCGGATCTCGACGCTGTCGCGCTTGGCCATGTCGCGGGCCTGCGGGTTGGCGCGGACGTTGAAGCCGATGACCATCGCGTTGGAGGCGTTCGCCAGCGTGATGTCGGACTCGTTGATCGCACCCACCGACGCGTGCAGCACGCGGACCTTGACCTCGGTGTTCTCCGCCGTGAGCTTCTCCAGGGCGTTGGAGATCGCCTCGATGGAGCCCTGCACGTCGCCCTTGATGACGACCGGCAGTTCCTTGGCCTCGCCGGCCTGGATGCGGCTGAACATGTCCTGCAGCGAACCGCGGGCCGAGGCGGCGTTGGCGGCCTCGCGCTTCTTGCGCTGGCGGAACTCGGCGATCTCGCGGGCGCGGGCTTCCGACTCGACGACGGTGAAGTCGTCGCCGGCGAGCGGCGTGCCGTTGAGGCCGAGCACCTCGACCGGGCTGGCCGGGGCGGCCTGCTCGACGCTCTGGCCGCGGTCGTTGACCAGGGCGCGGACACGGCCCCACTCCGACCCGGTGACGAACACGTCGCCGACCTTCAGCGTGCCGCGCTGGACCAGCACGGTGGCGACCGAACCACGGCCGCGCTCCAGCTTGGCCTCGACCACGACGCCCTCGGCGGTCCGCTCCGGGTTGGCCTTCAGCTCCAGGATTTCCGCCTGCAGGAGGATGGCCTCCTCCAGCTTGTCCAGGTTGCGCTTGGCCTTGGCCGAAACTTCCACCGTCTGGATGTCGCCGCCCAGTTCCTCGACGACCAGTTCGTGCTGGAGCAGTTCCTGGCGGACACGATCCGGCTTGGCGTCGGGCAGGTCGATCTTGTTGATGGCGACGATGATCGGAACCTTCGCGGCCTTGGCGTGATGGATCGCCTCGATCGTCTGCGGCATGACGCCGTCGTTCGCGGCGACGACCAGCACCACCACGTCCGTGACGTTGGCGCCGCGGGCGCGCATCTCGGTGAAGGCGGCGTGGCCCGGCGTGTCGATGAAGGTGATGCGGGCGCCCGACTCCAACTGCACCTGATAGGCGCCGATGTGCTGGGTGATGCCGCCGGCCTCGCGGCTGACCACGTCGGTCTGGCGCAGGGCGTCCAGCAGCGAGGTCTTGCCGTGGTCGACGTGGCCCATGATCGTGACAACCGGGGGCCGCGGCATCAGCGCCGTCTCGATATCGTCGTTGAGGCGCAGGCCGACCTCGACGTCCGCCTCCGACACGCGGCGCACGCGGTGGCCGAACTCGGCGATGACCAGCTCCGCCGTGTCGGCGTCGATGGTCTGGTTGATGGTGGCCATCACGCCCATGCGCATGAGCTGCTTGATCACGTCCGCGCCGCGTTCCGCCATGCGGTTCGCCAGCTCCTGGACGGTGATGACCTCGGGCAGCACGACGTCGCGGGTCACTTTCTGCGTCTCCTGACGGCTCATCTGACGGAGCCGCTCGCGTTCGCGGGCACGGCGGACGGCGGCCAGCGAGCGCGTGCGCTCACCACCCTCGTCGCTCAGCGCCTGCGAGACGGTCATCTTGGAGCCCTTGCGGCGGTCGGCGCCCGGAGCGGCCTTGCGGACCGGAGCCGGCGCCGGGGCCTTCTTGTTCCCCGGCTTGCCGCGGCGGTCGTCCTCTTCCTCGCCGAAGCGGGGAGCGGCCGGAGCCCCCGGACCACGGGCGGCCGGAGCCTCCGTGGTGGCCGCGGTGCGCGCACCGGCGCCACCGGCGGCCGGACGGGCACCCGCGCCCTGCGGACGCGACTGTTCGGTATCCTTGCGCTTGGCCTCCTCGGCCTCCTTGCGCTTGGCTTCCTCTTCCTGGCGGCGGCGTTCGGCCTCCTGGGCCTTGGCGCGCTCCGCCTCCTCGATGCCGCGCAACTCGGCCAGCTCGCGCTGGCGCAGCGTCTCGGCGTCGAGAATCTCCGGCTCCTCAACCACCGGGGCGGGCTGGGACGCCGCCTCCTCGGCAGCGCGGGCGGCGGCTTCGGCAGCCAGAACGGCGGCCTCGGCCTCCTCCTCGGCGCGGCGCCGGTTGTCTTCGGCGGCCCCCTGCAAAGCGCGGATGCGCGCCTCGCGTTCCTGGTTGGTCAGTTGGCGGACGGCACCGCCGCCACCGCCGCGCTGGCGCTGGCCCGGCACACCCCGGACGGGGATGCCCTGGGCAGCCTGACGCGCCGCGGCGCCGCCATCGGCCACGCCCGGCAGGGCGCCCTTCTCCACGGCCCGCTTACGCTTGACCTCCACGGTCACGGGCTTCGACCGGCCATGGGAGAAGCTCTGCCGGACCTGGGTCTCGACCGGCTTCTTCAGCTCCAGCTTCCCTTTGCCGGAGCCGGAGAGGTGCAAGACTTTCTTTTGGTCCTGGTCGTTGCTGTCGGTCATCGGTTCCCGAATGGTCAGACGTTGCTTACGTGGCCGGCCGGCGGAGAGCCGGCGACAAAGCCCTTGATACCCTTGAGACGCGCGGAGTCGCGTGCCAATCCCTTGGCCAGCTTCCCGCGCGCCACCACCGCATGCACGGCGTTTTCCCGTCCCAGGGCCGCGGCCATCGCCGCGGCGTCGAACAGGTCCACGACCGGCATATCCGGCGCCAGCGCTGTAATCTTGCCCCGCTGGTCGGGCGATCCGTCGCTGGCTTCGACCAGCAGATAGGGCGGTCCGGCGCGTCCGACCTGATTGGTCTTCAGCGCCTCGCGCACCTTTTCGTATCCGGCCAGAGCCTGCCCGGCCCGGCGCGCCAGCCCGAAGGCATCCAGGCACCGCCGCTCCAGCAGCTTCTCCAGCCGCTCCGCCAGATCGGGCGGGACGCGCACCGCGCGCCGCGCCGCCTTGGCGAACATGTTCTTTCCGATGGCCTTCGCGAAGGCCGCCTTGTCCCCCGACAGCCAGAGGCCGCGGCCCGGAAGCCCTTCCTCCAGATCGGGCACGATCTCGCCGTCGGGTGATACCACGAAACGGATCATGCCGTCCTTCGGCTGCACAGTGCCGTTGGCGATGCAGCGGCGCAGCGGACCTTTTTCCAGGTCCGCCGGCAGCAGCGCCTCCCCTTCGACCGCAAGGTCGTCCGGTTCACCGTCCGCCGGAGTCTGTTCGTTCCTGTCGCTCAGCCCAACCATCCGTACCGTTTGTGAGTCCTGAATTCCGGCTTCAGCTCTGCGCCGCTTGGTCGTCGGCAGAGGGTTGCGCCGCCGTGGGCGCGCCTTCCTCGCCGTCGAACCAGTGGGCACGGGCAGCCATGATGATCTCGTTGGCCTCGTCTTCCGTCGGGGCCTCCTTGCCGAGAATGTCGCGCAGCTCATCCGCGGCGAGGTCGGCGAGGTCGTCCATCGTCTTCACGCCGTTCTCACCCAGCTTCACCAGCAGGGTGGGGCTGAAACCGGTGATTTCCGCCACCGCGTCCTCGACGCCGAGCGCCTGGCGCTTTTCGGTCATGCGGACGTCCTGCTCGTCGAGGAAGTTCAGGGCGCGCTGCTTCAGCTCCTCCGCCACGTCCTCGTCGAAGCCTTCGATCTCGGCCAGCTCCTCGGTCTCGACGTAGGCGATCTCCTCCACGGAGGTGAAGCCCTCGGCGACCAGGAGATGGGCGATCACGTCGTCCACGTCCAGCGCGTCCATGAAGAGCTGCGAGCGGGTGCGGAACTCGTCCGACCGGCGCTCCGACTCCTCCTGCTCGGTCAGGATGTCGATGTCCCAGCCGGTGAGCTGGGTGGCGAGGCGCACGTTCTGACCGCGGCGGCCGATGGCCAGCGACAACTGGTCGTCGGGCACCACCACCTCGATGCGGCTGTTGTCCTCGTCCATCACGACCTTGGCGACCTCGGCCGGGGCCAGGGCGTTGACGATGAAGGTCGCCGGTTCCTGGTTCCACTGGATGATGTCGATCTTCTCGCCCTGCAGCTCGCCGACGACCGCCTGGACGCGGCTGCCGCGCATGCCGACGCAGGCGCCGACGGGGTCGATGGAGCTGTCGTTGCTGATCACCGCGATCTTGGCGCGGCTGCCCGGGTCGCGGGCGACGGCCTTGATCTCGATGATGCCGTCGTAGATTTCCGGCACTTCCTGGGCGAACAGCTTCGCCATGAACATCGGATGGGTGCGCGACAGGAAGATCTGCGGGCCGCGCGCTTCCTCGCGCACGTCGAAGATATAGGCGCGCACGCGGTCGCCGTTCTTGAAGTGCTCGCGCGGCAGCAGCTCGTCGCGGCGCAGGATCGCCTCGGCGCGGCCCAGATCGACGGTGACGTTGCCGTATTCGACGCGCTTGACCAGACCGTTGACGATCTCGCCGGTGCGGTCCTTGTATTCGTTGAACTGGCGCTTGCGCTCCGCGTCGCGGACCTTCTGGACGATGACCTGCTTGGCCGTCTGGGCAGCGATGCGGCCGAAGTCGATGGGCGGCAGCGGATCGACCAGGAAATCGCCGACCTGGGCGCCGGGCTTGCGGCGCTGGGCGTAGGCGAGGGTCACCTGGGTCGCCTCGTTCTCCACCGTGTCGACCACCTCCAGATGGCGGGTCAGGTGGATGTCGCCGGTCTTGCGGTCGATGCGGGCGCGGATGTCGTGCTCGTGGCCGTACTTGGAGCGCCCGGCCTTCTGAATCGCCTGCTCCATCGCCTCCAGGACCTCGTCCCGGTCGATGTTCTTTTCGCGGGCGACCGCGTCAGCGACTTGCAGCAGTTCCATCCGTCACACTTCCTGGACTGGCGTTTGTTCTTGCGAGTTGAGCCCTGGCCGGACCGTCAACCCTGGCCCTGGCTGGCGCGGATCAGTTCGTCCGTCAAAACCAGCTTGGCGCGCAGGATGTTGTCGAATTCCAGGCGGGCTGCTCCCTGTTCCGATTCGATGCACACGAGGCCGTCCTCGACGCCCTTCAGCATGCCCTTGAAGCGCTTGCGGCCATCGACGGCGAGCCGGGTTTCCAGCTTGGCCTCGAATCCGGCGAAACGCTCGAAATCCTTCAGACGGGTCAGCGGCCGGTCGATGCCGGGCGAACTGACCTCCAGCGTGTAGGCGCTCTTGATCGGGTCCTCGACGTCGAGCACCGCGGAGATCGCGCGGCTGATGTCGGCGCAGTCCTCGACCGTCATGGGCGCGCTGTCGGCGCGTTCCGCCATGACCTGCAGAACCATGCGCTGCCCACCGGTCAACTGCACACGCACGAGTTCGTAGCCCATGGCCTCGACCGACGGCGTGATGATCTGTTCGATACGACCGGTTGCTTCCATTCCACCTGACCCGCCCCCGCGGTCTCCCCTGGCACAGCGCCCTGGGACCAACACGGGGATGCCATACGCTGATAAAAAAATAAGTGGGCCAAGGCCCACCCGCAAAGCGTCCCGCCGGCCCGGTTTCCCGAGCCGCCGATCCGTATGGGTTCATGCGGTGAATATAGACATTCCGGAGCAGGCCGCAAGCGCTTTTCCGCATGGTCCTATGCCCACCGCAAGTTCCCATGGCCGCAGGTCGCGGTCTAGCCCCGCGGCTTGCGGATGAATCGCATGAAAACCGGCTTGCGCCCGGCCTCGATGGCCTTTTCCTCGTACCGGGTGGACGGCCAGTCCGCCGTGCGGTTGCGCCAGTCGGAGGGAACGCGGGCGGTCCATTCGAAATCCGGGTGGCGCACCGTGTGCTCCAGCATCCAGCGAACCAGCCCCATGTCGTCGCTGGCCAGCCGCAGCTCGGCCCCGTCCTTCAGAACGCGCGCGAGGCGCGGCAGATTGTCCGGGCCGATGAAACGGCGTTCCCAATGGCGCTTCTTCGGCCAGGGGTCGGCGAACAGGACGAAGGCGCGCCCGATGGAGGCGTCCGGCAAGGCGTCGAGCAGCGGGCGGGCATCGTCCGGAAGGATGCGGACATTGTCCTGCACGCCCTCGTCCTCCACCAGCTTCAGCAGGCCGGCCACGCCGTTGATGAAGGGTTCCGCCCCGATCACCCCGACGTCGCGGTTGTTCGCCGCCTGCCACGCCATGTGGTGGCCGCTGCCGAAGCCGACCTCCAGCCAGACGTCGCGCATGGGTTTCGCGAACAGGGCGTGGGGGTCGATCCGGTCGTCCGGCTGCGGCACCGGGATTTCCAGCGACGGCAGCAGCCCGTCGAGCAGTTCGGTCTTGCGCTTGCGGAGCGGGCGCCCCTTGCGCCGCCCGTAGAGCCTCTTGGACGAGTCCAGGAAGGAGTCGGTCATCGTGAAAGCTAGGTCCCAAAACGAATGCAGGGGCCAAGCGGCCCCTGCATCCCGGACGAACGGGTCCGGTCTTCGAAAAGGCGGGCTTAGAGGAACGTCGCGCGCAGGTCGTTGACGAGGTCGGTCTTCTCCCAGGAGAAGCCGCCGTCGGCCTCCGCCTCGCGGCCGAAATGGCCGTAGGCGGCGGTGCGCGCGTAGACCGGCTTGTTCAGGCCCAGATGCGTGCGGATGCCGCGCGGGGACAGGTCCACCAGCTTCTGCAGGACCTCCGACAGCTTGTCCTCGTCCACCGTGCCGGTGCCGTGGGTGTCGACATAGACCGACAGCGGCTTCGACACGCCGATGGCGTAGGAGAGCTGGATCGTGCAGCGCTCGGCCAGGCCGGATGCCACCACGTTCTTGGCCAGATAGCGCGCGGCATAGGCGGCGGAACGGTCGACCTTGGTCGGGTCCTTGCCGGAGAAGGCGCCGCCGCCGTGCGGGGCCGCACCGCCGTAGGTGTCGACGATGATCTTGCGCCCGGTCAGGCCGGCGTCGCCGTCCGGACCACCGATCACGAAGCGCCCGGTCGGGTTGACGTAGAAGTTCGCCTCGTCGCACATCCAGCCGGCGGGCAGGCAGTTGACGACGTGCGGGCGAACGATCTCGCGCACCTCCTCCTGGGTCAGTCCTTCGGCGTGCTGGGTGGAGACGACCACCGCGGTGGCGCGCACCGGCTTGCCGTTCTCGTACTGCAGCGTCACCTGGCTCTTGGCGTCGGGGCCGAGCTGCGGGGCGGCGCCGGAGTGGCGGGCCTCGGCCAGGGACTTCAGGATGGCGTGGCTGTAATAGATCGGCGCCGGCATCAGGGCCGGGGTCTCGTCGCAGGCGTAGCCGAACATGATGCCCTGGTCGCCGGCCCCCTCGTCCTTCTCACCGGCGGCGTCGACGCCGACGGCGATGTCCGCCGACTGGGAATGGACGAAGCACTTGACGTCCATCTTCTCCCAATGGAAGCCGTCCTGCTCGTACCCGATGTCCTTCACCGCGGCACGGGCGACCTGGACCAGCATGTCCGGCGTGATGCTCTCCGGCCCGCGCACCTCACCGGCCAGAACGATCTGGTTGGTGGTCGCCAGCGTCTCCACCGCCACGCGGGCATAGGGGTCGTGCGACAGGTACAGATCGACGATGGCGTCGGAGATGCGGTCGCACACCTTGTCCGGATGGCCTTCGGACACGGACTCGCTGGTGAACACGTAGTTGAGCTTGGCCACGGCGAACCTCGGCAATGGGAGGGGGCTATTTCACATAAGAATCGGGAAAACCGGCGCAGCACCCACGGTAAGCCGGTCTTTTGCCGTATGTGACAAGCTTTGCGCCGCAGGTCAAGCGATCTCCCCATGGTTGGAAGAGACAAGCGGAACTTCGCTTTGGAAACACAATTGGGGAACGGGCCGGACGGCCGCGTTCCCCAATTCCTGCATGCCGTCCGGATTGATTCCGGTTGTTCGGCCTATTCGTCCGGTCCGCTTATTCCGCGGCTTCGGCCATGCCCGAGTTGGCGACGGCCTTGGTCAGCTCGAACAGGCGCTTGCGCACCGACGGGTCGTTGATGCGGTAGTAGGCGCGCACCAGCTCCAGCGTCTCGCGCTTGGCCATCGGGTCCGGCTCGTAGCCGCCCGAACGCTCCTCGGCACCGGCGGCGACTTCATCGTCGTCAACCGGAGCCGCGGCGGCTTCCGCCGGCATGTCGTCGAAGAAGAAGGACACCGGAACGTCCAGGACGCGGCTGAGGTCGAACAGGCGGGACGCGCCGATGCGGTTGGCGCCGCGTTCGTACTTCTGCACCTGCTGGAAGGTCAGGCCGATGGCCTCTCCCAGCTTTTCCTGGCTCATACCCAGAAGGGTCCGGCGCAACCGGACGCGGGAGCCGACGTGCACGTCGATCGGGTTCGGCTTTCCCGTCTTGGGACGGCCGGCAGTGGCCCGGCGGCCCCGCGCTGGCGTTGCTTGCATTGCTCTAATTCCCTGAAACAGTTGTGCAACCTTGATACGACATATCCATGTATGCAGTCAAGGGCGCCCGAGCGCTCCCCATGCGCGTGATTGAAAAAAGAGTCTCGGTTGCGCTAATTGCGATGTCGTGTGCGCAGGCCCACCGCGAAACAGGTCAAAAGAAGCAACCCAAACGCGCCATCTCCCACTCTGCCGTAAAGTGTGGGGTTGGGCAGCGCCTCAGGCAAGGCCGCGTCGACCACGCCCCTGTGTCCCAGCGGAAGCATGGCTGTGACGCGCCCATGGGAATCCACCACGCCGGAGATGCCGGTGTTGGCGACGCGGACCAGCGGCATCCCCTCCTCCACCGCGCGGGTTTGGGAGATGGCGAAATGCTGATACGGGCCGGCGGTGTTGCCGTACCAGGCATCGTTGGTCAGGTTCAGCATCCAGCGCGGGCGTTCGGCGCCCTCGGCGGCGGCGGGCACCACGGCGCCCGGAAAGATCACCTCGTAGCAGATCAGCGGGCTGACCGGCGGCAGGCCCTTCAGCGACAGCGAGACCGGCCCCGGCCCGGCGGAGAACTCCGCCCCGTTGCCGGCGATGGCCCCCACCGGCAGCCAGCGGCGCAGCGGCATGTATTCGCCGAAGGGGACGAGGTGGAACTTGTCGAAGCGGCCCGTCACCGCCCCGCTGCCGTCCACCGCCGCCAGACTGTTGTAGTAGAGCGGCTCCCCGTCCGGTCCCGGCTCCATCCGTGGGACGCCGGTGACGAGCAGCCCGCCGGACGGGGTGACCGACCCCAGCGCCTGGCGCAGGCGGGCGTCCTGGTCCAAAAACAGCGGCACGGCGGTCTCCGCCCAGATCACATGGGTGATGGGCTCCGTGGCCATGAACTCCGTGGAAGGCGCGGCGGAGAGTTCCATCTGCTGCTGGACGTTGCGCACCCGCTCGCCCGGCGCCCATTTCAGCCGCTGGTCGATGGCCGGTTGGACCAGCCGAAGCCGCACGCCGGGCACCGCCGCGTCCGTCGCACCGGCCAGCCGCTGCCCGCCCCAGACGCCCAGCGCCGCGAACAGCGCCAGACCGGCGGCCAGGGCGCCCCAGGCGCGGCGGCGCGGCACCGCCGGGTCGGCCAACCCCGCCGGCAGCGACGCCACCAGAACGGTCAGCAGGCTGAGGCCGTAGATGCCGATCAGCGAGACGCTTTGCAGCACCGGAAGGAAGCCCGTCCAGCCGTAACCGGTGAGATTCCACGGGAAACCGGTGAAGACATGCCCGCGCAGCCATTCGAACAAGGCCCAGGAGGCGGCGAACAGCACCGCCCGCCCAAGCCCCCTCGCCTTCAGCACCCAGACCAGCAGCGTGGCGAAGCCGGTGAACATCGCCAGAAGGATCGGCAGCCCCGCCGCGGACAGAGGCAAGGCCCACCAGAACCGTTCGATGTCGGTGAACAGAGCCGCGCTGATCCAGTAGAGGCCGAGCAGGTGGTGGGCGAAGCCGAAGAACCAGCCAACCGCGAAGGCTTGCCGCTTCGTCCGCGCCCCGTCGAGCAGCCAGAGCAGCCCCGGAAAGGCGATCAGCAGCAGCGGCACCGCGTTGGCCGGCGGCAGGGCCAGGGTCGCCAGCCCGCCGAAGCCCGCCGCCGCCGCCAACCTGCGCCAGCCGGTCAGCCCTGACAGGCGGGCGGACAGGCGGCCCAGCCGGGCCGGGGTGGTCATGGTGTCGGTGGCGGTCAAGGATCGGAACTCCGGATGCGGTCGTGCTGATCTGGAAAGGGATTCACCACGAAGACACGAAGGCACAAAGACTTTCACCAAGAAGCCCCTCGCATCTCCCATGGTCCTGGGAATGCGGTAGAGCTTCTTTGTGCCGTCTTTGTGTCCTTCGTGCCTTCGTGGTAAAAATCCCTGCCGGGGCCTTACCCCACTTCAGCCAGGGCGGAGTTTTCGGCAGGAGCGCTGCGGACGCGCAGGCGCTTGAGGCGCCGCGGGTCGGCATCCACGATCTCGAACTCCAGACCGGACGGATGGGTCAGAGTCTCCCCGCGGCCCGGCACCCGCCCGGCGAGCGACACGACGAGGCCGCCGAGCGTGTCGATGTCCTCGCGCTCGTCCTCCGTGAGGAAGGTGCCGACACGGTCCTCGAAATCCTCGATGGACACGCGGGCGTCGGCGATGATGGAGCCGTCGGGACGTTCCACGAAATGGGGAGTCGCCTCCTCGTCGTGTTCGTCCTCGATCTCGCCGACGATCTCCTCGACCAGATCCTCGATGGTCACGAGACCGTCGATGCCGCCGAACTCGTCCACCACCAGCGCCATGTGCTGGCGCTTCTGGCGCATCTGCACCAGAAGGTCCACCACCGGCATGCTGGGCGCGACGATGGTCAGGTCGCGCACGATGTCCTTCAGTTCGACGGGCTTCCGGTTCGCCATCGCGGTCAGCACGTCCTTGATGTGGACCATGCCGACGACGTCGTCGAGCGTTTCACGGAAAACCGGCATGCGGGAATGGGCTTCCTCCGCCATGCGCTGGACCAGGGCGGGGAACGGCGTGTCCACCTCCACCGCCACGATGTCCGCGCGGGGCACCATCACGTCGTCGACGGTGCGGTCGCGGAGCTTCAGGATGTTGGCGAGCAGGGCGCGCTCGCCCGCTCCCAGCGATCCCTCGCCGTTGTCCTGCTCCTCGATCAGTTCTTCGATCGTGGCGCGCAGGGTGGCGTCGTCGCGCCCCCCCAGGACGGTCCTCAGCCACCCGCGGAACAGGTGGCCCAAGGATTGTTGATCTTCGGCCCCGTCTTCACGGGGCGTTCGACTGTCGGAAATCTCGCTCATCGGTCCGGCGGTTGTTCGTCCAAATTCGGCTCTCCGGGCGGAGAGCGCGTGGCGGCGTACGGATCGGCGATGCCGAGGGTCGCGAGCACGTCGGTTTCGAGCTGCTCCATCTCCTCGGCCTCTTCGTCCGTCTCGTGATCATACCCGAGCAAATGAAGAACGCCATGCACCACAAGGTGGGTCATATGGTCCGAAGGGGTTTTTCCCTGCTCGGCGGCTTCACGGGCGACGGTTTCCCAGGCCAGGATCACGTCGCCCAGCATGACCGGTGCGTCCTCGCCCAGTTCGGGCTCCTCCGCCTCGGTCAGGGCGAAGGACAGCACGTTGGTCGGCTTGTCCTTGCCGCGGTATTCGCGGTTCAGCCGGTGCACCAGCGCGTCGTCGGCCAGCACGACGGACAACTCCGCCGGGCCTTCGTCCTCGTCGTAGGTGACGGACAACGCGGCGAGCGCCGCGCGTTCGCACAGCCACTCGGCGTTCTCCGCCCAATCGCCCGCTTCACGTGAAACGACGACATCGACGGCCATCACGGTGTTCCCTCCCCGTCTGGACCGCCATCCTTTGGACCGGCCCGCCGGGGCGTGGGCTTGCGCTGGCTTTCGGCGCGGGCACCCTCGGCGCGGTCATAGGCACGGATGATGCGGGCGACCAGCGGGTGGCGCACCACGTCGGCGTCGGTGAAATGGACGAAGCGGATGCCGTCCACCCCGTCCAGGATGTCCAATGCTTCGCGCAGGCCGGACTTCGTGCCGGCCGGCAGGTCGGTCTGCGAGATGTCGCCGGTGACCGCCATGCGGCCCCCCTCGCCCAGGCGGGTGAGGAACATCTTCATCTGCATGGGCGTGGTGTTCTGCGCCTCGTCCAGGATGACGAAGGCGTTGCCGAGCGTGCGGCCGCGCATGAAGGCGAGCGGCGCGATCTCGATCTCGCCGGACTCCAGCCGCTTCTTCACCTGCTCCGCCGGCAGCATGTCGTGCAGCGCGTCGTAGAGCGGGCGCAGATAGGGGTCCACCTTCTCCTTCAGGTCGCCGGGCAGGAAGCCCAGCCGTTCCCCCGCCTCCACGGCGGGGCGGGACAGGATGATGCGGTCCACTTGGCCCGTGGTCAGCAGAGCCACCGCCTGCGCCACGGCGAGGTAGGTCTTGCCGGTGCCGGCGGGGCCGAGCCCGAAGACCATCTCGCTTTCGGCCAAAGCCTGGAGATAGGCGGCCTGCATGGGGGAGCGCGGGGTGATGGCGCCCTTGCGGCGGGTGCGCACCGCAACCTCGCCCCGGCTCAGCGTCGCCAGATTCTGGTCGCGCACCGCCCCGCCGACGCCGGTCGCCATGCGGACGGCGGCGTCCACCTCGCCGGTGCCGACGGCCATGCCGCGCTTGAGGCGCTCATAGAGGGCGTCGATGGCCGAGCGCGCGGACTCCGCCGACTCCGCCGGACCGGCGATGGTCAGCGTGTTGCCGCGGGAGATCAGGGAGACGCCCAATTGGTTCTCGATGCGGGCGAGGTGGCGGTCATGCTCGCCGTACAGCATCGGCAGAAGCCGGTTGTCGTCGAAGTCCAGGTCGATACGCTGATCGGGGCGCTGGTCGGGCAAGCCGTTCAAACGGTCGCCTCCACGGGTTGCGTGCCGGTGGCGGAGCTGCGGTATTCACCGGTCGCCACGCTGCCGGCCAGGCTGTTCGGATGGGCGGCGTCGATGCGGACCTCCACGATGCGGCCCAGAAGCCGTTCGTTGGCGTCGGCGTGCACCGACTGCATGTAGGGGCTCTTGCCCAGAAGCTGGCCGGCGCGCTTGCCGACGCGGTCGAACAGGACCGGCACGGTGCGCCCGACGAAGCCCTGGTTGAAGGCCTGCTGCTGCGCGTTCAGCAATTGCTGGAGCGCGGCCAGACGGGCGTCCTTCACGTCTTCGGGAACCTGCGCGTGCTCCAGCGCCGCCGGGGTGCCGGGGCGCGGGCTGTACTTGAAGGAATAGGCCTGGGCGTAGCCGACGTCGGTCACGAGGCGCAGCGTCTCCGCGAAGTCCGCGTCGCTCTCGCCGGGGAAGCCGACGATGAAGTCGCCCGACAGCGCCAGATCCGGCTTGGCCGCGCGCAGCCGGTCGACGATGCGGCGGTAGTCGTCCGCCGTGTGCTTGCGGTTCATCGCCGCCAGGACGCGGTCGGACCCGGCCTGCACCGGAAGATGCAGGTAGGGCATGAGCTGCGGCACCTCGGCGTGGGCGCGGATGAGATCGTCCTCCATGTCGCGCGGGTGCGAGGTGGTGTAGCGGATGCGCTCCAGCCCGTCGATCCCGGCCAGTTCGCGGACCAACCGGCCGAGGCCCCAGGTGGTTCCGTCCGGCCCGTCGCCGTGCCAGGCGTTGACGTTCTGGCCCAGCAGGTTGATCTCCCGCGTGCCGCCGGCGACGAGGCGCCGGGCCTCCGCCAGGATCTGGGCGCCGGAGCGCGAGAATTCGGCGCCGCGGGTGTAGGGCACCACGCAGAAGGTGCAGAACTTGTCGCAACCCTCCTGCACCGCCAGGAAGGCGGTCACGCCCTGCCCGGCGTTCTCGTCCGGCAGGAAATCGAACTTGGACTCCACGGGGAAGTCGGTGTTCAGGACGCTGCCCGCCTTGCGGCTGGCCTTCGCCACCATCTCCGGCAGGGTGTGATAGGTCTGCGGCCCGAACACCATGTCCACATGGGGGGCACGCGCCACGATCTCCTCGCCCTCGGCCTGGGCGACGCAGCCGGCCACGGCGACGATCATGCGCCCATCCCCGGCGGCGGCCTTGACGTCCTTGAGCTGGCGCAGCCGCCCCAGTTCCGAGAACACCTTCTCGGACGCCTTCTCGCGGATGTGGCAGGTGTTGAGGATCACCATGTCGGCGCCGTCCGGCTCGTCCACCGGCCGGTAGCCCAGGGGTGCCAGGACATCCGCCATGCGGGCGGAGTCGTAGACGTTCATCTGGCAGCCCCAGGTCTTGATGAAGAGCTTCTTACTCAACGATCCCTTCCACACCACTGCGACACGGACCAACCGTGATCTCGGCCAATACAAAAAGGCGCGCCTGGACGGCACCGGTCCGAACGGCGCAATCCGGCGCGCGACCCGCCGCGTTGCGGCATCGCTTTCAGCCGATATGGTAGCACGAGTGCGGCAAAACGAGTCAATCGTGCCGGCAAGCCCGATTTCCATTTCACCGTGTGGAATATCCCGCTCAATGGGCCGGCGGGGAAAACGCCTTGCCGGACACCGCGCGTTCCACGCCCCGGGCGACGGCGCGCTGGCAATGGTCGGCCAGGGCCTTGCGGCTGGAGAATCCGTCGATGGTCACGGGGGGATGGAACTCCACCTCCACCGTCATGCGGCCCAGCGTGAAGACGGTCCACAAATGCGGGGCGAGATCCATGTCGCCGTACCAGGCGTAACAGGGACGGAAGGCGAGCCCCATCGGGATGCCGTCCAGCCGCGTCGGCGCGATGCTGACCGGCTGCACGGTCAGCGGCCGGTCCCCGATGCGCCGGGCGGCCACCGCGAACAGCGCCGTCTTGAAAGGGAGCGTGCGGTTGCCGTCGCTGGAGGTGCCTTCGGGGAACAGGATCAGATTGTCGCCGGAGTCCAGCCGGGCGCCCAGCTCGTCCCGCTGCCTCTCCACCCCGGCGCGGGCCTTGCGCTCCACGAAGACGGTCTGCTGGAGCTTCGCCAGAGCCCCGAAGAAGGGCCAGCCGGCCACCTCGCTCTTCGCCACGAAGGAGCCCGGTATGACCGACCCCAGCACCGTGATGTCGAGGTAGGAGGAATGGTTGGAGACGAACAGCACCGGCCCGTCCGCCGCCCGCTGGCCGCGCACCACGATGCCGATGCCCAGGATGGCGGCACAGACGCGGTGATAGACCCGCGGTATCCGGAAGCGCAGCGGCGAGCGCAGGGCGACGGCCAGGGCCTGCACCGGGATCAGCAGAAGCGTCCACAGCAGATAGAGGGCCAGACGAAGGGCGCCGCGCACCGGCGAACCCAAAGCGCGCGCCCCGGTCGCATCCACCGCCGTCATGCCAGCGCCTCCCGGTGCGCCCACCTTCTGATGCGATTGTGGATCACGCGATCTGGGCGTCGCGGCTGCGCCGCTCGTAATGCCTGGAATATTTGTTGGTGATGAGGTCCGTCTTCACCACGATCGAGACGTCGGTGGTGTTGAACTGGTGATCGATCACCGCGCCGTCGCCGATGAAGCCGCCCAGCCGCAGATAGCCCTTGATCAGCGGCGGCAGGACCGCCAGCGCGCGTTTGGGGTCGATGCGGTCGCGGGGCATCAGATCCATGCCGACATAGCGTTCCGGCAGGGCCACGGGGCGCAGCTCCTCCGGGGCCAGATGGAAATGATGGAGATAGGAGAGCGGCTCCGCCATCGCCTCGGGATCGGTGCCCGGCAGGCTGGCGCAGCCGAACATCACCGCGATGTCGTGGTGGAAGACATAGGCCGCGATGCCGCGCCACAGGAGCTGCATGCTGCTGCCGCGCGTGCGGTAGGCGGCGTCCACGCAGGACCGCCCCAGTTCCAGGATTTCCCCCGGATAGCCGACCAGCCGCCCGATGTCGTATTCGTCGCTGGAGTAGAAGCGCCCGGCCTTGGCCGCCGCCGGACGGCGGATCAGCCGGTAGGTGCCGACCACGGACTCCGGCCCGTTTCCGCGGGCGTGGTCGATGACCAGCAGATGGTCGCAGATCGTGTCGAAATCGTCGAAGTCGCGGTGGCGCGCGGCCATGTCCGGCGAGGGCACCGCCGACATCTCCTCGTAGAAGACGCGGTAGCGCAATGCCTGCGCCCAATCGATCTCGGCGGCGCTTTCGGCCAGCCGCACTTCGAGGGAGCCCATCCGCAGATCCGAAGAACTGCCCTGGTCCGTGCCTGTATCAGCCATACTCGACGCTTCGCTGGCGGTGTTCGGGTGGCGGCAACCGCCGGTTCTCCATCCGGAGCCCGTCGGGCACGGGACAGGGATAACACGAATGGCCGGTTGCCGGTCAACCGCGACGTGACGAACCAACCCCCGACAAGCCCGCTCCCGGGCATGTCCAATGGACCGGCCCCGGCGGATGGGGTCGGCGGCACGGCGGATGGGAGGAGTCACGCGGGAGACGTGGAGGAAGGATCAGATCCGGGCCATGGGGTCCGGGGCATGGGGTTCCGGGGCGGACCGGACCGAACGGCGGCCCGCCGGACACCAACGCACAAGCCCAGTGGTCCTTAGGCGGCGCCGCGGCGGGCGCGGGTGCCGAGACCGATCTGCTTGGCCAGCGAGCTGCGCTGGCGGGCGTAGTTCGGGGCGACCATCGGGTAATCCGTCGGCAGACCCCAGCGGTCGCGGTATTCCTCCGGCGACATGTTGTAGGCCGTCTTCAGATGGCGCTTCAGCATCTTCAGCTTCTTGCCGTCCTCCAGGCATACAATGTAGTCGGGAGTGACGGACTTCTTGATGGGCACGGCGGGCTGCGGACGCTCCTCCGTCGCAACCGGCTCAGTCCCGACATTCGCGAGTGACTTGTACACCTGCTCAATCAGCGTCGGAAGATCGCCCAGAGCGACTGTATTGTTCGAGACATGCGCCGCAACGATCTCCGTGGTCAGAGACAACAGCGCGTTGGAAGGGTTCCCATTGCTCATGTAAGCTTGCTCCGCGGCTTGGCGTTCCTCTCCATATAAAGAGGTTTGTGGCCGCGCGCAATATCCATCCTTTGCTCTTAAAGAGGAAGCAGTGTACGAAAAAAATTCACCGGATTTGTTTTTGGACATCACCTCCGAGGTGTGTCCGTTAACCTTCGTCAAGACCAAGTTGTCGGTGGAGCGGATGGCCGTGGGGCAAACGCTTGAAGTCCGGCTGAACGCTGGCGAACCCTTGGAGAATGTGCCCCGATCCTTGATCGAACTGGGTCACTCCATTCTTGCCGTGACGCCCGAAAATCCGGATGAGCCGGAGGGGGTTCACCGTCTTTGGATTCAAAAAGGTTAATGTTTATTCGTCAGTGTACGAATACCGCAGCACCAGGGCGGCAACCCTTCCGTCCGCTCGGCGGTAATATCCGGGACGGCGGCCCACGGGAAGGAAACCACAGGATTTATACAGGGATTGGGCCGCATCATTGTCTTCGGCGACTTCCAGGAACAGCGCCGTGGCGCCCAGCGCCCGCGCTCCGTCCAGCGCCGCCGCGACCAGACGGCGCCCGACGCCCAGCCCCCGCGCATCGGGGCGGACGCCGACGGCGATGATCTCCCCGTCGTCCGCGGCGACCCGCGCCAGGAGAAAGCCGACCGGGTCGTCGTCCCCGCCCTCCCGCAGGGCCAGCACGGAAAAGAAGCCCGGCTGGCCCATCAGGCTGGCGATGGAGCCGGTGCCCCAGGGGTCCTCCGGAAAGCAGCCTTGCTGGAGGGCGGCCACCACCGGCACGTCGGCCAATCCGGCGGTCTGAAGGCGGACGGGACGGGACGGGACGGACAGGGCGGCGGTCATGCCGTCTTCCGCGGCAGGGAGACGTCGGGCGGACGCAGGTAGAAGGGCTGGGCCGGCAAACCGGCCTCCCGCGCCGCGCCCAGGGCGGCGACCACGGCGGCGTCGGGCGTGCCCGGCCCGGCGGCGAAACGCGTGTCGGGGCGGTCCTCCAGAAGCGTGCGGAGCGGCGTGGCCCCGTCCCCGGCAACCAGCAACGGCACGGCCCCGTCACCGGAGGCCGGCAACAGCCCGTCCAGCCAGCCCGGCACGGCGGCGGGCTCCAGCATCGCCGGTTCTCCCAGCGGGGTCAGATCCGGATGGAAAAGCTGCAGGAACGGCTCGGTACGGCGGGAGTCCACGGCGACCAGCACCGCGCGGCCCTCCCGCTCCGCCACCGGCAGGCCGTGAAGGATCGCGTCGAAACTGGTGACGCCGACCACCGGAAGCCCGGCGGCCAGGGCGAAGCCGCGCGCCGCGGCCAGCGCGATGCGCAGCCCGGTGAAGGCGCCCGGCCCGACGGTCACGGCGACGCGGTCCAAGGCGCCGAAGGCGCAGCCCGCCTCCGCCAGCGCGGCCTGCGCCAGGGGCACCAAGGCTTCCGCCTGCCCGCGGGCCATCGGCTCGCGCCGCCGCACGGTGACGGTGCCATCGTCCCACAGCGCGGCGGAACAGCCGGAGGTTGCCGTGTCCAGTCCCAGAACTCTCATGACCCCCACGCCTTCATCAGATCCGCCATCTTCAAAGCCCCACTTCAGCCCTGGGTCAAGAGCGTGCTAGACAGCCCCGGTCTTCCCTGACGGCATGGATCATGCTCACACCCATCGCACCGCCGGACTTCGATGTCGACATCGACCTGCTCTACGCCACGCCGGACAACCTGACCGGCGTACCCATCTACCGCAACCCGGTCTGCCTGCTGCACCCCGACGCGGCGGCGGCGCTCCGCGCGGCCATCGGGCTGGCGCGGGGCATCGGTTGCCGGCTGCGGCTGTACGATGCCTTCCGCCCGGTCGAGGCGCAATGGGCGCTGTGGCGGGCGCTGCCCGACCCGTCCTACATCGCCGATCCGGCGGGCGGCTCCACCCACTCCCGCGGGATCGCGGTGGACCTGACGCTGGCCGACGGCGCGGGGCGCCCGCTGGACATGGGCACCGGCTTCGACGAGATGACCGAGCGGTCCCACCATGGCCGCACCGACCTGACCGCCGAGCAGCAACGCAACCGCGCCGCCCTTCTGGGCGTCATGACGGCGGCGGGCTGGCGGCACTACGCCTGCGAATGGTGGCATTATCAATTGCCGGACGAAGGGCGCTATCCCCTCGTGACGGACACGGCTCTGGGTGGGCTGATGATGGGCTGACCGGACCCGGCCCCTGCGACCGCATGCCACAGAACTTGTTGCACGGTTGCATCATGGAAAAGCCGGCTCGGCGCGGTTCGTGTTGCGGACTTGTTCCCGCCGGGGTGCTTGTGCCACATCAGCCTTGGCGCAATCCGGAACCCGTCCGGCCGCCCGATCCGCACCGGACCCACCGCACCGGACCCACGACACGCCGCCATGCCGTTCCGCCGCGCCGTCACCCTGTTCGCCGTGGCCGCCGCCTGGGCTTTCCAAGCCCTGGCGGGCAGCCCCGGCGTCGAGGCCGACGGGACGGGAAGCGCCGCCGTCGTCTTCGCCTACGACCGTTTCGGCGAGGATCAGAACCCGTCCATCAGCATCCGGATCGATCAGTTCGAGGCCCATCTGGATGAGCTTCGGGACAGCGATTACCACGTCCTGCCCCTGCTCCGCATCCTGGAGGCGCTGCGCACCGGCGCACCGTTGCCCGACCGGACGGTGGCGATCACCATCGACGAGGCCAGCCGCTCCGCCTTCCGGGAGGCCTGGCCGCGGCTGAAGGCGGCGGGGCTGCCCTTCACCCTGTTCGTGGCGACCGACGCCATCGACCGCGGATCGCCCGCCCACATGAACTGGACGGAGCTGCGGCAGCTCGCCGCCGCCGGGGTGACCATCGGCGGGCTCGGCGCCTCCACCCAGTCGCTGGTCTCCCGCCCCGCCGACGAGGTGCGGGCGGAGCTGCGCCGCATGGCCGACCGGCTGCAGGCGGAGACGGGCCAGCGCCCCACCCTGTTCGCCTACCCGCAGGGGGAGGTATCGTCGGCGGTGCGGGCCATCGTGACGGAGCAGGGGTTCGCCGCGGCCTTCGGCCAGCAGTCCGGCGTCCTGCACCCGCAGGCCGACCGGGTGGCCCTGCCCCGCTTCGTGATGAACGAGAGTTTCGGCAGCGTGGACCGTTTCCGGCTGGCCGCCAACGCGCTGCCCCTGCCGGTGACGGACATGACGCCCGACGACCCGCTGCTGACCGTTAACCCGCCGCCGCTCGGCTTCACCGTGGCGGACGGGTTGGGCGATCTGTCGCGGCTGGCCTGCTTCGCCGCCGGCCAGGGGCGCACGGCGCTGGAGCGGGTGACGGAGGACCGGGTGGAGGTGCGCATCCGCGATCCCTTCCCGCCGGGCCGCACGCGCGTCAACTGCACCCTGCCCAGCGCGGACGGGCGCTGGCGCTGGCTGGGCATGCAGTTCGTGGTTCCGGAATAGGCGCAGGGAAGCCGGGCGGGCGCGGCCCGTGCCGCCGCGCCCATCCGAAGGCCGTCAGCGGACGGCGCGGACCTCGACCACCTCGGGGATGTAGTGGCGCAGCATGTTCTCGATGCCGGCCTTCAGCGTGGCGGTGGAACTGGGGCAGCCGGAGCAGGCCCCCTTCATCTCCAGGTACACCACGCCTTCCTCGAAGCCGTAGAAGGTGATGTCGCCGCCGTCCTGGGCCACCGCCGGACGCACGCGGGTGTCCAGCAGCTCCTTGATCTGGGTGACGATCTCGTCATCGTCGGCGCTGGCGGCGTGGCCGTCGCCGGTCGCCTCTTCCAGAAGCACCGGGCGGTTGGCGGTGAAATGCTCCATGATGACGCCGAGGATCGACGGCTTCAGCAGGAACCACTCCTTGTCGCCGGCCTTGGTGATGGTCACGAAGTCGGCGCCCAGGAACACGCCCTGGACCCCGTCGATCTCGAACAGCCGCTGGGCCAGCGGCGAAGCGGCGGCAACATCGCGGGACGGGAAGTCCGCGGTGCCGCGTCCGAGCACGTCACGCCCCGGCAGGAACTTGAGAGTCGCCGGGTTGGGCGTCTGCTCGGTCTGAATGAACATGGCGATATCCTCCATCGGCGCCGAACAACACTGGCGGCGTAGGCGAAACTTGGGCAGAATCCGCCGACAGATCAAGCATCGCATCCTTATGGTCATCGATCCGTGAGCATGGCACCGCCCGCGGCCACCGCACCGGCCCCCACACCGGCGACCCCTGCGGCCCCATCCATCGACGCCGCCGCGCGGGAGGTCGTCGAATGGCTGCTGCTGGAGGGCCGGCACGCCCCCGGCTTCGAGCCGATGATGGACCGTTTCTGCCGCCGGCTGATGGCGTCGGGCGTGCCGCTGCTGCGCGCCGTCTGCGCCCTGCCCCTGCTGCACCCGCAGATCCGCACCATCGCCTTCTTCTGGCGCCGCAACGCGGACCATGTGGAGATCGCCACCCGCGCCCACGGCACAGAGACCAGCACCGAGTATCTGACCAGCCCCTTCGCCACCCTGATCGAGGACGGCGCCGACGGCCTGCGCTACCGGCTGGAGCAGATGGAGCCGCCCTGGCCTTACCCGGTCTTCGCGGAGCTGCGGGCGCAGGGGGCGACCGACTATGTCGCCATGACCGTCCTGTTCGCCGGCGGGCGGCGCAACGTGCTGAGCTTCACCACCGACCGGCCCGGCGGTTTCTCCACCGCCGATCTGGCGCTGGTGGACGCCGTGCTGCCGGCGCTGGGCGCGGTTCTGGAGACGCTGGCGCTGCGGCGGCTGGCGACGACCGTGCTGGACACCTATGTCGGCCACCGCACCGGCGCGCGCATCCTGTCCGGCGACATCCGGCGCGGCACCGGCGACAACGTCCGCGCGGTGCTGTGGTACTGCGACCTGCGCGGCTTCACCTCGCTGGCCGACCGGCTGCCGCGGGAGGAGCTGATCGCCCTGCTGAACGGCTATTTCGAGATCATGGGCGGCGCGGTGGAAAGCCGCGGCGGCGAGATCATGAAATTCATCGGCGACGCCATGCTGGCCATCTTCCCGCTGGAGGAGGGCGACCCGACCGGCGCCGCCGCCTGCACCAAGGCGCTGGACGCCGCGGAAGAAGCGCTGACCGACATGGACGCGCGCAACGCCGAGCGTGCCGCCTGGGGCCAGCCGACGCTGCGCTGCGGCATCGCGCTCCACATGGGCGAGGTGATGTACGGCAACATCGGCTCCGCGAACCGGCTGGACTTCACCGTCATCGGCCCGGCGGTCAATCTGGTCAGCCGGATCGAGGGGCTGTGCAGCCGTCTGGACCGCAACGTCCTGACCTCCGCCGAGGTGGCGGAGGCCTGCGCCAACCGCGTCGTCTCGGTCGGCTGGCATCCGGTGAAGGGGCTGAACGACCCGATCGAGGTCTATGGGCTGAAGGGAAAACGCAAGGACTGATGGACACAGCCATTCAACGAACGCGCAGCCAACGAACGCGCGGCCAACGAACGAACGGTCAACGAACGCCTGGGCGCCGGCCTTGACCGGCCTTCCTCCCCCCGCCCCCCTGCGTCCTCTCGCGCTGGCCGCCGCCGCCTTCTCCGCGGGCTGGTCGCTGATGATGATGGAGATCCTGGGCGGACGGCTGATGGCGCCGCATTTCGGCTACTCGGTCTACCAGTGGGGCGCCGTCATCGGCGTGGTGATGACCTTCATGGCCGCCGGCTATTGGACCGGCGGGCAGATCGGCGACGGGCCGAAGGCGGTGCCGGCGCTGCGCGCCGCCCTTCTCGCCGGGATCGCCGCCGCGGCGCTGACGCCCTGGCTGGGCAAGCCGATGCTGGCGGACGCCGCGGGCCGCTTCAACGCGGTGGAAGGGTCGGTCGTCGGAGCGGCGCTGATCCTGGGTCTGCCCTCCTTCGCGCTGGCCATGGTGTCGCCCATCTGCGCGGGGCTGAGCAGCCTGTCCGGAGCCGCTGCGGCGGGGCGGATCTACGCGGTCGGCACCTTGGGAAGCATCGGCGGCACCTTCTTCGCCTCCTTCTACGCGATCCCGGAGGTCGGGGTGTCCGCGGGCTACGCCCTGGCGGCGGTCCTGCCGGCGCTCGCCTGCCTGTTCGTTCCGGGTGGGAAACGGATGGCCGCCGCTGCGGCTCTGGCGGTTCCCGTGGCTTGGGCCGCCGGCCATGGCGAGGGGCAGGGCTTCGCCCTCTACCGCGAGACGCCCCACAACACCATCATGGTGCAGGAGGACGCGGAGCAGATCCGGCTGCATCTGAACGTGGCCTGGGCCACCCAGTCGCGGCTGCGCAAGGACGGCGGCCCGACCGGCCTCTATTACGACCTGTTCGCCGCCGTGCCGGCCCTGGGGAACGGCACGCGCGTTCTGGTCCTGGGTCTGGCCGGTGGTGCGGCGGCCAAGGAAATTCTCGATTCCTGGCCCGGCGCCGACATTCTGGGGGTTGAGTTGGACCCGGCGGTGGTCGAGGTGGCGCGCGAGCGGTTCGGCCTGCGGCCCGAGGTGCGCGTCGCCGTGGAGGACGCCCGCCGCCACGTCGAGCGGTCGGAGGAGCGGCACGACGTGGTGATCGTGGACCTCTATTCGACCGCGCTGATCCCCTTCTTCACGGCGACCGAGGAGTTCTTCGCGGCGGTGGAGCGGCGGGTGGCGCCGGGCGGCGTGCTGGTCATGAACGTCGCCTCCCCCATGGACCGCAACGCCCTGGTCGGACCTCTGGCGGCGACGCAGGGGGCGGTGTTCCCGTCGGTGTACGTCGCCGACGCCGGGCGCGGGAATTATCTGCTGATTGCGACGAAGGAGAAACGTACGCTCGAGGATCTGAGCGTACGCCTGCGCGCGGCACCGGCGGGTGCGGCGTACGCGGCCTCCCGCATCCTGGAGACGCTGGCCCCCGCCGAGTTGGAGGGGCACCCCGTGCTGACCGACGACCGGTCGGACATCGACCAGCGCAGCCTCGCCGCGCTTTACGGCCGGTGAAGCGTCACGTGATCGCGTCGAGCGCGTCGATGCCGATGCCGCCCGGCACGATGGTCAGCGGAATGCGCAGCTTCGCCAGGCCCCGGTTGGTGAAGTAGGAGATCAGCGGCCCCGGACCTTCGGGATCGGTGCCGGCGGCCAGAACGAGGATGGAGATGCTCGGCTCCTCCTCGATCAGGGCCAGCACCTCGTCGCGGCGGTTGCCCTCGCGCACGTACAGGGCCGGCAGGGTGCCGGTCAGCCGGTTCACGTCGCGGGCCAGCTTCTGCAGCTTCTGCTCGGCCTCCGCGCGCTGTTCCTCGCGCATCAGGTTCTCCAGGGCCAGCCACTGCTGCACCTCGCCCGGCTCGATGACGTACAGCAGCGCCACCTTGCCCCCCGACTTGCGGGCGCGCAGGCAGGCGTAGCGCAAGGCGAGCTGGAGTTCCGGGCTCTCGTCCACCACGACCAGGAAGATGCGGACCGGCGGCTTCGCCGTGGAGTCCGTACCGGAAGCGGCCTGATCGGTCGTGACCGGATCGGACGTCGTGGATTCGGACGTCATTGGATCGGACGTCATTGGGTCGGACATGGGTCACACCCTCCGGAAGATGGCGCCGGCCAGCCAGCCGGCGGCGATGGCCCCAATCACCGCCGCAACACCGTAGAACATCGGCTGATTGCGCGCAAAGTCGTAGATTTCCGCACTGAAGCCCACTTTGGACACCACCAACGGCGTGGTCTGTGCGCTGACCACCTCGCCATCGCGGATCAGCAGCGCCTCCACGTTGTACAGCCCCGTCGGCACATTGGCCGGGAAGTAGATGTTGGTCCGGAACAGCCGCTCGCCGAGAAAGGACACCTGCCCCAGGGAAATCCCATACAGCCCGGCCCGCTGCTTGTTGCGGATCAGGGCGGAGCGGAACAGGGCGAGCTGGTCCGGGGCCAACTGCTCCCGGGGACCGAGCTGCAGGTTCGGCAGACCGATCTGGTGGCGCTCCAGCACCGGACGGCCGACGAACTGGTCCAGCGGGCGGTTCGTTGCGACCATGTAATAACCGGGAACCTGCTCGAACCGCACGCTGCGCGCGTTGATCCAGATGCCGGCGATGCGCTCCTTCCGGCGGACCGTGACGGGGGTGCGCGGGCCGGTCACCACGATGGCCACGTCGCCCGCCCCGTCGGTGGTGCCGAACAGAACGACCTCCGTCCCGGTGAAGCCGGTGGTGATGGCGATCAGGTGGCTGGACAGGTCGGCGACGAGCTGCTGCGCCCAGACCGTGGCGGCCAGCAGGCCCCCGGCCAGCAGACCCACCAGCCCTCCGGCGACCCGGACGGACCAGAGCCGCCCCGCCCCCTTCGGGACACCGCTCACGATTGCCTCGTGGAGATGGTGAAGATGTCGTTCGGTTCGACCACCAGATCGAATGCAAGCTTCAGCGCGACCGCGACGACCAGCGAGGCCAGCAGGAGGCGCGCCTGCTCGCCGCGCAGTCTGCCGCCCGCCTTGGTGCCGAACTGCGCGCCGACCACCCCGCCGATCAGCAGCAGCAGCGCCAGCATCACGTCCACCGTCTGGTTGGTGGCCGCCTGGAGAAGCGTGGCCATGGCCGTGGTGAAGATGATCTGGAACAGCGAGGTGCCGGCCACCAGTCCGGTGGGCATGTTCAGCAGATAGATCATCGCCGGGACCAGCATGAAGCCGCCGCCGATGCCCATGATCGCCACCAGCATCCCGCCGACCGCCCCGATCGCCGCCGGCAGCAGGGCCGAGATGTAGAGCTTCGACCGCTGGAACCGCATCTTCAGCGGCAGGCCATGCAGCCAGATGTGCCGGTGCAGCTTGCCCCGCTTGGCGGTCGGGGCGCGGCGGCGGATCAGCGCGCGGCTGGCCTCCACCATCATCATCGTGCCGATGGTGCCCAGGAACAGGACGTAGGTCAGCGTGATCGCGATGTCGATCTGGCCGATCCGCTGCAGCATGGAGAAGATCCAGACGCCGACCACCGTGCCGACCATGCCGCCCAGCAGCATGACGACGCCCAGCTTCACGTCCACGTTGCCGCGGCGCCAGTGGGCCAGGACGCCCGACACGCTGGCCGCGACGAGCTGGTTGGCCTGGGTTCCCACCGCCACGGCGGGCGGCACGCCGATGAAGATCAGCAGCGGCGTCATCAGGAAGCCGCCGCCCACCCCGAACATCCCGGACAGAAAGCCGACGAGCCCCCCCATGCCGAGCACGAGCAGGGCGTTGACCGACATCTCGGCGATCGGCAGATACACTTGCATGGGGGCGAAGCCGGCGAACGGAAGGGTCCGCCAGCTTATACCTTACAGGCGTCGTCCGGCAATCAGGCTGGCGGCAATCAAGCTGGCGGCAATCAGGCCGGAACGCCTGCATCCTTCAGCAGATCGGCCAGCAGGATTTCCGGGCGGGCGCCGACATGGCTGATCACCTCCGCCGCGGCCAGCGCGCCGATACGCCCGCACTCCGCCGGGGACATCCCGCGGGTGAAGCCGTAGAGGAAGCCCGCGGCGTAGAGATCGCCCGCACCCGTGGTGTCCACCACGCGGGCCACCGGGGACGCCGGAACCTCCACCACCTCGCCGCCGGACACGATGACGGCGCCCTTCTCGCTGCGGGTCAGGGCGGCGGTCCTGCCCAGCCGCTTCACGGCCTCCAGCGCGTCCTCGAAACGGTCGGTCTTGTAGAGGGCGGTGATCTCGTGCTCGTTGGCGAACAGGATGTCCACATGGCCTTCGACGAGATCCACGAACTCCGCGTGGTGGCGGTGGACGCAGAAGCTGTCGGACAGGGACAGCGACACCTTGCGCCCGGCGCCGTGGGCGGTGGCGGCGGCCTTGCGGAAGGCTTCCTTGGCGCGCGGCGGGTCCCACAGATAGCCTTCCAGATAGGTGACCTGGGAGTTGGCGATCAGCGCCTCGTCGATGTCCTCCGGACCCAGCTCCACGCAGGCGCCGAGGAAGGTGTTCATGGAGCGCTGGGCGTCCGGCGTCACCAGGATCAGGCAGCGGGCGGTCGGGGCGCCGCCGTGGCCGGCCTCCGTCTCGAAATGCACGCCCGCGGCGCGGATGTCGTGGCGGAAGACCTGGCCGAGCTGGTCGCCGTGGACCTTGCCGATGTAGGCCCCCCGGCCGCCCAGCGAGGCGATGCCCGCCATGGTGTTGCCGGCGGAGCCGCCCGACACCTCGATGCCCGGACCCATGCGGCCGTACAGCTCCTCCGCGCGGGCGGCGTCGATCAGCGTCATGGCCCCCTTCTCGATGCCGTTGGCGGCGAGAAAGGCGTCGTCGGCATGGGCGATCACGTCGACGATGGCGTTGCCGATGCCGGTGACGTCGAATTCGGCCGTGGCCATGGGCACTCCTTGAAATGCGGTGTCTGGACCGTTGGGAAAAACAGGCGCGAGTATAGCGGCCCGACTTCACATCTCAAGCGCGGCGCATACCCCCTGGAACGGAGCGGCCTGCCGTCGTAGATAAGCGTCGCTTGGCCGCATCGGCCCAAACGAACGGGAGTCCGGATGTTCCGCGCGCTGCTTCTCGCCATCGGACAACTGTCCGACCCGGCTTCCCGCCGCGTCGTGTGGATCGGCGTGCTGTCCGCCATCACGGCCTTCGCCCTGCTGGCCGGCGGGGTGTGGTGGGCGCTGTTCCACACGGCGCTGACCGGGTACGCCTGGGTGGACGGGGTGCTGGACGTGCTGGGCGGGCTGGCTGTTCTGGTGCTGGCCTGGGTGCTGTTCCCGGCCACGGTGGGCATGGTGTCCAGCTTCTTCCTGGACGAGGTGGTGCAGGCGGTGGAGCGGCGCCACTACCCCCAATTGCCGGCGGCCCGCCAGACCGGCCTGGGGGAGGAACTGCTGACCGCGCTGCGCTTTTTTGCGGTCGTTCTGCTGGTCAATCTGTTCGCCCTGCCCCTGTATCTGATGGTGCCGGGGTTGAACCTGCTGATCTTCTACACCGTGAACGGCTATCTTCTGGGTCGCGAATACTTCGAGATGGTGGCGATCCGGCGGCTGGGGCGGAAGGAAGCGGGATTTCTGCGGCGTTCCATGCCGTTGAAACCATTTTCGGCTGGTGTCGTAATTGCCTTTCTTTCGACAATTCCTTTCGTCAACCTGTTGGTGCCGGTGATCGCAAGCGCCTTCATGGTCCATGTCTATCATTCGATGACCGGGGCTATGACGGGGCCCATGACGGGCCTTTCCCGCCGGGAGGAAGCGTGACGGACCACGGTACGGCACGGCCCCATCCCTGCGCGAAAGCCCACTTGCGGCCGGCCGGATGACCGTGTTACCCCCGCCAGGTGGTCTTTTGGCTGCTGTCGATCGGGCCCGGTCATGCGACGCCGCCTCCGAAACGACCCGACTTCGACGACCTGCCCAAACTTCACGACCTGACTGACCTGGGGATCAACGTTCATGCTGTTCGGACGAAAGAATCCGCCCGTCGGTGCGCCGAAGACCCAAAGCGCCGACCCGGCCATCCCGGCCGCACCGCAGGCGGGCGCCGCCGAACCCGCGGCGGCGGTTTCGCCGCTGGCCTCCCTGAGCAATCCTTCCGCGACGAATCCGCCCGCCGGGAGCGCTGCCGGCCCGGCGGCTCCCCCGGCCCAGCGCACGCCGCACCCCGAGCCGATTTCCTCCAAGGGACCCGAGATGACCACGAGCACCCCGAAGCCGCCGGCCGGCGCCCCGATCCCCGGTTCGAGCTTCAAGCCGACCGACATTCCGCGCCGCACCGTCGATCTGCCGGGAAGCTCGGCGCGTCGCCCCGACGGGTACGGCGCCCCGGCCTCGGCGCCCGCCGCCGCTCCCGCGCCGGCCCCGGTGCCCGCCGCCCCGCTGCCCAGCGACCAGCGCCGCCTGATCGTCGGGCGCGACATCTCCCTGAACGGTGAGATCGGGTCCTGCGACGTGCTGGTGGTGGAAGGCACGGTGGAGGCCAAGCTGCGCGAGGGCCGTTCCATCGAGATCGCCGAGACCGGCCTGTTCAAAGGCGCCGTCGAGATCGACGAGGCCGACATCGGTGGCCGGTTCGAGGGCGACATCATCGTGCGCGGCCGTCTGACCGTGCGCTCCACCGGCAGCATTCACGGCTCGATCAAGTACGGCGAGCTGGCGGTCGAGGCCGGCGCCCTGCTGAACGGCGACATCGGCAAGTACACCCCCGCGGCCAAGCCCGCCGCGGCCCCCGCCGCTCTGGCGGAAACGGCCCCGGTGCCGGCGGCGCTGGACCCCATCGTGGTGGACGGTTAAACGCCGTTAAACGCGGTTTCGCGATCAAGCCCGGCGGGGATCGAGCCCTCGCCGGGCTTTTTCTTTTTGCACATATCGCAGGCGTTTCACGGGAAACATCACACCACCGCCGCCGGCAGGACCTTGTCCTTGAAGCCGCACAGGTCGCTGACCGGGCAGGCGAGGCAGTCGGGCTTTCGGGCCTTGCAGACGTAACGCCCGTGCAGGATCAGCCAGTGGTGGGCGTGCCGGCGGTAGGCTTTGGGGACCACCTTCAGAAGCTTCGCCTCCACCGCGTCGGGCGTCTTGCCGGTGGCGAGGCCGGTGCGGTTGCCCACGCGGAAGATGTGGGTGTCCACCGCGATGGTCTCCTCGCCGAAGGCGACGTTCAGCACCACGTTGGCGGTCTTGCGCCCGACGCCGGGCAGGGTTTCCAGAGCCTCGCGGTCGCGCGGCACCTCGCCGCCATACTGGGCGACCAGGATCTCCGACAGCTTGATGACGTTCTTGGCCTTGGTGTTGAACAGGCCGATGGTCTTGATGTAGCCGCGCAGCCGTTCCTCCCCCAGTTCCACCATCTGCTGGGGCGTGGTGACGATCCGGAACAGCGGGCCGGTGGCCTTGTTGACACCCACATCCGTGGCCTGGGCCGACAGCACGACGGCGACCAGCAGGGTGTAGGGGTTGACGTATTCCAGCTCGCTCTTCGGCTCCGGGTTGGCGGCGCTGAGGCGGCGGAAGAATTCCTGAACGGCGGCGGGCTTCATGGCGCACACCATAGCGGGACCTTGGCCGGCCATGCAAACGCGCCGCGCGGGCGACCGCTGGAACGCGGCCCGGAGGCATAGTATCTTATGCCTATGACCATCACCGGAAAGCCCCCGCCCTCCGCACCCCGCGTCTTCTTCGACGCGATCCTGCACCCACACCGCAGCCTGGGGCGAAGCGGCTACCGGGTTCTGATGGGGGTGGTGATCCTCGCCAACCTGCTGATCGCCATAATCTTCGCCGCCAACGGGGCTTGGCCGGTGGTGCCCTTCTGCGGGCTGGACGTGTTGATCCTCTGGCTGGCCTTCCGCGTCAACAACCGTTCCGCCCGGCTGTACGAGCGGGTGCGCCTGACCGACACCGACCTGACGGTCCAGCGCGTCGCCTGGAACAAGCCGGAGCGGCGCTGGAGCTTCCAGCCCAACTGGCTGCGCGTCACCATGGACGACCCGCCCCGGCACGAGAGCCAGCTCACCCTCACCTCGCACGGGCAGTCGGTAACCGTCGGGGCCTTCCTGACGCCGGTCGAACGGGGGGATGTCGCCAAGGCGCTGCGCGGCGCGCTGGCCGACTGGCGCCGCGCGCCCTGCCACCCCGAACCGGTGCCCTGACGCCACGGCAGGCTTCGCAAGAAACGGGTTGGTCCCCCCTGCCCCGGCGGCGCATCCTGGGCCGGTCATGGAGCCTGGGAGTGAATCGCCATGCCGTGCCTGAATCCCGTCGCCGATCCCGTCGCCGATCCGCTCGACGCGCGGCGCCACCGCGCCATCGCCGCCGCCATCCGACATCTGGTCGAGAACTGGCAGGATCAGCCGGCGCTGGGCGAGCTGGCCGAGGTGGCGGGCATGAGCCCCTTCCATTTCCAGAGGCTGTTCACCCAATGGGCGGGGATCAGCCCGAAGCGCTTCCTGCAATTCCTGACGCTGGACAACGCCAAGCGGCGGCTGGCCGAGAACCACAGCGTCCTGGACGTGGCGCTGGACGTCGGGCTGTCCGGCCCGTCACGGCTGCACGACCTGTTCGTCGCCTGCGAGGCGATGACGCCCGGCGAGTACAAGGCGCTGGGCGGCGGGCTGACCATCCGCTGGGGCCTGCACGCGACCCCCTTCGGCCCGTCACTGGTCGCCACCACCGGACGCGGCGTCTGCTGGCTGAGCTTCGCCGAGGAGGAGGACGGGCGCGACGCGCTGGCCGAGATGGCCGCCGCCTGGCCCGCCGCCCGTCTGGTGGAGGACGCCGACGCCACCCGCCCGGCGGCGGCCCGCGCCTTCCGCTGGGACGGCGCGGCCGGGATTGAAAACGGCGGAGCCGAGCCGCTGCGCCTGCTGATGAAGGGCACCAATTTCCAGATCAAGGTGTGGGAGGCGCTTTTGCGCATCCCCGCGGGCGCCGTCGTGTCCTACGAGGACGTGGCCCGCGCCATCGGCCAGCCGACCGCCATGCGGGCGGTGGGCGCGGCGGTGGGACGCAACCCGGTCTGCGTGCTGATCCCCTGCCACCGGGTGATCCAGAAATCGGGAATCATCCACAACTACCGCTACGGCATCCCCCGCAAGCGCGCCCTGCTCGCCTGGGAACAGGGGCGCGCCACACCGGAAGAGGAAGCGGCGTAGGGGTCAGATCCCCAGCACGTCCTTCATGCTGTAGAGGCCCGGCTGCTTGTCGTTGGCCCACAGCGCCGCGCGGACGGCGCCCTTGGCGTAGATCTGGCGGCCCGACGCCTTGTGGGTCAGCTCGATCCGCTCCCCATCGGCGGCGAAGACCACGGTGTGGTCGCCGATCACGTCGCCGCCGCGCAGCGTGGCGAAGCCGATCTCGCCGCGCGGGCGGGCGCCGGTGTGGCCGTCGCGCACCTTCTGCCAGACATCCTCCAGCGCCACCCCGCGCCCCGCCGCCGCCGCGTGGCCGAGGCCGAGCGCGGTGCCCGAGGGGGCGTCCACCTTCCGGCGGTGGTGCATCTCCAGGATATCGATGTCGTAGTCCTCGTCCAGCGCGCGGCTCACCTGCTCGACCAGGGCCAGCAACAGGTTGACGCCCAGCGACATGTTCGGCGACTGGACGATCGGGGTGTGGGTGGCGGCCTGGACGATGGCCTCCTGCTGGGCCGGGCCGATGCCGGTGGTGCCGATGACCAGCACGGTTTCCGACTGGGCGGCCAGCGCCGCGTGGCGGACGCTGGCGTCGGGGCTGGTGAAGTCGATCACCGCGTCGGCCTCCGCGAACAGCGCCGCCGCGTCGTCGATGGCCGTCACGCCCAGCGGCTCCAGGCCGGCGAGGGTGCCGATGTCCTTGCCGAGCGCGGGGCCGCCCACCCGCTCCGTGCCGCCGGCCAGCGTGCAGCCCGGCGTGGCGGCGATCTCGCGCACCAGCATCTGCCCCATGCGCCCCGCGCACCCGACGACCCCGATCTTCATGCCTGCCTCCCTGGGAGAATTCCGACATGGGTCTAGCACAGGCCGGGGCAAGGCTTAAGGGCCGTCAGGAGCCGAGGCAGCCTTTCAGCGCCGCGGCAAGGTTGCGCATCAGCGCGGGGTAGAGGCCGGGACCGTCCGCCAGATCCGCCCCCTCGGGGTCCAGCACGCCCTTCTTCGCCTGGGTGCCACCGACGACGGTGTCCACCAGCGTCGGTTCGAACTGCGGTTCCGCGAAGACGCAGACGGCGTCCAGCGAGGTGATCTTGGCGCGGATTTCCGACAGGCGCTTGGCCGAGGGGCGGCGCTCCGGATTCAGGGTGATGGCGCCGACGCCGGACAGGCCGTAATGCGCTTCGAAATACTGGTAGGCGTCGTGGAAGACGACGAAGGGCTTGCCGGTCACCGGGGCCAGCGCCGCCTTCAGCTCGGCGTCCAGCGCGTCGATGGCCTGGACGGTGCGCGCGGCGTTGGCCGTGTAGGCGGCGGCGTTGGCCGGGTCCTTGGCCGACAGGGCCTCGGCGATGGCGGCGACCATGGCGCGGGCGTTGTCGGGATCGAGCCAGATGTGGGTGTCCGTCTCGTCGTGATCGTGGCCGTCGCCGGGGGCGTGATCGTGCTTGTGCTCGTGCCCATGGCCGTCGGCGTGGCCGTGGGCGTCCCAGGCGCCGCCTTCGCGGGCGTCGAGCAGGGCGATGCCCGGCGCTTCCAGCAGCTCCACGGCCTTGGCCTTCTTCGCGTTGGCCTTCAGCGGCTTGGCGAGGAAGCCCTCCAGCTCCGGCCCGACCCAGAAGACGAGATCGGCGGCGGCCAGCGCCTTCGCGTCCGACGGCTTCATGGCGTAGGTGTGGGGCGACGCGGCACCGCGCACGATCAGCGCCGGTTCCCCAACCCCCGCCATCACCGCGGCAACCAGGGAATGGACCGGCTTGATCGAGGCGACGACCTTCGGCGCATCGGCCAGCGCCGGGGATGCGACGGCCAACGTTGCCAGAAGAGCAAGGGACGGCAGGTGACGCATCACGAAGCGCATGGGTGGGTTCCTCAACGTCTGACTGGACAGCCGGGTCTTTCCGGCGCATAGCTTTCTTCGACCCCAGAAATGTCACGTTATAACATAACATGTCAATCCATCACGCGGCCCACCACGCAGCGCGACCGCCGGCGGCTTCCCTTTCGCCTCCCCTCGTCGACGCGAGGCATCTGACGGTGCGGCTGGGCGGGCGGACGATCCTCGACCGCGTGGACCTGGAGGTGCGGCCCGGCGAGATCGTCACGCTGATCGGCCCCAACGGCGCGGGCAAGACGACTCTGGTGCGCGCCGTCCTGGGCCTCGTCCGCGCCTCGTCCGGGGTGGTGGAGCGCCGCCGGGGCCTGCGCATCGGCTACATGCCGCAGCGCCTGACGGTCGACGCGACCCTGCCGCTGACGGTGCGCCGCTTCCTGGCGCTGTGGCGCCCGGTGACCGACGCGCGCATCGCCGACGCGCTGGAGGAAGCGGGCGTCACCCACCTCGCCGCCAGCCCGGTGCAGAGCGTGTCCGGCGGGGAGATGCAGCGGGTTCTGCTGGCCCGCGCCCTGCTGGGCGACCCGGAATTGCTGGTGCTGGACGAGCCCGACCAGGCGGTGGACGTGCATGGGCAGGCGGAGCTGTTCGGGCGCATCGAGACGCTGCGCCGGACCCGCGGCTGCGGCGTGCTTCTGGTCAGCCACGACCTGCACACGGTGATGGCCCGCACCGACCGCGTGCTGTGCCTGAACGGCCATGTCTGCTGCCAGGGCGCGCCGGAGGACGTGCAGCGCCACCCGGAATACCGCGCCCTGTTCGGGCGCCACGCCGACGCGCTGGCCGTCTATGTCCACCACCACGACCACGCGCACGCCGCGGACGGCGCCGTGATGCCCGGCCATGACGGGGATTGCTGCCATGGATGACTTCGTTCTGCGCGCGCTGGCCGCCGGCTGCGGCATCGCGCTGGTGGCCGGTCCGCTGGGTTCCTTCGTGGTGTGGCGGCGCATGGCCTATTTCGGCGACACGCTGGCCCATTCCGCCCTGCTGGGGGTGGCGCTTGGCTTCCTTCTGGGCGTCAACCCGCTGGTCGGGGTGGTCGCGGTCTGCGTCGCGCTGGCGCTGGCTCTGGTCGGGCTGCAAGGACGCCGGACGCTGGCCTCGGACACGGTGCTGGGCATCCTGTCGCATTCGTCGCTGTCGCTGGGCCTCGTCGCCATCGCCTTCCTGGAGACGCTGCGCGTCGATCTGGTCGCCTATCTGTTCGGCGACATCCTGAGCGTCACGCACGCGGATCTGGCCTGGATCTATGCCGGCGGTGGAGCGGCGCTGGGCGGGCTGCTGCTGCTGTGGCGGCGGCTGCTGGCCGTGACGGTGAACGAGGATCTGGCGCGGGTGGAAGGCATGCCGGTGGAGGCGCTCCGGCTGGCCTTCATGCTGCTGATCGCGCTGGTGATCGCGGCGGCGATGAAGATCGTCGGCATCCTTCTCATAACCTCGCTTCTCATCATCCCGGCGGCGGCGGCCCGCCGCTTCTCACGCACGCCGGAGACGATGGCCGCACTGGCGTCGGTCTTCGGGATCGCCGCGGTTCTGGGCGGGCTGTTCTCCTCCCTGAATTGGGACCTGCCGGGCGGGCCGAGCATCGTGGTCGCCGCCGCGGCCCTGTTCCTGGCGAGCGTCATCGTGCCGGCGGGCAACCGCTAGCCGTCACGCTTGCGTCAAGTGGGCGCGCGCCGTCGTCAACACCGCCCGCGTGATGCCCGCCAGGGTGCGGCTGGCGATGCGGCTGCGTTGCCAGAACAGCGGCACGTCCAGCGGCTGGCCCGGCACCAGCGCCACCAGCCGCCCGTCGCGCAGGGCACCGGCGACCAGACTTTCCGGATTCATCCCCCAGCCGAGCCCGGCCAGCGCCGCATCGACGAAAGCGTGGGTGGAGGGCATCCAATGGGTCGGCGAGGCGATCTCCGCCCCGAACGCCTGCCGGGTCCACTGCGTCTGAAGCCTGTCCTTGCTGTTGAAGGTCAGGCGCGGCGCGCGGGGGAGCGACGCCGCATCCACCCCATCGGGAAAATGCCGCCGCAGGAAGGCCGGACTGGCCGTCGCGACGTAGCGCAGCGCGCCCAGCGGGGTGCTGTCGCAGCCCTGCACCGGCTTGCCGCCGGACGTCACCGCGGCCAGGACCTCGCCCCGGCGCAGCCAGTCGGCGCTGTGGTCCTGATCGTCCAGGACGAGGTCGAAGAGAAGGTCCGGAGTTTCGGCCATCGCGGCGACGAACCATGTGGCGAGGCTGTCGGCGTTCACGGCCATGCGCACGGTCACCGGCGGCCCGTCCTGCGGAACACCGGGAAGCGCTTCCCGCAATTCGCTTTCCAGGAGGGACACCCGCTCCGCGTGCTGGCTCAACAGCAAGCCGGCGGGTGTGCCGGTGCAGGGCGATCCGCGCACCACCAGGATCGCTCCCATCCGCTCCTCCAGCAGCTTCACGCGCTGGGACACGGCGGAGGGGGTGACGTGAAGCTGCTGCGCCGCCCGCTCGAAACTGCCGCTGCGGACGACCGCCGCCAGCGCGGCGAGCAGGGCGTAGTCCAGCATGGATCAGCGTTCCTTAATTGGGGTAAGGGACTTTAGTTATTCTAATCCAAACCGCCATGGTATCGGAACGGCCTCTTTCAAAGAACGGGGCCGTCATGCTGTCCGCTTTCCTTCCCGGTCTTCTGCTGGGCCTCAGCCTGATCGTCGCCATCGGCGCGCAGAACGCCTTCGTGCTGCGCCAGGGCCTGCGCGGGGAGCATGTGCTGGCCGTCTGCCTGACCTCCGCGGTGTCGGACGCCCTGCTGATCCTGGCCGGGGTCGGCGGCTTCGCCCAGGCCAGCCGGTGGCTGCCGTGGCTGGAGACGGCGACCCGCTACGCCGGGGCGGCCTTCCTGCTGGTCTACGGGCTGCGCAGCTTCCGCTCGGCCTTGCGGGCGGGCGGCGCTCTGACCCCGGCAGCGGCGGTTCCGGCGGGGCTCGGCGTGACGCTGGCGACCTGTCTGGCTCTGACCTGGCTCAACCCGCACGTCTATCTGGACACGGTGGTGCTGGTCGGCTCCGTGTCCACACAGTTCGCGGAGGGCAAGTACGCCTTCGCGCTGGGGGCGATGACGGCGTCCTTCCTGTTCTTCTTCGCGCTGGGCTATGGCGCGCGTCTTCTGCGCCCCGTCTTCGCCCGGCCCGGCGCATGGCGGGTGCTGGACACGGGCATCGGCGGCGTCATGTGCATGATCGCGGTGGGATTGGTCGTCTGAGCAGGGCAACGAGGTCAGGTCAACAGGTTCAGTCGGAGCGACGCCCACTCCTTCTCCCCCTGGGGAGAAGGTCGGGATGAGGGGGCGGCCGAAGGCCGGAAAAGCCCAGCATGGAGCAACGTTCCCCCCTCACCGGCCCTTCGGGCCACCCTCTCCCCAGGGGGGAGAGGGCTATTCGATGCCTTTGGGACAGAAATCAACCTGACCTCGTTGCCCTGGTCGCCTGAGCCGCGGGACCCTGATACGGGACCGGCGCGGGGACACGCCCCCGCGCCGGATTTCCATCAGGACGCCTTCAGCGCCTGCAGGAAGGTCTCGACCTGATGCTTCAGGCTGTCGGACTGGCCCGAGAGGTCGGAGGAGGAGCGGATGACGAGGCCGGAGGCCTGCGCCGTCTCGTTCGACGCCACGCTGACCGCCTCGATGCTGCGGGCGATCTCATCCGTGCCGCGGGCGGCCTGGGCGACGTTGTTGGAAATCTCCTGCGTCGCCGCCGCCTGCTCCTGAACGGCCGAGGCGATGGTGGTGGAAATCTCGTTGATCGAGCGGATCGTCTCGCCGATGCCCTGGATGGCGCCGATCGTCTGGTTGGTCGCCGCCTGGATGCCGGCGATCTGGGCGGAGATGTCCTCGGTCGCCTTGGCCGTCTGGTTGGCGAGGCTCTTCACCTCGCTTGCCACCACGGCGAAGCCCTTTCCCGCCTCGCCGGCCCGCGCCGCCTCGATGGTGGCGTTCAGCGCCAGCAGGTTGGTCTGGCCGGCAATGCCCTGGATCAGCTTCACCACGTCGCCGATGAGCTGCGCCGACTGGGCGAGGCTGTCGGCGGTGCCGCCGATCTGCTCGGTGCGCGACACCGCCTCGCGCGCGATGGCGACCGACCGTTCGACCTGCTGGCCGATTTCCCCGATGGAGGCGGAAAGCTGCTCCGCGGCGGCGGCGACCGCCTGGACGTTGGACGCCGCCTGGGCGGTGGCGGTGGCGGCTTCCGCGCTCTGGCGGGTCGACCGTTCCGACAGGGCGCCGAGCTGCCGCGACACGCCCTGCATCTCGGTCGAGCTGCCGGACACCGCCTGCACCACGCTCTTGACCTTCGCGTCGAAGTCGGCGGCGAGGGAGGCGGCGCGCCGACGCATCTCCTCCTCCTCCTGGATGTCGATCAGCGAGCCGCAGGCGCGCAGCGCCACGCCGGCCGCGTTGCGCCGGCAGCCGCCGATGGCGCGGAACCAACGGTAGGAACCGTCGCGCATCTTCACGCGGTAGCGCACGTTGAACGGCGTGCGGCCGCTGGCGTCGGCCAGGAAGGCGCCGAAGGCGGCGAAGGTCGGGGCGCTGTCGTCCGGGTGCAGGCGGTCCGACCAGGAGGTCATCAGATTCGGGAAGTCCTGCTCCCCCTCGAAGCCGAGCAGGCGGCGGAACTGCCCGGACCAGGTCCAGCGGCTTTGCGGATGCGCCGGGTCGCCGTTGTGGAACACCGCGTCCCACAGGCCGACGCCGGCATGGTTGCCGTAAAGGTCGAGCGCTTCGGTCAGCTCGGCCAGCTCAGCGCCGCGCTGGTTGCCACCGGCGGACCCACCCCGGAAAAAACTCATCAGACTCATCGCCTTGCCCCTTACCCTCGCACGATAACCGGTACAACCCTTAGCAGAGAGCCATGGCCGAACGACCGGCCGTCCTATTCTCATATACGGAAAATATGTGAATTTAGATTTCAATTCGGTAAAAATTTTTACGATGATTTCCAGACAGAAAGCGTGCCTGTCGCATCGTTTCTTTCACTTTATTTTTGATCCGTCATCCTTTTTGATTGGGCAACTCTCGGTTGCTTCGCGACGCGGTGCGAATGGACGCCACCGGCCCGGCCCGTTGCCATCCCCGGCGGGACGACCTACAGTCGCCACCGTGAGGGGATCAGCACACAAGAAGAAACGGGACATCATGACCGACACGCGCCCCGCCCCCCGAGTGGGGCTGTTCGTCACCTGCCTCGTCGATCTCTACCGCCCGACGGTCGGCTTCGCCGCGGTGAAGCTGCTGGAGGACGCCGGCTGCACGGTCGAGGTGCCCGCCTCCCAGACCTGCTGCGGCCAGCCGGCCTTCAACGCGGGGGACCGGGCGACCGCGCGGGATCTCGCCCGCAGCACCATCGCCGCCTTCGAGGGGTTCGATCATGTGGTCGTCCCCTCCGGTTCCTGCGCCGGGCAGATCCGCAAGCATTACCCGGAGCTTCTGGCCGACGACCCGGCCTGGGCGGCACGTGCGCGGCATGTGTCGGCGCGCACGCACGAGCTGGTGTCCTTCCTGACCGACGTGCTGGGGGTAACGGACACCGGCGCACGCTACGACGGGACGATCACCTACCACGACAGTTGCTCGGGCCTGCGCGAGCTGGGCGTGAAGGAGCAGCCGCGCCGCCTGCTGGCGAAGGTCGAGGGGCTGACTCTGAACGAGCTTCCGGGGGCGGAGGTCTGTTGCGGCTTCGGCGGGACCTTCTGCGTCAAGTATCCGGACATTTCCAACCGCATGGTCGAGGCCAAGACGGCGGACATCAAGGGCACCGGGGCCGACACGCTGCTGGCCGGCGACATGGGGTGCCTGCTGAACATGGCGGGCAAGCTGAAGCGCGAGGGCTCCGCCGTCCGCGTCCGCCATGTGGCGGAGGTTCTGGCCGGCGTCACCGACGCTCCCCCCATCGGCGAGAAGGCGTGAAGACGATGCAGCCCACCACCCACGCCTTCCCCGAGAACGCCCGCAAGGCGCTGAGCGACGAGCGGCTTCAGAAGGTCCTGGCCATCGCGCCCGCCGGTTTCGTCAACCGCCGCAAGCAGGCCGCCGACCGCCTGCCGGAGTTCGAGGCGTTGCGCGACCAGGGCCGCGACCTGAAGAACCACGTCCTGGCCAACCTCGACACCTATCTGGAGGCCTTCGAGGGCAAGGTCACGGAGCAGGGCGGCCATGTCCACTGGTGCCGCACCGACCAGGAGGCGCGCGACGCCATCCTGGGCATCTGCCGCAAGGTCGGGGCGAAGACCGTCACCAAGGGCAAGTCGATGATTTCCGAGGAGATCGGGATCAACGACCACCTGGAGGCCAACGGCCTGACCCCCATCGAGACGGATCTCGGCGAATACATCATCCAGCTCCGCCGCGAGCCGCCCAGCCACATCATCGCCCCGGCCTTCCACCTGTCCAAGACGGACGTGGAGGGCACCTTCCGGCAGGCCCACACCGACCTGCCCCCGGACCGCGTGCTGGACGAGCCGAAGGTGCTGATCGCCGAGGCGCGGCAGGTGCTGCGCCGCAAGTTCCAGCAGGCCGACGTCGGCATCACCGGGGCCAACATCATGGTGGCGGAGACCGGCTCCACGGTCATCGTCACCAACGAGGGCAACGGCGACCTGACGCAGATCCTGCCGCGCGTCCATGTGGTGATCGCCACCATCGACAAGGTGGTGCCGACGCTGGAGGACGCCGCGCTGGTGCTGCGCCTGCTGGCGCGCTCCGCCACGGGGCAGGAGGCGTCGGCCTACACCACCTTCTCCACCGGCCCGCGCCGCCCCGGCGACCTGGACGGGCCGGAGGAGTTCCACGTCGTGCTGCTGGACAACGGGCGGTCGGCGCTTCTGGGCACGGAGTTCCAGGACGTGCTGCGCTGCATCCGCTGCGGCGCCTGCATGAACCACTGCCCGGTCTACGGCGCGGTCGGCGGGCACGCCTACGGCTGGGTCTATCCGGGGCCGATCGGGTCGGTGATGCAGCCGGCCCTGCTGGGCGTAAAGGAGGCCGGGCACCTGCCCAACGCCTCCACCTTCTGCGGGCGGTGCGAGGCGGTCTGCCCAATGCGCATCCCCCTGCCCAAGATGATGCGCCACTGGCGGGAAAAGGAGTTCGAACAGAATCTTCAGCCCGCCGCGATGCGCCGGGGGCTGGCCCTTTGGGGCTGGTTCGCGCGGCGCCCGGCGCTGTACCACGCCGCCACCCGTATGGCGGTGCGGGCGCTGGGTGCCTTGGGCCGCGGCAAGGGGCGCTTCGCCAGCCTGCCGCTGGCCCGGAGCTGGACGCAGCACCGCGACATGCCGGCGCCGGAGGGCAAAACCTTCCAGCAGATGTGGGCCGAGAAACAGGCCGCCGAGAAGAAGGGGAAGCGCTGACCATGGCCGACACCGGCTCCGCCCGCGCCCAAATCCTGGGCGGCATCCGCAAGGCGCTGAACTCCGCCGAAGGGTCCGAGGAAGCCCGCAAGCGGCTCGCCACCCACCCGCGCAACCTGATCCCGGCCCGCGCCCGGATTCCCCACGACCGGCAGGTGGAGCTGTTCGCCGCCATGGCCACGGAGGTCTCCGCGACGGTCGAACTGCTGGGCGGCATGGCGGACGTGCCGGGGGCGGTGGCCGACTATCTGGCCGGGCTGAACCTACCCGCCGAGGTCCGCGTCGCCCCGGACGCCGCGCTGGACTCCATCCCCTGGGACCGGCGCCCGACCCTGACCGTGACCAAGGGCCGCGCCCGCGACACCGACGGCGCCTCGCTCAACGGTGCCTTCGCCGGGGTGGCGGAGACCGGCTCGCTGATGCTCCTTTCGGGGGCGGAACGACCGACCACGCTGAACTTCCTGCCCGACACCCACATCGTCGTGCTGCGGCGCGGCCAGATCGTCGGCACCATGGAAGACGCCTGGGACCGCCTGCGCGCCGCCGGAGGAGACGGCGCCCTGCCCCGCACCGTCAACTTCATCACGGGACCGTCGCGGACCGGCGACATCGAGATGCGGATCGAGCTGGGCGCCCATGGGCCGCGGCGCCTTCACATTCTGCTGGTGGAGGATTGACACGGCTGAGCGTTCAAGGGTTTATCGGAGCGTTGTCCGTGCCGGAACCTCTGCAGCCGTGTTTGATCCGCTCCGCCTCCTGACCAGCGCGCCTGAAAGGTTCGCGCCATGAGCCGCCGCCGCTCGGTCACCACCGAGGAACGGCGCCTGTGGCGGATCGCCATGCGCGACGCGGAGCCGATGCCGGGCCGGGCCGCCGAGGACCCGGAGCCGCCCGCCACCCCCGCCGCGGAGCCGGAACCGGTCGCCACCACCGCCTCCCCTCCCCCGACCCTGCCGCCGCGCGGCGGCGTGCCGAAGGGCGGACGACCGTCCCAGCCGCCGCTGAGGGTCGGCAACGTCGACAACATCGACCGCCGCACCGCCGACCGCTTCTCGCGCGGCGAGATGGAGATCGACGGGCGCATCGACCTGCACGGGATGAGCCAGTCCCAGGCCCACGGCGCCCTGTCGGGCTTCGTCCACCGCGCCTGGCACGAGGGGCGGCGCTGCGTGCTGGTCATCACCGGCAAGGGCACCTACACCGGCGGGGCCGGCGTGCTGCGCCAGTCGGTGCCGCGCTGGCTGGCCGACTCCCCCCTGCGCCCCATGGTGCTGGCGGTGCGCCCGGCGCAGCCCCGGCACGGCGGCGACGGGGCGCTGTACGTCCTCATCAAGCGGCGCCGCGACCAGCATCAGGGCGGTCATCAGGGCTGGCACCGGTAGGACGGGACGGCGATGACACCCTTCGGCGAACGGGTCCGCGCGCTGCGCGAGGGCAAGGGCGTGACGCTCAAGCAGATGGCGGCGGATCTGCACATCTCCTCCGCCTACCTGTCGGCGCTGGAGCATGGCAAGCGGGGCCAGCCCTCCGCCCAGCTCGTCCGGCAGATCTGCGCCTATTTCGGCATCATCTGGGACGAGGCGGAGGAGCTGGAACGGCTGGCCGACCTGTCGCACCCGCGGGTGACGGTGGACACCGCCGGCCTCAGTCCCAAGGCCACCGAACTGGCGAACCGTCTGGCTGAGCGCATCCACGACCTGGACGAGGGCACGCTGGACCGGCTGCTGCTGCTGCTGGACGAGGCGCCGGCCCGCAGCGGCGCAGTGGTGCGGCGGCGTGCGTCGCCCCGGCGCCGGTAGGACCGCAACGTCCCGAGTCGCCTTGTGGGTTAATCCGTCGCACCTTCGCCGAAGGCAACCGGACGTTTCGCGTTCGCTTTCGCCGCCCCGAATCCTTTAAATTCCGCTTCGGGATGCCCCGAACCCAGGCTTGACCAGACCGGATTATCGCATGACCGCCGAGGTCGGGTCCGTGACGCCGCCGAACGGTGTCACGGACGCCCAATTCCGCTCCATCTTCGAAAACGCGTCGGTCGGCATGGTCGTGGCCGGCCTGGACGGCCGCATCCTGGCCGCCAACGACGCCTTCGCCCGCAACCTGGGGTACAGGGCGGAGGATATGGTCGGGCGGCATCTGGCCGACATCACCCACCCCGAGGACTGGGCCTGGGAAAGCCTTCGTTTCGGGCGGGTGGCGCGGGGCGAGGCGGAGCCGAGCCCCTTCGAGAAGCGGTTCCTGCGCCCCGACGGCACCGTGATGCGCGCCGCCATGCGCCCTTCCCGCCTGCATGATCCGGACGGTCGGCCGCAGGCCTTGGCCGCGGTGATCGAGGACGTGACGACCGTTCGCGCCGCCGATGAGGAGCTTCAGCGCAGCGAGGCGCGCAACCGCGCCATCGTGCAGCAGGCGGTCGAAACGATCCTGACCGTGGACGCCCGTGGGATCATCCTTTCCGCCAACCACGCGGCGGAACAGCTTCTCGGTTACGGCCCGGAGGAGCTGATCGGCCGGCACATCACCGTCCTGATGCCGCCGGACGAGGCCGCGAAGCACGGCGGCTACATGCGCCGCTACGCGGAGACGGGGGTGCGGCAGGTCATCGGCTTCGGGCGGGAGGTGACGGCCCTGCGGCGGGACGGCAGTTCCCTGGTGGTCTGGCTGTCCCTGTCGGAGATCGACCTGCCGGGCTTCCACGTCTTCGTCGCGATGCTGCGCGACCTCAGCGCCTTCAAGGCCGCCGAGCAGGCGCTGATCGAGGCCAAGGAGGCGGCGGAACTGGCGAACCGGGCCAAGTCCGCCTTCCTCGCCAACATGAGCCACGAGCTGCGCACGCCGCTGAACGGCATCCTGGGCTTCGCCGACGTGATCCACCAGCAGATGCTGGGGTCGCTGGAAAACCCCATGTACGTCACCTTCGCGGCGGAGATCAAACGGTCGGGCGAGCTGCTTCTGGCCAACATCAACGACCTGCTGGAGATGGCCACCATCGAGGCCGGTCAGGTCGGCCTGGAGGAGGCGCTCTGCGATTTCCGCGACGTGGTGGTGTCCTGCCTGCGTCTGGTCGCCAAGCGCGCGGAACGCGGCAAGCTCCATGTGGAGGCCGACATCGCGACGGAGCTGCCGCCCCTGCTGGCCGATCCCCGCGCGCTGAAGCAGGTGCTTCTGCATCTCCTGTCCAACGCCATCAAGTTCACGCCGGAAGGCGGGCGCATCGGCGTGTCGGCCCGCGTGGATTCCGCGGGCGCCCTGGTGGCGGAGGTGTTCGACAGCGGCGTGGGCATCCCGGACGATCGGCTGGAGACCGTCTTCCAGCCTTTCTTCCAGGGCGATTCCACACTGGCCCGCCGCTTCGAGGGCATCGGACTCGGCCTGTCCATCGCCAAGTCGCTGGTGGAACGGCACGGCGGCAAGCTGGAAATCCGCTCCCTGGAAGGCACCGGCACGTCGGTCGTCATCCACCTGCCGAGGGAACGGTTCCTGACGGATTGGTGAGAGTGGAAAAAGGCCGCTTTTCAGAGTGACGAAAGGTCAGCGAGCCCCTTGGCCGAAACATGGACCCGCACACGGTCGAGAACCCCGAAAAGGACGTCGATGGCCTCATAGGCGCGGTTCAGGCGCTCCACTTGGATATCCGGTTCGCGCGGGTATTCGTGGGCCAGCGTGTTCCGCAGATCGCGCATTTCCCGCCAGACGGCGGCAGACTCGATGATCCCCCACTTCTCCAGGAGGTTGGACAGATCGCGTGGCGTCTTGCCGGACAGCTCGACCTCCTCCAGGACCATAAGCCCACGGAGTATCTGCGAATCCAGCATGTCCTGAAGATTTTCGAAGCGCTTGATGAAAGCATCGAAATGGGTGCGCTCCATATCCGACAAGGCGTCCATGCGCACCGCGTCGAGGGGCATCAGATGCCGGAGCGCGCTTTTGGACTGGCTGAGCCGATGCGCGATCGACTGGGCCGACGCCAGATTCCGAACGAAAAGCCGGGCCTTGGCATCCATCACAACGTCATCCCCATGTCGCGTGCGATCTCCGCGATGGGCGACGGGGGGCGCCCTTGCGGATGCAGAACCACGTCGATCTTCTGTTCGCCGATGCGGTCTTCCAGACGGTGCCGGAAGAGGCATTCGTTGCGAAAGTTTGCCTGGGCCGGCTCCACCTCCAGAAATAGGTCGATGTCTCCACCGCGCCGGGCGTCGTCCAAGCGGGAGCCGAACAGCCGCACGGTGACCGCCGGGCCGAAGACCTCGGCGGCTGTCTGCTTGATCGCGGTGACTTCGGCGGTGGTCAGACGCATGTCGCCAGTCTACACCCGTTGCCGGACAGCCTTACAGAATGAACTTCGACAGGTCGGCGTTCTTGGCGAGGCCGCCCACCTGGGCGCGGACGGTCTCCGCGTCGATGGTGACGGTCTGGCCGGCCTTGTCGCTGGCGGTGAAGCTGATGTCCTCCAGCAGCCGTTCCAGGACGGTGTGCAGGCGCCGCGCCCCAATGTTCTCCACCGTCGCGTTGATCTCCGCGGCGAGACGGGCCAGCTCGTCGATGGCGTCGTCGGTGAAGACGAGATCGACCTCCTCGGTCTTCAGCAGAGCCTTGTACTGCTTGATGAGGCTGGCTTCCGGCTCGGTCAGGATGCGGCGGAAATCCTCCTGCTCCAGCGCCCTCAGCTCCACGCGGATCGGCAGGCGGCCCTGGAGTTCCGGCAGCAGGTCCGACGGCTTGGACAGGTGGAAGGCGCCCGACGCGATGAACAGGATGTGGTCGGTCTTCACGGCACCGTGCTTGGTGCTGACGGTCGTGCCCTCGATCAGGGGCAGCAGGTCGCGCTGCACGCCCTCGCGGCTGACGTCGGCTCCGCCCTTGTAGTCGGAGCGGGCGGAAATCTTGTCGATCTCGTCCAGGAAGACGATGCCGTTCTGCTCGACCGCCTGGATCGCTTCCGAAACGACCTTTTCCTGGTCCAGCAGCTTGTCCGACTCTTCCGCCATCAGAACGTTGTAGCTTTCGGAAACGGTCATCCGCCGGGTCTTGGTGCGCCCGCCCAGCGCCTTGCCGAAGATGTCGTTCAGGTTCAGCATGCCCATCTGGGCGCCCGGCATGCCGGGGATGTCGAAGGTCGGCAGGCCGCCGGCCCCGGTGTCGGCCACCTGGATTTCGATCTCGCGGTCGTTCAGCGTGCCTTCGCGCAGCATCTTGCGGAACTTCTGCCGCGTCTCCGGGCTGGCGTTCTCGCCGCAGAGCGCGTCCACGACCCGCTCCTCCGCGCGCAGCTCGGCCTTGGCGGAAACCTCCTTGCGCAGCCGCTCTTTGGTCAGGCCGATGGCGGCCTCCACCAGATCGCGGACGATCTGCTCCACGTCGCGGCCGACATAGCCGACCTCGGTGAACTTGGTCGCCTCTACCTTCAGGAAGGGCGCCTGGGCCAGCTTCGCCAGACGGCGGGCGATCTCCGTCTTGCCGACGCCGGTCGGGCCGATCATCAGGATGTTCTTCGGCAGAACCTCCTCCCGCAGCCCTTCGGGAAGCTGCTGGCGGCGCCAGCGGTTGCGCAGCGCGATGGCGACCGCGCGCTTGGCCTCGTGCTGGCCGACGATGTAGCGGTCGAGTTCGGAGACGATCTCGCGCGGGCTGAATGCGGCGGTGGCGGCGGCGATGCTGGGGGCAGTCATGGTGGCGGACCCGGTCTGAGGGTTAGAGCTTTTCGAGCGTGACGTTCTCGTTGGTGTAGACGCAGATTCCGGCGGCGATCTTCATCGCCTTGCGGGCCACGGCCTCGGCGTCCAGACCATCGACGTCGATCAGCGCGCGCGCCGCCGACAGGGCGTAGGCGCCGCCGGAGCCGATGCCGATCAGCCCGCCCTCCGGCTCCAGCACGTCGCCGTTGCCGGTCAGGATCAGGCTGACGTTGCGGTCGGCCACGGCCATCATGGCCTCCAGCCGGCGCAGGTAGCGGTCGGTGCGCCAGTCCTTGGCCATCTCCACGCAGGCGCGCAGGAGTTGGCCGGGATGCTTCTCCAGCTTGGTCTCCAGCCGTTCGAACAGGGTCAGCGCGTCGGCGGTGGCGCCGGCGAAGCCGCCCATCACCGTGCCGCCGGCAAGCCAGCGCACCTTGCGGGCGTTCGATTTCATGACCGTCTGGCCGACGGACACCTGGCCGTCGCCGGCGATGACCACCTGCCCGTTCTTGCGGACCGAAAGGATGGTGGTGCCGTGCCACTGGATGGGATCGTGGGAAGTCATCGGGACCGTGTTCGAAGGAAGAGGCGCCCGTGCCCGAACGGACCGGCGCGGGACCGGCCGATATAGGCACATCGGAACACGGGTCTATGTGGGGGGACGGCGGGTCCCGTCAAGACCGGCGTCACGGGCCGGCCTACCGTCTGGTGAAATAGGGCCATATGGCCGGATGGGACGCGGAACGGCGTGCGTCACCTCCACCCCCATGCGGGTCAGCGCCTCCGTCACCGGGACGAAGGCAGACAGGCCGGACCCGGCGCCCGGCCGCGGACCGGAACGGGCGACACCCAGCAGGTTGCCCGCCTCGTCCACCAGCGGGTCGCCCGGCCCCGGGTCCGGCCCGGTCAGGTCGGCCTGGAGCAACGTGGCCTTCACCCCCGGTGCGGCGTCCGGATCGGCGCGCCGGGATGCCAGGATGCCCGCCGCCGCGTCGTCGCCACGCTCCAGGACCGCCGTCACCGGCTCGCTGACCGCCGGATCGTCCAGCCGCAGCGGCGCCGCGCGCAGCCGCGCCGGGACGCCGACCAGGGCGATCCCGCCCATGCGGTCGCGCGCCAGCACCGTCCCATCCAGGGCCACGCCGCGGGATGGGGTGACGGCGACCGTTGCGTCAAACCCGGCGTCGAGCGTCAACAGGACCGACTGCCCATCCAGTTCCCCCAGCACGATCCCCCTGCCCTTCCGCTCCTCCGGCCCGACGCTCACGGTGGCGGAGGCCACGCGGGCCGTGGGATCGTCGGCATAGCCGCGGAGCGGGTCCGGAACGCGGAGCAGCAGCGTCGGGCGGCGGGCCGCCTCAAGGAAGGGAGCGGCCCCGAGCGAGGCCCCGCCGGGATCGACGCGGGCTGTTGGGAGTGTGGCGGTTGACGCTACGGCTGGTCCACTTGACACATCCGGAACGGCACTTGACGCTACAGCAGGCCCGGTTGACACTATGGCGGGGCCGGTTGACACTCCCTCAGGCCGACTTGACACTACCGCTCCGCCCCGGGACACGGCGGCTCGGAAGCCCGGATCGGCGCCCAACGCCTCCGCCGCCGTGCCGAAGGCGTCCTCCACCAGCAGAACGTCGCCCTGCGGCACGCCGCTGTCCTTGCGGGCCACGCCGGTGGTGGTGAGGCGGTGGACGAGCCGGCCCGTCACGGCGTCGTACACCGTCCAGTCCACCCGCAAGCTTCCGGTCCCCGAAACACCCTCGTTCCGGCCCGTCAGCCAGCTTCGGCGGCGGCACAGGTCGCTGTTCACCGCGCGCAGGTCGCCCCGCAGGATGTAGCGGGCGCGCTTGCGGTCGAACTCCGCCTCGTAGTCGCTGCCCTGGACGCCCGCCACGTCGTAGCCGGCGTCGGCCATCACCTCGCCGAAGCGCTCCCGGAAGGTGGAATTCTCGTGCAGGCTGCGTCCGCTCGTCCAATAGACGTCCTCGTAGGGCGGCCAGCAGTCCAGCGCCCAGACATAGCGCCCGATCAGCATTCCCCGCCGCATGGAACCGAGCGACAGGCCATCGAAGCGGATCGGCTCCGTCGAACCCCGGGCGACGGGCGGGGCGGGGCGGGTCTGCGGCAGGTCTCCACCCATGCAGGCGGCCAGCGCCGACAGGGCCGTGAGAAGCAGGAGAAGGCGTCCGGGCGGCGGCATGTCCGGTGACATATCCCATTATGCGCGTCGAGCGTGTGCGGCGGTCGTCACACACACGCATTATGCGGCAACGGGTCCGCGGGTCATAGGCGTTTTCGGAGGCGGCACCTCTGGCGCGTCCGCCTGCTTCCTGATAAAACCCGGACTCATGGACCAGAGCCTTGCCAATGGCGTCCGCCGCGCCTCGATCGAGCGGAACACCACCGAAACCCGGATCAGGGTCGCCGTGAATCTGGACGGCACCGGCGTCTATGACGTGAAGACCGGCGTCGGCTTCCTCGACCACATGCTGGAGCAGCTTTCCCGCCACAGCCTGATGGACCTGACGGTGGCGGCGGAAGGCGACCTGCACATCGACGCCCACCACACGACCGAGGACAGCGGCATCGCCATCGGACAGGCGGTGGCGAAGGCGCTGGGCGACCGCAAGGGCATCCAGCGCTATGGCCACGCCTACGTCCCGATGGACGAGACGCTGACCCGCGTCGCGCTCGACTTCTCAAACCGGCCCTACCTGATCTGGAAGGTGTCCTTCAGCCGCGACAAGATCGGCGACATGGACACGGAGCTGTTCCGCGAGTGGTTCCAGGCCTTCGCGATGGCGGCGGGTGTGACGCTGCACGTCGAATGCCTCTATGGCGAGAACAACCACCACATCGTGGAAAGCTGCTACAAGGCGCTTGCCCGCGCGCTGCGGGCCGGGATCGAAATCGACCCGCGCAAGCGCGACGCCGTGCCCTCCACCAAGGGGACGCTGGGCGGCTCCCTCTGAAAGCCGGCTGCTTCGAACTCTGAAATACCGGCTGCGCCGAAAAGGCCGGGTCTCTGCTGAAGGCTCTCGTTTCATGGAAACCGTTGCGCTGATCGATTACGGCTCCGGCAACCTTCGTTCCGCCGCCAAGGCGCTGGAGCGCGCGGCGGCGGAGTCCCATGCCTCCTTCCAGGTCCTGGTGACCTCCGACGCCGACGCCGTGCGCAAGGCCGACCGCGTCGTCCTGCCGGGCGTGGGCGCCTTCGCCGACTGCAAGCGCGGCCTGTCGGAGGTTCCCGGCATGCTCGACGCGCTGGACGAGGTGGTGCACGTCAAGGGCCGTCCCTTCCTGGGGATCTGCGTCGGCATGCAGCTGATGGCGGAGCGCGGGCGCGAATACGGCGTGACGGAGGGGCTGGGCTGGATCAAGGGCGAAGTGGTGAAGCTGGAGCCCGCCGACCCGACGCTGAAGATTCCCCACATGGGCTGGAACGAATTGGACCTGCGCCGGGAGCATCCGGTGCTGGCCGGGCTGCCGGAGCGGGCGCACGCCTATTTCGTCCACTCCTACCGCTTCGCCGTCGAACGGCCCGAGGATGTGATCGCCACCGCCGACTATGGTGGACCCTTCGCCGCGGTGGTCGGGCGCGACAATCTGGTCGGCACCCAGTTCCACCCGGAAAAGAGCCAGGAGACCGGCCTCGCCCTGGTCGCCAACTTCCTGACCTGGCGGGTCTGACCATGACCGACGTCACGGTCGAACGCATCGACACGCTGAAGACCGGCGACCTGCACGACCTGTGCGACGCCGCCGACGACGCCATCAAGGCGGGCGGCGGCTTCGGTTGGGTGGCGCCCCCCGCCCGCGAGATCATGGAGCGCTACTGGAAGGGCGTTCTGGTGGTGCCGGAGCGCATCCTCTTCGTGGGCCGGCTGGACGGCGTGATCGCCGGGTCCGCCCAGTTGGTGAAGCCCGCCCGCAACAACGAGGCGCAGGCCCACGCCGCCACCCTGACCACCAGCTTCGTCGCGCCCTGGGCGCGCGGCCACGGTCTGGCCCGCCGCCTGACCGTGGCGGTGGAGGAGGAGGCGCGGGCGTCCGGCTTCCGCGTCCTGAACCTGGACGTGCGCGAGACCCAGACCGCGGCCATCGCGCTCTACGAGGATCTGGGTTTCCGGCGCTGGGGCACGCATCCCTTCTATGCGCTGGTGGACGGCAACAGGCTCGCCGGACATTTCTATGTGAAAGACCTCACCCCCGACACGCTTCACGACACGCCATAGGACGAGACACCGCGATGATCATCTATCCCGCCATCGACCTGAAAGACGGTGCCTGCGTCCGGCTGCTGCGCGGCGAGATGAGCCAGGCGACCGTCTTCAACACCGAACCCGCCGATCAGGCCCGCCTGTTCGAGAGCCAGGGCTTCGAATGGCTGCATCTGGTCGATCTGAACGGCGCCTTCGAAGGCAAGCCGGTCAACGGCAAGGCGGTCGAGAGCATCCTGGGCGCCGTGACCATCCCGGTGCAGCTCGGCGGCGGCATCCGCGACCTGAAGACCATCGGCATGTGGCTGGAGAAGGGCGTCAGCCGCGTCATCCTGGGCACCGTCGCCCTGCGCGAGCCGGATCTGGTCCGTGAAGCCTGCAAGGAATTCCCCGGCAAGGTCGCCGTGGGCATCGACGCGCGGGAAGGCTACGTCGCCGTCGCCGGCTGGGCCGAGACCTCGACCATCAAGGCGCTGGATCTGGCGCTGAAGTTCGAGGACAGCGGTGTTGCCGCCATCATCTACACCGACATCAACCGCGACGGCGCCATGGGCGGCGTGAACGTCGAAGCGACCTCCGACCTCGCCTTCCATCTGACGACGCCGGTGATCGCGTCGGGCGGCGTGTCGTCCATCGACGACCTCGTGGCCCTGAAGAAGGAGGAGCACACGGGCATCCAGGGCGTCATCTGCGGCCGCGCGCTCTACGACGGGCGCATCGAGCCGAAGGCGGCGCTGGACCTCCTTTCCGCCGCTCCCGTCACCGGAAAGGCCGGCTGATGCTGAAGATGCGCGTCATCCCCTGCCTGGACGTCAAGGACGGGCGGGTCGTCAAGGGGGTCAACTTCGTCGATCTGGTCGACGCCGGCGACCCCGTGGAGCAGGCCCGCGTCTATGACCGGGAAGGCGCGGACGAGCTGACCTTCCTGGACATCACGGCCAGCCACGAGAACCGCGACACCATCTACGATGTGGTGCGCCGCACCGCCGAGCAGGTGTTCATGCCGCTGACCGTCGGCGGCGGCGTGCGCACGGTGGAGGACATCCGCAAGCTGCTTCTGGCCGGCGCCGACAAGGTGTCGATCAACACCGCGGCCATCCACCGTCCGGAGTTCGTGCAGGAGGCGGCGGAGAAGTTCGGCGCCCAGTGCATCGTCGTCGCCATCGACGCCAAGCAGGTGGAGCCGGGCCGCTGGGAGATCTTCACCCACGGCGGGCGCAAGGCCACCGGCATCGACGCGGTGGAATGGGCCAAGCGCATGGAGTCCTACGGCGCGGGCGAGATCCTGCTGACCTCCATGGACCGCGACGGCACCAAGAGCGGCTTCGATCTCGCCCTCACCCGCAAGGTGGCGGACGGGCTGCGCATCCCGGTCATCGCGTCGGGCGGCGTCGGCACGCTGGACCATCTGGTGGAGGGCATCCGCGAGGGCCACGCCACGGCGGTGCTGGCGGCCTCCATCTTCCATTTCGGCACCTACACCATCGGGCAGGCCAAGGCGGCGCTGGCCGCCGCCGGCATCCCGGTGCGCCCGGCCCGTGCAACGGCGTCTTCCGTGGCGGAGGCGGCCCATGGCTGACGAGAAGAAAGCGCTCAACGGCAAGGTCCTGGACCGGCTCTACGCCACCGTCCAGTCGCGCAAGGGCGCCGATCCGGACACCTCCTACACCGCCAAGCTGTTCCACCGTGGCACCGCCAAAATCGCCCAGAAGGTGGGCGAGGAAGCGGTGGAGACGGTCATCGAGGCGGTGCGCGGCGACAAGGCGGCGATGGCCTCGGAATCGGCGGACCTGCTCTATCACCTGACGGTGCTGTGGGCCGACGCCGGGCTGGAACCCGCCGAGGTGTGGGAGAAGCTGGCCCAGCGCGAAGGCACCAGCGGCATCGCCGAGAAAAAGGCGCGCAAGGCTTAAATCCGATCAAGGCGGAAGGGGAAACGACGCGATGGCCAAGACCTACGATCCGAACAACGTCTTCGCCCGCATCCTGCGCGGCGAAATCCCGTGCAAGAAAGTTCTGGAGACCGAGCACGCGTTGGCCTTCCACGACATCAACCCGCAAGCCCCGACGCACATCCTGGTGATCCCGAAGGGCGCCTACGTCGATATGGATGATTTCAGCGCCCGCGCGACCGAGGCCGAGATCGCCGGCCTGGTCCGCGCGGTCGGCGAGGTGGCGCGCGGCGCCGGTGCCGCGGAGCCCGGCTACCGCATCCTGTCCAACTGCGGCGAGGACGCGAACCAGGAGGTTCCGCACCTGCACATTCACGTCTTCGCCGGGCGGCGCCTGGGGCCCATGATCACCAAGGGGTGATCGCCCCCGCTGGTGATCCACGTGAAACAAAAGGGCGCCGGGGGAAACCCTCGGCGCCCTTTTGTTTTGGCCCGGCAGCGGGCTCAGGCCATGGCGCGGATCTGGCGCTCCGCCGCCTTGCCGTCGATGCGGCGGTAGACGGCTTCGACGACGCTGAAGGCACCGAAGGCGAACAGCCCGGCTGCCACCACCCCGAGAAGCCAGGGGCCATAGGGCTGCTGCTGCAGGAACTGGAGCGCCTTGAGAAGCCCCCCGGACTCCGACGAGTCCGATTGCCACGCGGCCACCATGAAGAAGCTGCCGACCACCATGAAGACCAGACCCTTTGCGGCGAAGCCGAACCGCCCGATGGGGCAGATGACCTTCATGGTGTCCGGATCGGCGGCGAGATGACGGCGGAAGCTCGCCTTGTAGGCCTTGACGATGTGGGCGATGGCCGCACCGATGATGGCGGCCCCGACCGCGGCGACCAGCACCCGGCCCATGGGCTTGGCGAGCAGCCACGCCGTCCAGTCATGCGCCGCCGTTTCGCCGTCGCCGCTACCCCCACCGCGCCCGGACAGAAGCTTGACGGCGAAGACCGCCAGACCGCCGTGGATCACCCCGGCGACGAAGAACCCGGCACGGACCACCACCCCCTTGGCCGAGGTTCCGTAATGGTCCACGTCGAGCGCCGCCTGCATGACCCGCCACAGCGCGTAGCCCGCCAGACCGAGCGCGGTGAGGGCGAGCAGGACCGAACCGAACGGATTCTGGAACAGTTCGACCAGCGCACCCTTGGTGTCGGTCGGCCGGTTGCTTCCATAGGCCGCCGTGACGGCGAACCAGCCGACGATCAGATAGACGAGGCCCCGCGCGGCGTAACCGAGCCGCGCCAGCCCTTCGATTTCGTTGAGTCTGTCGATTTGGCGTTCGAGCGGGGTCATGGCCCCCTCCCCCCGTGTGTCAACCAGAGCCGCCGTCATCGGCGCTGGTTGACACAACCGAAGCCGCTGCGCTTCGGTTCCTCATCCGGAAGAAGGGCGGCCCCTGCGCCCTCTCAGCTCGCCGGAGCGACGGTCTTCGGCAGCAGGATGTAATATTCCCCGGCGCTCTTCATCACGCCGGCCTTCTCTTCCGCCTCCGGCCCATGGCCCCAGAAGACGTCGCCGCGGACCGGCCCACGGATGGCGCCGCCGGTGTCCTGGGCGATCAGCAGGCGGCGCAGCCGCGTCTGGGCGTCCAGCGGGTCTTCCGCGTCCAGCCAGACCGGCACCCCGTAGGGCAGGAACTTGGAATCGATGGCGAGGCTGCGTCCGGGCGTCAGGGCGACGTTCTGGGCGCCGTTCGGCCCCTCCCCCTTCAGCTCCTGGAAGAAGACGTAGGAGGGGTTCTTGTTCATCAGGGCCGCGGCCTCGCCGGGGTTGGCGCGCAGCCAGGCGCGGATGGTCTGGAGGGAGACCTCCTCCCGTTTCAGGGCGCCGCGCTCGATCAACTCCCGCCCGATGGCGACGTATTTGTGGCCGTTCTGGGCGGCGTAGCCGACGCGCGTTTCCGTCCCGTCCGGGAAGCTCACGCGGCCCGATCCCTGGATGTGAAGGAAGAAGGTGGCGATGGGGTCCTGAAGCCAAACCAGCTCCAGCCCCTTCCCGCCCAGCGCCCCGGCTTCGATGGCCGCGCGGTCCTCGAAGGGCTTCAGGCGGCCCGCGGTGACCCGCCCGGCGATGCGCTCGCCCCGCCAGCGGTCGGCGAATTCGCCCAGATCGACCATCACCAGATCGGCGGGGCGCTTGTAGAGCGGCACCGGGAAGGCCGGGTCCGGGTTGCGGCTGCCCTTCAGCTCCACCTCGTAATAGCCGGTGAAGAGGCCGCGCCGCTCGGCGTTGTTGGCGGCGGCGTAGGGGGTGAACCAGGTCTCGAAATAGGCGCGCGCCGCCGCGTCGTCGCCGGGCGGCAGCTTGGACAGCTCGGCGCAAGGCGCCTGCCAGTCCGCCGCCTTGCCGCCCACCCCGTCGGGGCCGATGGAGCGGTCGGGGGCCAGCGCCTTGACCTTCGCGCAGGAGCGCTGGAAGGCCGGCACCGCTTCCGCCACGCGGTCGGCGCTCCAACCGGGCAGCGCCGTGAAGGCGACGGGGGTGAGGACCAGCTTTTCGGGCGGTGGGGACGGCGGGGTCTTGGCCTCCTCCTCCTTCCGCTCGCAGCCAACGAGAAACGCCGCGGCAAGGACTGCCGCGGCGCTGAGACGAACCACCGGATGAGAGAGCATCAGAACCGATCGGTCATTGAGGGGTGCGGGTTTCGACGAGCGCCCAGTTCGGATCGCTGGCGCGGGTGTTGCGGGCGAAGGTCCAGACGTCCACGGCCTCGACCACGGCGTTCGGATCGCCGTCCACCACGGCGCCGGCGCTGTTGCGCACGACGTTCATCTGCTCCGACACGAACTTCACCGTGACCAGCGCGGTGCGGCCGTCCATGCGGGCCTCCACCACGTCGGCGTCGGTGATGGTGTCGATGCGGGTTTCCAGAACCTCCCCCGCCGACTGGCGCTCGCGCACGGCGCGGGCGAAGTTGTCGTAGACCTCGTCCGACAGCAGCGGGCGCAGCGTCGCCGTGTCGCCCTTGGCGAAGGCCTCCACGATCATCTGGAAGGCGCCGCGGGCGCCCTGCAGGAAATACTTCTCGTCGAAGCTGGGATCGGCGGCCTTGATCTGCTCCAGCGCGGTGGCCAGAGACACCGGCTCGTCCGGCGACGGGGCGGCGTTGGGAAGGGGCCGCTCGCGGCCCGGCATCGGCACCACGTTGTCCGGCTGGTTGTTGGGGCGGGCCGTGAACGGGTTGGGCCGCTGCCGTTCCTCACCGGTGCGGCGGCCGAGAACGCTGCGCAGCCGGTACACGAGAAACGCCGCGATCATCGCGAAGATCAGAATCTCGACGAACACAAACCCATCTCCCATCATCCATCCTTCCGGGTGACTGAAGGCCGGCCCCGAAATCACCGGCCCCGCTTGATCCACTACTGGACCCTCCGGCGGGTGAGCATTAAGTGTACCGAAACGGCACAGCGACCAGAACCCCGCTCAACGACTCCGCCGAGGATTCCACCCGATGACCCGTGCCGGAGCTATTCTTCCAACAAAGATCGGGTGTCGTACCCAGGTGTAGATAGGCCCTTGGGGTTGAAAGAGCAAGGACGGCCATGAATCCACTGTTGCTGTTGTTCCTTCTGCTGCCGATCGCGGAGATCGCGACCTTCATCGAGGTCGGCGACTGGATCGGCGCCGGTCCCACGATCGGGCTGGTGATCCTGTCGGTCATCCTCGGCTCCGTGCTGATCCGCTGGCAGGGCCTGTCCGTCCTGAAACGCGCGCAGGAAGCGGCGGAGCGTGGCGAAAGCCCGGTCGGCGCGGTGTTCGAGGGGTTCTGCGTCGTCGCCGCCGGCCTGCTGCTCATCATCCCCGGATTCCTGACCGACATCGTCGGGCTTCTGCTGTTCGTGCGTCCGGTCCGCAACGCCCTGGGCCGCTGGCTGTTCGAACGTATGAAGGGGGCCGGTTCCTTCCGGATGCATGGCCGCATGGGCGGCCATAGCTGGAGCAGCGGCGATCCCGCCGGCCCGTCCGGTCCCGCGCGCAACCGTCCGCCTCCGGGCGTGATCGACGTCGAATACCAGGAGGTCGATCCCGACGGCAGCCGTCCCGGAACCGCCGGTCCGGCGGACCGCGGCGGGCCGGACGACCCGCCCAAGCTCGGTGACTCCCGCTGGGCGCCGCCCGGTTCGCCCTACCGCAACGACCGCGGGTGAATCGCACCGGTTTCACTTTGTGGAGCCAGCGGTTCCGTGCTAGCCAGCGGGTCTTGAAGACCTTTCCATCGTGATGCCGCCCCGCGGCCAGGAGTTGTTCCATGTCCGATCAGCAGACCAACGGTCAAGACCAGGAAGCCACCTCGTCGCTGCCGATGCATGTGTTGGCGCAGTATGTGAAGGACCTGTCCTTCGAGAACCCCAACGCCCCGCAGAGCCTGCTGCCCGGCCAGCCGCAGCCGCAGGTCAACATCGGCGTGGACGTCCAGGTTCAGCCGATGGGCGAGGATGTCTACGAGGTCGTGCTGAAGCTGCATTGCGAGGCCAAGCAGGCCGAGGCGACCGCCTTCCTGGTCGAGGTCGCCTACGGCGGCCTGTTCCAGCTTCCGGGCCTGCCGCAGGAGCATCACCGCCCGGTTCTGCTGATCGAGGCGCCGCGCATGCTGTTCCCGTTCGCCCGCGCCATCGTGGCCGGCTGCACCCAGGACGGCGGCTTCCCGCCGCTGATGATCAACCCGATCGACTTCGTGGACCTGTACCGCCGCCAGACCGCCGGCCAGCAGCAGGCCGCGTCGGAAGAGGCGCCGCAGTCCCCGTTCTGATGGCGCCGTTCTGATAGGGCCGGCCGCAAGGGCCGAAAAGAAAAGGCGGGAGGCTCCACCGGGGCCTCCCGCCTTTTTTCATGCCACCTCCCCCGCCCTTGGACCGGACGGGGGCTGAGCGGTTCCGAACTGCTGATTTCCAACTACTGATTCATGGATTCGAAGAACTCCGAGTTCGACTTGGTGTGCTTCAGCTTGTCGACCAGGAAGTCCACCGCATCGGTCACGCCCATCGGCATCAGGATGCGGCGCAGAATCCACATCTTGGAGATGGTGCCCTTGTCCACCAGCAGCTCTTCCTTGCGGGTGCCCGACTTGGAGATGTCGATGGCCGGGAAGGTGCGCTTGTCCGAGAGCTTGCGGTCCAGCACGATCTCCGAGTTGCCGGTGCCCTTGAACTCTTCGAAGATCACCTCGTCCATGCGGCTGCCGGTGTCGATCAGCGCGGTCGCGATGATGGTCAGCGAACCGCCTTCCTCGATGTTGCGGGCCGCACCGAAGAAGCGCTTCGGGCGTTGCAGCGCGTTGGCGTCCACACCGCCGGTCAGCACCTTGCCCGAGGAGGGAACGACGGTGTTGTAGGCGCGGGCCAGACGGGTGATGGAGTCCAGAAGGATCACCACGTCGCGCTTGTGCTCGACCAGCCGCTTGGCCTTCTCGATGACCATCTCGGCGACCTGGACGTGGCGCGTCGCCGGCTCGTCGAAGGTGGAGCTGATGACCTCGCCCCGCACGGAGCGGGCCATGTCGGTCACCTCTTCCGGACGCTCGTCGATCAGCAGGACGATCAGATAGGCTTCCGGATGATTCGTGGCGATGGAATGGGCGATGTTCTGGAGCATCACGGTCTTGCCGGTGCGCGGCGGCGCGACGATCAGCCCGCGCTGGCCCTTGCCCAGCGGCGCCACGAGGTCGATGATGCGGCCCGTGAAGTTCTTCTTGGTCGGGTCGTCGACTTCCATGCGCAGCCGCTCTTCCGGATAGAGCGGGGTCAGGTTGTCGAAGTTGATGCGGTGGCGGACCTTGTCCGGCGCATCGAAATTGATGGTGTTGACCTTCAGGAGGGCGAAATAGCGCTCGCCGTCCTTGGGCGCGCGGATCTGGCCTTCCACCGTGTCGCCCGTGCGCAGGCTGAAGCGGCGCACTTGGCTGGGGCTGACGTAGATGTCGTCGGGGCCGGGAAGATAATTGGCTTCCGGCGAGCGCAGGAACCCGAAACCGTCCTGAAGAACCTCGAGCACGCCATCGCCGTAGATCGGAACGTCGTTTTCCGCCAACTGCTTCAGGATGGCGAACATCATGTCCTGCTTGCGCAGCGTGCTGGCGTTCTCGATCTGCAGTTCCTCCGCGAACGCCAGCAGTTCGGCGGGGCTCTTGCACTTCAGCTCTTGGAGATGCATGGGGGTGCCTTAGGGAATCGTCATGCGAGGGGGGAGTGCCAGAGGTCCCGGGCCGGCGCAGGGTGCGTCGGTTGAGCGTCGGACGGCGCTGAAGGCGGGGGAATGCCTGTCGGACGTCGCGCCCAGATCGTTGGGGAGGGACGGAACGGCGGATGTGGGATGGGTGTCCGCGAGGCTTGCCGCCCCGTGGTAAAAAAGATGGTTAGCGGATCGCCGGCTGCAAGTCAAATGAAAGCGAATTCTTGGACACGGACGACTTCCGGCGCGTCTTCCCGCGGGTCATGATGCCGCATCCCCTGTTATCCAGGCAACCGGGGCACGACCTGGACAGTCTGGACAGAAACGGTTTGGTTGAGATCATGAGCCCGCATGACCGTTCCGGAGCCGGAACCATCGTTGCTCCCGAAGCCTCCACCGATGCCCTTCCCTGGCATGCCCAGCCGCCGGACCAGGCCCTCGCCGCCCTGGACAGCCCCGACGACGGCCTGTCGCCGGACGAGGCGGCGGCCCGTCTGACCCGGTACGGTCCCAACCGGCTGACGCCGCCGCCCCGGCGGTCGGCGCTGATGCGCTTCCTGGCGCAGTTCGACAACCTGCTGATCTATGTGCTGATCGCCGCGGGCGTGGTGACGGTGCTGCTGGGCGAGTATGTGGACGCCGCGGTCATCGCCGGCGTGGTGCTCATCAACGCGGCCATCGGCTATGTCCAGGAGGGCAAGGCGGAGCAGGCGCTGGACGCCATCCGCAACATGCTGTCCCCGCACGCGGTGGTGCTGCGCGGCGGGCGGCAGGTGACCGTCCCGGCGGAGGAGCTTGTGCCCGGCGACCGGGTGCTTCTCGCCTCGGGCGACCGGGTGCCGGCGGACCTGCGGCTGGTCCGGGTCAAGGGGCTGCGCGTGCAGGAAGCGGCGCTGACCGGGGAATCCCTGCCGGTCGCCAAGAGCGCCGACGCGGTGGGCGCCGACGCCCCCCTGGCGGAGCGCGGCGGCATGGCCTATTCCGGGACGCTGGTGGCCCAGGGACAGGCCGCGGGCGTCGTGGTGGCCACGGGGGACGCGACGGAGCTGGGCCGCATCGGCACCCTTCTGGCGGGCGTGGAGGAGCTGACCACGCCCCTGCTCGCCCAGATGGCCGTCTTCGGGCGCTGGCTGACCATCGGCATCCTGGCGCTGACCGCTCTGACCTTCCTCTATGGCACGTTGGTCCAGGGGGAACGCTGGTCGGACATGGTCATGGCCGCGGTCGGGCTGGCGGTGGCGGCGATTCCGGAAGGGTTGCCGGCGGTGATGACCATCACGCTGGCCATCGGCGTCACCCGCATGGCCCGGCGCAACGCCATCATCCGCCGCCTGCCGGCGGTGGAGACTCTGGGCTCGGTCGGGATCATCTGCTCCGACAAGACCGGCACGCTGACCCGCAACGAGCTGGTCGTGCAGACCGTGGTCACCGCGGCGGGCGACTGCGTGGTGACCGGCTCGGGCTACCGTCCGGAGGGCGAGTTCCGGCGCGACGGCAAGGCTCTGGACCCCGCCGCCGATCCCGTGCTGACCGAGCTGGCCCGCGCCGCCCTGCTGTGCAACGACGCCCAGCTTCAGCGCGGCGAGGACGAGGGGGACGGCGGTGGCGGCTGGACCGTCGCCGGCGACCCGACCGACGGGGCGCTTCTGGCGCTGGGCATCAAGGCCGGGCTGGACGCGCGGGAGGAATCCGCCCGCCACCCGCGCACCGACGTAATCCCCTTCGAATCCGAACACAAATTCATGGCGACCCTGCACCACGACCACGAAGGCCACGGTCTGCTGTACGTCAAGGGCGCGCCGGAGCGCGTGCTGTCCATGTGCGCACACGTACGGGGACCGGACGGCGCCGCCCCGCTCGACGCCGCCCACTGGTACGCGCGGGTGGAGGAGCTGGCGGTGCAGGGCCAGCGCGTCCTGGCGCTCGCCGTCCGCCCCGCCCTGCACGGCCAGACCGTGCTGGACATGAGCGACGTGCAGGAGGGGCTGACCCTGATCGGCCTGTGCGGCTTCATCGACCCGGCGCGCGAGGAGGCCGTCGCGGCGGTCGCCCAGTGCCAGGCGGCGGGCATCCGGGTGAAGATGATCACCGGCGACCACGCCGGCACCGCCCAGGCCATCGGGCGCCGGTTCAACCTGTCCGGCGATGCCGTGTCCGGGACCGAGCTGGACCGGCTGGACGACGAGGCGCTGGTGGCCGTGGCGCGCGACGCCGACGTCTTCGCCCGCACCACGCCGGAGCACAAGCTGCGCCTCGTCCGCGCGCTCCAGAAGGCCGGCCATACGGTCGCCATGACCGGCGACGGGGTGAACGACGCCCCCGCCCTGAAGCGCGCCGACGTCGGCGTCGCCATGGGCTGCAAGGGCACGGAGGCCGCGAAGGAGGCCGCCAGCATGGTGCTGGCCGACGACAACTTCGCCTCCATCGCCCACGCCGTCGAGGAAGGCCGGACCGTCTACGACAATCTGCGCAAGACGATCCTGTTCATGCTGCCGACCAACGGCGCCCAGGCGCTGGTGATCCTGGTCGCGGTGCTGGCCGGCTACACCCTGCCGATCACGCCGGTCCAGATTCTGTGGGTCAACATGGTGACGGCGGTGACTCTGGGCCTGGCGCTCGCCTTCGAACCCCCGGAGGCGGAGGTGATGAAACGCCCGCCCCGTCCGCAGGACGAGTCGATCCTGCCGGGCTTCCTGATCGGGCGCATGGTGCTGGTCATGGCGCTTCTGGTCTCCACCAGCTTCGGGTTCTTCCTGCTGCACGAAGGGCACCTCGACCCCACCCCGGTCGCCCGCACCATGGCCGTCAACGCGCTGGTGATGGGGGAAATCTTCTTCCTGCTGAACGCTCGGGCGGTCACCGCCTCGGTCATGAACCGGCGGGGCCTGTTCGGCAGCCGCCCGGTCTGGATCTCCATCGGATTGATGCTGGTCTTCCAGTTGGCCTTCACCTACGCCCCACCCTTGCAGGCCCTGTTCGGCACCGCGGCGGTGGACTGGACCCAGTGGGTGGCCATGACGGTGGCGGGTCTGGCGATCTTCCTGGCGGTGGAAGCGGAGAAGGCGGTCACCCGCCGGGTGATGGGGCAGCGGGCACCATCCCCTTGATGGAAAGAAACTTGTTGCTTCGAGCCCCCACCCTGACCCTCCCCCGCGAAGTGGCGGAGGATTAAAGCGGGGACCCGAAGCAACACCTCTCGTGAACTCAGAACGGCTTCACGATCACGAAGATGACGATGCCGATCATCAGCAGGGTCGGCGCCTCGTTCCACATCCGGAAGAAACGTTGCGGGCGGGTGTTCCGGTCCGCCTCGAAGTCCTTGCGCCAGCGCGCCATCATCATGTGCGTGGCGGTCAGGGCCAGGACGAACAGCAGCTTGGCGTGCATCCAGCCCTGTTTCATCCAGGCCGGTTCCATGACGATCATTGCGATGCCGAACAGATAGGCCGCGCCCATCGCCGGATTCATGATGGCGCGCAGCAGTCGGCGCTCCATCACCTTGAACCGTTCCGAGGATTCGGAGCCCGGCGCCGCCTCGCAGTGATAGACGAACAGCCGCGGCAGATAGAGCAGCCCGGCCATCCAGGCGATGATGCTGATGACGTGCAGAGCCTTGACCCAGAGATAAAGCACCGGAGTCCCCTTCCTTCCGTTGTCGGTCGCTGTCTTGGAATCCGCCGGGGCCTCAGCCCCGGTTCGGCCAATCCCGGATCAAACGGGCCAGCTCCGCCACATGCTCCGGCGGGGTGGTCTGGATCACGCCGTGGCCCAGGTTGAAGACGAACGGCTTGCCGGCCAGCGTCTCCAGAATCTCCGACGCGGCGTTGCGCAGGGCCTCGCCACCGGCGGCGAGCATGATCGGGTCCAGGTTGCCCTGCACCGGCAATCTGGATTGCAGATTCCCGGCGGCCCAAGCCACCGGGACGGTGGTGTCGAGCCCGACCGCATCCACCCCACTGCCCGACACGTAAGCCTCATAGGAGAGGCCCGCACCGCGCGGGAAACCGATGATCGGAATCGAGGGGTGCCGGGCCTTGACCCGATCCACGATGCGCCGCGTCGGTTCGATCACCCAGCGGCGGAATTCGCCCGCCGGCAGGACGCCCGCCCAACTGTCGAAAAGCTGCACCACCTCGGCCCCGGCCTCGATCTGGGTGCAGAGATAATCGGCGGTCACCTCGACCAGCAGATCCATCAGCGCCCCGAATCCCGCCGGGTCGCCGTAGGCCCAGCGCTTCACATGCGCGTACTCCTTGGAACCGGCCCCCTCCACCATGTAGCAGGCGATGGTCCAGGGAGCCCCTGCAAAGCCGATCAGCGTGGTGTGCGCCGGAAGCGCGATGGAGAGGCGGCGGACGGTCTCGTAGACCGGCTCCAGCCGCTCGTGGAAGCGGTCGCGCGACAGGCGCTTCAGGTCTTCCACGTTTCTCACAGGGTCCAGCTTCGGCCCCTCCCCTTCCTGGAAGGCCAGCGGTTGGCCCAGCGCGTGCGGCACCACCAGGATGTCGGAGAACAGAATCGCCGCGTCCATGTCATAGCGGCGCAGCGGCTGGAGGGTCACCTCCACCGCGTGGTCGGGGTTGTAGCACATGTCCAGGAAGCTGCCGGCCTTGGCGCGCAATTCCCGATATTCCGGCAGGTAACGGCCGGCCTGGCGCATCAGCCAGAAGGGCGGGCGCTGACGCACCTCGCCGGCAAGGGCTGCGAGCATCGGCTTGGCAATCTTGGACACGGCCTCGGACACGGCGGATCGTTCCCCTGTAAGTGAATCGGGTCTGCGGGTTCTCACCCCCTACTCAGTATTCTTTTTAGGAAGAGAAAGGAAGAAGGGGTGGTGGATGCCTGTGGAAAACGGGAATCCCCGCTTTGCCCGGAATCATCCACAAGCCGGGCGGCGCCCTGTGGACGAAAACGCGATTCTGTGGACGACTCCGGACGCTTCCTCCGGAAATGGCGGAAATGCTATATCGGGAAGCATGGGAATCCCGTGGATAACATGGTCCGCGCGAGTCATTGTTCCCATGTTCCGAAGAGGGCGCGCGGATTGTCCCGAAGGGGGCGCCGGCGGGGGCGACGAGTCCTGCCCTGGGGGACAGAATCCAGGAGATCCCCGTTGTCCACAGAATCGGACCGGGTTCTCCACAACACGTTGGGGACGGATGAGACAGTTCCACCTGCATCTTGTGTCTGACGCGACCGGCGAGACGATCAACAGCGTCGCCCGCGCCTGCGTCATCCAGTTCGACGACGTTCGCCCGGTCGAGCATTTCTGGAATCTCGTGCGGACCGACCGTCAGCTCGACATGGTTCTGGAGGGCGTCCAGGAGAATCGCGGCCTCGTCATGTTCACTCTGGTGGACGAGAAGCTGCGCCGCCGGCTCCAGGACTTCTGCCGCGAGGTGCAGGTGCCCTGCATTCCGGTGCTCGATCCGCTGATCAACGCGCTGGCCGCTTTCCTGGGCGTGGAATCGCAGCGCCAGCCGGGCCGTCAGCACGCCTTGGACGCCGAGTATTTCGGACGCATGGACGCTATGGATTTCGCGCTGGCGCACGATGACGGCCAGTCGAACTGGGACCTGCACGAGGCCGACGTGATCCTGATGGGCGTGTCGCGCACGTCCAAGACACCGACCTGCATCTATCTGGCGAACCGCGGCATCAAGGCGGCGAACATCCCGATCGTCCCCGGATGCCCGATGCCGCCGGAGATCGAGAAGCTGACCCGCCCCCTGATCGTCGGCCTGACCAAGGACCCGGACCGGCTGGTGCAGATCCGCCGCAACCGGCTGAAGCTGCTGAACCAGAACGAATCCTCCACCTACGTCGATCCCGAGGTGGTGCGGGCGGAGGTGACCGACGCGCGGCGCATGTTCACCCGGCGCGGCTGGCCGGTGATCGACGTGTCCCGCCGCTCCATCGAGGAGACGGCGGCCGAGATCATGATGCTGCTCGCCCGTCGCCAGTCCGGCGGGCTTGCGCCCCAGACTCCTCCCTCCCCGGGTCCGGCCCAGGGTCCGGCGGCATGAGCGGCGGGACACCCGCCGTCGTCCTCGCCTCCGGCTCCCGCACGCGGGCGGAGATGCTGGAGCGCGCCGGGGTGCGTGTGACGCTCGCCCCCGCCGCGGTGGACGAGGAGGAGATCAAGCTCGCCGCCCGCGCCGAGGGCGCCCCGGTCGAGGATGTGGCGGAGGCTCTGGCGGAGCTGAAGGCGCAGCGCGTCACCCGCAAGCATCCCGGCGCCCTGGTGATCGGCGCCGACCAGATGCTGGAGTGTGAAGGCCGGTGGTTCGACAAGCCCGCGGACCGGGCGGCGGCGCGGGCGCAGTTGCAGGAGCTGCGCGGCAGGACGCACCGGCTGGTGAGCTGCGCCGTGGTGATCCGCGACGGGGAACGGCTCTGGCACCATGTGGACCGCGCCCGCCTGACCATGCGCCCCTTCAGCGACGCCTTCCTGGACTCCTATCTGGCTGCGTCGGGCGACGACGTGCTGCAGTCCGTCGGCGCCTATCATCTGGAGGGGTTGGGCGCGCAGCTCTTCCATCGGGTGGAAGGCGACTTCTTCACGATCCTGGGGCTGCCGCTTCTGCCGCTGCTCGGGTTCCTGCGGGTGCATGGGGTGATTGCGGAATGACGATCAGCGGCAAGGCGAAACTGGCCGGCGTGATGGGCTGGCCGATCGGGCATTCGCGCTCGCCCCGGCTTCACGGCTATTGGCTTGAGCAGTACGGCATCGACGGCGCCTATGTGCCGCTGGCCGTCCCGCCCGACCGGATCGAGCAGGCCATCCGCGCCCTGCCCGCGCTCGGCTTCCGCGGCTGCAACGTGACGGTGCCGCACAAGGAGGCCGCCTTCCGCACGGTGGACCGGCTGGACGCCACCGCCAAACGGATGGGCGCGGTGAACACCATCGTCGTTGGCGAGGACGGGTCTCTGGAAGGCCGCAACACCGACGGCTTCGGCTTCATCGAGAACCTGAGGAGCGGTGCACCGGGCTGGAAGGCTGCGGACGGTCCGGCGCTGGTCATCGGAGCCGGCGGCGCGGCGCGGGCCGTCGTCTCCTCCCTCCTGGACGAAGGCGCGCCACAGGTTTGGCTGGTGAACCGCACGCGGGCGAGGGCGGAGGAACTGGCGACCGATATCGGCAACGGTGACGGGGGCGGTGCCATCGAAGTGGCCGATTGGGTTTCACGTGAAACGCTTCTCGAAGGGGCGGCGCTGGTGGTGAACACGACCACGCAGGGCATGGCGGGTCAGCCGCCGTTGGAGTTGGACCTCCGCGCCCTGCCCGGCTCCGCCGTCGTCACCGACATCGTCTACACGCCGCTGATGACGCCCCTGCTGGCCGATGCGCAGGCGCGCGGAAACCGCGTGGTGGACGGCGTCGGCATGTTGCTCCACCAGGCCCGTCCCGGTTTCGCCGCTTGGTTCGGGCGGGAACCGGAGGTGACCGAGGGGCTGAAGGCGGCCGTTCTCCAGGGCTGAGGTCTGACCATGATCGTGCTGGGACTGACCGGCTCCATCGGCATGGGCAAGAGCACGGCGGCGCGCATGCTGAAGCGCATGGGCGCGCCGGTCTGCGACAGCGACGCCGTGGTGCACGGCCTGCTGGGGCGTCATGGCGCCGCCGTGCCGGCCATTGACGCGGCCTTCCCCGCCGTGGTGGTGGACGGTGCCGTGGACCGGCGGGCGCTGGGCGCCGCGGTCTTCGGCAACCCGGCGGCGCTGAAGCGGCTGGAGGCGATTCTTCACCCTGCGGTGCAGGCGGCGCAGCGGCGCTTCCTGAAACAGGCGGCGCGGCGCGGCGTGCGCGTGGCGGTTCTGGACATCCCCCTGCTGTTCGAGACGGGCGGGGAGCGGCGGGTGGACCGCACGGTGGTGGTCACCGCACCCTTCCTGGTGCAGAAGTCACGGGTGCTGGCGCGGCCGGGCATGACGTCGGAGAAGTTCGCCGCTATTCTGGCGCGGCAGATGCCCGACGCGGAAAAACGGCGGCGCGCCGATTACGTCGTCAACACGGGCGACGGGCGGCGGGCCACCCGGCGGGCTTTGCGCAACATCGTCGCCGACGTGAAGCGGCGCCGCGGACGGCAATGGCCGCCGCGGGGATACCAGCCCGGACAGGTGGTTCATGCGTGAGATCGTCCTCGATACGGAAACGACCGGCTTCAAGCCCGAGGAAGGGCACCGGCTGATCGAAATCGGCTGTGTCGAGCTGCACAACCATGTCGCCACCGGCAAGACCTTCCACTGCTACGTCAATCCGGAACGCGACGTGCCGCCGGACGCCGTGGCGGTGCACGGGCTGACGACGGAGTTCCTGTCCGACAAGCCGCTGTTCAACGACGTGGTGGCGGAGTTCGTGGCCTTCATCGGCGACGCGCCGCTGGTGATCCACAACGCGGCCTTCGACATGCACTTCCTGAATTGGGAGCTGCGGATCGCCGGCTATCCGGTGATGCCGAAGGACCGGGCCATCGACACGCTTCTCATGGCGCGGCAGAAGTTCCCCGGTGCGCCGGCCACCCTGGACGCGCTCTGCAAGCGCTTCGGCGTGGACAATTCCAGCCGCACCTACCATGGCGCTCTGCTCGACGCCCAGCTTCTGGCCGAGGTGTATCTGGAACTGCGCGGCGGGCGTCAGGCCGGTCTGGCGCTGGCCTCCGGCCCGGCGGCGGGCGGTCCGGCGGCGACCCGCATCGACCGCCCCTACCGCGCCCCGCGCCCCCACGCCCCGAGCGAGGAGGAACTGGTGGCCCACGCGGAGCTTCTGAAGAAGCTGAAGAACCCTCTCTGGGCCGCGGAGTAGGCTGTTCCCTCTCCCGGGGCGGGAGAGGGCCGGAACGCCTTACGGCAGCAACACCGTCGAACCGGTCGTCGCGCGGGACTCCAGCGCCCGGTGGGCCTCCGCCGCGTCACGCAGCGGGAAGGTCTGGCCGACGTTGATGGTCACGCCGCCGGAATGCACCACCTCGAACAGATCGGCGGCGCTGGCCATCAGGTCGTCGCGCTTGGCGACGTAGGTGAACAGCGTCGGGCGCGTGACGTAGAGCGAGCCCTTGGCCGCCAGAACCTGGAGATCCAGCGGCGGAACCGGCCCGGACGCCGCGCCGAACAGCACCATGAATCCGCGGGGCTTGAGGCAGTCCAGGCTGTCCATGAAGGTCGTCTTGCCGACGCCGTCATAGACCACCGGCACGCCCTGCCCGTCCGTCAGGTCCTTCACGCGGTTCACGAAGTTCTCGCGCGTGTAGACGATGGGATGGTCACAGCCGTTGGCGCGGGCCAGCTCCGCCTTCTCGTCGCTGCTGACCGTGCCGATCACGGTGGCGCCGAGATGCTTCGCCCACTGGCAGAGGATCTGGCCGACACCGCCTGCGGCGGCCTGCACCAGGATCGTGTCCCCCGGCTGCACCACATAGGTGGAGCGCAGAAGGAACTGGGCGGTCATGCCCTGGAGCAGCATGGCGGCGGCCTGCCGGTCCTCGATCCAGCTTGGCAGCGGGATCAGCCGGTCGGCGGGGGCGAGGCGGGATTCGGCATAGGCGCCGATCAACGGCGCGTAGCCCACCCGGTCGCCGGGCTTCAGCGTCGTCACGTCCGGCCCCACGGCCTCGACCACGCCGGCGCCCTCGGTTCCGATGACGGCGGGAAGCTGCGGCAGCTTGTAGGCGCCGGAGCGGTGGTAGGTGTCGATGTAGTTCAGCCCGACGGCGGTCTGGCGCAGCCGCACCTGACCGGGGCCGGGCTCGCCCACCTCGATCTCGTCCCAGCGCAGCGCTTCGGGTCCGCCGTAATCGTGGATGCGGATCGCGTGAACCATGGTGGTTGGTCCCTTCCCTTTTTATAGAAGCTGAAGCTCCAGCGTATCGCCGGTCTTCTCATCTGTCATCCGGTGCTGCCGCTCGTGGCGGAGCAGCCAGTCCTTCGTCTGCAAGCCGCCCAGGCCGGAATAGCCACCGGGCGCCCCGCCGCCCCCGACGATGCGGTGACAGGGAATGATGACAGGAATCGGGTTGGCGCCGCAGGCCCCGCCCACGGCCCGTGGCGCGGTGCCCAGCATCCGCGCGACATCGCCGTAGGTCAGCACGCCGCCATAGGGGATGGCACGCATCGCCGCCCAGACCTGTTGCCGGAAAGCCGTCCCGCTGGGGGCCAGCGGCAGGTCGAAGTCCAACCGCGTCCCGGCAAAATAGTCGCGGAGCTGGCGCGCCGCCTCCTCCAGAACGGGGTCCGGCCGGTCGTCCCCCAGCCGTCCCCAGTCGAGAGCCACGATGGCGCCGGAAGCGCTGCTGACGGTCAGCAGGCCCAGCGGGCTGTCGATGGTTAGGCTCCCGACGGTCGGATTGCTGGGCAGCGTCCCCATGGGTCTCATCTCCGGTTCAAGGCGGTGGCCAGGGCCTCGGGCGCGGTGACCGGCGGGGAGCAGGTCATCCCGCTGCAGACATAGGCGGTCGCCACCCCGTCCTGCATGCCCTTTCCGTGGGCCGGATGCTCCGCGGGCAGCTCCGTCCCCGGCGGAAGGACGCTGAGGATGCGGTCGGGAAGCGAGCGGTCCAGCACCGCCCTGCGCAGCGCCGCCGTGTCCGGCGCCTGCGGGTCTCCGACGATGACGATCTGCTGCGCCTTCTGGAGAAGCTCCGCCGCGTTCAGATAGGTCGGCAGCGGGAAGAAATTGCGGCTCAGTTCGCCGGAGAAGGCGGCGGAGAGAGCGTCCGCCCGGTCCCGGTAGGCGTCCTCCCCCGTGCGGTGGTGCAGCGTCGCCAGCACGGCCAGCATGGTGCCGTTGCCGCTGGGCGTCGCCGCGTCGTTGGCCGACTTGGTGCGGACGATCAGGTCGCGCGCGTCGTCCGCCGTGTAGAAATAGCCACCAGCTTTCGCGTCCCAGAAATGCGCGTCGAGCACCCGCACCCAGGCCCGCGCCTGCTCCAGGGCCTCCGCGTCGCCGGTCGCCTCGTGCAGGGCGAGCGCGCCGCGCGCCATGTGGGCGTAGTCGTCCAGCGTCGCCCGGTGCTTGAGCTGCCCGGCCCGCCAACTGTGCAGCAGGCGTCCGTCCTCGGTCATGTGGTCGCGGACGAAGGCGAAGGCGCGACGGGCCGCCTCGATCCAATCCGGCTCGTCGAAGACCATGCCGGCGTGGGCGAGCGCCGCGATCATCAGGCCGTTCCAGTCGGCCAGAACCTTGTCGTCCCAGCCGGGCTTGATCCGTTTCTCGCGCTCCCGCCAAAGGATCGCCCGCTGCTCGGCCAGCGTCGCCTCGGTCTCGGCATCCAGCGCCTCGATCCGGTGCAGCCGGTTGAGGATGGTCGCCCCCTCCCAGTTGCCCTGAGGCTTGACGTCGTAGGCGCGCTTGAAGACCTCCGCGCCGGGGCCGAGGAGGCGGTCGATCTCCTCCTCGTTCCAGACGTAGAAGAGGCCCTCCTCCCCCTCGCTGTCGGCGTCCTGGGTCGCGGCGAAGCCGCCGCCTTCGGCGACCATCTCGCGCAGGACCCAGCCGACCGTTTCACGAATGCGTGCCTCGAACAGCGGTTCCCGCTCCTCCTGCCAGACCAGCGTCAACAGGTCGAGAAGCTGGGCGTTGTCGTAGAGCATCTTCTCGAAATGCGGCACCAGCCACATCTCGTCCACCGAATAGCGGGCGAAGCCGCCGCCCAGATGGTCGTAGATTCCGCCCTGGGACATGTGGGCCAGCGTGTTGGTGACCGCGGCGCGGAACGGCTCCTTCCCCGTGCGCAGCCAGGCCCGCCACAGAAGCTCGAAGATCGGGACCTGCGGGAACTTCGGGGCGTGGCCGATGCCGCCGTGGAAGGGGTCCACCTCGCGCACGAGCCGGTCGGCGATCTGGTCCAGCACGGCGAGGTCGATCTCGCCCGCCGCCCGGTTCTCGGCCAGCTTCTCCAACGCATCCTTCAGCGCCGTGACGTTGCGGGTCACGTTCTCCGGCTTGCTGCGGTAGGTCTCCGCCACGCCGCGCAGCACGTCGGGGAAGCCGGGCCGTCCATAGCGCGCCGCGGGCGGGAAATAGGTGCCGCCCCAGAAGGGCTCGGCGTCCGGCGTCAGGAACATGGTCAGCGGCCAGCCGCCCTGCTGCCCCAGGAGCGACAGGGCCGACTGGTAGATCTGGTCCACGTCGGGCCGCTCCTCCCGGTCCACCTTGATGTTGACGAACAGCTCGTTCATCACCCCGGCGATTTCGGGATTCTCGAAGCTCTCGTGCGCCATGACATGGCACCAATGGCAGGCGGCGTAGCCGACCGACAGAAGCACCGGCTTGTTCTCGCGCTTCGCCCGTTCGAAGGCCTCGGGACCCCAGGCCATCCAATGGACGGGGTTGTCCTTGTGCTGGAGCAGGTAGGGGCTGGTCTCCCGGCCAAGCAGGTTCGCGGGCATGGTGGGCGCTTCCGGTCTGTGGCGTTGGTTTGGTTGGGAATAAACTGGCGCGGCGGTGCCGTTGCGCCAGGGCTTCCTATCTGTATAGTGGGGCATGAGCCGAAGCGGCGCTCAACCCTTAATTTCCTGCGTACCGCGCGCTTACCAAGGGAATGGGGCCATGAAGATCACCATCGATATCGACTGCACACCCGAAGAGGCGCGCCATTTCCTGGGCCTGCCCGATGTGAAGCCCATGCAGGACGCCATGATGCAGGACATCCAGGAGCGGATGCAGGCTTCCCTGCACGCCATGGACCCGGAGACGATGTTGAAGACATGGCTGCCGGCGGGAATTCAGGGGATGGAGCAGCTTCAGAAAATGTTTTGGTCCCAGATGGCCGCCGCCATGGGACAGGATGGACGCAAGTGACCGATCCGAAGCCCTACTTCGAAGCCCATGTTTTCTCCTGCACCAACCGCCGTCCCGATGGCCACAAGCGCGGCTCCTGCGCCGCCCGCGGTTCCGAAAAGCTCCGCGACTACATGAAGGCCCGCGCCCGCGAGCTGGGTTTGGATGGCCGCGTGCGGATCAACGCCGCCGGCTGTCTGGACCGCTGCGAGCTGGGGCCGGTGCTGGTCATCTACCCGGAGGGGGTCTGGTACACCTACCGCTCCTTCGCCGATGTGGACTCGATCCTGGAGACGCACCTGATCGGCGGTGGCCGCGTGGAGCGGCTCATGCTGAAGCCGGAACAAACGGAATTGCTGCCGGAACAGGTCGGTTGATCGTTTCGGACCCGGCACAATGATATTTGGTACGATGATCCCGACGATCTTCGCTCTCGCCACCGCCCCCGGCCGCGCCGGTGTGGCGGTGGTTCGCGTTTCGGGGCCCGCCTCCGGCGACGCCCTGGCGGCTCTGACCGGCAAGCCCTTGCCCGCGCCCCGCATGGCCACCCTCGTCCGGCTGCGCGAACCTAGAACGGGAGAGGCGCTGGACGACGCCCTGGTCCTGCGCTTCACCGCCCCCCGCAGCTTCACCGGAGAGGATGTGGTCGAGCTGCATCTGCATGGCGGGCGCGCCGTGGTGGCCGGTGTGGTCGAGGTTCTGTCCGCCCTGCCTGGCCTGCGCGTGGCCGAACCCGGCGAGTTCACCCGCCGCGCCTTCGAGAACGGCAAGCTCGACCTGACCGAGGCCGAGGCGGTGGCCGATCTGGTGGACGCCGAGACCTCGGCCCAGCGTCGGCAGGCCCTGCGGCAGATGGAGGGCGCGCTTGGCAAGCTTTACGATGGTTGGCGGGAACGGCTGACCCGGTCGCTGGCGCACATCGAAGCGGACATCGACTTCCCCGACGAGGATCTGCCCTCCGGCGTGTCGGACGCCGCCCGCCCGGTGCTGAACGCCCTTGCCGCCGAGATCGACGCCCATCTGGATGACCGGGGCCGGGGCGAACGGCTGCGCGAAGGGCTGCACATCGCCATCGTCGGCGCGCCCAACACCGGCAAGTCGAGCCTGCTGAACGCCCTGGCCCGGCGCGAGGCCGCCATCGTCTCGGCGCGCGCCGGCACGACCCGCGATGTGATCGAGGTTCATCTCGACCTCGGCGGCTATCCGGTGGTTCTGGCCGACACCGCGGGCCTGCGTGAAGCCGCCGCCGACGAGGTGGAGGAGGAAGGCATCCGCCGCGCGCTCGACCGTGCCGCCCGCGCCGACGTGAAGGTGGCCGTGTTCGATGCCACCGCCCTGCCCGCGCTGGACCCGGCCACGGTTGCGCTGGTGGATGGGGACACGGTGGTCGTCCTGAACAAGACCGACCTTGCCGACGCTCCGATCCCGACGGTCGGCGGCCAGGATGCGGTTGCGGTCTCCGCCCGGACCGGTTCCGGCCTGGCGGAGCTGGAGCGGCGTTTAACGGCGTTTACCGCCGACCGGCTGGCCGGCAGCGGTGCGCCCGCTTTGACCCGCGCCCGGCACCGCTCCGCCCTTGAGGAATGCCGCGACGCCCTGCGCCGTGCCCTGACCGCTCCATTGCCGGAACTGATGGCCGAGGATGTGCGTCTGGCGAGCCGCGCCCTGGGACGCATCACCGGGCGGGTGGATGTCGAAGACCTGCTGGACGTGATCTTTCGGGATTTCTGCATCGGCAAATGACCCGGCGTTTTCGTGACAAACGCGCCGCAACGCTCTGTTTCACGTGAAACACGGGCTTTGCGGCGTCGCAGCGCTTGGCGTCCGGCGCTGACTCGGCTATGGTCCGGCCATGCGAACGTTCGACGTCATTGTTGTCGGCGGAGGCCACGCCGGTTGCGAGGCTGCCGCCGCCGCGGCGCGCATGGGTGCGCGCACCCTGCTCCTCACCCACAGGCTGGACACCATCGGTGAGATGTCCTGCAACCCGGCCATCGGCGGGTTGGCGAAAGGGCATCTGGTGCGCGAGATCGACGCGCTGGACGGTGTCATGGCCCGCGCCATCGACCGTGGCGGCATCCAGTTCCGCATCCTGAACCGCAGCAAGGGACCCGCCGTCCGCGGCCCGCGCGCCCAGGCCGACCGCAAGCTCTACCGGCAGGCGGTGCAGGCGATCCTGGGGGAACAGCCGAACCTGTCCATCGAAGCCGGCGGCGCCGAGGACCTGACCATCGGCAGCGATGGCCGGGTGACCGGCGTGGTGACCGGCCATGGGGAGAGCATCGCCGCGGGCACCGTCGTGCTGACGACCGGCACCTTCTTGCGCGGGCTGATCCACATCGGTGAGGAAACCACCCCGGCGGGCCGCGTCGGGGAGGCTCCGTCCATTGGTCTGTCCGACACGCTGGCGCGGCTGGGCTTCCCGCTCGGGCGGTTGAAGACCGGAACGCCGCCGCGTCTGGACGGGAAGACCATTGACTGGGACGCGTTGGAGAAGCAGCCGGGCGACACCCCGCCTCCGCCCTTTTCCTATCTGACGGACCGGATCGAGACGCCGCAGATCGACTGCGCGATCACTTGGACGACGCCGGAGATGCACGCGCTGATCCGTGGCAACCTCCACCGCGCGCCGATGTATTCCGGCCAGATCCAGAGCACCGGTCCGCGCTATTGCCCGTCCATCGAGGACAAGGTGGTCCGCTTCGCCGACAAGGAGCGTCACCAAATCTTCCTGGAGCCGGAGGGGCTGGACGACGACACGGTCTATCCGAACGGCATTTCCACCTCCCTTCCCCGCGACGTTCAGCTCGGCTTCCTGAAGACGATGCCGGGTCTGGAGCGGGCCGTGATGATCCGCCCCGGCTATGCCATCGAATACGATTTCGTGGACCCGCGGGAGCTGAAGCCGACACTGGAGACGCGCCGCACCCCAGGCCTGTTCTTCGCGGGCCAGATCAACGGCACGACCGGCTATGAAGAGGCGGCGGCGCAGGGCTTGATGGCCGGCATCAACGCCGCTCTGGTGGCCGGAGGATCGGCGGAGGGATTCGTGCTCGACCGGGCCGATGCCTACATCGGGGTGCTGGTCGACGACCTCATCACGCGAGGCACCAACGAGCCCTACCGGATGTTCACCTCGCGCGCCGAGTACCGGCTGATCCTGCGCGCGGACAACGCCGACCAGAGGCTGACGCCGAAGGGGCTCGCCATCGGCTGCGTCGGCACGGCGCGGCGCGACGCCTTCACGGCGAAGGCCGAGGCTTTGACCGCCGGCCGTACTCTGGTGCGCGCGCTCCAGGCCACCCCGGCCGAGCTTCAGCGGCAGGGCATCGCGGTCAATCAGGACGGCGTGCGCCGGTCCGCCGCCGACCTCCTGCGTTATCCCGACCTCGACCTCCCTGCCCTCGCCCGGCTGTGGCCGGAGCTGTCGGCCATCCCGGCGGACGTCGCCGAGCAGTTGGAGATCGACGGCAAGTATGCCGGCTACCTCGACCGGCAGGAGGCAGACATCCGCGCCTTCCGCAAGGATGAGGCGCTGGAGCTTCCCGACGATCTCGACCCCGACACCATCGGCAGCCTGTCGGCGGAAATCCGGCAGAAGCTTCGGCAGGCCCGCCCGGCCACTCTGGGCGCCGCGGCCCGTATTCCCGGCATGACCCCGGCGGCGCTGGTCGCCCTGCTCCGCCATGTGAAACGGCGCGACGTGAAGGTGGCCGTCTGATGAGCCTGTTCGATGCTGCGGCGTTCCAGGCGGAAACCGGTGTTTCACGTGAAACGCTGGACCGTCTCGCCGCCTATGAGGCCACGCTGCGCAAGTGGCAGCCGAAGATCAATCTGGTCGGCCCCTCCACCCTGCCCGACGCCTGGCGCCGGCATTTCCTCGATTCGGCCCAGCTCCTCCCGCTCCTGCCGGACGGTGTCCGTGTGCTGGTCGATCTGGGCAGCGGTGCTGGCTTTCCCGGTCTCGTCCTCGCCATCATGGGCGTGCCGGAGGTCCATCTGGTGGAGAGCGATTCCCGCAAATGCGCCTTCTTGCGCGAGGCGGCGCGCGCCGCCGGGGCTTCGGTCACGGTGCACAACAAGCGGATCGAGGCGGTTGCGTCCATCGCCACCGCCATTGCTGCCGATGTGGTGACGGCCCGTGCGCTCGCCCCGTTGAACGACCTGCTGGGATGGGCCCATCCCTTCATCCAGGATCGGGGTGTGGCACTGTTTCCCAAGGGCCAAAATGTGGCGGACGAATTGACCGATACCACCAAATATTGGAAGATGCGGACCGAGCGCTTCGACAGCCGCACCGACCCCACCGGAACCATCCTGCGTGTGAGTGGTATCGCCCGTGTCTAAGACCGCGACCCTGATGCATTCCCGCTCCGAGGCTTCCCGAGAGGCTGCCATGCCCTCTGCCCTTCCTTCCGCCCGCGTCATCGCGATTGCCAACCAGAAAGGTGGTGTGGGAAAGACCACGACCACCATCAATCTGGCAACCGCCCTCGCCGCCATCGGCAAGCGCGTCCTGGTGATCGACCTCGATCCCCAGGGCAACGCCTCCACCGGCCTCGGCATTCCGCGCTCCGACCGCCGTGTCGGCATCTACGACGTGCTGTTCGACGGCATGCCGTTGGAGAACGCCGCGACCGTGTCGTCCGTGCCGAACCTGTCCATCATCACGTCGTCCGTCGATCTGTCGGGCGCGGAGGTGGAGCTGGTCACGTCCGAGCGCCGCGAATTCCGGCTGCGCGAGGCGGTGGACAAGAGCGCGCTGGAATACGACTACGTCCTGATCGATTGCCCGCCGGCGCTCGGCCTGCTGACGCTGAACGCGCTGGTCGCCTCCCACGCCGTGATGGTGCCGCTGCAGTGCGAGTTCTACGCGCTGGAGGGTCTCAGCCATCTGGTCCGGACCATTGAGCGGGTGAAGCGCGCCTTCAACCCCGACCTGGACATCCACGGCGTCGTGCTGACCATGTTCGACAAGCGCAACAACCTGTCCGACATGGTCGCCGCCGACGTGCGCGGCTTCTTCGGAGAGAAGGTCTACGACACCGTCATCCCCCGGAACGTGAAGGTGTCGGAGGCGCCGTCCCACGGAAAGCCGGTGCTGATCTACGACATGCGCTGCCCCGGGTCGCAGGCATACATCCATCTGGCCGGCGAAGTGCTGCGCCGTGAGAAGAGGCTGAGCGCATGATGGAGGATACCAAACGTTCGGATGGCGGTGCCCGCCGCGCCAGCCTGGGCCGTGGCCTGTCCGCGCTGTTCGGCGAGGCGGCGGAGGATTATTCCGCCCTGGACAAGGTGCGCCAGTCCAAGCAGGTGCCCATCGAGTTCATTCACCCCGGCAAGTACCAGCCGCGCCGGACCTTCGACGACGAGGCGCTTCAGGGCTTGGTCGAGTCGATCCGCGACAAGGGCATCCTTCAGCCCCTGCTCGTCCGGCGCGATCCGGAGACGACCAATTCCTACGAGCTGATCGCGGGTGAACGCCGCTGGCGGGCCGCTCAGATCGCCGGCCTGCATGAGGTGCCGGTCGTCATCCGCGAGCTGTCGGACCGTGAAGCGCTGGAAATCGCGCTGATCGAGAACATCCAGCGCCAGGACCTGACGCCCCTCGAAGAGGCAGAGGGCTACAAGCGCCTGATGGAGGAGTTCGAGCACACGCAGGAGGATCTGGCGCGCTCGGTCGGCAAGAGCCGCAGCCACGTTGCCAACATGATGCGCCTGCTCGCCCTGCCCGACCCCGTCAAGAGCATGGTGCAGGACGGTGCGATCAGCGCCGGTCACGCCCGCGCGCTGCTCACCTCCTCCGATCCGGTGTCGGTGGCGCGCGAAGTGGTCAAGCGCGGGCTGAACGTCCGCCAGACCGAAGACCTGATGCGTGGCAGCGCCCCCATCAAGCCGAAGAAGGCCGGCGGGCGCGGTGGTGCCTCCACCGATCCGACCCTGAAGGACGTCGATCTGGTGAACCTGGAGGAGGAGATATCCGCCCGCATCGGGCTGAAGGTCGCCATCACCCCCCAGGGCAAGGGCGGTTCCATCACCATCCACTATCAGACTCTGGACCAGCTCGACGATGTGCTGCGGCGCCTCGGCGGCGAGTAGGGTGTGACGGAACCAAACTGTCACTTTAGTGAAACGGCACTAACATGAACTCCCCCTAAACAGGGTCGTCCGGTCGGCAACGGCGCGGCCGGAACCGACACAGAGGGGGAGACTCATGAAGCCCATTCACCGCTTGTTCCTTGCCGGCCTTGCCGGGACCCTGCTGGCCGGTCCCGCATTTGCGGACCAGAAATTCCCGGCGGAACTGGCCGGGCACGGCATTATCGACGCCGCGACATTCGTCGCCCCGCCCGCGGACGCGCCGGAGCTGTTCCGCACCTCCGGCAAATTCACCGCCACCGACCGCAAGCGCGTCGATCAGCCCCGCAGCATCGAAGGCACGTCCTTCCTGTCCGCGCCCGGCGCCGCGCGCGGAACGGGCATGGCGCTGCCCTTCGAAGGCCAGCCGGTCCAGGGCTTCTCCGGGATCAAGGCGCTGGGCGACGGGACCTTCATGGTGCTGACCGACAACGGTTTCGGCAGCAAGGGCAACTCGCCCGACGCGATGCTGACGGTGCACAAGCTGGCCATCGACTGGCGGACCGGGAAGGCCGCTGTGGCCGAGACGCTGTTTCTGCGCGATCCGGACCGCAAGGCGCCCTTCCCCATCGTCACCGAAGCGACCAAGGAACGTTACCTGACCGGCGCCGACTTCGACGTCGAGAGCATGCAGATCATCGGTGACCGGATGTATTTCGGCGACGAGTTCGGCCCCTACATCCTGGTGACCGACCTGACCGGCAAGCTGCTCGCCATGCATGAAAGCGTCGTGGACGGTAAGACCGTGCGCTCCCCCGACCATTACGCGGTCTCCACCCCGGCGGTGCCCGGCGCCGTCGGCTTCGAGGTGCGCCGGTCGCGCGGCTTTGAGGGGATGGCCGCGTCAAAGGACGGCGCGTTCCTCTATCCGCTGTTCGAGGGGCCGCTGTGGACCGGTGGCGCCTGGGAGACCAAGGACGGGCGGGAGTATCTGCGCATCGCCGAGTTCGACGTTGCCAAGGGCGCCTTCACGGGCCGCAGCTTCAAGTACCTGCTGGAGGCCAACGGCAACAACATCGGCGACTTCAACATGATCGACGCCACCACCGGCCTGATCATCGAGCGCGACAACGGCGAGGGCGACCCGGCCAAGGGCTGCACCGGCCAGCCCGCCGCGGATTGCTTCAACGTCCCGGCCCGGTTCAAGCGCATCTACAAGATCGACTTCGCCCAGGCCGACGCGGAAGGCTTCGTGAAGAAGGTCGGCCACATCGACCTGATGGACATCGGCGATCCGAAGGGCGTCGCCCGCATCGGCGGGGATAAGGGCAAGTTCACCTTTCCGTTCGTGACCATCGAGGATGTCGATGTGGTGGACGCGGAGCACGTCGTCGTCGCCAACGACAACAACCTTCCCTACTCGTCGGGCCGTGCACTGGGCAAGCAGGACCACAACGAGCTGATCCTGCTGCGCGTGCCGCAGTTCCTGTCGGCGAAGTAAGGAAGAAAGCCTAGCGCCGCGCCAGCGAGGCGAGCTGGAACAGGACGCGGGCGCAGAGCGTCTCGTCGGGCATGTTGGTGCGCTTGCAGTCCGCCTCAGCCTCGACGAGCCGCTCCAACGCCTGCCGCACCAGCGGCGCCGGCCAGCGGCGGGCCTGACCGGTCAGCCGCGGCTTCATCTTGAAGAAGACCGGCGGGCGCAGCGATTCCACGGCGGCGTCCACCGATTTGCCCGCCGCCATCTGCCCGGCCACCAGTTGCAGCCGCTGGAAATGGCGCTGCGCGGCGCGCAGGATCGGCACCGGCGACATGCCCTCCGCGAACAGGCGGGCCAGCGAGCGGTCGAGCGTGGCGAAATCGCCCTCAGCGGCGGCCCAGATCGGCTCGTCGAGCGACAGGGCCGCGCTGTCGCCCACGCAGGCCTGGGCGTCCTCCAGCCGCACGCGCGTTTCGGACCCCATGTAGAGCGCCAGCTTTTCCATCTCGCCGCGTGCCACCATGCGGTCCCCGACGAGGTTGCCGGCCAGGAAGGACAGGGCGTCGGGATCGGCGGTCAGCCCGTGGCCGTGCAGGATGTCCGCGATGACCCGGCCGAGAGCCGCCTCCTCCTCGACATAGCAGGGAATGGCGACGGCGCCCTCCGCCCCCTCGAACAGGGTGCGCAGCTTCGACCGGTTGCCGAGATCGCCCGATTCGACGACGACGAGGCTGTCGCCGGGCGTCCGATCGGTCAGGAAGGCGGCGAAGGCGGCGGTGACGTTGTCCTCCGCCTCGCGCACGCGGATCAGGCGGCGGCCCCCGGTGAAGGACAGGGCGGCGGCCTCGTCGGCCAGACGCGCCGGATCGTCGGCGACGGCACGGCCCAGCATCTCCGTCACCCGGAAGGGATCGGAAAGATCCGCGACCACGGTGCGGCCCAGCCCCATGGCGCGGTCGCGCACAAGCCCGGTGTCCGGACCGTAGAGCAGGACCGCGCGGATCTTGGGATCGGGGCTGCGTAGAAAGCCGTCGATCGCCCGGGCTTGCAGCTTCACGAAGACACCGTCGGTGGCGGGGAACCGATCGCCGCTAGGCTGAGCGGATCAGGGCTTGTGGCCGAGATGGGCGGACACGCGGGTGGTGATCTCGTTGGAGATCTCCAACAGCGCGCGGTCGTAGGCGTTCTCGACCGTGGCGAGGGCGCCGTACTGCTGCTCCAGCACGTTGTAGCTGATGTAGGAGCGCGCATTGGCCTGGAACAGGATCTTGCCCGTCGCCGCGTCGGTGAGCTGATAGGGGGCGTTCACGACAAGCTGGGCACGGGTGGCCGTCGCGTCCTTCTGAAGGGCGAGCTTTTGCTCAGACGCGGTTAACACGGTCTCCAGCCGGTAGCGCGGAGCCGCGGGACGGCCATCGGTGTAGAAGCGGTCGATCAGGAGATTGCGCAGCTTCTGGCCATAGCGGTCCTTGATGACGTCGATCTCCACCTGCTGAAGCTCGGCGGCGCCGACGCTGTTCGCCCCGAGATTTCCATACATGGGCTGGAAACCGCAGGCCGCCGTGGCGAGCACCGCCGGAGCCAGCAGGGCGAGGGCCATAAGCCCCCGCCGCCGGACGCCGGCTTGCCGGTCTTGAGGATCAGACGACGACATTGATCACCCGGTTCGGGACGACGATGACCTTGCGCACGGGCTTGCCCTCCAAGGCGCGCTGGACGTTCGCGTCGGCCAGGGCGGCCTGCTCCGCGGCGTCCTTCGCCATGTCGCGCGGCAGTTCCAGCGTGGCGCGCAGCTTGCCGTTGACCTGCACCGCGATGGTGACCGAATCCTCGACCACCAGGACCGCGTCGGCCTGCGGCCAGGGCTGGTCCACCAGCAGCGTGGCGTGGCCGAGCTGCGCCCACAGCTCCTCGGCCAGATGCGGCATCATCGGGGCGATCAGCCGGGCGGTGGTCTCGAACCCTTCGCGCAGGACCCAGGCCTCGCCCTCGCCCTTCCCGTCCAGCTCGGCCAGGGCGTTCGACAGCTCGCGCACGCGGGCCACGGCCTTGTTGAAGCGGAATTTCTCCAGGTCTTCCGAGATGCCGGCGATGGCCTTGTGCACCTGACGCCGGGTGGCCTCGGCCTTGGCGCCGAGGGTGTCCGGCTTCGCGGCGCCGGCGGGCGGCAGCTCCACCGCCGACTCCGTGACCATGCGCCACAGGCGGTTGATGTAGCGCCAGGCACCGTCGATGCCGGCCTCCGTCCATTCCAGATCCCGCTCCGGCGGGCTGTCGGACAGCATGAACAGACGGGCGGCGTCGGCGCCGTAGGTGCCGATGATGTGCGCCGGGTCCACCACATTCTTCTTGGACTTCGACATCTTCTCGACGCGGCCGACCGTCACCGGGCCGTCGTTGTCGTTGCGGATGTAGTCGCCGAGATCGTTCTTCCGGATGTCGGTCGGGGCCAGCCAGGCACCGGTCGCCGCGTCCTTGTAGGTCTCGTGGTTGACCATGCCCTGGGTGAAGAGGCCGGCGAACGGCTCCTCCACGTTCAGGTAGCCGCACTGCTTCATCGCCCGCGTCCAGAAGCGCGAGTAGAGCAGGTGCAGCACGGCATGCTCGATGCCGCCGATGTACTGGTCCACGGCCAGCCAGTAGTCCACCGCCTCGCGCGTGAAGGCGACGTCCTCGGCCTTGGGCGAGCAGAAGCGGGCGAAATACCAGCTCGACTCGATGAAGGTGTCGAAGGTGTCCGTCTCGCGCACCGCCGGTTTGCCGCAGGACGGGCAGGTCGTGTGCTTCCAGGTCGGGTGATGGTCCAGCGGGTTGCCGGGCTTGTCGAAGGTCACGTCCTCCGGCAGAACCACCGGCAGATCCTGTTCCGGGACCGGAACGATGCCGCAGCTTTCGCAGTGGATGACCGGGATCGGGCAGCCCCAGTAGCGCTGACGGGAAACGCCCCAGTCGCGCAGGCGGTACTGGGTGGTGCGCTCGCCCTGCCCCTGCTCCTCCAGACGCTTGCCGACCTCCTGCTTGGCCGGCTCGACCTCCAGCCCGTCGAGGAAGCGGGAGTTGCGCAGCAGACCGGGGCCGGTGTAGGCCTCGCCCCCCACCGTGAAGGCGGCGGGATCGGCGTCGGCAGGCACGACCACCGGCGTGACCGGCAGGCCGTACTTGCGGGCGAAATCCAGGTCGCGCTGGTCATGGGCCGGGCAGCCGAAGATGGCGCCCGTGCCGTATTCCATCAGCACGAAGTTGGCGACGTAGACCGGCAGTTCCCAGGACGGGTCGAAGGGATGGACCACCTTCAGGCCAGTGTCGAAGCCGCGCTTCTCGGCGGTCTCGATCGCTTCCTCGCTGGTGCCCAGGCGGTTGCACTCGGCGATGAACTCGGCCAGTTCCGGATTGCCGGCGGCCAGTTCGGCGGCCAGCGGATGGTTGGCGGAGATCGCGGCGAAGGAGGCGCCGAACAGCGTGTCGGGCCGGGTCGTGAAGACTTCCAGCCTGTCCGTCCGTCCGACGAGGTCGAAGCGGAAGCGCACGCCGGTGGACTTGCCGATCCAGTTCTCCTGCATCAGGCGCACGCGCTCCGGCCAGCGGTCCAGCGTGTCCAGCCCCTTCAGCAGCTCGTCGGCGTAGGCGGTGATCTTCAGGAACCACTGGGACAGCTTGCGCTTCTCCACCAGCGCGCCGGTGCGCCAGCCGCGGCCGTCGATCACCTGCTCGTTGGCGAGAACCGTGTTGTCGACCGGGTCCCAATTGACCCAGGACTCCTTGCGGTAGGCCAGGCCTTCCTTCAGGAAGTCCAGGAACATCTTCTGCTCGTGGCGGTAATATTCCACGTCGCAGGTGGCGATCTCGCGATCCCAGTCGATGGACAGGCCCATCGTCTTCAATTGGGCGCGCATGGCCGCGATGTTCTCGCGGGTCCATTTGGCCGGGTGGGTCTTCTTCTCCAGCGCGGCGTTCTCCGCCGGCAGGCCGAAGGCGTCCCAGCCCATCGGGTGCAGCACGTTGAAGCCGCGGGCGCGTTTGTAGCGCGCGATCACGTCGCCGATGGTGTAGTTGCGGACATGCCCCATGTGGATGCGTCCCGACGGATAGGGGAACATCTCCAGCACGTAGTATTTCTCGCGCGAAGCGTCCTCGCGGGCGGTGAAGCAGCCGTGCCGCTCCCACTCGCCCTGCCACTTCGCTTCGGTTTCCTTGACATTGTAACGCGACATGACCGCAGACGCCGTTCGGTGGATTTCGGGGGACTCATGAAGTAAGGCGCCATCGGCGGAACGACAGGCGGCGGATCGAATCCGTCGCCCGGTCCCGCCCGGACGGCGCCCGTGCTCAGCGCGCCGCGGCCTGCTGGGCGACGCGGAGCTGGCGGGCGCGGGTCAGCACCGCGTCCTCCAGGGTCGTCGCCGTCTCCGGCCCGACCGAGCTGTCGCGCCAGTCCGACCCGGCGCGCGCCTGCTTGAACACCGACACCCGCACGCCGTCGGCGCGGAGCTGGCGGTCCATGATGTAGAGGTTGACCTTGAAACGCTCGTTCGGGGTGTCCGGCGGCGTGTACCAGTCGGTCAGGATGACGCCGCCGAAGGGGTCGGCGGACACGATCGGCATGAAGGACAGCGTATCCAGCGAGGCGCGCCACAGGAAGCTGTTGACGCCGATGCCGTTGGGATCGCCCTGGTCCGCGCCGTTGCGCTTGTTCTTTCCGAACAGGCTGAATCCGCCGTCGGTGCCGAGAAGGCTGCCGAACTTGTATTCCTTCTTGATCTGCTCATCGACGGTTTCCGTCTGGCCGCCCCAGCTGGAGCAGCCGGCCACGGCGAGCGACGCCACGAGCGCGACGGGGGCAAGGCGAAGGACACGGGAACGGCGCATGGTCGGAACCTGGATCAAAAAATTCGGGGTACCGCGCACGATACCGCGGCGGATGCGGGTGAAAAGACCATAAAAGGCCGCCCGCGGCAACAGGCGATGCGGGGCGCAGCCTGTGCCTTCGCTGTGTCCGGCGCGGGCAACGCGGGCCTCTGTACGGGTCCGGCGGCAGGGCGGAATCACGGCCATGGCACGGGACCCGGGTGTGATCCGTCGGACACACTGTTCCTTCATTGCTGCAACTTTTCGATTTCCGGCTTGCTGGCGTCGGTGCATCTGCGTACGACATAGCCAGCCAGGACGTTAACCTGGCTGAAAATTCTGCTGCCAGGATGGAGGCAACAATCATGAACCGTTATCTGCTCGCGGGCTGCGCCGCTGCCGCTCTGGCTCTGGGTGCCGGCGCTGCCAACGCTCAGGCCAAGTTTGAAGTCAAGGTCGGCGGCGACGCCTACTTCGAAGGCGGCTACGTCAACGAGGACCGCGATCAGGGCGCCCGTTCGGTTGACTTCCGCAACCGCTTCCGCGTCATCGTGACCCCGACCGCCAAGGCCGACAACGGCCTGGAGTACGGCGGCCGCATCCGTATGCGCGCCAACAGCGGCGCCGGCAACGCCCGCACGATGGACGCCGACCGCGGCTACATCTTCGCCCAGGGCGCGTTCGGTCAGGTCCAGATGGGCGTGACCAACTCCTTCAACGACGCCACCTACGTCACGGCCCCGCAGGATTACCTGCAGCTCGGCATCTATGACGGCGTCGCGGCCTGGATCGGCCAGACCACCGACATCGCCGGCGGCCTCGCCGGCCTGAACGGTTCGATCCTGAACCAGTCGCTGGTCGTCGAGAACAACGCGACCAAGATCGTGTACTTCTCGCCGCGCTTCGCCGGCCTGCAGGTGGGCGCCAGCTACACCCCGCGCAACGACGACTCGCACGCTTCGGTCAACCGCGCCGACCTGACCCCGGTCACCGCCACCGGCCGCGGCTTCTCGACCACGTTCGAGGACCTCGTCGAAGTCGGCGCCAACTACAGCAACACCTTCGGCGGCGTTTCGCTGAAGGCCAGCGCTGGCTACTACTGGGGCAACGCCGCCGGCACGACCACGGTCGGCGCCAGCGTCGAGGACCTGAACGCCTGGCAGGTTGGCGCCCAGGTTGGCTACGCCGGCTTCACGCTCGGCGGTTCGTACACCGACTTCGGTGAGTCGGGCCAGATCCAGACCGCGACCTCGGACAACGAGAAGAGCCGCCTCTGGGTTGTCGGCGCTCAGTACACCGCCGGCCCGATCGTCGTCGGCGCCAACTACAAGAACGGCAAGGACGCCGGCAGCCTCTACACCGCTGGCGACCGCACCCTGGAAGTCTACGAAGTGGGCGCCGGCTACACCGTCGCTCCGGGCCTGACCCTGCAGGCTCAGTACGACTACTTCAAGGCCGACAGCGACCTGAGCACCGCCGCTCTGGACCTGGACAACGACGGTCACGTCGTTCTGCTCCGCACGGTTCTGGCGTTCTAATCTGCGGTTTCCCGTGGATGAGAAGGGGCGGTGGCTTCGGCCACCGCCCTTTTTCTTTGCCTGCAATTTCTTCGTCCGCTGCGTCTCGGGTGTCCGGCGCCCTCCGCGCTGCGCTCCGTCGTCCTGGACCGCATTTTCTCTGCGCAAAGATTGTTCAACGCGCCCAAAATCTGAACAGCGGGTGTGCTATATTTACGGCAAACGGGAAAAACCGTTTGATTGCATACACTTATACCTGTGTCTTAATGGCAACTGTGTTACAACCGCATATTGATCCTCGTGGAATCGCTCTTGCTGCGTCGGCGAACGGATGGCTTAGTCATTGATGGGAAGCACAACCGCGCGGCCTCATTCTCTTTCGAGGCCCGCCAGAAGGATGGACCATCAATGAAGCGTTCTCTTGTTACGGGCTGCGCAGCCGTCGCGATCATCGCCTGCAGCGGCGTGGCTTCCGCCCAGACCAAGTTCGAGGTCAAGATCGGTGGCGACGCTTTCTTCCAGGGCGCTTATGTCGAGCAGGACCGTGACGAAGGCACCCGCTCCACGGAGTTCGCCAACCGCTTCCGCGTGACCGTCACGCCCGTCGCCACGGCCGACAACGGCCTGGAGTATGGCGGCCGTGTCCGTATGCGCGCCGCCAACGGCCTCAACAACGTCCGTACGATGGACGCCGACCGTGCCTTCATCTTCGTGAACAGCGGCTTCGGCACCCTGCAGGGCGGCACGATCAACGGCCTTTCGGATGAGTTCGGCATCATCGGCCCGAACGTCGAAGGCATCGCCGGCGGTCCGGACAACAACACGGTGGAGTTCCTGGGCGGCTCGCAGACCTACTCGCTGCTGCCGACCACCACCAACAACTTCCGTGCCTTCGCGTCGGGCGACGTGGGCACCAAGATCATCTACCTGACCCCGACCTTCGCCGGCATCCAGGGCGGCATCTCCTACACGCCGCGCACGGGCGACTCGCACACCTCGATCAACCGCCGACAGGACAACGGCGGCTTCCAGGACGTGGTCGAAGTCGGCGGCACCTACACCAACGAGTTCGGCGGCTTCAGCGTCGCGGCCAGCGCCTTCTATCAGTTCGGCGATGCGGTCGATGTCGGCACTGGCGCCGCCGCGAGCCGCTTCGAGGAGCTCAGCTCCGTTCATGCCGGCCTGAACGTCGGCTACGGCGGCTTCAAGATCGGCGGCAGCTACGCCTACAGCGGCGACAGCGGCTACGACAAGTCGCTGACCGTGAAGGAAAAGCAGGACATCTGGATCATCGGCGCCCAGTACGGCACCGGCCCGTTCATCCTGGCCGCCAACTACTCGCAGTCGTGCTCCAACGGCACCAGCCCGAACACCGGCCTCGTGGCCCCGGTCAAGGCCGAGCTGTACCAGGCCGGCGTGACCTACACCATCGCGCCCGGCCTGACCACGGGCCTGGAGTACAGCTACCTCGACCTCGACTCGAAGCTGTCGACGGTGGACAACGGCGGCATCAACCCCGACGACCGCGCGCACATCATCATGATCGACACCCGTCTGGCCTTCTGATCGGCCTTGCGGCACCTCTGACGGAAACGGCGGCGGATACCCATCCGCCGCCGTTTTCCTTTGGGCGACCGGCTTTGGACAGCCGGGATGCGAGCGGTCCTACTTCTTGGTTGCCTGCGCCGCTTCGGTCTCGCACAGCAGAAGGATCGCCGCATCCTCCATCGGGGTCCAGACGGCCAGCAGGCGATGCTTGGCCTTTTCCGCCGTGTAGACGGTGGTGCCCGGATCGCGGATGCTCTTGACCTTCACCTCACCCATCTTCCAGCCGGCCTTGCGGAAGCCACCCAGGGTGGAATCCAGGATCTGGTCCCGGCGGGCGTCGTCGCCCTTCTTGAACTCCCAGCCGTAGCTTTCCAGCTTGGTGCAGCGCCGGTTGATGTCGGCGGCGGTGGCGGTCATGAACTCCTTGTAGGTGCCGTCGTCCTGCAGCGGGAACGGCTGTTCGGCGAAGGGCGCCTGGGCGATGGCCGAACCCGCCGCCGTCTTCGGGGCTTCCTTGGCGGGAGCCGGGGCGGCCTTTCCGGCGTTTTGAGCGAAGGCGCCGCCGCCCACGAACGGCGCGGCCCCCAAAATCAGCGCCGACAGGATCAGAGGACGCATCCAACCACGCATGCCGTGTTCTCCTCGGGGTGCTTGCGTTTCGTCGGCCCGTCCGTTACCACGCCCTCCGGTTCCTGTACAGGCAGGCACCGCAGAGGGAGCCGCAGAAGGGGGAGAACCGGCATGTCCGCTTCGCACACCGATACGACGCCCGGCGCGCCAAACGATACCGTCACGGCCCGGCTGGAGGCGGTGCGCCGCGCGATCCTGGAAAGCTGCACCGCGGGCGGGCGCGACCCCGGCGCGGTGACGCTGGTCGCCGTTTCCAAGACCCATCCGGCGGAAGCGGTGGAGGAGGCCCTGGCCGCCGGCCAGCGCGTCTTCGGCGAAAACCGCGTTCAGGAAGCCAAGGCGAAGTTCCCCGCTCTGCGCGACCGCTTTCCGGATCTGGAACTGCACCTGATCGGTCCGCTCCAGACCAACAAGGTCAAGGACGCGGTTGCCCTGTTCGACGTGATCCAGACGGTGGACCGGCCCAAGCTGGCCGAGGCCCTGGCCGACGAGATGGCGCGCAGCGGGCGCCGCCCGCGCTGCCTGATCGAGGTCAACACGGGCGAGGAACCCCAGAAGGCCGGCATTCCCCCGGCGGAGTTGGAAGCCTTCCTGGCCGCCTGCCGCGGCACCTGGAACCTGCCGGTGACCGGGCTGATGTGCATCCCGCCGGTGGACGAGGAGCCGGCGATGCATTTCGCCCTGCTCGCCGACATGGCCCGCCGCGCCGGCCTGCCGGAGGTCAGCATGGGGATGAGCGGAGACTACGAGACCGCGATCCGCTTCGGCGCCACCCATGTGCGGGTCGGCACGGCCATTTTCGGGGCGCGTCCCTACCCCGCCGCCGGTTGACGCCGGCGGCTGAGGCAGGCGGGGCCGGTCACTCGTCCGCCGGGGCCGGGTGATCGAGGCGGGGAACGACCAGCACCTTGTCGATCCGGCGGCCGTCCATGTCCACGACCTCCACGCGGACGCCGTCCCATTCGAACGCCTCGCCGGCCACCGGGACATGGCCCAGGTGATGCAGCACCAGACCAGCCACCGTGTGGAAGTCGCCGGTTCCGCGCAGACCGCGCAGGCCGATGGTGTCCTCGAACTCGTCCACCGGCATCCAGCCTTCCACGAGCCACGACCCGTCCTCGCGCCGGACCGCGGCATGCTCCACCGCCTCCCCGGCCTCAGGCAGGTCGCCGGCGATGGTCTCCAGGATGTCGGTGAGCGTGACCACCCCCTCGATGCTGCCATACTCGTCCACCACGATCGCGAGGTGGTGTCCGGACGTCTTCATGAGGTCCAGCAGCTTCAGGATGGGCGTTCCGTCATGCACCACCAGCGGCTTCGTGGCGCTCGCCGCGAGGTCGAAGGGGCGCCCGTGGACCGCGTCGTCGAGCAGGTCGCGGGTGTGGACCACACCGACCAGCTCGTCCAGCTCGCCGCGGCAGACCGGGTAGCGCGAATGGGACCCGGACTTGATCTCGGCGAGCAGAAGATCCTGCGGATCGCCGAGGTCGAGCCAGAGGACGTCCGGGCGCGGCGTCATGATCGACCGCACGCTGCGGTCGGCAAGCCGCAGCACGCCGTCGATCATCTCCTTCTCCGCCGGAGCGAAGACCCCCGCCTGCGTGCCCTCCGAGATCATCGAGCGCACCTCCTCCTCGGTGATCGTCTCCTCGCGCTCGCCATGCAGGCCGAGCAGGCGGAGCACCAGATCGGTGGAGGCGCCGAGCAGCCAGACCATGGGGGCTGCGACCCGTGAGAGCATGCGCATCAGCGGGGCCACGAGGGACGCGACGCGCTCCGGGCTCTTCAGCGCGATCCGCTTGGGGATGAGCTCCCCCAGCACGATGGACAGGTAGGTGATGCCCACGAGCACCGTCGCGACGCCGATCGCCCGCCCGTACCCGGTCAGCGCCGGTATGGTGTCGAGCCAGACCCCGAACCGGTCGCCGAGCGTGGCGCCGCCATAGGCGCCCGCCACGACGCCCACCAGCGTGATGCCGATCTGCACGGTGCTGAGGAAGCGGCCGGGGTCGTCGATCAGCCGCAGAGCGGCGCGGGCGCCCCGGTTGCCGGCGTCGGCCATGGTCTGGAGCCGCGCCTTGCGCGACGAGACGACGGCGAGTTCGGACATCGAGAACACGCCGTTCAGAAGCGTCAGCGCGACGACGATGCCAATCTCAAAATACAGCATGATGGGCGCTTCCAGACAAAAGGGACGAACGGCAGCGGTGGCTTCGGAACCGCCGGCACGGCGGCCTTGGCCCCCATGTCGCGGTCGGCCGCCGTTCTGCGTCTGGAATGCCGCCCTGGACGGGCTGCGAAAGGACGCCGCAGGACGTCCGGAAGGCCCGGGCACCCTGCGGCCAGCGTTGGCCGCTCGAAAAGTCGTTCATCGTGTCCCCGGCCAGCCGCCGGAGGCGCTCCGCGTTTGTTGAACCGTCCCACATAATGCGGTCGCGGCGCGACTCCGGCAACCTCTTCGTGGGCCTGTCGGGCACGGCCGATAACGCAATTTTAGCAACCGCCATGCATCAATTTCGGAGTGCTTTTAATCGCCTTAAGGGCAGTTCCCGCCATGCGCAAACTCTTCAAGCTCGCCGCCGGCCTCGCGCTCACCGGGGTGGCCGGCTACATCGTCCTGGCGGAAGGCGTCGCCGTCGTCAGCGCCGATGCGGTCGTCAACGCGCGCGTCGCGGTGATGCGCGCGCCCATCGACGGCCAGCTTTCGCTGCAGCCGCGCGTCATCGGGGAACGGGTCCAGCGCGGCCAGACGCTCGGCAGCCTGACGGACGTCCGCGCGGACGACGCCCGCCTGTTCGACCTGGAACGGGTGGCTGGTGCGCTCGACACCGAGATTGAACGCATCCAGGCGCAGATCGCGAACGCGACGACGAGCGCCGCCGCTCTGCGCGACCGCACCGAAGCGTACCGCGACGGGCGCATCCGCCAATTGAAGGCCCGCATCGACGAGCAGCAGGCCCTGCTGGCCAGCGCCAAGGCGCAATCCATCGAATCCACCGCCTCCCTCAGGCGCGCGGAGGAGTTGAGGAACAACGGCGTCCAGTCGGTGGCGATGCTGGACAAGGCCCAGGCGGCGCACGAGGTGAACAGCCTGAACATCCGCGCGGCGACGGCCCGCCTGGACGTCCTGCGCACCGAACTGGAAGCGGCCTCCAACGGCACGTTCCTCGGCGATTCCTACAACGACACGCCCTATTCCAGCCAGCGGGCGCAGGAACTGGAGCTGCGTCTGGGCGAGCTGTCCGCCGAACTTCAGGAGCGCACCCGGCGCCTGACCAAGATCCGGGAGCAGATCGCGCTCGAACGCCAGCGGGTGTCCAAGCTGCGCGACGCCTTCCTGACCTCTCCGGTGGACGGGCTGGTCTGGGAGGCGCCCCTGGGCAACGACGAATACGCCCGCAAGGGGCAGGACCTGCTGCGGCTGCTCGACTGCTCCACGGTCATCGTCACGGCCAGCGTCACGGAAAGCGACTACAACCGCCTGAAGGTGGGCGATCCGGCCCAGTTCCGGCTGGCCGGCACCAACCGGGTCTTCGGCGGGCAGGTGCTGCGTCTGGCCGGTTCCGGCGCCGCGACGGTCTACAACAACCTCGCCATCGCTCCCGGCCCGGAGCATCTGAAGCGTTTCGACGTGGCGCTCGCCATTCCGGACCTCCTGAAGGACGCGGAGGCCGGCTGCGCGGTCGGGCGGACCGGCAAGGTGGTCTTCTCCGGCACGCCGCGCGACCTGATGCGCACCGTCGGCTCCTGGCTGGGGCTTGTCTGATGGTGCTGTCGCCCTTCGAGGCGAGCTTCGCGCCGGCCCTTCTGGTCTGCGGTGCGGCGCTTGCGGTCCTGCCCTTCTGCCGGCCGGACGACAGCCGGGTGCGGGTGGTGATGTTCGCCATCTGCATCGCGCTGGGGTGGCGCTACATCGTCTGGCGCTTCACCGGGTCGGTCCCGCCGCTGGCCTTCAGCGCCGAGGCGGTCGGCGCCTGGGCGTTCGTGCTGCTGGAGGCGGCGACCATCGCCAGCTCCTCGCTGGCCTTCGTCATGCTGTCCCGCGTCCGGAACCGCAGCGGCGAGGCCGACGAGCACGCCGGCTGGTGGCGGCCGGGGGAGCCGCCACAGGTGGACGTTCTGATCGCCACCTACAACGAGGAGGAGGCGATCCTCGCCCGCACCATCGCCGGCGCGCTCGGCATCGACCATCCGCGCCTGCGGGTGTGGGTGCTGGACGACGGCAAGCGGGACTGGCTGCGGGACCTGTGCGCGCGCAAGGGCTGCCATTATCTCCAGCGGCCGGACAACAGCCACGCCAAGGCCGGCAACATCAACCACGCGCTGAAGCATCTGGCGGCGCTGCCCCGGCAGCCCGATTTCGTGGTGGTGCTCGACGCCGACTTCGTTCCCCACGCCAACTTCGTCACCCGGGCCCTGGCGCTGTTCCACGACCCGTCGGTCGGTCTGGTGCAGACTCCGCAGCATTTCTTCAACCCCGACCCGATCCAGTCGAACCTGCGGATCGGCCGCGCCTATCCGGACGAGCAACGCTTCTTCTTCGACCACATGCTGGCGTCCCGCGACGCCTGGGGCATCGCCTTCTGCTGCGGCACCTCCTCCATGATGCGCTGGAAAGGGCTTCAGGCCATCGGCGGGTTCCCGACCGACAGCGTGACGGAGGACTTCCTGGTCACCATCCGCCTGAAGGAACGCGGCTGGCGGACCGTGTACCTCAACGAACGGCTGAGCGACGGGCTGGCGCCGGAGGGTCTGAAGGAATACATCACCCAGCGCGGCCGCTGGTGCCTCGGCATGATCCAGATCTTCCGCGGTCCGACCGGCCCCTTCGCGAAGAACCGCCTCAGCCTCATCGACCGGGTGGGGCTGATCGACTCCTTTCTCTACTGGGCGGTCACCTTTCCCTTCCGCTTCGCCTGCTTCTTCGCGCCGATCCTCTACTGGTGGTTCGGGATCAGCATCGTGAACGCCACGGCGCCGGACGTCGTTTCCTACTTCGTGCCTTATTTCGTCGCGACGATGATCGCGCTGAATTGGGTCACCCGCGGCCAGATCATCCCGCTGCTGAACGACGTCAGCCAGATGCTGACGATGTTCGAGATCATCCAGGCGGTGGCGGTCGGCCTCGTCAAGCCCAAGGGGCACAAGTTCAAGGTCACGGCCAAGGGTGGGCAGCGCGACCGGGTGACGGTCCAATGGGGCATGATGCGCCGGTTCGGCCTTCTGGCGGCGGCGACCGCCGGGGGCATGATCTACGCCAGTCTGGCGGACTACGCGCCCCAGGGTGGGGCCGGCGACGGCAAGATCATCGTCCTGTTCTGGAGCTTCTACAATCTGGCGGCCTTGGCCCTGGCCATGGTGGTGTGCGTGGAATTGCCCCGCTACCGGCAGGACGAGCGTTTCTGGACCGACGAACAGGCCGACGTCGAGATCGTCGGCCCGGAGATTGTAGGCCCAGGGATTATAGGCCAGGAAGGCGGTCGGACGCACCGCATGCGGGTCCTGGACATCTCGCTCGGCGGGCTGCGGATGTGGGGGACGCTCGACGCGGCGCCAGGGTCCCCGGTTCTCGTCCACATCGGCGAGGTCGGGCCGGTGCAGGCCACGCTGGTGGGGCAGGAGGACGGCGCCTTCACCCTGTGCTTCGCCGAGGACGCCCCCGAGAACGCCGGGGTGCGCGACCGGCTGATCCGCAAGCTCTATTCCGGACGCTACAGCGGCGCCGCGCCGTCGATCAGCCTGGAGAAGATCCTCACGGGGCTGCGGGCTCGCGCGACGCGCTGACCGGCTTCGCCGCAGCACCGCCGGGCGGCGTGCGCGGCCCGCGGGCATCGAGCGCCAGCGAGATCTGGACGAGGCTGGCCGACAGGCTGGTCGCCTCGGCGAAGGCCCGCGTGGGCGGCACCGGTGTGGCGCGGTCGCCCTGGCTGAGGCGGCGCGCGGCCTCGGCCAGCGCCTGCAGCGGGCGTGACAGGCGCCCGGCCCACACCCAGCCGGCCAGCAGGGTGCCGACGGCCATGGCGAGGCTCGCGAACAGGATTCCGTGCTGGAGCGCCGAAACGTCGGCCAGGGCGGCATCGGCGTCGCGGCGCATCAGAACCACCCAGCCGAGGCCGCGGTAATCGCCTTCTCCGCGCGTCGGGGTCACCGCGGTGAAATAGGTCCTTCCGTCCGGCCAGACGTCCAGGCTGGTCTTCGTGACGCCCTGCAGGCCGGCACGCACGCTGGCGAGTTCGAGCTTCCGGCCCTGCAGGTCCTTGGGGCCCATCAGCACCACGCCTTCGCGGCTCAGCACGAAGGCGTCCATCTCCGGCTTGCCGCCGCCGCTGCGCTCCAGGACCGACGCGGCGACCTCGCTGGCCCAGGCCCAACTGAGATGGGCGCCCAGGACGCCGAGCGGCACCCCGTCCTTGCGCACCAGCGGCATCGCGATGTCGACGAAACGCAACGGCTCGCCGTTCGGACCCGGCGGCAGCTTCTGGGCCAGCAGAAGCGCTTCGTGCAGGTCCCCGGCGAAGGGCGCCTGGGTGCCGGCGCGGAACCAGGGGCGGGCGGACACGTCGGCGCCTTCGAGCAGCCGCTGCGAGCTTGCCACCACCCGGCCGCCGGTTTCCGCCGCGCCGATCCATGCGTAGATGGGCACGTTCCGCTTCAGGGTTTCGAGCTGGTCGCGCAGGTCGTCCGTCCGGTCCAGCGAGCCCTGCGCGTTGATCATCGACGCGACCAGCGTCATGTCGCGCCAACGTTCGTGCATACCCAGATCGAGCATGCCGGCGATCTGGGCGCTGGCGTCCAGCAGGTTCTCGCCGGCCTTCGCGCGGACATGCTCTCCGACCTTGCCGCTCGCGTAGAGGCCGATGACGACGCTGGGGGCGATGCACAGTCCAAGAAGCCCCAGACGGAGGGTGCTTCCAAGGGACCTGGGCCGCTTCGTCATGGCATGACCTCTCCTCGGCAGGATATTCCGCGGGCGATCATCGCCGCCAGACGTCTAGATCCGGTTAACCGGGCGGGGTCCCCTCTCCACGCCCGCCTGTTCCATGGCCCTGCTCGCCCGCGCGCTCCCCCCGCCGGCCGTCTTGTCCTGGACAAGCCCGCCCCGCTGGGTCAAAGAGAAAGCATCGAAAGTGGTGGGGCCGGGGCGAGGGCCATCGTCGGTCCGATCTCCGCCCTCCCGTTCACTGCTGAGGACGATCGACCCGCGTGACGAGACGCGCCCATCATCGGTGGTTGGGGACCCTTGCCGCCGCCCTGCTGGCGGTGACGCTTGCCCCGCCGCCGGCGCAGGCGGACCCCCGCTTCGTGCCCGGGCCCTGCTGGTTCTCCGTGCCGGAGGGCGAGGCCGCGCTGTGCGGCACCGTCGGCGTGCCCGACCGGCGCGACCGTCCCGCGACGCGGGCTTTCCGCCTGCCGGTTGTCGTGCTGCTGTCCACCGCCAAGCAGCCCTCCCCCGATCCGGTGCTGTTCCTGGAGGGCGGCCCCGGCGCCTCCCCCTTCGGCAGCGGCGAGGCGGTGGAGGAGCGGATGGAGGTCTGGTGGTCCCTGACCGCGGGATTCCGCCGGACGCGCAACGTGGTCCTGTTCGACCCGCGCGGGGCCGGACGGGCGGAACCGGACACCGATTGCCCGGAACTGGACGTGCTGGGCGCCTCGCCCCGCCCCCGCCCGGTGTCGCGCGACCGCCGCGCCGCTCTGGAGCGCACGGCCCTCGCCGCCTGCCGCGACCGCTTCACCGCCAACGGGCTGGACGGCGCCATGTTCACCACGCCCACCGCCGCCGACGACGCCATGGACGTCGCCGCGGCGCTGGGGGCGCAGCGGGTCAACCTGTTCGCCGTGTCCTACGGCACGCGGGTGGCGCTGGAGATCCTGAGGCGCCACGGCGGGCGGGTGCGCACGGCGGTGATGGATTCCATCTACCCGCCCGACGTGAACGCGACGGAGGAGGCTCCGTGGCTGGTCCATCGGGCCTTCCGGCGCCTGTTCGACGACTGCGCGGCCAACCGCGCCTGCCGCGCCGCCCATCCGGACCTGGAACGCCATCTCCTGGAACTGGTGGAGCGGCTGGGCAAGGCTCCGGTGGACGTTCCCGCCGGCGATCCGGGAATTCCCCGCTGGATCAGGCTGGACAGCGCCGCCGCCCTGTCGGCCCTTCTGGAAGCCATGGCGGAGGGAGAGAGCGTGCCCCGCATTCCCGCCCTGATCGAGCGGGCGTGGGGCGGGCGCTATGACCGCCTGTCCGACTGGGTGCCCGCTCCCTGGCTGGGCGATCCCGACTCGGCGGAAGGCATGGCCTTCTCCATCGAATGCCGCGAGACGGTGAACCCCGCCGATCCGCTGCGGCTGGCCGACAACGCGCGCCGCTTCGCCCCCTACGGCGCCGTCACCGCCGACGACCCGGGGCGGCGCGTCTGCGCCCAATGGCCCGCCGCCGCGCAGGAGCCGTTCGAGCGGCTTCCGGTGGCCAGCCCGGTGCCGGTGCTGCTGCTTTCCGGCGCCTACGACCCGCTGACCCCTCCGGAATGGGCGGAGCGCGCCGCGGCGACCCTGCCGAAAAGCCGGCATCTGGTCTTCCGCAGCGCCGGCCATCTGGTCACGGCGTCCGACGACTGCGCCGTCGCCGCCGCCACCCAGTTCGTGGAATCGGAGACTCTTCCGGCCAACGCCTGCCCGGCGGCGGCGAAGCCGCCGGGGTTCGCGGCGCCATGAAGCGCGCCATGAACGGCGTTATGCCAGCGCGTCCAGCATGAAGGCCGGCAGGGCGAAGCTGGCGGCGTGGATGTCGGGCGTGTAGTAGCGGGTGGTCAGCCCCGCCGCCGCGAATCGCGGACGGATCGCCTCCGCCGTCTGGCGGCGCAGCGCCTCGTCGTCGGTCGCCCAGCCGAAGGCCATGAAGCCGCCGTAATAGCTGGGGACCGGCGCCACGAAGAAGCCGGCGTCCCTGAACAGCCGCCCCAGCCGCCGGTGGCTGTCCTTCAACTCGCCCGGCTGGAGGAAGGGAACGCCGTTCTGGGTGAGCAGCACGCCGCCGGGAGTCAGCCGGGCCTTGCAGTCGGCGTAGAACTCCTCCGTGAACAGGACGGCGCCCGGCCCGTGGGGGTCGGTGGAATCGACGATGATGACGTCGAACCGCTCCGCCGTCTCCTTCACGGCCTCATTCTTGACGAAGGCGCAGCCGTCGGCGATCACCAGATCGGTGCGCGGATCGTCGAAGGCCCCGGCGCTGATGGAGGGCAGGTGGGCGATGGACAGGTCCACGACGGTCCGGTCGATCTCCACCATCGTCACCCGCTCCACCGCCTTGTGCTCCAGGCAGCGGCGCAGCATGCCGCCGTCGCCGCCGCCCACGATCAGCACGCGGCGGACGCGCCCATGCGCCAGGATCGGCACATGGGTCAGCATCTCGTGATAAACGAACTCGTCGCCCTCGGTGGTCTGGATGACGCCGTCCAGCGCCATCACGCGACCCAGGACCGGGTTTTCGAAGATCACCAGATCCTGGAGGCCGGTGCGGTCGCGGTGCAGGACGCGGCCCATGCGCAGGCGCTGGGCCACGTCCGGATACAGCGTCTCGTCGTACCAGCCTTCGGTGGAGTCGCCGCTCATGATTCGGTTTCGCCGCGCAGCAGCTCGTCGCACTTCACGCCGGTCGGCTTGAAGGCGCGCTCCAGCACCGGAATGGCCTTCATGGGCTGGGCGTCGCCGCACATGAAGATGTCGAGCGCGGCGTAACCGCGTTCCGGCCAGGTGTGGATGCTGATGTGCGACTCGGCCAGCACCGCCACGCCGGAGATGCCGCCGTTCGGCGTGAAATGATGCAGGTGGATGTGCAGGAGCGTCGCCCCCGCCACCTCGACCGACTCGATCAGGGTGGAGCGGACATGGTCCAGCTCGTCCAGGCGCTGCGCACCCCACAGATCGACGATCAGGTGCGTGCCGGCGCAGACCTTGCCATCGCGGACGATGAAATGGTCCTTCCGGTCGTCTTGGGATTCCTTCCAAGGACCAGTGGTGATGTTGGTCCGGTCGGAGGTTTGGCCTTCCGTTTGGGCTTTCCTTGGATCGCTTCCCAAGTGCATCCCCAATTGGAAGAGAGAAGCGGTCTTCGCCATCGTTCTCCCCCATCAGCAGATGTTCCGCGCAAGTGTCGCGGAGAAGGGCGCCATATGGGACAAATTGGTATACGAATCAACAGAATTCTTCAAAATTCTTCCCCGCCACCCGCCCTGTGCTTCGCCGCACCCCTCTGGTGCCGCGCGCCGCGGCGGCGCATAATCGGTCCCTCACCACCGTCCGGGCCGGGCCGGCGGTGCCGTCTTCGGGAGTCACCATGGTTCGCAAACCGCTGATCGGCGTTCCCGCCTGCACCCGCATGATGGGCGAACACCCCTTCCACGTTGCGGGCGACAAGTATGTGCGCGCGGTGTCGGACGGGGCCGGCGGCATGCCGCTGCTGATCCCGGCGCTGGGGACGGCGCTGGACATGGAGGACGTGGCCGGGCAGCTCGACGGGCTGCTGGTCACCGGAAGCCCGTCGAACGTGGAGCCGCACCGCTACGGCGGGTCGCCCAGCGAGCCGGGGACCCTGCACGACCCGGAGCGCGACGACACCACCCTGCCGCTGATCCGCGCGGCGCTGGAGATGGGCGTGCCTCTGCTGGGCATCTGCCGCGGCTTCCAGGAGCTGAACGTGGCGCTGGGCGGCACGCTGCACCAGCGGGTGCACGAGCTGCCGGGCTACGCCAACCACCGCGAGGACAAGGAGGCGCCGCTGGCCGTGCAGTACGGGCCGGCCCACGGCGTCCGGCTGACGCCCGGCGGCGTGCTGGAGAGGCTGGCCGGCGGGGCGGCGTCGGTGACCGTCAACTCCCTGCACGGGCAGGGGATCGACCGGCTGGCCGACGGGCTGGCCGTGGAGGCGGTGGCGGAGGATGGGCTGGTCGAGGCGGTCCGGGTGGCGGGGGCGCCGGCCTTCGCGCTGGCCGTGCAGTGGCACCCGGAGTGGCGGTTCTGGGAGAACCCGCTGTCGGCGGCGATCCTGCGCGCCTTCGGAAGCGCCGCCGCCGAGCGGGCGCGGCGGCGCCTTTCCTGAAGGATGGCTTCAGGACAATAGAACAAGTCAACAATCGGCGGATGCCGCGTGCCCGTGGATTGGGCACGCTCCTGCCGTCAGCCGGCCCGCGAGACGCGGCGCAGGAAGTCGATGAGCTGCGCCTGCTCCTCCGGCGAGAGATCCTTCACCATGGCCTTGTCATGGGCCTGGATGCGCGGGATCAGCTCGTCCAGCAGCTTTTCGCCTTCCGGGGACAGACGGAGCGCGTAGGAGCGGCGGTCGTTGGGCGAGGGCGCCCGGATGACCAGACCGCGCGACTCGAGCCGGTCGATGACCGCGACCATGGTCGAACGGTCGATGCCCACCGCCGAGCCCAGATCGGACTGCGACAGGCCCTCGTTCTCCTTGATCATGATCAGCACGCCGAACTGGCCCGGCGTCATGTCGTGGGGCGCCACGGCGTTCTGGAAGCTCTGGAAAACGGCCACCTGCGCCTTGCGCAGATTGTAGCCGACCAGCTCCGGCAGAGGGCCGAGAGCCATCTTGCCGGACTTGCTGGGACGCTGGCGGGTGCGCCGGTCCGCAGGGGTGGGACGGTCGATGTCGGTCAACGTGAAAGCCATCGTTTATTGACTAGTCTATTGGTCGTGTAAAATGCAGGCAGGTGCCGAATTTGTCAGCAAGAACCACACAATCCGCATCATATGCATAGCAGACATTCCTGTTGTGCATTGGTTGCGCCTGAAAGCGGCTCCACCTCTAGCCCTACGAAGTGATCGCGCTCCTGACACACCGGACCCCCCGGAACCAGGCATGCCGGCGCGGTTGCCCGCCGACGGTTCATTCCCCTGCCGCAGGCGGGCTCCAACAACGGAGCTTCCGACGCCCGGTCCCCCCCAGACCGGGCGTCACCGCGCAAGAGCCCCGGCCCAACGGCTGGGGCTTTTTTCCGGTGCTCTTTCCGGTAGGGTGGTTGCCCGAACCGCACCCCATCCGAAAGAAAGGCGCGCCATGGCCTACGCCATCCCCCTGTGGCCCCAGCCCACCGTTCCGGTCGCCGGCGGCGATCCGTTCCCGGTCCGCCGCATCTATTGCGTCGGCCGCAACTACGCCGCCCACGCGCGGGAGATGGGCGCCGATCCGGACCGCGAGCCGCCCTTCTTCTTCATGAAGCCCGCCGACGCCATCGTCGCCGACGGCACCGCCATCCCCTACCCGCCCCGGACGGCCAACCTGCACCATGAGATCGAGCTGGTCGTGGCCATCGGCACCGGCGGGCGCGACATCCCGGTGGAACGCGCGCTGGACCATGTCTACGGTTACGGCGTGGGGCTGGACATGACCCGCCGCGACCTGCAAAACGCGGCCAAGAAGGAAGGCAAGCCCTGGGACATGGGCAAGGGCTTCGACCAGTCCGCCCCCTGCGGCACGCTGCGCCGCGCCGCCGACATCGGCCATCCCGACAAGGGTGCGGTGACGCTGTCGGTCAACGGCGCGCCGCGCCAGAAGGGCGACCTGTCGGACCTGATCTGGTCCGTGTCCGAAACGATCTCCTACCTGTCGGGTCTGGTGGAGCTTCAGCCGGGCGACCTGATCTACACCGGCACGCCGGAGGGCGTCGGCCCGGTGGTGGCCGGGGACCGTCTGGAAGGCGCCGTCGAGGGCGTCGGCACCATCGCCGTCACCATCGCCTGAGGCCGGAAGCACGGGATGCGCATCGCCACCTGGAACATCAACTCCGTCCGCATGCGGATGGACCTGCTGCTGCGCCTGATCGACGAGGCGCAGCCGGACGTCGTCTGCCTTCAGGAAACCAAGGTCGTGGACGCGGACTTCCCCATGGCCCCGCTGGCCGAGAAGGGATACGTCCACGCCCACATCCACGGGATGAAGAGCTACAACGGCGTCGCCATCCTGTCGAAGCTGCCCTTCACGTCGCGCGACGTGCAGCACTGGTGCGGCAAGCAGGACTGCCGCCACGTCTTCGCCGAACTGCCGGGCGGGATCGAGCTGCACAGCGTCTACATCCCGGCGGGCGGAGACATTCCGGACCCGGAACAGAACGACAAGTTCGCCCACAAGCTTCAGTTCGTGGACGAAATGACCGAGTGGTGGACGACCCGGCGCAGCCCGGACCGCCGCATGGTGATGGTGGGCGACCTGAACATCGCGCCGCTGGAGAACGACGTCTGGAGCCACAAGGAGCTTCTGAAGATCGTCTCCCACACCCCGGTGGAGGTGGCGAAGCTGACGGCGATGCAGGCGTCCATCGGCTGGGTGGACGCGGTGCGCCATTTCGTTCCGCCCACGGAAAAGCTCTACACCTGGTGGAGCTACCGCGCGAAGGACTGGGCGGCCTCCGACCGCGGGCGGCGCCTGGACCACATCTGGGTCACCCCGCCGCTGAAGGACGCGCTGAAGGGTCACCGCATCCTGCGCGAGGCCCGCGGCTGGGAGCCGAAGCCGTCGGACCATGTTCCGGTGGTGGTCGATCTGGACGTGTGATCGGAGGGGTCTTGTAGAGGGATAGTATTTACCACGAAGACACAAAGACATTAAGATTTTCACGAAGCAATTATATTCATTCTTCGTGCTTATCTTTGTGTCTTCGTGTCTTTGTGGTGATCCCTTCACACCGCGACCAGCGGCACATTCATCGCAACCACCTCCACCGTCCCATCCTCCTCGACCCGGAAGCGATGGGCGCAGCCGTCGGTCAGCCGGTGGGCGGGCTTGTCCACCATGTCCCAGCCGGTGGCCAGCGCGTAGAGCGCGCGCATCACCCCGTTGTGGGCCACCGCCCCGGTCGGCACGCCCTGCGCCGCCACCTCCGCCAGCCAGGGGATCAGCCGCTTCTGCACGTCGCGCGGGCTTTCCCCGCCCGGCGCCCGGAAGTCGAGGCCCATCCGCTCGCGGTCGGCGGTCAGGGCGCCGCTCGCCCGCAACTCCTCCAGCAGGCGGCCTTCCCACGCGCCCCAGCTCATTTCCACCAGACGGGGTTCCGGCGCGGGGTCCAGGCCCAGCAGTTGGGCCGTCTCCCAGGCCCGCCGCTTCGGGCTGGCGACCCAGCGGTAGCCCAGCACGTCCGCCGGCAGTCTCCAGGCCGCGACTCGGGCGCGGCCCTCGTCGGACAGCGGCTCGTCGATGCCGCCCTGGAGACGGTGCGCGGCGTTCCAGGCGGTCGGTCCGTGGCGCAGGATGATCAGGTCGGTCATGGGCTCCCTTTCCGCGCGGCGCGCCGGACCACCGCGTCCAGCGCCTCCACCGCGATGGACAAATCGTGTTCAGACGCGGTGATGCGGCGCGCGGCCTCGCCGAAGCGGCGGCGCATGCCGGGGTCCCCAAGCAGCATGGCGACCGCGGCGGCGAAGGCGTCCGCGTCGCCCACCGGCGGCAGCAGGCCGGTCACCCCGTCCCGCACCACGTCCGGCACCCCGCCGGTGCGCCCCGCCACGACTGGCAGCCCGGCGGCCTGGGCCTCCAGCAGGGCCATGCCGTAGGCTTCGTTCACCGCCGGCCAGACCATCAGGTCGGCGGCGGCGTAGAGCGCGGCGAGGTCGGATGAATCCTGCTGGCCGAGGAACTTAACTCCCTCCCCCGCCCAGCGGGGGAGGGTCGGGGTGGGGGCAAGTGCGCCTCCACCGAACAGCGCTTCGATCCGGGGACGAGCGGGGCCGTCGCCGACGATGAGCAGGTGGTGAGTGGGCAAGGCGCTTGCCCCCACCCCGGCCCTCCCCCGCAAAGCAGGGGAGGGAGATAAAGCCTGCGCCAGAATCTCGTACGAGCGTTCCTTGTCGCCGCCGCGCATCATGCCGACGGCCAGCAGCCAGGGCACGTCCGGGTTCAGGCCGTAACGCTCCGCCATCGCCGCCCGGTGCCGGTCGCGCTCGTCCGCCGCCACCGCGAAGGGGCGGGTGTCCAGGAAGGGCCGCAGCCGCACCAGCCGGTCCGGCGAGCCGAGCAGCGGCAGCACCCCCTCCGCATCGTGGCCGGCGAGGTTGACCACGGCGGCGGCCTGCCGGATCGCCGCCTCCGCGGCGCGATGGCCGGCGGCGAAGGGGCCGGTGGCGCGCTTGGGCGCGAAGGACGCCTCCGCCGCCACATAGGGGATGCCGAAGCGGCGGCTGACCGCCGGGCCGATCCAGTCCGGCGCCTTGTGGTACAGGTGGTAGGTGAACCAGAGGTCCGGCGGATCGTCCCGCCAGCGCGCCGTCAGGCGGTCGGCGCAGCGCGCGCCCAGCGCCGCCAGACGCTCCGCCCGGCCCGGTCGGCTCCCGTCGTCCCAGCTTCGCAGGGTGCAGGCGAGGGTCACCGTGTGACCGGCGCCCTCCAGCGCGGCCATCAGCAGCCGGGCCATGCGCCGGTCGCCCGAGGGCACCGGGTGGGTGGGGGCCTTCAGCGGGGCGTAGAAGGCGATGCGCATGCCGGCCCCGGCGACGGGAAGGAAAGGGACGTCAGAAGGGAGTCGGTTCCAGCGCGCAGATGACGCGGTTCCGCCCGGCGGCCTTGGCGCGGTACAGCGCCTCGTCGGCGTTGGACAGCATGGCGTCCACGCCGCGCGACCCGGCGGCGCAGCAGGCCACGCCGATCGACACGGTGAAGCGGACCGTCTCCGCCCCCGCCGCCACGGTCAGTTCCGCCGTGCGGCGGCGGATGCGCTCCGCCACCATGCGCGCCCCGGCGATGTCGGTCTCCGGCAGAAGGATGGCGAACTCCTCCCCGCCCGTGCGGCCCAGCAGGTCGTTCTCCCGCAGCAGCGACCGGCAGGCGGTGGTGAAGGTCCGCAGCGCCTCGTCCCCCACCGCGTGGCCGTGGGTGTCGTTGATGCTTTTGAAGTGGTCGATGTCGAGCATCAGCAGGCTGGCCGCGCGGCCATAGCGGCGGGCGCGGGCCAGTTCCTGTTCCGCCGCCTCGACGAAATGGCGGCGGTTGGACACGCCGGTCAGGGAGTCGGTGATCGAGAGATGGCGCAGCCGCTCCTCCGATTCCTTCAGCGCCGTCACGTCGTTGATGAGGACGTAGATGACCGGCAGCCCTTCCCAGGGCAGGGGCGACATGCTGACCTGGACGAAGGTCCGCCGCCCGTCCGTGGACACCATCACCCCGTCCTTCGACCGCACCAGCTCCCGCCCGCGCAGGCAGCGCAGGAAGGCGTCCCGCTGGTCTTCGATGCCCGATTCCTCCACGAAATCCAGGAAATGGCGCCCGACCAGGGCGTCGCCGCTCTGGCCCAGGATGCGCGTGGCCTCCTGGTTGGCGAAGACGATGCCCATTTCCTGGTGAATCAGCAGGCCGGCGGGCAGCAGGTCGAGCAGGTCGCCCAGCTTGCTGCGCGCCACGGACAGCTCGTGGCTGGTCGCCACGGCGTCCGTGTCGTCGTCCAATTCGAAAAAGGAAAGGAGATCCGGGGCAGCCGGTTCGGAAAGGATCGACATGACGTCGCAAGAGTGGAGCAAAGCCGCACTCTATCCCGTCATCGACCGCCGTGCAATGCACAGCATCCCCCGAATGGTATAAGAGACGTCTGGCTATTTTCGGTTGTGAAACGTCCGTGCAGCCGGTCGATGCCAAAATCGCTGCCGAAATCGCGCCGCACCCGCGCGGCCCCCGCCGCCCCCAGCGCCGCGCGGCGGGCCGGGTCGCGGATCAGCGACTCCAGCGCGGCGGCCAGAGCCGACGGGTCCTCCGGCTCCACCAGCGTGCCGGTGATCCCATCCCCGATCAGCTCCGCCACCGCCGCGGCGCGTGTGGACAGGCAGGCCAGCCCCTGGCTTTGCGCCTCCATCAGCACGTTGGGCAGCCCGTCGCGGTCGCCGTCGCGCGCCGTGCGGCAGGGCAGGACGAACAGGTCGGCGCGGCGGTACTGGGCGATCACCGCGTCCTGGGCCTTCGCCCCCAGCCAGTCGATCCGCCCGTCCAGACCCAGCGCCGCCGCCTGCGCCTTCAGCGCCGCCAGCCGATCGCCGCCGCCGATGTGGGTCCAGCGCCAGTGCAGCCCGGCGGGCAGGCGCGCCAGAGCGTCCAGCAGAAGGTCGAACCCCTTCTTCTCCACCGCCCGCCCGACCGACAGCAGCCGGACGGGGTCGGCGGGATCGCCGCCGTCCCGCGCCGGGCGGGTGTCCGGCGGGTTGGGGAAGCGGCTGAAGTCCAGCCCGTGATAGAGCAGTTCCACCCGCTCCGGCTCCGGCGCCAGAGCGCGCAGCCGGGCGAGGCCGAGCGCCGTACAGGTGACGCCCCAGCGCGCCTCCGCCAGCTTGTCCCGCAAGTCCCAGTCGGGGGAGGTCCAGATGTCCTTGGCGTGGGCGGAGAAGCTCCAGGGCAGCCCGGTCAGCAGCGCTGCGTAGCGCGCCACGCTGGCCGGGGTGTGCAGGAAATGGGTGTGCAGCCAGGTGACGTCCGCCGGAAGCTCCGCCGCCAGCACGCAGGCCTGTCCGAAGCGGCGGACGCGGTTGCGGCTGGGGTCACGCCGCAGGTCGGCCATCCAGGCGGCCCGCGCCGCCCGCCAGCCGGGGCGCCGCCGCGCCGCGGCCAGCGCGCGCATCAGCCGGGCCGGCTCGTCGTGCAGATATTCGGGCAGATGGGCGACCGGGGCGGCGACGCGGCGGTTCAGCTCGTGCACCGCCTTGTCGGTCGGTTGACGCAGGCTGACGATCAGTTGACGCAACCCCCGCCGCTCCAGCCCCAGGATCTCCTGCGCGATGAAGGTCTCGGACAGGCGGGGCCAGCCCTTGACGATGACGGCGACGGTCACGCCATGCCCCCTGCGGCCAACGGGCGTTCGAGGATGCCGGGTTCGGCCGCGGGCTTCGGCAGGTAGCGCGCCGACAGGCGGTTGACGCTCTCCAGACCGCCCAGAAGGCCCGGCACCACGACGGAGGAGGGGGGCGCCTGCCAGGGCAGCCGGCGCAGCGCCGCCGCCATCGCCGCGGCGTCGCGCACCCCGTCGTCCATCAGGACGGAGACCAGACCCAGTTCCTGCGCGCGGGCGGCGCGGATGGTCTGCTCGCGCCGCGGCACCTCGCGCGGGACGATCAGCGCCTTCTTGTCGAAGGACAGGATCTCGCAGAAGGTGTTGTAGCCGCCCATGGCGACCACCCCCACCGCGCCTTGCATCAGCCGCTCGATCCGCGCCTCGAAGGCGGTGGCCTCGACGTTGGGCAGGGCGTCGGCGCGGGCCAGGAACTCGGCCTGGAGGTCCGGCTGCATGAAGGGGCCGAACACCAGGACCGCACGGTAGGGGATGCCCGGATCGCTCTCGTAGGCGCGCAGCACCCAGTCCACCAGCGCTTCCCCGTCGCCGCCGCCGCCGGGGGTGACCAGGATGTAGGGCTCGTCCGGAAGGCCCGGCCCGTGGGGAACCGCCGCCGGCACGGTGCGGTGCAGGTAGCCGGTGTAGACCATCTTGTCGCGCACCGACTGCGGGACCTCGATTCCCTCCAGCGGGTCGCAGATCTGCGGCAGGCCATAGGCCCAGATCTCGTCGTAGAGGGTCTCCAGCGCGGGCAGCACCTTCTTGCGCTCCCACTCCGGGGCGAGCAGGGCGGGCTCGTCCATCACGTCGCGCAGCCCCAGCACCAGCGGCACGCCGCGGCTCTTCAGAAGCTCCAGCGTCTCCCGCACCTCGCCGCGCAGGCCCAGCGGCTCCTTGTCCACGATGAACAGGTCGGGCTGGTAGATCTCCGCCGTGTGGCGGATCAGCGAGGCCCGCATGGACAGGATCTCGTCGATGTCCAGATGCAGGTTCAGCGCCGTGTATTCCCCGTTGCGCAGCTTGATGACGCCGGGAATGCGCACGAAGTCCACCCGCGTGCGGAAGTCGAAGCTGCCGACGATGGGCGATCCGGACAGGATCAGAACGGACAGGTTGCTGTAGCGCTCGACCAGCGCGTGGGCGATGGCCCGGCAACGGCGGAGATGGCCGAGGCCGAACGTGTCGTGGCTGTAGATGAGCACGCGGCCCGAGGTCGGACGTTCACTCATGGAGTTCCTACCTCTCCCGATTGGCCTCTTGTGTCCGGCCGCGGCTTGGCCGATGAACGGGTGTGCGTCATGCCGCCGTCACGATGGCGGCAGACCGCGTGCAGGCGAACCATATCCTCAACGGTCACGCGGCAGAGGGGGTAAGGTTTCCGCCTGCTCCCGGAACCGGCGTCCCCCTGCGTAGAATGGCGCTATGGAATCCAGCATTTTCCGATTCATCCTTCGGCACAGCGTCCGTCAGCAGATCGTGCTGACCCTGATGACCCTGGCGTCCTTCCCGTTTCTCTACGCCTCGCTCGACCTGCCGAAGCGGATCGTCAACGAGGCGATCGCCGGGAAGAAGCTGCCCGAATCATTTCTTGGCTTCCAACTCGACCAGGTCAGTTATCTGTTCGTCCTGTGCGGGCTGTTCCTGACTTTGGTGCTGGTCAACGGCGGCTTCAAGTACGTCATCAACACCTACAAGGGCCGCCTAGGCGAGCGGATGCTGCGCCGCCTGCGGTACGAGTTGTACGTGCGCGTCCTGCGCTTTCCCCTGCCCCGCTTCCGGAAGATGTCGCCGGGGGAGATCATCCCGATGATCACGGCGGAGGTGGAGCCGTTGGGCGGCTTCATCGGCGACGCCATCGCCATCCCGGTGTTCCAGGGCGGCACCCTTCTGGTCTACATCGCCTTCATCTTCATCCAGGACCCGGTGCTGGGGGCGGCGGCGGTGTCGCTGTACCCGTTCCAGGGCTGGCTCATTCCGCGGCTTCAGCGCAAGGTCAATCAACTCGGCAAACAGCGCGTGCGTGCCATGCGCCAGATCTCCGACCGCATCGGCGAAACGGTGTCGGGCATCCAGGAAGTGCACACCCACAACACGGCCTCCTGGCATCTGGCCGATATCAGCCACCGCCTGGGCGACGTGTACCGCATCCGGTTCGAGATTTACCAACGAAAGTTTTTTGTCAAATTCTTGAACAATTTCATCAATCAGTTGACGCCCTTCTTCTTCTATTCCATCGGTGGTTATCTGGTGATTCACGGCCAGCTCTCCTTCGGCGCGCTGGTCGCGGTGCTTGCCGCCTACAAGGATCTGGCCGCCCCCTGGAAGGAGCTTCTCGACTGGTACCAGCAGAAGGAGGACAACCGGATCAAGTACGAGCAGGTGGTGGAGCAGTTCCACGTCCCCGACCTGCTGGCCGAACGCCTGCTGCGCGAGGAGGAGGACGTGCCCTTCACCGGCAGCCTGTCCTTCCGCAACGTCGGGTTCGGGGAGGACGGCGGGTCGCCGATCCTGGAGGGCGTCACCTGCGAGATTCCGCTGGACGGCCACACCGCGCTGATCGGCGTCGGCTCCGGGCGGGACGAGCTGGCGCAACTCGCCGCCCGGGTGCTGCTGCCCTCGTCCGGCCAGATCCGGCTGGGCGACCGCGACTATGCGGAGCTGCCGGAGAGCGTGACCGGGCGCCGCGCCGCCTATGTCGGCGCCACCCCCTACCTGTTCGCCGCTTCGCTCTACGACAATCTCGTCTATGGGCTGCGTCACCGGCCCCTGCGCGAGAACGGCGACGGCGAGAAGGAGGCGGAACGGCGCAAGAAGCGGCTGACCGAATCGGTCCTGTCCGGCAACACCACCGACGACGTGGACGCGGACTGGATCGACTACGCCGCCGCCGGCTGCGACGGGCCGGAGGATCTGAAGGCCCGCATCCTGCGCGTGGTGACCATGGTGTCGCTGCACGACGACGTGTATGGGATGGGGCTGAACCGCACCGTCGATCCGGAGCGGAGCCCCGACGTGGCCGCCCGCGTGCTGGAGGCGCGCGACGCCATGCGCGCCATGATGCTGAACAACCCGGAGCTGGGGCGGCTGGTGGAGCGCTTCGACCCCGACCGCTACACCGCGAACGCCACGCTGGCGGAGAATCTGCTGTTCGGGACGCCGGTCGGCCCGGTGTTCCAGACCGACGCGCTGGCCTCCAACCCCTACATGCTGCATGTGCTGGACAAGGTGGGGCTGACCGGCACCATCCTGGAAACCGGCCACAAGGTGGCGGAGACCATGGTGGAGCTGTTCGCCGGCCTGCCGCCCGGGCATGAGTTCTTCGAGCGCTTCTCCTTCATCGGCTTCGCGGAATTGCCGGAGTATCAGGCCATCCTGGCGCGCATCGCGAAGGAGGGGCTGGACACGCTCAAGCCCGAGGAGCGGACCCGGCTGATGACCCTGCCCTTCAAGCTGATCGGCGCCCGCCACCGTCTGGGCCTGATGACGCCGGAGCTGCAGAAGAAGCTGCTGGAGGCGCGCCATCTCTTCGCCCGCGACCTGCCGGCGGACCTGAAGCACGCCGTCGCCTTCTTCGATCCGGCGGCCTACAACGCGGCGGCCAGCATCCAGGACAACATCCTGTTCGGGAAGACGGTCTACGGGCAGGCCCAGGTGCAGTCCAAGGTGGGCCGCATCGTGGCGGACCTGGTGGACCAGCTTCACCTGCGCGACACCATCGTGGAGGTCGGGCTGGACCACCCCGTGGGCGTCGCGGGGTCGCGCCTGTCCGCCGCCCAGCGCCAGAAGGCGGCGCTGGCCCGCGCCCTGCTGAAGCGTCCGGACCTTCTGGTGCTGAGCGAAGCGACCAGCGGCCTGGACACCAGCAGCCAGACCAAGGTCCACGCCGCGATCATGGGGGAACGCAAAGGATGTGGACTTGTGTGGGTTCTGCACCGCGCCGGCTTGGCACGGGCGTTCGAGCGAGTCATTGTGATGAAGGACGGGCGAATCGCCGAGCATGGCCGATTCGACGAGTTGAACACGCCCGGTACCCTGTTGCATGAGTTGGTGTCCGCCGAATGAAGCCGGCGGCGTTGAGGAGGCAGACGGCATGAGCATCGCCGAAGAAGTCAATTGCCTGCGCAGGATTCCCCTGTTCGCCAACATCGACACTTCCAAGCTCAAGCTTCTCGCCTTCACCAGCGAGCGGCTGAGCTTCCGTTCGGGCGACATCCTGTTCGAACAGGACGAGATGGGCACCTGCGCCTACATCCTGCTGCGCGGAGAGGCGGAGGTGATCGTGACCGGCCCCGGCGGGCCGCTGGCCGTCGCGACGCTGGGGTCCAACGAGATCGTCGGCGAGATCGCCATCCTGTGCGACGTGCCGCGCACCGCCACCGTCCGCGCCCGCTCCGACCTGGAGGCGCTGTGCGTGCCGAAGGACCATTTCCTTCAGATGATCGCCGACTTTCCGCAGATGGGGCTGGAGATCATGCGCTCCCTGGCCCATCGTCTGGAGCAGACCACCACGCGCCTGCGCGAGGTGCTGGCCGCCCAGGCGACCTGACACCCCGTGCGCGTCCTCTTCCACGTCCAGCATCTGCTGGGCATCGGGCATGACCGGCGGGCCGCTCTGATCGCGCGCGGGCTGGCCGACGCCGGGGTGGCGGTGACGGTTCTGCGCGGCGGGCACCCGGTGCCGGGGATCGACTACGGCCCGGCGGCGGAGATCGTCCAGCTTCCCCCCGCCCGCGCCGCCGACGGCACCTTCAAGACCCTGCTGGACGCGGACGACCGGCCCATCGACGACGAATGGCGCGCCCGGCGCCGCGTGATGGTGCTGGACTGTTTCGAACGGATTCGGCCCGACGCGCTGCTGGTCGAATCCTTCCCCTTCGGGCGCCGCGCCTTCCGGTTCGAGCTTCTGCCCCTGCTGGAGGCCGCCAAGGCCGCCGGGGCCGTCACCGCCTGTTCGGTGCGCGACATCCTGGTGACCAAGGCCAAGCCGGAACGGCTGGAGGAAACCGTTTCGACGGTGGAACGGCTGTTCGATTATGTGCTGGTCCATGGCGATCCGGACCTGATCCCCTTTGGGGCGACCTTCCCCGCAGCGGCGCGGATCGCGGACCGCATCAGCTACACCGGCTACGTCGCCGCCCCGCAAGGCGCGGACACCGGATCGGCGGATGGAACGGACGAGGTGATCGTGTCGGTGGGCGGCGGGGCGGTCGGCCTGCCGCTGCTGCGGGCGGCGCTGGCCGCGCGTGCGTCAACAGGCACCGCACTTGACGCACCATGGCGCCTGCTGGCCGGGCCGGACGTGCCGGAGGAGGCGTTCCGCGCGCTGGCCGCCGAGGCCCCGCCGGGGATCATCCTGGAGCGGGCGCGCCCCGACTTCCCCGCCCTGCTCCGCCGGTGCCGCCTGTCGGTCAGCCAGGCCGGCTACAACACGGTGCTGGACGTGCTTCAGGCCGGCTGCCGGGCCGTGCTGGTCCCCTTCGCCGCCGGCAGCGAGACGGAGCAGGCCACCCGCGCCCGCCTGCTGGAGGAGCGGGGCCGGCTGGCCGTGGTGGAGGAGGCCACCCTGACGCCGCAATCGCTGGCCGAGGGCATGGCGAAGGCGCTCGCCCTGCCCCCGCCGCCCGCCCTTCCCGTCCGCCTGGACGGCGCCGCCGCCACCGCCCGCCTGCTGCGGGACGCGGTGGCCGACCGCAGGGCCAACAGCCTCTAAACCGATTGGGAGACTTGGATTTTTCCGGTCCGGAGGCCATGCTGACGCTCACCCCATGCCCCGGCCACTGCTTTGCGATGACCGTGACCGCCACCACCAATTCCGACAGCCCGCCGCGCGCCGGTTGGGACGCGCTGGACGCCGAGTTGGACGCCTGGGCCGCCGCCGGGCGCACCGCCGGCTTCTGGTGGCGCGACGACGACGCCGTCGAACCGACGCTGGCGCTGGACCGGATGTTCGCCCTGTCCCTGGAGACCGGCGCGCCGCTGGCGCTGGCCGTCATCCCGGCGGGCGTCAAGGACTCCCTCGCCCACGCCCTGGGTCCGGTCCCCACCGTTACGGTGCTTCAGCACGGCTGGTCGCACACCAACCACGCCGCGCCCCCCGCGAAGAAGGCGGAGCTGGGGGCGGACCGGCCCGCCGCCGCCGTTCTGGCCGAACTGGCGGAGGGGCGGAACATCCTGGACCGGCTCTTCGGGCCGCGTGCCCTGCCCGTTCTGGTGCCGCCCTGGAACCGCATCGCGCCCGCCGTGGCGGCGGGGCTTCCCTCGGCGGGCTTCACCGGCTTGTCCGTTTTCGGGCCGAGATGTGTGTCAACCGTCAACATGATGTGTGTCAATACACACACCGACCCGGTCGCCTGGAAGAACGGCAGGCGCTTCCTGGGCGAAGCGGAGTCGCTGGGCATGGCGGTGGCCCATCTGCGCGCCCGCCGGTTGGGTCTGGTGGATGCCGCCGAGCCGACCGGCCTGTTGACGCACCATTTGGCGATGGACGGTGAAACCTGGGCCTTCACCGCGCGTTTCCTGACGGTGACCCGCCGCCATCCGGCGGTCCGCTGGCTGCCTCCCGACACTCTGTTCGCCGACGCTCTGTTCGCCGCAGAAGGAATTGACTGAGTTATGGCCGAGCTGCCCATGGCCCGATCCTCCGACGAAGACATGCCGACCGTCGCGGAGATGCGCTATCCCGCCGGGGCGCTGGCCGGCGACTACGCGCGGGCGGGGGCGGGGCTGGCGCTGACGGTGCTGCCGCTGGCCTTCCTGCCGGTCACACTCTGGATTGCCGTTCCTCTGGCCGCCTGCGCGGTGCTGTTCGCCGTCTTCGCGGCGCGCACCCTGCAACGCCAGATGACCCGGGTGACCATGGACGGCGAGGGCCTGCGGGCGGACGGGCCGCTGGGAGCCGCCCTGCGCTGGGACGACCTGTCGGACCTGCGGCTGCGCTACTACGCGACCAGGCGGGGGCGCGACGACGGCTGGATGCAGGCGGCGCTGACCGGCGCCGGCAAGACCATCCGGTTCGACAGCAACCTGGAGGGCTTCGACGCCGTGATCGAGCGGGCCGCCGCCGCCGCCGGGCGCAACGGTGTGGCGCTGAGCCCGGTGACGGTGGACAACCTGCTGGCGCTGGGCATCGATCCGCCGGACGAACGGGACGAAAAGGGTTCGGCATCATGAGCCGCACGCTGCTCCGGGTGGAGGACCTGAAGGTCGATTTCCAGGTCCCGGGCGGCGTGGTCAACGCGGTGCGCGGCGTGTCCTTCCGGGTGCGGGCCGGCTCCACCGTTGCGCTGGTCGGCGAGTCCGGGTCCGGCAAGTCGGTGGCGGCTCAGTCGATCCTGCGCATCCTGCCCCGCAACGCCAGCATCGCGGACGGGCGCATCCTGTTCGACGACGGAGTGGTGAACGAGGGCGCGGTGAACAAGGATGGTGGCCCCATCGACATCGCCGGGCTGAAGGCCGACGGCACGGCGATGCGGGCGCTGCGCGGGGGCCGCATCTCCATCATCTTCCAGGAACCGATGACCTCCCTGTCGCCGCTGCACACGGTGGGCGATCAGGTGGGCGAGGCGGTGCGGCTGCACCAGCGGGTGACCGCCCGGCAGGCCCGCGCGCACGCCGAGGACATGCTGCGCCGGGTGCGCTTCCCCGACCCGAAGCGGGCGTTGGACACCTACCCGTTCGAACTGTCGGGCGGCCTGCGCCAGCGCGCGATGATCGCCATGGCCCTGGTCTGCCGCCCCGCCCTGCTGATCGCCGACGAGCCGACGACCGCGCTGGACGTCACCATCCAGGCGCAGATCCTGAAGCTCATCAAGGACCTTCAGGCCGATCTCGGGATGGCCGTGCTGCTCATCACCCACGACCTGGGGGTGGTCGCCAACCTCGCCGACGAGGTGGTGGTGATGCACCGCGGGCGGGTCATGGAGTCCGGAACGCGCGAGGACATCTTCGCCGACCCCCGCCACCCCTATCTGAAGGCGCTGCTGCGCGCCGTTCCGCGCTTCCACATGGCGCCGGGGGAACGGCTGGTGCCGATCCGCTCCATCACTTCGGAAGGCGGCAGCCTGCTGGAGAAGGGCCACGCACCCTGGCCGCCCGGCGCCGACGCGGCGGGGCCGCTGCTCGCGGTGGAGGGGGTGCGCAAGCGCTACGGCGCCCGCAAGGCCGGCTGGTTCGGCGCCAAGGCCGGGGCCGGCACGCTGGCGGTGGACGATGTCAGCTTCGCCATCGCGCGCGGCGAATGCGTCGGGCTGGTCGGCGAATCGGGCTGCGGCAAGACCACCCTGTCGAAGATCCTGATGCGCGCCCTGACGCCCGACGCGGGAAGCGTCCGCTTCAACGACCATGGCCGGATCGTCGATGTGCTGGGGCTGGAGGGCGCCGCCCTGACCGCCTTCCGCCGCAAGGTGCAGTTCGTCTTTCAAGACCCCTTCGGTTCCCTGAACCCGCGCATGACCGTCTTCGACATCGTCGCCGAACCGCTGGTCATCCACGGCGTCGGCGACGAGGCGGAGCGCAAGGCCCGCGTGAAGGAGCTGATGGGACTGGTCGGGCTGGACGCGCGGCATCTGCGCCGTTATCCGCACAGCTTCTCCGGCGGCCAGCGCCAGCGCATCGGCATCGCCCGCGCGCTGGCCCTGCGTCCCGAGCTTCTGCTGCTGGACGAGCCGGTGTCGGCGCTCGACGTGTCGATCCAGGCGCAGGTGCTGAACCTGCTGAAGGACCTGAAGGAGCGGCTGGGACTGACCTACCTGTTCGTCAGCCACAATCTGGCTGTCGTGGACTACATGGCCGACCGCATCCTGGTCATGTGCCGCGGGCGGATCGTCGAGTCGGCCCCGCGCGAGGCTCTGTTCCGCAACCCGGTCCACCCCTACACCCGCGCCCTGCTGGCCGCCGTGCCGGAGCCGGACCCCAGCCGCCCGCTGTCGTTGACCGATCTGGAGGAGGGGCGCGCCTCCGACCCCGCGCGCTGGCCCGCCCCCTTCACCATCGACGAGGGCCACCAGCCCCATCTGGTCGATCTCGGCGGCGGCCATTGCGTGCGCGCCGACGCCTCCGTCCGCGTGCGGGAGGTGGCGTGATGAGGTTGGCCCGCCCTGCCCTGCTGCTGCTCGCCTTCCTGGGGCTCAGCGCCTTCGACGCGGTCGAGATTGACGCGGTCGAGACGCCGATGCTGGAGAACGCGGTGGGCGCCGGCTCCTTGCCACCGGTGGAAAGGCGGCTGCCGCTCACCCCCCTGGTGGATGCGATGGACCGGCCCTGGCAGGCGCCGGGCCAGCATGGCGGCGATCTGAACCTGCTGATGGCGCGGACCAAGGACACGCGGCTGATCTACGTCTACAGCTACGCCCGGCTGGTCGTGCTGACCCCGGACCTGCGCATCGTGCCCGACATCCTGGAGCGGGTGGAGGTGGAGGACGAGCGGATCTTCACCTTCACGCTGCGCCGCGGCCACCGCTGGTCGGACGGCCATCCCTTCACGGCGGAGGACTTCCGCTACTGGTGGGAGGACATGGCCAACAACCCCAAACGCTACCCTGGCGGACCGCCGCCGGAGATGCTGGTGGGCGGGGAGGCCCCCAAGTTCGAGGTGCTGGACGCCGCCTCCGTGCGCTATTCCTGGACGCGCCCCAACCCCTTCCTTCTGCCGATGCTGGCCGGGGCCAAGCCGGTGGAGATCTACGCCCCGGCCCATTACTTGCGGCGCTTCCACCCCCGCTTCACCGAGCCGCTGGAACTGAAGCAACGGGTGGAGGCGGAGCGGCAGAAAAGCTGGCAGCAGCTTCACAACCGCAAGGACAATCTGACCGAGTTCGACAACCCCGACCTGCCCACCCTTCAGCCCTGGGTTCCCACGACCGCTCCGCCTGCGGAACGTTTCATCTTCGTAAGGAACCCCTATTTCCATCGGGTCGATTCGGCGGGGCGGCAGTTGCCCTACATCGACCGGATCGTCATGACGGTGGCCGACGCGAAGATCGTCCCGGCCAAGACGGGCGCGGGCGAGAGCGATCTCCAGGCGCGCTATCTGCGGTTCGACAACTACACCTTCCTGACGCAGGGGGCGAAGCGCAACGATTACCGGGTGACGCTGTGGCGCACCGGCATCGGGGCGCAGATGGCGCTGTTCCCCAACCTGACCTGCAACGACCCGGTGTGGCGCGCGCTGAACCGCGATGTGCGCTACCGCCGCGCCCTGTCGCTGGCCATCGACCGGGAGGAGATGAATCAGGTCATCTATTACGGGCTCGCCATCCCCACGAACAACACGCTTCTGGAGGTCTCGCCCCTGTGGGTGCCGGCCTACCGCGACCGCTGGGCGCAGTTCGACGTCCGGCAGGCGAACCGGCTGCTGGACGAGATCGGCCTGACCGAACGCAACGTCAACGGCGTCCGCCTGCTGCCCGACGGGCGCCCGCTGGAGATCGTGGTGGAGACCGCCGGGGAAAGCACGGAGGAAACCGACGCGCTGGAGCTGATCGCCGACGGCTGGCGGCGCATCGGGGCGCGGCTCTACATCCGCTCCTCGCAGCTCGACGTGTTCCGCAACCGCATCTTCGCGGGCGAAACCTGCATGTCCATCGCGCGCGGGCTGGACAACGCCATCGCCACCGCGGACATGAGCCCCGCCGAGCTGGTGCCCGTCGATCAGGCCAAGTACCAGTGGCCCAAGTGGGGCCAGTTCTTCCAGACCATGGGCAAGGACGGCGAGCGGCCCGACACGCCCGAGGCGCGGGAGCTTCTGGAGGCGTTCCGCTCCTGGCGCGACGCCCCGGACGAGGCCGGGCGGGCCGCGGCCTGGACGCGCATCCTGACGATCAACGCCGATCAGGTCTACACCATCGGCACGGTGGCCGGGGTGCCGCAGCCGGTGGTGGCGCGCCGCACCCTGCGCAACCTGCCGGAGAAGGGTCTTTTCAACTACGACCCCGGCGCCCATTTCGGGCTGTACCAGCCCGCCAGCTTCTGGTTCGACGACGGGAAGGGGTGAGGCCATGCTGGGCTACGTGATCCGCCGCATCCTCATCATGATCCCGACGCTGCTGGCGATCAGCGCCATCACCTTCGTCATCATCCAGCTTCCCCCCGGCGACTATCTGACCACGATGGTCAACGAGATGCAGAGCCGGGGCGAGAGCATGGACCAGGGCCGGCTGGCCATGCTGCGCGAGACCTACGGTCTGGACCGGCCGATGTACGAGCAGTACGCGCTGTGGCTGGCCGGGATGCTGCGCGGCGACTTCGGCTATTCCTTCGAATACAACATGCCGGTGGCCGACGTGGTGGGCGACCGGCTGTCGCTGACCGCCATCGTGTCCTTCGCGACCATCCTGTTCATCTGGGTGGTGTCCTTCCCCATCGGCATCTACTCGGCGACGCGGCAATACAGCCTGGGCGACTACGTCCTGACCTTCCTGGGCTTCCTGGGGCTGGCGACGCCCAGCTTCCTGCTGGCCCTGGTGATGCTGTATTTCGCCAACGTGTGGTTCGGCACCTCCATCGGCGGGCTGATGGACCCGCGCTACATCGGCCAGCCCTGGAGTTGGGGCAAATTGATGAGCGTGCTGGAGCACATGTGGATTCCGGTGATCGTCATCGGCACCGCCGGTACCGCCGCGATGATCCGCCGCCTGCGCGCCAACCTTCTGGACGAGCTGCACAAGCCCTACGTCGTCACCGCGCGGGCCAAGGGCCTGCCGCCGGGCCGGGCGCTGGTGAAATACCCGCTGCGGGTGGCGCTGAACCCCTTCGTGTCCGACATCGGCAACCTGCTGCCCCAGGTCGTCTCCGGCGCCGCCATCGTGTCGGTGGTGATGTCGCTGCCGACCACGGGGCCGATGCTGCTCCAGGCGCTGCGCAGCCAGGACATGTATCTGGCGGGGTCCTTCCTGATGTTCCTGGCCGTGCTGACGGTGATCGGGGTTTTCCTGTCCGATCTGGCGCTGGCGGCGCTCGACCCGCGCATCCGCATCAGCGGGGGGGCCAGCCGATGAGCGCATCCCTTCCCAACACCCCCCTGCCCCACACGGTCGATACCGCCCCCTGGGACCCGGACGAGGTGGAACACCTGTCGCCGGAGCAGGAGCGCTTCACCACCGCCTCGCAATGGTGGATGGTCTGGTGGAAGCTGCGGCGGCACAAGCTGGCGGTGGCGTCGGGGATCGTTCTGCTTCTGCTCTACGCCTCCACCCTGGTCAGCGAGGTGCTGGCTCCCTACGCGGTGGACAGCCGCCATTCCCGCTTCATCCACGCCCCGCCGCAGGCCCTGCACCTGTTCCACGAGGGCCAGTTCGTCGGCCCCTTCGTCTACGGCTACCGCTATCACCTGGACATGGAGATCCTGAAGCGGGAGTACACGCCCGACACCACGCAGGTGCAGCCGGTCCGCTTCTTCTGCCGCGGCGACCGTTACGAGTTCTGGGGGCTGGTGGAGAGCGACTGGCACCTCGCCTGCCCGGCGGAGGGCGGGACGCTGTTCCTTCTTGGCACCGACCGGCTGGGGCGGGACCTGCTGTCGCGGATGATCTACGGGACGCGCATCTCGCTGACCATCGGATTGATCGGCGTCGCGGTCAGCTTCGTGCTGGGGATCGTCATCGGCGGCATCGCCGGCTATTACGGCGGCTGGGTGGACAACCTGATCCAGCGGCTGATCGAGATCATCCGGTCCTTCCCGGAACTGCCGCTGTGGATGGCCCTGTCCGCCGCCCTGCCCGTCACCTGGAACCCGATCTTCATCTATTTCGGGATCACGGTGATCCTGGGCCTTCTGGAATGGACGGGCCTCGCCCGCGCCGTGCGGTCCAAGCTGCTGGCCTTGCGCGAGGAGGACTTCACCACCGCCGCCCAACTGATGGGCGCCCGCCCGGCCCGGATCATCGGGCGCCACCTGCTGCCCAGCTTCATGAGCCACCTGATCGCCTCGGCCACGCTGGCCATCCCCGGCATGATCCTGGGCGAAACGGCGCTGAGCTTCCTCGGCCTGGGCCTGCGCCCCCCGATCACGAGCTGGGGGGTGCTGCTGACCGAAGCGCAGAACATCAACGTGGTGGCGCTGTACCCCTGGCTGATGCTGCCGGTGGTGCCGGTGATCGTGACCGTGCTGAGTTTCAACTTCCTCGGCGACGGCCTGAGGGATGCGGCGGACCCGTATCGGTGATCCTCATCACTTCTTCTTCGCCGTGGCCTCCGGCTGGTCCTTGAGGGAGGCCAGCACCATGCGGACGCGGGCGAGGTCGGCGTCGTTGCCCTTGGCCGGGGGCCGCTTCGAAGCGGGTTCCGCGGCGGTGGCGACCTGCGTCCGGGGCAGGGTGGGGGCGGGCTTCGCGGCGACCGCCTTGGCCGACGCGGCCTTCGCCGGAGTCGCCTTGGCCTCCAGGATGCGGGGGTCGCCGCCCTTCGGGGTCCAGGTTCGGACCGGGCCGGTGTCCACATGGACGTGGCCGGTATGGGGGTAGAGCGCGTAGCCGCCGCGCTGCAGGGCCGCGGCCTCCTCGGCGAGGCAGCGGGGCGGGACGCCGGGGATGGAGATGTCGGCGGCCTGGCCGCGCAGATGATAACTGTTCTCCGCCACGTTCGGGTTGCTGCGGGACAGCGCGACGTTCGTCAGCGGGGAGCGGTAGCCGGACGTGATGTGGACCGGCGTGTCGGGGCCGGCGCCGCAGCGCTCCTTCAGGTCGGCCAGCAGCTCCACCAGCGCGGGATCGACGGGAACCGTCTCGCCGGTGCGGCGGTCGCGGAACAGGGTGGCGATGCGGTCCAGGGCCGCCGTGTCGTAGCCGTCGGCGCGGCGATAGGTGACGCTGACCGTCTCCCCGCTGGCGGGATGGTGAAGGACGATCGACCGGGGGCCGCCGTCCAGCGACGCCTGAGGATTCGGAGTGGACGCGCAGCCGGCGAGCGTTCCGCCGACGAGCAGACCCAGCAACGATAAGCGCAGAAGATGCCGCATGCTCCTCCCCAGAGTTCTCTCTGCGGTTGCAAGCGGCCTTGATACCATAATTGTCACACGATCCGGCAGTGACAACTGGCCACGGGACGCGAACGGAGGCTTGGCCGTGTCTTCCGCGCATCACTCTCCATGCGCACAGTTGCCGTATCAGAGGGGCAGGGCCATGCCTTCGCGGGCGACCAGGGTGCCGGGGCGGCGCGCTTCGGCGGCGGTGGCGATGACGTCCAGGTCGGCGTCGGTGCGCCGGGGATCGTGGTGGAACAGGACCGCGCGCTTCACCCCGGCCTCGTCGGCGATGCGCAGGCACTCCTCCCAGGTGGAATGGCCCCAGCCGACGCGGCCGGCGTATTCGGCGTCGGTGTAGGTGCAGTCGTAGATCAGCAGGTCGCTGCCGCGCACCAGTTCCATCACGGCGGGATCGCGGCCCTGCGCCGGGTGTTCAGTGTCGGTGACGTAGCACAGGCTGCGCCCGGCGAACTCCACGCGGTAGCCGGTGGCGCCGTCGGGGTGGTTCAGCGGTGCGGTGCGCACGGTCACGCCCGGCTTGACGGCCAGCGTCTCGCCGCTGACGAAATCGTGGAAGGTGCAATCGGCCCGGAAGATCTCCACCGGGACCGGGAAGAGCGGCGCCGACATCATGCATTGCAGGACGGACCGCATCGTCCGCTCCCGGTCCAGATGGCCGGCCCTGATCCGCACCGTGCTGGCCGTGTCGAAGGCCGGCGCGAAGAAGGGCAGGCCGCAGATGTGGTCCAGGTGGCTGTGGGTCAGCAGCAGATCGACCTCGACCGGCGTTCCCTGCCGCATCAGCGCCTCGCCCAGCGGGCGCAGGCCGGTGCCGGCGTCGAGGACCAGAAGGGCGTCCCCGCAGCGCACTTCGACGCAGGGGGTGTTGCCGCCGTAGCGGACCGTGTCCGGCCCCGGGGAGGCGATGCTGCCGCGCACACCCCAGAAGCGGACGGTGAAGGCCGGCGGGGTGTCGGGCGCGCCGGAGCAGGCTTCGGAAACGGTTTGTGCCGTCATGGTACCGACAATTTGGCGGTAGGGCCCCCGCGAGTCGAGTGAAAAGGTTGCTTCACGAAATGACCCACCGGACCGTCCGCAACACCGATTTGGTGGTGCGCGACAAGACGGAGGTAGAAGGAAAAGGCACGCCCCATCCCCGAGATGTGGAGATGCCCAATCCAATAAGATGTGGTAGCTTGCGCCCGTTCGCTCATCGATGCGATGAATCGCCTCCGGACCCGACCCCACGGATGGACCCAGACAAACTCGCCAAAGTCCTCGCCATGGCCGAGTCGGAGCATCAGGGCGAAGCCCTGTCCGCGTTGCGGGCCGCGCGCATCATGCTGTCGAGGGCCGGCCTGTCGTTCCGCGATCTGGCCCGCGGCGCCCGTCCGGTGGCCGCAGCACCGGAACCGCCCCCGTCCACCGCCGAGGCTCCGCCTCCCGACCGGCCGCCGCCGCCCGACCAGCTCGTTCAGGGGCTGCGCCGGCAGGTGCGCGACCTGGAGCTGGAGGTGGCCGGTCTGAAGCGGCAGCTCGAGAAGAGCAGCGGCGACATGGAACGCCAGCGGGAGGAGGCCGACCGCTGGCGCAGCCTCGCCCGCGAGACCGCGGAGAAGCTGTGGGACCTCGGCAAGGCGCTGGAGCGCAAGCACAGCCGCCACACCAGCGTGGACAAGCGGCGCGCCATCCTGGACCTGTTGCAGGACCCCGGCAGCGCCCTGCTGGCCGATCACGAGATCGCCCGGCGGGTCGGCACCTCGCCCAAGCTGGTCGCCCATTGGCGGCGCCGGCTGGCCATCGTCGGGCGGAAGATCCGGCTGCTGCCCGTGGTGCCGCGCGGCCGGGGCTTGTGGGGCGGCGGGCACCAGAAGGCGCCGGGCCGCAGCGGGCCGGCGCTGGAAGGCAAGCGGCAGCGCTGGATGGGCTATCCGGTCGCCGTCACCATCTCGGGCCGCACCGGGTCGCCCGCCAAGCGGCCCTGATACGGTTTCCCCGTCCGGCGGTCAGTTCCCTTCGGTCGTTGCGCTGCCCAGGTCCGAAGGCGCTTCCGCCGAGGGCGAGCGATCCGCCACCGCCACGCGCCAGACCGTGTTCGACAGGTCGTCGGCGACGATCAGGGCGCCCTTCGGGTCAACCGTGACGCCGACCGGCCGGCCATAGGTCTTGCCGTCCTCTCCCATGAAGCCGGTCATGACCTCGATCGGGTCCCCGGACGGGGCGCCGTCGCGGAAGGGGACGAAGATCACCTTGTAGCCGCTGGGCACGCTGCGGTTCCAACTGCCGTGCTCGCCGACGAACACCCCCTCGGCGAACCGCTCCCCCATCACCGGGGAGGAGAAGGCCACGCCGAGCGCCGCGACGTGCGAACCCAGGCTGTAGTCCGGCTTGATCGCCGCGGCGACCTTCTCCGGGTCCTGCGGCATCACGCGCGGGTCCACGTTCTGGCCCCAATAGCTGTAGGGCCAGCCGTAGAAGCCGCCCTCGCGGACCGAGGTCAGGTAATCGGGGACGAGGTTGGGGCCAAGCTCGTCGCGCTCGTTCACCACCGCCCACAGCGTGCCCGTCCCCGGCTGTATGGCGAGCGCGGTGGGATTGCGCAGCCCGGTGGCGTAGGGCCGGTGCGCGCCTGTCCGGGCATCGACCTCCCACACCATCGCGCGGTCGGCCTCGGCGGGCATCCCGCGCTCCGTGATGTTGCTGTTGGAGCCGATGCCGACATAGAGGAACCGTCCGTCCGGGCTGGCGGCCAGCGCCTTGGTCCAGTGATGGTTGATGTAGGAGGGCAGGTCGGTGACCTTTTCCGGCGGCCCCTCGGCGCGGGTCTGCCCCTCGCGGTAGGGGAAGCGCACCAGCGCGTCCTGGTTCGCGACGTAGATCTGGCCGTTCACGAAGGCCAGCCCATAGGGCGCGTTCAACTGGTCGGCGAAGACGGTGCGCTCCTCGTAGGTTCCGTCGCCGTCGGCGTCCCGCAGCAGGGTCAGCCGGTTGCCGCTCTGGACCGAGGTCGTTCCCCTGGCCTTGATGATTCCGGCGATGAAGTCCTTGGGCCGCAGCGGCGGCGCTCCGCCGCCCCGGCCTTCGGCGACCAGGATGTCGCCGTTGGGAAGGACGAGCGTCTGGCGCGGGATTCCCAGGTCGGTGGCGATGGCCGTGACGGTGAAACCCTCCGGCACGGTCGGCTGCCGGTCGCCCCAGGATGCCGGGTTGGCGATCTTCATGCTGGGAAGCAACCCGTGCTGCTGCTCGGGCAGTTGCGGGTTGGCGCCATATTCCGGCGGCGGCGGGTTGTCGTCACCGCAGGCGGTCAGCAGGGCGGCGAGCGCGGCGGCGGCCAGCAGGCTGGAGCGTTTCATCGCATTTCTCCCGTGCGCGGGTCCATGCGCAGGCTGGAGAAGCCGAACCAGGTCGCCAAGGCGGCGGTCACGGCGACGGCCGCCGACAGGATCAGGCCCTCCGGCATGGTTCCCCAGGCGTCCCGCGCGTGCACGAAGGCGTTGACGAGGCCGAGCGCGAAGGTGATGAGCAGCAGGACGAAATAGGCCACCGCCCGCCCCCGGCGCCGGCCGGCGCGGAACAGGTCGATGAAGGCCCAGAGAAGCGAAAGGCCGGCGAAGACCATGCCGCCCGCGATCAGCCAGGAAGCGAAGTTGCTCCACTGGATCTCGTAGCTTCTCGAATAGGCGAAATCGCAGAGCAACCCTCCCAGGAACAGCGGAAGGGTGGCGGCGAGCAGCACCGCGTGCAAGGGATGGATGGCCCTTGCCGGTCTGCTGTGATCGACGATGGCAACCAAGACGTCATCTCCTTGCCCAACTGGGGTCCGTGCCGAAGCAGGCGCGGAAGTCAGTCTTTTCAATGGGAAGGCAGGAGGATGGTTCCGGGGGCCGCAAGCCCGGGTTCAGGGCACCAGCCGGTAGCCGCCGGGCTCCGTCACCAGGATTTCCGCGTTGGACGGATCGCGCTCGATCTTCTGGCGCAGGCGGTAGACGTGGGTTTCCAGCGTGTGGGTGGTGACCGCGGCGTTGTAGCCCCACACCTCGCCCAGCAGCGTCTCCCGCCCGACCACCGCGCCGCCGGCCCGGTACAGGTGTTTCAGGATCGCCGTTTCCTTTTCGGTCAGGCGGATCTTGCGGTTGCCGCCGTCCGCCAGCAACAGTTTGCCCGCCGGGCGGAAGCTGTAGGGGCCGATGGCGAAGACGGCGTCCTCGCTCTGCTCGTACAGGCGGAGCTGGGCGCGCAGCCGGGCCAGCAGCACCCCCATGCGGAAAGGTTTGGTGACGTAGTCGCTGGCCCCGGAATCGAGCCCCAGGATGGTGTCCGCGTCGGATGCGGCGGCGGTCAGCATGATGACCGGGCAGCGCACCCCCTCGCGCCGCAGCAGGCGGCACAGGTCGCGCCCGTCCATGTCGGGCAGCCCGACGTCCAGCAGGATGGCGGAGAAGCCGCCCTCCCGCGCCACGGCAAGCGCCGCCGCGCCGTCCCCGGCCTCCACCGTCTCGAAGTCCTCCAGAAGCTGGAGCTGTTCGGCCAGCGATTGCCGGAGGGCGATGTCGTCGTCGATCAGAAGGATGCGTTTCGCAGGCGTCATGCGGGGTTCACCGGTGGCTCCGGGCGCGGAACTTATCATGGCCCGCGCGGGATTGCCCTAGCCTTATCGGAAGGGCCTCATCGGACGGTCCGCCGCCATCGTTGCAGTCCCGGCAACGGTGTGGCGCGCGGGATTTGCTGGACAGGGGTGCTCCACCTGCGCTTTGCTTCCGGCGCTCTCCGACCCATGTCGGAATCTTTCGCCCTTCGGGGCGCATCACGCGAAGCCTCCGTCATGTACGCCGACGCTCCTTCCGACTCCGCCCCGCCCGAAGCCGTCCTGCCCATGGACGAGGCCGCCATGCGCGCGGTGGACCGGGCGCTGGCCGCCCTGCGCCGGGGCGAGGCCGTCGCCATCGAGACCGCCGACGGCAGCGTCGGCGCCGCGGTGTCGGTGGAATCCGTGGCGATCGATGCGGTCCAGCGGCTGGTGCAGTTGACCGGCGCGGCGCCGGTCCTGGCCGTCACCCGCCGCCGGGCCATGGTGCTGAAGCTGATGGGGGAGGGGACGGGCGTCGTCGCCTTGTCGCTTCCCCGCTGCCTGACCGCGGACGAGGCCCACGCGCTGGCCGATCCGGAGTTGCGTCCGGATGAGGTGGCGGATGCCGGCATCCCCGCGGGCCTGACCGCCACGGCCATGGACCCCGGCTCGCGCGAGACCGCGGCGGTGGACCTCGCCCGGCTGGCGCGGCTGCTGCCGGCGGCCATCGTCGCCCCGGCCTCCGCCCATGCGGGAAGCGCCGCGGAATGGGCGGCGGAGCATGACCTGCTGCTGGTCCGCGCCCGCGACATCGCCGATTACCGCGTCCATGTGGTGCGCACGCTGCGCCGGGTGGCGGAGGCGCGCGTTCCCCTGTCGGGCGCCGAGAACACCCGCATCGCCGCCTTCCGCCCCATCGACGGCGGGCCGGAGCATCTGGCGATCATCGTCGGCAACCCGGTGGAGGGCGAGCCGGTGCTGGCCCGCTTGCATTCGGAATGCTTCACCGGCGACCTGCTGGGCAGTTTGCGCTGCGACTGCGGCCAGCAGCTCCGCGGCGCCATCGCGGAGATCGCGCGGCACGGCAGCGGCGTCCTGCTCTATCTGGCGCAGGAAGGGCGGGGGATCGGCCTCGTCAACAAGCTGCGCGCCTACCGCATCCAGGACCGCGGCTTCGACACCGTGGACGCCAACGAGATCCTGGGCTTCGAGGCGGACGAACGGGTCTATCTGCCGGCAGCGGAGATGCTGCGGCAGTTGGGCTTCGGCGCCGTGCGGCTGATGACCAACAACCCGGAGAAACTGCGCCAGCTCGCCCGTTGCGGGATCGAGGTGGTGGAGCGCGTTCCCCACATCTTCCCGGCCAACGGCCACAACGAAGGCTATTTGCGCACCAAGGCGGAGCGCAGCGGCCATATGTTCTGAGATTCGATTCTCCGGGGGGCAGGAAACGCCTCCTGCCCGGCAGCTCTTGCCGGGTCGCGGTCCCGGGCCGGGGCCGGAGGGCGTCGCGAGGCCGGAGTTTCGTTCCCCGAAGTTGGCACGCGGGTTGCTTAATCGAGGGCTGGACACCGCGACGGGAGACCGCCCATGGCCATCGACGCCACCATCATCGACGCCACAGCCGCTTCGCGGCCGGTGCAGCGCGAGCGGTCGCCGGCCCAGGCGGTCCCCGCCCTGGGGGTGCTGGAAAGCCGGGACAGCCCCGACCGGTACGAGGCCGAGGCCGAGATGTCCTTCGGCGACTTCCTGGACATCATCAACCCGCTTCAGCACATCCCCGTCGTCAACAGCATCTACCGCGAAATCACCGGCGACACGATCAAGCCGTCCTCCAAGGTGATCGGCGGCATCCTGTTCGGCGGACCGCTGGGCGGCATGGCGTCCATCGCCAACGCGGTGGTGGAGCAGGCCCAGGGCAAGGATATCGGCGGGCAGGTCATGGCCTCGCTCGGCTTCGGTGGCGGCGATGGCGGCGGCAACGGGGGCAGCGCCCAGCCGCCCGCCGGGTCGTCGGGCGCCACCGCGGTCGCGGCGCTGCCGGACCACGCCGCCGGAAGCTCCGCCCCGGCCCCCGCCGCGCCGCCCACCACGGCGTTGCCCACCACGGCGTTGCCCATCGCGGCGGCCCATGGGGCCGGAGCGGCGGCGAGCGGGGCCGGGCGTGACGGCCTGGCCGCCTCCGGCACGCCGCACCCCTCCCGCATGCCGGCGCGCGACACCCCGCTGGCGAACAGCATGATGGCCAAGCACAGCGCCGCCAAGCCGCATCCCACGACCGTCGGCTTCGCCGCCACGGCGGCCCCGTCCGGCTTCCGCAAGGCGGCGGACGCGCCGGCCCCGGCGCCCGCGGCCCATTCGGACGCCGCCCCGGCTGCCGCTCCGTCCGCCGCCGCACCCGCTGCCAACGGCAACGCCTTCGCGCCCGTGACACCGGACATGCTGTCTGAGACGATGATGCGCAATCTGGCCAAGTACGAGCAGGGCCGGAGAGCTGCGCAGGCCCCGGCGCCCAGCCTGCGGGTGTCGGGCTGAGCGCGATGACGCCCGGCAACGGGCAGGGAAGGGGTTATGGAGATCACCGTTCATCGTGAAGGCCGTCTGGGTGAAGGCCGTCTGGGTGAAGGCCGTCTGGGTGAAGGCCGTCTGGGTGAAGGCCGTCTGGGTGAAGGCCGTCTGGACTGGCCCGGCGGGTCGTTCCGCTGCGCGCTGGGCCGCGGCGGCATCCGGTCCGACAAGCGGGAGGGCGACGGCGCCACTCCGGTCGGACGTTTCGCGCTGCGCCGCGTCCTGTGGCGCGCCGACCGTCTGCCGCAGCCCGAGACGAGCCTTCCCGTGTCGCCCATCGCGCCCGACGACGGCTGGTGCGACGATCCCGCGGACCCCGCCTACAACCGCCCGATCAAGCGCCCCTACGCCGCCAGCCACGAGGAGTTGTGGCGCGAGGATCGCGTCTATGACGTCATCGTGGTGATGGGGCACAACGACGACCCGGTGGTGCCGGGGCTGGGCAGCGCCGTGTTCATGCATGTGGCACGGCCCGACTGGACGCCGACGGCGGGCTGCGTCGCGCTGCCCCTGCCGGACCTGCTGCGGCTGTTGAAGGACTGCGCGCCGGACACCGTGCTGACCGTACCGGACCCGGCGTCCTCGTAAGGCTCCGAAAGCCGGCCTCTTGACCGAAGTTATCCACAAAATGGTGCATAAAATGGTGGATAAGCCTGTTGAACCAGCGGTCCCGCCTGACTCCGGCGTGGGTGCCGGGACAGGCCCCTGAATCCTGCGCGATTCGGGATGCGCCACCCCGAACGGCCAGGACCGGCGCGACGCATGCGCCGTCTGCTACCCCTAAGATGGTCTGGTTCGCTCCATCCCCCCTTGCCACTATCAGCCCGTGCATTGCGATGGTGGAAAGGACGGCGCATGGCCCATTTTCTCGTGACCGGCGGCTGCGGCTTCATCGGGTCGCATCTGGCCGACCATCTCATCGGCGAGGGCCACCGGGTCACCATCCTGGACGACATGAGCACGGGCCGGCTGGAGAACAAACCGCTGCTGGCGAGGCTGGTGGTGGGCGACGTCGCCGATCCGGACGCGGTCCATCAGGCGATGGAGGGGGTGGACGGCGTGTTCCATCTGGCCGCCGTCGCGTCCGTCCAGCGCTCGCGCGAGATGTGGGCGGAAACCCACCGGACCAACCTGTCGGGCACCGTCACCGTCTTCGAAGCGGCGCGCAGCGCCCGCAACGGCGGGCCGGTGCCGGTGGTCTACGCCTCCTCCGCCGCGGTCTACGGCGACAACACGGCCACCCCGCTGCGTGAGGACGCCGCGACGCGCCCGCTCTCCGCCTACGGCGTGGACAAGCTGGGTTGCGAGCTGCACGCCGACGTGGCCTGGGCCATCCACGGGGTGCCGACGACGGGCTTCCGCTTCTTCAACGTCTATGGGCCGCGGCAGGACCCGTCCTCCCCTTATTCCGGGGTCATCTCCATCTTCGCGCGCCGGGTGGCGCAGGGCGAGGACGTGACGATCTTCGGCGACGGGGAGCAGGTGCGCGACTTCGTGTTCGTCGGCGACGTGGTGCGCTTCCTCGTGAAGGCCATGGAGCGCCGCCCGCAGGGGGCCGAGGTCTTCAACCTGTGCACCGGGCGCCCGACCTCGCTTCTGATGCTGCTGGAGGTGTTGCAGGAGCTGTGCGGCCGCCGGGTGCGCCGCCTGCATCAGCCGGCGCGGGCCGGCGACATTCGGGTGTCCATCGGCGACCCGTCGCGCCTGCGCGCCACCTTCGGCGAGGGCTGCCGCTTCGGCCTCCTGCAAGGGCTGAGCGCCACCCTGACCGGGGAGATGCCCCGCTGACCCTGCGCCTCCCCTGCGCCTCCCCTACACGTCCCGGCTTTCCAGCCGGGGCAGCCCGACGACCTTCAGGCGGCTTTCGCGCAGTTCCCCCACCTGATCCAGGATCGGCAGGGCGACCGCGGCGACGTGGGCGTTGATGCGCTTCAGGTCGCGCAGGATGTCCAGCACCAGGGCGCTCGTCTCGATGCTGGCCGCGTCGCCCCGGCGCACGCGGTCGAGATGGCGGGCGGTGGCGGTGCGCTCCAGCGCCCGCACCGCGTCCTTCCCGGCGATGAGCTGCCGGGCCAGCCGCCGGTCCTCGCCGATGAGGATGCCGAGCGCCGTGCGCAGATTCTCCACCGTGCGGCGGTGCAGCTCCTCCACCTCCCGGAAGTCCTCCGGCGCGAAATGCAGGCGGTGGCGGATGCGCTTGGAGGCGAGATCCATCAGGCTCTTGTCGATGATGTCGCCGATGTGCTCCAGATTGATGGCGAAGGCCATGACGTCGTCGACGCGCCGGGTTTCCTCCGCGTCCAATCCCCCGCGCCCGAGCTTGGCGAGATAGAGCTTGATGGCCGTGTGCAGCCGGTCCACCCGGTCGTCGGTGCGGCTGACCTCCGCGATGGGGCGCTCGTCGTTCTGGCGCAGGGCGGTCAGGCTGCGGCACAGCATGTCCTCCACCAGATCGCCCAGCCGCAAGGTCTCGCGCACGGCCCCCGCGATGGCGACGGAGGGGGTTTCCAGCGCCGATTCGTCCAGATGCCGGGGCCGGGCGGCGTCTTCCCCCGCGTCCTCCGGCTCGGGCAGCAGCCGTTCGGTCAGCCGGGCCAGCGGCGTCACCAGCGGCAGGAAGAGCAGCGCCAGCGCCGCGTTGAAGGCGACATGCAGGGTGACCACCGCCGTCAGCGGCGCCAGACCAGCCACGAGCAGCGACGCCATGGGCACCAGCGGCAGGGCCAGCAGGGCGCCGGTCACCCGGACCAGCAGATTGCCCAGCGGCACCCGCCGCGCCACGGCGCCGTCCGCCGAGGTCGCCAGCACCGCCGGCACGGCCCCACCCAGATTGGCGCCCAGCACCAGCGCCGCCGCCGTCTCCACCCCGATCACCCCCGCGCCGGCCAGCGACCCGGCCAGCATCACCGTGGCGAGGCTGGAATGCACCGCCGCGGTCAACGCCGCGGCGACGATCAGGGCGAACAGCGGCTCCCCGCCCAAGCCCTCCAGCATCGCCTGGACCAGCGCCGATTCCCGGACCGGCAGGGTGGCCGCCCCCAGCAGCTTCAGGGCCAGCAGCATCAGCCCGATGCCGACCAGGATGCGGGCCAGCGCCCGGCGCCCGCGATGCTCCCCGCCCAAAGCGTGCAGCGCCCCGCCGATCAGCAGCAGGCTGGGCGACAGCCAATGCAGGTCGATGGCGAGCAGCCGGGCGACGAGGCTGGTCCCGACATCGGCGCCCAGCATCACCGCCAGCGCCATGGCCGTGGTCATGTATCCCTGCCCGGCCATGGAGGCGGTCATCAGGGCGGTGGCCGTGCTGCTCTGCACCGCGATGGTCGCGGCCACACCGGCCAGGAAGGCGGCCAGCCGGTTGCGCGTGCCATGGCCCACCCAGCGGCGGACCGCCGCTCCGCCCCACCGGAAGACGCCCGTCCGCACCAGCCGCAGCGCCCACAGCAGCAGCGCCACGGCGCCGAGAATGTCGATCAGGACCAGGGTGGGCGAGACGGCTGCGATCGGTATGGCGGTGGAGATGGCGGACCTCCCGGCGGGTGGGGCCTCACAGACAGGACGGTGAAGAATGGGGCGTCATGAAAACGTAACAATCGCAGGGCGCAACCTGATCCCCCGCGAAGGACGTATCCCTTTTGACATGCCCCCCGCCTCGTTCACCCCCGCGTCACCAGCCGGATGCCCAGCGCCACCGGCAGGATGCCCAGCAGGTCCCAGGGCTGCACCGCCTCGCCCAGCAGAAGCCATCCGAACAGCAGGCCCAGAGGCGGCATCAGGAAGTGATAGGCGCTGGCCTCCGTGGCGCTCGACCGCTGCAACAGGTGGAACCACAGCAGATAACCGCCGATCGACACGACCAGAGCCTGGTAGATCAGCGACCCGGCGAGGCCGGCGGTCAGCCGGATCGAACCCGCGTCCTCCAGCAGCAGCCCGATGGGCAGAAGCGCCAGCCCCGCCGCCAGGACCTGCACACCCGTGCCGGCAAACAGCCCGGCCGGCGGCGCCAGCCGCTTGAACAGCAACGTCCCCGCCGACAGCGCCACCAGCGCCCCGACCGCCAGCGCGATTCCCAGCGGCGCGTCCATCCCGCTGCCCAGCCGTCCGCGCACCACCAGCGCCACCCCGGCGACCCCCAGCGCCAACCCCAGCGCCTTGCGCCGGTTCATCGCCTCGCCCAGCAGCAGGGAGGCCAGCGCCGCGGTCAGCACCGGGTTCGCGCTGACGATCAGCGCGGTCAGGCCGGAAGACACGTAGGTCATCCCGCTGTAGCTCAGCCCCAGATAGAGCGCGTGGTTGAGCAGGCCCAGCAGCGCCAGCAGGGCGAGCGCCCGCCCGGTGATGCCCCGGTACTCCCCCCGCCACGCCGCGAAGGCGGCCAGCAGAACCCCGGCGATCAGGAAGCGGAAGGCCAGGAGCAGAAGCGGCGGGCAATCGGCCAGCCCGATCTTTCCGGCGGCGAAGGCCGAACTCCAGGCGAGGCAGAAGGGCACGACCAGGGCGAGCGGGGCGGATTGCGGGGCAGCCCTGGGGGCCGTGAAGGGGTGTGCGGCGGCGTCGGTCATGGCCGGTTCTCTCCCGTGCTTGCTTGTGCGCGTTCGGGAGAGGATGGCGCGGCCTCTTTTCATTTGGAAATTGGATGATATCATTCATAGCATTCGAAACATGAATGGTTGGGTCCGATGCGCGAGATGGATCTGGGCCTGCTGCGCACCTTCGTGTCCGTCGTGGACGCCGGCGGCTTCACGCGGGCGGGGGAGCGGGTCCACAAGACGCAATCGACGGTCAGCCAACAGATCCGCCGGCTGGAGGAGCAGGTCGGCCTGCCGCTCCTCGACCGCAACAGCCGCGCCGTCGCCCTGACCGACGACGGGGAGCGGCTGCTCGGCTACGCCCGGCGGCTGCTGGCCCTGAACGACGAGGCGAACGCCGTCCTGTCCGGTCGTCCGGCGGCGGAGGTGGTGCGGCTGGGCGTGCCGGAGGATTACGCGGTGGAGCGGCTGCCCCGCCTGCTCGCCGGTTTCGCGCGGGAGAACCGCCGGCTGCGGCTGGACGTGCGCTGCGACCTGTCGGTGCGGCTGCGGGCGGATGTGGAGTCCGGCGACCTCGACATCGCCCTGGTGAAGCAGGAGCCGGGCCGCCCCGGCGCGCTCCACTGCTGGCGGGAGCCGCTCGGCTGGGTCGGCCCGGCGGCGGAGGACCTGCACCGCGAGGACCCGCTGCCCCTGGTGCTGTTCCCACAGGGCTGCGTCTACCGCAACCGGGCGGTGCACGAGCTGGAGCGCGCCGGGCGGCGCTGGCGGGTGGCTTATTCCAGCCCCAACCACGCCGGGGTGCGGGCGGCGGTGTCCGGCGGGCTGGGAGTCAGCGTGCTCCCCCACAGCGCCTTGCCGCCCGGCGCGCGGTTCCTGGGGGTCGCGGACGGGATGCCGGCGCTGCCGGAGACGGAGTTGGCGCTGCTGGTCGGACGCTCGGCGCGGGGGGCGGGTGTGGAACTGGTCACCGGGCTGCTGACGGGGAGCCTTCCGGAACCGGTGTGGGCGTGAGGAGGGTGGCGAGAACGGTTTCGGCCACCGCGTCGGGGGTGGCGAGGATATCGGGGTTCCAGAAGCGCAGAACCCGCCAGCCGAGGTCCGCCAGGATGCGGTCGCGTTGCTCGTCCCGCTCGGAGCCGTTGTGCTGGCCGCCGTCCGCCTCGACCGCGAGCCGGGCCTCGACGCAGGCGAAGTCCAGAATGAAGGGCGGAACCGGGTGCTGGCGGCGGAAGCGGTGGCCGGCGAGCTGGCGTCCCCGGAGAAGGGACCAGAGCTTGCGCTCGGCGTCGGTGGGGTTGGAACGGAGATCCCTGGCCTGCCGCTTCGTGGTCGCGGGGGTGTAGGCCATGGGGATTCCCGGAATGGTTGCGCTGGGCCCCCACCCTAACCCTCCCCCACTTCGCGGGGGAGGGGACATTTTGACACTCCCCGCACCAAAAGCCTTCCCCCGCCGAAGGTGGGGGGAGGTTGGAGGGGGGCCCAACGAAACCACCCCTCCCGCACCGTTGCACCCCTTTCGCAAAGCGCCATAGAACCATATCCACGTATGGCGGATACCGGGGTGAGGGGAACACACATGGCGCGACGCAGAGGCAATGCACCGCGGGGGGGCCGGCAAGGCCGTCCCCTGACGCTGGGCGGGCTGGTCGCCGTGCTGCTGGTGCTGGCCGCGGTCTATGGGGCGGAGCGCTTCAACCTCGTCCCGCCCGGCACGCTGGATTCCATCCTGGGCGAGGAGAAGGCCCAGCGCCCCCGCCCCATTCCGCGGCCCGTGCCGGACGCCAGCATCGACTACGCCGCGGTCACCGCCCAGCTCGACCGCATCCGGGTGGCGGAGGAACGCCGCCGCGGCTATGAGCGGGACGAGTGGCCGCACTGGCTTACCCTCGAATCCCGATGCCTGAACACGCGCGAGCAGGCGCTGATCCGCGATTCCGCGAAGCCCGCGAAAATGTCGGAGAACGGATGCTCCGTGCTGTCCGGCGTCTGGAACGATCCCTACACGGGGGAGACCTTCACCGATCCCAAACAGGTGGACATCGACCACCGCGTGCCGCTGGAGGAAACCTACGCCAGCGGCGGCTACGATTGGACGCGGGAGAAGCGCGCCGCCTACGCCAACGACCTGACCGACCCGCTGACGCTCGTCACCGTCTCGGCGGCGGCCAACCGCGCCAAGGGATCGAAGGGGCCGGAGGACTGGCTGCCGCCGCGGGAAGAGTACATCTGCGCCTATGTGGCGGGCTGGATCGCCGTCAAGGCCCGGTGGGAACTGACCATGGACGAGCGGGAGCGTGTCACCGTCGGCAACATCCTGACCGACTGCCGCCGCACCGCCGTGGGGAACCGCCCGGCCCGCTGAGCGTCCCGCCCGCTGAAGGCCCCGCCGGTTGTCGATGGCGCTTCTGCAACCTGGCCGAACTTGATAGAACCTTCGTATGCGGCCAACCCGGACGGGACGGCGGCTGTTCGTCGATGGGGGTTGCCGGGGGATGGCGAAGGAACGCGGTCTGCGGACGACGGTGGCTCTGACCGGCGCCGCGCTGGTCCTTGGCGTCTCCGTCGTGCTGGCGGGGTTGACCGGCCTGCGCTCCCGCGAACGGATCGAAAGCGAGATCGGGCGCTCGCTGGCGGAGACCGCCCTCAACATGACCGACCGGCTGGACCGCTCCATGTGGTCGCGCGCCAGCGAGGTCGGCATGCTGGGCAAGCTCGGCATCACGCCCGCGATGGACGATCCGGCCCGGCTGCGCTGGCTGCTGGACCAGTTCCAGGAATTCTTCCCGACCATCTCGTGGATGGGCGTGACCGACAGGACGGGCAAGGTGCTGGCCGCCACCGGGGGGCTGCTGGACGGGGTGGACATCTCCCAGCGCCCGGTCTTCCGAAACGGGTTGAAGGGGCAGTTCGTCGGCGACGTGCACGACGCGGTGATGCTGGCCTATCTGCTGCCGAACCCGACGGGCGAGGCGATGAAGTTCGTGGACATCTCCACGCCCGTGCGCAACGACCGGGGCGAGGTCGTCGGCGTGCTGGCCACGCATCTGAGCTGGGAATGGACGCGGGAGATCCGCCGCTCCCTGCTGGACACCATGCGGGGGCGCGAGAGCCTGGAGCTGATCGTGGTCGCGGCGGACCGCACGGTGCTCCTCGGCCCCACGGAAATGCTGGGCACCAGCCTGGACATCGAGGCGGTGCGGCGCGCCCAGAGGAACGAGAGCGGCTGGGTCGTGGAGCAATGGCCGGACGGGCAGCGCTACCTCACCGGCTACGCCTTCGGCAACGGACACATGAATTATCGGGGCCTGGGCTGGAGCGTGGTGGCCCGCCAGCCCTTGAAGGTCGCCTACGCCCCGGCGACGGCGCAGATGATCGAGACGGCGCTGGCCGGCGGGGCCATGGTGCTGCTGTTCAGCGCGCTCGGCTGGCTGGCCGCGGGGCGGGTGACGCGGCCGCTGCGCCGGATCGCCCAAGCGGCGGAGCGCATCCGCAGCGGCGAGCGGGGCGCGGAGATGCCGGTGCTGGGCGGCACCGCCGAGATCACCTCCCTGTCGGCCACGCTGCGCGATCTGGTCGACGGGCTGACCCACCGCGACGCCGCCCTGGTGCGGCTGGAGGACATCGCCTATCAGGACCGGCTGACCGCCCTGCCGAACCGCCGCTATTTCGAGCAGTATGTGGAGGCCGCGACCTCCGGCAACGGCTCCGCCGCCTTCCTGTACATCGACCTGGACGGCTTCAAGCCGGTGAACGACCGGCTGGGCCACGACGCGGGCGACGTGGTGCTGTGTCAGGTCGGTGGGCGGCTGGCCGCCTGCTTCCGCGGCGACGACGTGGTGGCGCGGCTGGGCGGCGACGAGTTCGCGGCGGTGCTGCCGCTGCGCGCCGGGGCCGAACCGCCGGACCTGGACGGGCTGGCCCGCCGCATCATCGAGGCGGTCAACGAACCCGTCACCACCCACGGCGAGACGGTGCGGGTCGGCTGCTCCATCGGCATCGCCCTGTGGCCCGGGGATTCCGCCGACGTGGCGGAGACTCTGCGCCGCGCCGACCAGGCGCTCTATCAGGCCAAGCGGGAGGGCCGCAACCGCGCCATCCGCTGGACGGCCGGTCTTCCTCCTTCCCCGGGCGAGGCCCGGGGCATAGCCGCCGGGGAGGCGGAGGCCACCGCGTCCTAGGCCCCGCGGCCGAGCCACCGCCAAGCGGGGAACCGCCTCCGGCGGGCGTCCGGCAAGCGGTGGGTAAGGCGGTTGCACGCTGGAGCCTCAGGCCGTTCCTGCCGTTTCATGTCCCATCGAGCACGACTCGGACGGCCATGGCGGGAGATTGGGAGATGAGCCTCGACACCAAAGGACAGCGCGCCCGCATGCTGCGGTTGCTTGCCGTCGTGGAGCATTACGAGCGCAACAGCGCGGCGGGCGCGCAATTGATGCGGGGCACACGCTACGAGCTGGCCGTGCAGGCCACCGACGTGAACGGGGACCGCTGCCTGTTTCCCGCCTGCGGCTGCGTTCAGGCCGACTGTTCCCGCCGTCCTCCCGCCGGCCCGCAGCTCACCTGGGGTGGCCCGCGCGGCGGCTGGCGGATGCGGTGACGCTCGGCAGGGCCGGTCAGCAGGGGGGCCGGTCAGTAGTGGGGCGGGGGAGGTTCGTCCTGCGGCGCGCGGGGCATCCCGGACTCCAGTTCCGCCACACGGTCGCGCAGGCGGCGCATCTGCGCCGTCAGCAGGTCGATGGTCCGGCTTTGCTCGAACAGGACGGCGGACATCTCCTCGGCCATGCGCTCGTGATGGGCGAGGCGGGATTCCAGCTCGGTCAGGCGGCTTTCGGCGTCCATGAATGTCCTGCGAAGGGTCCTGCGGTGTCGTGCAGGGAAAGAGCTTTAGAACCGCTCCGCAGGTCAAGGCAAGATCAATGCAGCCGGTCCCCGGCGGCGACCCAGCGTTCGACGATCTGAAGGGCCTGCGGCACGTCCAGTTCCGGATGGTGCCAGCGCAGCACCACCGTGGCGGCCTCCAGGGCGTGGCGGTCGGGGCGCCCGCAATCGACCAGTTCGCGGTAGGCGCGCTCCACCACGGGCCGGCAACCGCAGACCGCGGCCTCGCAGGCGGCGAAACGCTCCGCCGGATCGTGCGCCGGCCCGGGTCTCCTCTCCGCCGCCATCAGGCCGTCTCCGGACCCTTGCGCTGGATGCGGCGCCCGAAGATCTCCAGCCGCTGCCCGATCATGTCGAAGCCGAGATGCCGGGCGATGCGGGTGACGGCGGCCTCCAGTTCCGGGTCCTGGAACTCGACCACCTCGCCGGTTTCGATGTCGATCAGGTGGTGGTGATGGTCGCCGCGGGCCTCCTCGTAACGGGCGCGCCCGTCGCCGAAATCGTGGCGCTGGATGATGCCGATCTCCTCGAACAGCCTCATGGACCGGTAGACGGTCGCAAGGCTGATCCCGGCGTCGATCGCCGCCGCGCGGCGGTAGACCTCTTCCACATCGGGGTGATCGGCGGATTCCGACAGGACGCGCGCGATGATCCGGCGCTGGCCGGTCATCTTCAACCCCCGCTCGGCGCACGCGCGTTTCAGCCGCGACGGCAGGGCTTCTTCGGGCGTCGTCATGGGGGGCGTGGTCATGGGGGGCGTCGTCACGGGGCCGGTCCTTTCCGCTTCCTTCCCATCCGATAAGAGATGGAGAGGATTGGGCGCCGGGACAACAGGGAACCGCAAGACCTGGGCGGAAGCTCCGCCCCGGCTCCACGACGTTGGTCCCGTGACCTCGCCACCATGACGTCTGCCCTGGATTTGGCCGATGACTTTGGTCCGGGGCATCGGCCGGACAGCGCTTCCCCGGATCAGAAGGACATCTCCTTAACGCCTCTCCTTCACCGCCCGATACCCCCGATGGCACGGACGGGTTCCCCCACCGGAACACCGCGATCCGCCTTCCGCCACCGCGTTTTCATCACAGGCATTTCGTACATGAAGCAGACGCTGAAGGACAGGAAACATTAAATGAAATTTAAGTTTTCCGATTGCCCGCCCGCATCCGCCTTTTCCGCCTGACTGTTCAAGGCCGCCCATCCGTCAACATCCGCCGGGAAGACCGCGCACATGGACATGAGGACTCTTGTTGAGGACGACGGCGACACCATCGGCATCGCATTGGAGCCTTTGGAAGGTCCGGGCAAGATTGAAGCGCTTTGGACCGATCTGGAGAAACGCGCCGACGGGTCCTTTTTCCTGAGCTGGCATTGGATCGGCAATTGGCTGGCCTCGCTGCCTCCCGGCGTGCGTCCCCACGCGCTTGTGGCCCGCCGCGACGGGCAGGTCGTCGGGCTGGCGCTGCTGTGCCCGCGCACCCAGTGGCGCTTCGGCCTTCTGCGCACCCGCTGCTGGCTGCTGCACGAAACCGGAGACCGGGTCTTCGACCGGCTGTTCGTGGAGTACAACGGCATCCTCGCCGACCGGAGCTGCGCGAAGGCGGTGCTGGCCGCCTGCTTCGATTGGCTGGGCCAACGCCTGACGAATTGGGACGAGCTGGTGCTGGGTGGGCTGGAACCGGACGCGGAGGCCGCCGTGCGGCGCACGGCGGCGCGTCAGGGCCACGCGTTGCAGGTGCGGGTGGCGGACAGTTGCCAATGGGTGGATCTTGACGGCGTGCGGCGGCAGGGCGCGGGCTATCTCGCCAGCCTCGGCAAGAACACCCGCGCCGCGGTGCGCCGCGCCATGCGGCTCTATGCGGAGCGCGGCCCCCTGACCCACCGCGTCGCCGCGACGGTGGAGGAGGCGCTGGAGGATTTCAGCGCCATGGAGGTTCTGCATCAGGCGAGCTGGAACGCGCGCGGCCAGTCCGGCGCCTTTTCCAACCCGGCCTTCCGCCCCTTTCACGAGCGGCTGATCGCCACCGGCGTGCCGGCGGGGACGGTGCGGCTGTGCCGCGTCAGCGCCGGAGAGACGGCCATCGGCTATCTCTACAACTTCGTCCATCGCGGGCGGGTGATGAACTATCAGGGCGGCTTCGCCTACGAGTCCGACAACCGGTTGAAGCCCGGTCTGGTCTGCCACGTCCTGGCCATCGAGGACACGCTGGCGCGGGGCGAGGACTGTTACGACTTCATGTCCACCCCGGCGGGGCACAAGCCGCTGCTGTCCAATGTGGAACAGCCGATGAACTGGATCGCGCTCGGCCCCGACCGGTTGAGCCGCCAGCTCGACGAGCGGCTGCGCCGCGTCAAGGCCGGGGTGACCGACCGGCTGAAGCGGCTGGCGCGCGGCCCGCTTCCCCTCATGAACCGCTGATCCCTCATGAACCGCTGATATTGAATCGCCGACCCGCCACCCCGCTAGGCCGCCGAACCGGCGGACGGAGGATGCCGAGATGAAGACCAGACACGCGAAACCCGCTCTCGCCTGCGTCATGGGCGACATGGACATGGTGCGCCCGCTGGGGCTGGCCGGGCTGCGCTGCGCCGTGGTGACCCATCCCGGCGCCCCGGCCCTGCATTCCCGCTTCACCAGGGACGCCATCCTGTGGGACGACCCGGCCCGCAATCCGGACGGGCTGGTGGAGGTGATGATGGCCTTCGCCCGCGGCCAGCCGGAAAAGCCGGTCCTCTATTTCCAGGACGACACCCAGCTCCTTCTGGTGTCCCGCAACCGCGCCCGTCTGGCGGAGGGCTTCCGCTTCGCCATCGCCGACGCGGAGCTGGTCGAGGATCTGGTGGACAAGGGCCGGTTCCAGGCGCTGGCGGAGCGGCTGAACCTGCCCGTTCCGGCCACCCGCCGCCTCTACCCGACGCGCGAGGCGGCGCCGGACGTGGTGGACCTGCGCTTTCCGGTGATCGTCAAGCCGCTGACCCGCCGCCGCGTGTGGGACGAGGCGGACGGCTTCGCCAAGGCCATCCAGGTCGATTCCGCCGACGAGTTGCGCGCCCTTTGGCCCCGGCTGGCGGCGGTCGGGCTGGACCTGCTGGTCCAGGAGATGATCCCCGGCCCGGAAACCCGGATCGAGAGCTACCACGTCCATGTGGACGAACGCGGCGGCGTGGCCGGGGAATTCACCGGCGCCAAGATCCGCACCTATCCGCTCGCCTACGGGCACAGCACCGCCCTGACCATCACCGACGCGCCCGACGTGGCGGCGCTCGGCCGGTCGCTGACCGAGCGGCTGGGCCTGCGCGGCGTCGCGAAGTTCGACTTCAAGCGCGCGCCGGACGGATCGCTGCACCTGCTGGAGGTCAACCCGCGCTTCAACCTGTGGCACCATCTGGGGGCGGTGGCGGGGGTGAACCTGCCGGCGCTGGTCCATGCCGACCTGCTCGGCCTGCCCCGCCCGGCGGTCGGCAAGGCACGGGCCGGCGCCCGCTGGTGCCACATCACCAAGGACCGGCTGGCCGCGAAGGACAGCGGCCTGTCCATGGCCTCCTGGCTGCCCTGGGTGCTGGGCTGCGAGGCGACGGCCATCGCGCTGGACGACCCGATGCCCTTCCTGCGCAACCAACTCGCCCGCGTCCTGCCGTCGCGCGCCCGGAACGGCGCGCCCGATGGTGCGATGAAGGCGCAGTGAGGGTGTCGCTGCGATGAGGATCGGCATCCTGTCGGACATCCACGCCAATCGGGAGGCGCTGGAGGCCACGCTGGCCGACATGCGCGGCGCGGGCGTGGAGCGCATCGTCTGCCTGGGCGACGTGGTGGGCTACAACACCGATCCGTCGCCCTGCATCGCCCTGCTGCGGGAGGCCGGGGCGGTCTGCGTCGCCGGCAACCATGACCGGGCGGTGACCCGCCAGATCCCGACGGACGGCTTCAGCGTCCGGGCGATCCGCGCCATCGCCTGGACGCGCAGGCGTTTGCCGCCGGAGGACATCGCCTGGCTGTCCGCCCTGCCGCTTAAGACCAGCGTCGGGGACCAGCTCGTCGCCGTGCATGGGGCGTTGCATGTGGACCGGGGCTGCGAACTGGTCCGGCTGAACAGCGACGACCGGCTGCGCCGCACCGCGCAGGCCCTGCTCGCCCATCCCTCCGGCGCCCGCGTCTGCGCCTATGGGCACACGCACCGGCTGGGCATTCACGAATACCGCAATGGGGAGCTGTGGGAGCACGATCCCGACGCCGAGGTCGTCCTGCGCGGCGGCTCCTGCTATCTGCTCAACCCCGGCACGGTGGGGGAGCCGCGGACGGAGGAGCGGCGGGGGACCTGGATGCTGTTCGATACGGGGCGGCGGACGGTGAGCGTGCGGCGGGTCGCCTACGACGATCGTTCCGCCTTCGAGAAGACGCGCCGGGCGGGGATCGAGCCGCGCCGCCTGCTGTCCATTCCGGCGCCGGTGCGCTCCGCCCTTCAGAATGGGCTGCGGCGGCTGGGGATTTACGAGATGGTGCGGCGGGTCATCAACTCCTGACCCGCCCAATTCCCGACCCACCCGTTCATTGAACCGTCGCCAGCATCAGCAGCGACGCGCCGAGCGGCAGCAGGGAAAGCAGCAGCTTGAGCATGGTTCCGGCCATCATGGTCTCCGGGGACGTCCTCGCCGGCGCGGGACTGTAGCCGGACGCGCGGTGAATCTCTGTGACAAATCCCACAGCCCTGCCATCCGCAGGCCAGCCATCCGCGAGCCAGCCATCAGCGATCCGCAAGGAATTCTTTTTTTGATCCAATCTCACGACAGATCCGTACCTCCTCTTCGGTGTTATCGCCGGTGCCGCCATGGGGCGGGCCGGAAGGCGGCCGGCGGCACCCAAGAGCCATCGACGACACGGATGGGCGGGAGAACGGACAATGCAATGGTTCAGAAACGCCAAGGTCGGCATCCGGCTGATGGTGAGCTTCGGCAGCATCCTGCTGCTGATGGTCGCCCTGGCCGCCATCGCCATCCACAAGGTCAACAGCATCAACGACAGCCTTTCGGCCATCAACGACGTCAACAACGTCAAGCAGCGCTACGCCATCAATTTCCGCGGCAGCGTGCATGACCGGGCGATCAGCCTGCGCGACGTCACGCTGCTGACCGACGCTGCTGCGCTGAAGGCCGAACTCGCCACCATCGACCGTCTGGCGGCGGATTACGCCCGGTCGGCCGAGCTGTTGGACCGCATGTTCGCCACCATCCCCGGAGTCACCGCGAGGGAACGTGCGATCCTGGCCTCCATCAAGGAGACGGAGGCGAAGACCCTGCCGCTGGCCCGCAGCGTCATCGAGGCGCGTCAGGCCGGCGACACCGACCGCGCCGTCCGCATCCTCGTCGAGCAGGCGCGCCCCGGCTTCACCGAATGGCTGGCCCGCATCAACGCCTTCATCGACCTTCAGGAGGCCGAAAGCCAGGAGATCGCCAGGAACACCCGCGCGGTGTCGGACAGCTTCCAATTGCTGATGATCTCGCTGTGCGGGGTGACCTTGCTGCTCGGCGCGGCCTTGGCCTGGTGGTCGATCCTGACGGTGCGGCCGCTGCGCCGCCTGACCGACACCATGCTGAAGCTGGCCGAGGGCGATCTGGGCATCGAGGTGCCGAAGGCCACCAGCCGCGACGAGGTCGGCGAGATCATCCGCGCCGTGCAGGTCTTCAAGGACAACATGGTCCGCGCCCGCCGGATGGAGGCGGAGAAGGAGGAAGCCGAACGCCGCGCCGAGGCCGAGAAGCGCGAGGCCATGAACGGGCTGGCCGACCAGTTCGAACGCAGTGTCGGCTCCATCGTGGAACTGGTGTCCCGCGCCGCCACGGAACTCGAAGGGTCCGCCCAGACCCTGAACGCGACCATGGAGCGCGCCAACGAGCAGGCCGGAACCGTCGCCGCCGCCGCGACCCAGGCGACGGCCAACGTGGAATCGGTCGCGGCGGCCTGCGGCCAGCTCGCCGGGTCGGTCAGCAGCATCGGCCAGCAGGTCCGCCAGTCCGCCGACATCGCCAACCGCGCCGTCCGCAACGCCGAGGCGACCCAGGCCACGGCTGAAGGGCTGGTCAGCACCTCGCAGAAGATCGGGGAGGTGGTGCAGCTCATCAACTCCATCGCCCAGCAGACCAACCTTCTGGCGCTGAACGCGACCATCGAGGCCGCCCGCGCGGGCGAGGCCGGCAAGGGCTTCGCGGTGGTGGCGTCGGAGGTGAAGAACCTCGCCAACCAGACCGCCAAGGCGACGGAGGACATCACCGCCCAGATCGCCGGGGTTCAGGACGTGACCCTGCGCACCGTGCAGTCGATCCGGGAAATCGCCCAGGTCATCGGGGAAAGCAGCCAGATCGCCGCGGACATCGCCCGGGCGGTGGAGCAGCAGGGAACCGCCACCCAGGAGATCGCCGGCAACGTCCAGCAGGCGTCGGCGGGCACCGCGGAGGTGTCCGGCGCCATCGTGCAGGTCAGCGGCGCCGCCGCTCAGGGCGGGACCGCCGCGGGCCGCGTTCTCGGCAGCGCGCAGGAACTGAGCCGGTCCGCCGCGCTGCTGCGGACGGAGGTCGGCGGCTTCCTGGCGAAGGTGAGGGCGGCGTGAGCCGCCCCTCCGCCTCTCTCTACGCCGGATAGCGGTCCTTGTACTTCACGATGACGTACAACGCGTGGATTATGCCCGGGATGTAGCCGAGCAACGTCAGCAGCACGTTGATCCAGAATTGGACGCCGAACCCCACCTGGAGGAAGACGCCCAAGGGCGGCAGCAGAAGCGCCAGTATGATGCGTATCAGGTCCATGGCGCGATAACGCCTCCGCCCCGCCCCAGGTTCCCTGCGGGGACCGTTCGAATCGAACATTGTGCGGTCGGGGCGGGGGCGGGTCACGGATGTGCCGCGGGCGGGGGCGCGAGGATGGTGCTCCCGCCCGTTTCCCCGCTTCCTACTCTTGACGGAAAACATCCGATGGCGGATTAATTTGTCCTCTGCAAAAATGGAGAGGAGCCATGCGGACCTTGTGGAACACCCTGCTGCGGCAGTGGCTGGATGCCGAGGGCGACGACGCCGGGGTGGAGAGGCTGAGCGGCCACCTGCGGCGCGATACCGGCCTCGATGGCGGGCTGGACGGAGCCGAAGCGGATTTCCTGCCTGCCCAAAACATCCGGGAGCGGAACCTTTCGGATGCCCGGTCATTTTTGACGTTGCAAGCGTATCGCTGACAGGCGATACCCGATCCTGTGGTTCCTGCGGGAACCGCGCCTTTTCTCAACCCACGGAGACCACGATGAAAGCCATCGTACCCACCACCCCGAATCGCCGACATGGCGATTGGTCCACCCATACGACCATGCGAGCTACCGGCTCCCTTCTTCAACCTTGCGCATTTGAACGCGAATTCCGGATATCGAGAGGAAGCCATGTGTGTCTTTTTGGGGTTTTGCGGCCGTTCTGTCTTCGTTGAGCACGCCCACTGGGCCTCTCCGGATCGTTTTTTCGACGCCCGGCGGGATAACGGGGAATTCGTGATATGGCTTGGACGCCTGAACATCATCTACACGCCGGCCCGATGGGGTCCTCGCTCGGGGAGGGTCGCTGATGCCGGCCCGCGTTCGCCCTGACGAGGTGACCACCGTCGTCCATGTGCTGGAGGCGTTTCGCAAGCTCGATCCCGACCTGCCGATCCAATACGCGCTGTCCTTCATGACGATCGCGCAGAACGAAGGGATTTCCATCGGCGAGCTTGCGGAACGCCTGGGCATCGCCCAATCCTCCGCGTCGCGCAACGTGGCCGCGCTCAGCCGCTGGCACAGCTTCGGGAAGGCCGGACTCGACCTCGTCCAGGCCCAGGAAGACCCGCGCGAACGCCGCCGCAAGATCGTCACGCTCACCGACACCGGCCGCGCGTTCCTCGAAGAGCTGCGCGCCATCGTGAGCCCCGCTTCGAATCCAGCGTCACACACCCCGTCCGAACCGCGCTGCGCCCGTTCGGCCTGATCGCGGGTGCCCGTCGTCGGCGCTTGACCGGGGTGGGCCTGTCCTGCCACACCAGCCCCGGACACACCGACGGACTTGCGCGCCATGACCTCCTCCGACTGCCCCTGCTGTTCCGGTCTTTCCTTCGAATCCTGCTGCGGCCCGATCCTGGCCGGCGCTCCCGCCCCGACGGCGGAGGCGCTGATGCGGTCGCGCTACACCGCCTTCGTGCGCCGCGACCTCGACCATGTGGAGCGCACCCACGCGCCGGAGATCCGCGAGGACTTCAACCGCGCCGAGGCGGAGCGGGTGGCGGACGAATGCGACTGGCAGCGGCTGGACGTTCTGCGCGCCACCGAGGAGGGCGACGAGGGCACCGTCGAATTCCTGATCCATTTCCGCCGCGATGGTCAGGACATGCGCCACCACGAGCGCGCGTCCTTCCGCCGTGAGGACGGCCAATGGCTCTACAGCGCGGGCGAGGTGAACCCGAAGGGCGAGCCGCGCCGGGTGGTCAAGGTGGGCCGCAACGAGCCCTGCCCCTGCGGATCGGGGAAGAAGTTCAAGGCCTGCTGCGGGCGGTAGGGCCGGACGGGGACCCGGATCATGGAACCGCGCTTCGCCTGCACCGCCTGCGGGAAATGCTGCCACGGGCTTCTGCCGCTGACGCTCAAGGACGCGGTGGCCCACGCCGTACGCTTCCCGTTGGCGCTGGTCTGGACGGTGGTGCGGTCGAACGCGAAATCCTACGACCTCGCCGCCCGGCTGGGCACGACCGTGCGCCTGCCCAACCGCAAGACGGTGGCGGTGCTGATCCAGCCCACCGCCTATCTTCCGAACAGCTTCCCTTGTCCGGAACTGCGGGCGGACAATCTCTGCGGCATCCATGCGGACAAGCCGTCGCGCTGCCGGACCATGCCCTTCTACCCCTACCGCGAGGAAAAGGATCAGGCCGACCTGCTCGTTCCCCGCAAGGGCTGGGAATGCGACGTCTCGGCGGAGGCGCCGGTCGTCTACCGCAACCACGCCATCCTCGACCGCACGGACTTCGACCGCGAGCGCGCCGACCTGCTGGAGCAGGCGCCGGTCATGCGGATCTACGCCGATTACGTGCTGAAATACATGCCCTGGATCGTCAACGATCTGGCGAAGATGGCGGCGGCCCCGGCGGGGGGAAAGCTGGTCACCAGCCTGTCGTCCTTCCTGACGGCGACCCGGCGGACGGACGCGCGGGAACTGGCGGCGGCCCAGGCCCCGCTGATGCAGGCGATGGCCGAGCGCACCCGGACCGATCCGGCGCTGGCCGATTTCCACAAGAACTACGCGGGCTGGGCGAAGGAGATGGAGCGTCTGGCGCAGCGCCCCTGATGCCGCCGCGACGCCGCCGGGTCAGGCGGCGATCCCCAGCCCCTGCCGCAGCAGCCCGACCAGCGTGCGCACCGCCCGTTCCTGCTGGTCCAGAGTCAAGCCGGAGCGGCCCGTCTGGTCGGCGACCTGTTCCGGCAGGGGGGGCAGGTGGACGAAGCCCATGGGAATGTCGAGGTCCGCCGTCTCGATCAGATGGCGCGCGCGGTAGAACAGGTGGTTGCAGACGAAGCCGCCGGCATGGTCGCTGAAGGTCACGGGAAGGCCGGCGATGGCCAGCTCGCGGATCAGCCTGGGGACGGGCAGGGTGGAGCCGTAGGCGGTCGGGCCGTCCGGCACGATGGCGTCGTCGGTGCGCACCACGCCCGCGTTGTCGGCCTGCTCGCTCTCGTCGCGGTTCCAGGCTAGCCGCTCGATCTTGATGTATTCGGACCCGGCGGCCAGCCCGAAGCACAGGGCGGCGGCGGGCCGGTGCTCCTCCAGCAGGGCGGCGAAGGCTTCGCCGCAGGCGTCGTATTCGACCGGCAGGACCGCGGTGACGACCCCCGGCTCTCCGGCCAGCCGCTCCATCAGGAGCGCCGTCGGGTTGACGGCGTGGTCCCCGAAGGGCTGGAACCCGGTGAGCAGGATGGGAGCCGTCACGGCGCTCGCCTTTCGGTCAGCGGTGTCAGGGACGCAGAAGGCCGATGATGTCCTTCACGCCCTTCAGGTTCGTCTCGGCGATGGCCGCCGCGCGCTCGCCGCCCTGGCGCAGCAGGCGGTCGATTTCCGCCTTGTCGTCCAGAAGCTCCTTCATGCGGGTGGTCATCGGGGCCAGCTTGGCGACCGACAGATCGACCAGCGCCGCCTTGAAGCCGGAGAACTGGGCGCCCGCGAACTGCTGCACCGTCTGCTCGCGCGTCTGGCCGGACAGGGCGGCGTAGATGGTCACGAGGTTGTCGGCCTCCGGACGCTTCTCCAGGTCGGCCACGGTGTCCGGCAGCGGCTCCGGATCGGTCTTGGCCTTGCGGATCTTCGTCGCGATGGTGTCGGCGTCGTCGGTCATGTTGATGCGCGAATATTCGGACTCGTCCGACTTGCTCATCTTCTTGGTGCCGTCGCGCAAGGACATCACGCGCGTCGCCTCGCCCAGGATCTGCGGCTCGGGCAGGGGGAAGAACTCGGTGTCGTAGCGGCGGTTGAAGGCGCCGGCGATGTCGCGGGCCAGCTCCAGATGCTGCTTCTGGTCCTCGCCCACCGGGACGTGCGTGGCCTTGTAGAGCAGGATGTCCGCGGCCATCAGCACCGGGTAGGAATAGAGGCCGAGGTTGGCCATGTCCTTCTGCTTGCCGGCCTTCTCCTTGAACTGCGTCATGCGGTTCAGCCAGCCCAGCGGCGTGTGGCAGGAGAGAATCCAGGCCAGCTCCGAATGGGCGGGGACGAAGGACTGGTTGAAGAGGATGTTCTTCTCCGGGTCGATGCCGGCGGCGATGTAGGCCGCGGTGACCTCGCGGATGTTGTTGCGCAGGACCTCCGCGTCCTGGTCGATGGTCAGCGCGTGCAGGTCGACGACGCAGAAGATGCACTCGTACGAATTCTGCAGCTCGACCCAGTTCCGCAGCGCCCCCAGATAGTTGCCGAGGTGAAGCTGCCGGGTCGGCTGCATGCCGGAGAAGATGCGGTTCACGGGGGTCTCTCGCTCGAAACTTCTGGAAGGCGGCTGTTATCGCCCCGGAACCGGGCGGGGTCAAGACGCGGGCGGCTCCAATTCCGGGGTGTTCCGCCGCAGGAAGCCCTTCACGTCGGCGAGGTCGGTGGCCCCCGTCAGTTGCGCCAGAGCGGCGAAGACCGCCACGCCGCCGCCGACCAGCAGGGCCAGCGCGCCGAACCGGACCAGCGTGGACCCCGCCTCCAGCCAGGGCTCCAGAAGCGATGCCCCGAACAGCAGCGCCGCCCCCATGCCCAGCGCCGCCGCGGCGATGCGCGGCGCGCGGCCCAGGAACCGGTCGTCCAGTTGCAGGAATCCCCGGCGGCGCAGGGCGCGGGCCAGCAAAGCGAGGTTCAGCCAGGCGGTCAGCCCCGTCGCCAGCGCGATCCCCACATGCTCCAGGAAAGGCATCAGCGCGACGCCCAGCGCCAGATTGGCGGCGGTCACCACGACGGCGACGCGCACCGGGGTCGCCGTGTCCTGCCGGGCGAAGAAGGCGGCGTTCAGCGCCTTGACGATCACATGGGCCGGGATGCCGACGGCGTAGGCGGCCAGCGCCAGGGCCGTCGCCTGCGCCTCCGCCGGGCCGAAGGCGCCGCGCTCGAACAGCACCGACACGATGGGCGCCCCGGCCACGGCCAGCGCGACCGCCGCCGGCAGGCCCAGCAGCAGGCTGAATTCCAGCGCGCGGCTGAGATAGTGGCGGACCATCCGCTCGTCCCCCGCCGCGGCGTGGCGGGCGAGCACGGGCAGCAGCGCCGTGCCGATGGCGATGCCGATGATGCCCAGCGGCATCTGGTTCAACCGGTCGGCGTAATAGAGGAAGGACACCGCGCCGGACGGCAGCAGCGAGGCCAGCACGACGTTCAGGAACAGGTTGATCTGCATGACCCCGGCGCCGATGGCTCCCGGCCCGACCAGCCGGAACAGGCGGCGCATCCCCTCGGTCATCCGCGGCATCGTCAGGCGCAGCGTCACCCCCGCCGACCGGCAGGCCCAGCCCATCCAGACGAGTTGCACCACGCCCGACAGGGTCACCGCCGCCGCCATGGCGCGGCCCGGCTCCAGCCCCAGCCGGGGGGCGGTCAGCAGGGCGGCGATGAGGGTGAGGTTGAAGGCGATGGGGGCGGCGGCGAAGGGGCCGAAGCGGTCCAGGGCGTTCAGCACCCCGCCCAGCAGCGCCACCAGCGACACCAGCATCAGATAGGGGAAGGTCAGCCGCGCCATGTCCACGGCCAGCGCGAACTTTTCCGGCTCGTCCGCGAAGCCCGGCGCCAGGGCGTGCATCAGGGCGGGCATCGCCAGAATGGCCAGCGCCGTGAAGGGCAGCAGGACGGTCAGCAGGATCGCCAGCGCCTGTTCGGCGAAGGCCACGGCGGCGGCGCGCCCGTTGCGCTGAAGCTCCGCCGCGAAGAGCGGCACGAAGGCGACGCTGAAGGCGCCCTCCGCGAACAGGCGGCGGAAGAAGTTCGGCAGCTTCAGCGCCACGAAGAAGGCGTCGGCCACCGGCCCGGCGCCGAGCACCGCGGCGGTCAGAATGTCGCGGGCGAAGCCGGCCAGCCGGCTCAGCAGGGTCAGGCTGCCGACGGTCGCGATGGCGCGGGCGAAGCTCATCCGGTGGCGCCCCCGGCCGCGGCAGCCACTCGCAGAAAGATCGCAAAAGTTTGAATATGCTCTACTTTTTGTATCATTGGTCGTCGGTTTGTCCATTGAAGGGGGAGAGTGGCTGGCGCATAATGCAATTCAGGCAGTGGTCGAGGTCCGCAGTGCGACGAGGGATCGCTTTTTCGCGGGGGGTGGATGCCCGTCTCATTCTCCCCGCCGTCGCGGTCGCCGTGGCCATCGCGGCGCTGTGGTGGACGCTGCTGAGCCGCATCGACCGCGAGGAACGCTTCCTGGACCAGACGGCCCGCCAGCACACGGCGGCCATGGCGCAACTGGTCGAGGAACAGGCCATCGCCACCTTCCGCCGTCTGGACGATCTTCTGATCGACGTGGCGTCCCACGTCGAGCGGGACATACCCCTCCTGATTCCGACCCGGCGGTCGTTCGAGGAGGGTCTGGCCGCCTCCATCCGGATTTACGACGCGGGCGGCTGGCTGTCCATGGGCTTGGGGCGGACCACCACCCGCGACCCCGTGCTGGAGTGGGAGGAGTTCACCCGGCACAAATCCGGAGCGCACCGGAGGGGCAACCAGAAGGGCTTCGTCATCGGCCTGCCCTTCGTCAGTCCGGGCACGGCGGATGTGTTCATCCCGGTGTCGCGCCGGCTGGACGGGGCGGACGGGCGGTTCCGCGGCGTTGCCGTGATCGACATCCCGGCCGAGATCTTCGCGCGCTTCTACGGGCGGCTGGACCTGCCGCGCGACAGCGCGGTCGCTCTCGCCCGCTCGGACGGTCCCCTGCTGGCCCGTCATGCCCTCCACGAGGAGATGGTCGGGCGCAACGTCCGCCAATCCGACGTCTGGCCGGAAGCGGGAAGCGGGACGGTCCGGCATTATCGCGCGGTGAGCGCCATCGATGGGGTGGAGCGCATCTACGCCTTCCGCGCCTCCGCCGATTATCCGCTCGTCACCGTGGTGGGGGAGTCGGTGGAGACGGTGTTCGGCGCCTGGCGGCAGAACCGCTTCGTCTCCATCGCCTGGGCCGCGGCCACCACCGCGGTGATCCTGCTGTTCACGACCGCCTATCTCGTGCAGCTTCAGCGGCGGCGGCACAGCGACCGGGCGTTGCGCATCCGCAACCGGGCCATGGAATGGAGCGGCGACGGCATCCTGATCGCCGACGCCACCCGGCCCGGCACGCCGGTGGTCTACACGAACCCCGCCTTCGCCCGACTGATGGGGATCTGCCCGGAGGGCACCCTCGGGCGCCGGGTGGAGGATGTGCTGAAGGGCTCCACGGCGGACCCGTCGATCCTCTGCCCCTTGTATGGAGGGGACCTGAACGGAAGCCGCGGGGATTTCGAGGACCTGTCGGTGGAGTTCCGGCGCCCTGGCGGTGCAGGCGGGAGAGGGGGCGAGGACGTCTGGCTGGAATTGCGCGCTTCGCCCGTGCGCGGCCCCGGCGGAGCGCTGGTCAGCGTGATCGCCACCGTCCGCGACATCACGGAACACAAGACCGCCCAGGCCGCGCTGGCCGACGCGCGGCGGGAGGCGGACAAGGCCAACGTCGCCAAATCGAAGTTCCTGGCGGCGGCCAGCCACGACCTGCGCCAGCCCGTGCAGTCGCTGATGCTTCTGATGGAGGCGCTGTCCACCCGCACCACCGACCCCGCCATGCGCAAGATCCTGACCACCATGGACCGCGCGCTGGGCGCCCTGAAGATGCTTCTGGACGGGTTGCTGGACGTGTCGCGGCTGGAGGCCGGGGCGGTGGAGCCGAAGCGCGCGGTCTTTCCGGTGACGGAACTGCTGGACCGCATCGCCGCCAACAGCCGGCCGGTGGCGGTGCGCAAGGGGTTGCTGCTGCACATCAGCCCCTGCGGAGCCTATGTGGACAGCGATCCGATGCTGCTCGGCCGCATCCTCCAGAACCTCGTGGAGAACGCCCTGCGCTACACCAGCCGGGGGCGCGTCCTGGTCGGCTGCCGGCGGCGCGGTGCGGTGCTGCGGATCGAGGTGTGGGACACCGGCATCGGCATCCCCGCCGACCGGCAGGAGGACATCTTCCAGGAATTCGTCCAGGTCGGGAACGCCAGCCGCGACCGCGACCAGGGGCTGGGGTTGGGGCTCGCCGTGGTGCGCCGGCTCGCCCGCATGCTGAACCATCCGGTCAGCCTGCGCTCCGCACCGGGGCAGGGCTCGGTCTTCCGCGTCGAGGTGCCGCTCGCCGCGCCTCCCGCACCGTCCGGGACCCTGCCGGCGGGCTTCCCCGTCACCGCCCGGATGCGCGCCGGCGCCCGCGTGCTGGTGGTGGAGGACGATCCCATCGTGCGCGAAGGGCTGTGCGCGATGATCCGGCAATGGGGGCACGAGGTGTTTCCCGCCGGCAGCTTCGGCGAGGCGGTGGAGACCCTGCGCCGCCACCCCGATCCGGACGTGATCGTCGCCGATTACCGGCTGGGCGAAGGGCACACGGGCACCGAGACCATCCGCGAGGTGCGGCGCCTGTCGAAACGTCCGATCCCCGGCATCCTGGTGACCGGCGACACCGCCCCGGACCGTCTGGCGGAGGCGGAGGCCGGCAAGTTCCGCATCCTGCACAAGCCGGTCATCGCCGACGACCTGCGGAGCGCCCTGGCCCTGGCCCTGGCACCGGACGCGCCGATTCCGCACGCGCCGCCGTCCGACTCCAAACAGCGTGAGCTGGCCGACTGAGTTGGCCGACCGATCCAGACGTCTCCCGCGTCGAAAGTCGTGCCATGCGCCGGGCGTGCGGCAGCCTACGCCTGTTTATCCGTTGCGCCCGCCCCGTGCCTTTGCTTGTTTGCCCGTTTCGGAGGCAGCACCGCGGCCTCCGATCCGAAAGCATTCGACAAGAAGAACATGATCCCGGAGAGAGGAATCCACCGATGATCCGTGCGAAGCTGGCCGTGACCGCCGCCGCCGTTGCCTTGGGGACCGGCCTGTGGGCCGGGGCCGCCCAGGCCGACATCACCATCGCGCTGGCCGGTCCGATGACCGGCGCCGCCGCCGCCTATGGCGAGCAGACCCGTGCCGGCGTCGAGGCCGCCGTGGCCGACATCAACGCCAAGGGTGGGCTGCTGGGCCAGAAGCTGGTCCTGACCATCGCCGACGACGCCTGCGACGCCAAGCAGGCGGTGGCCGCCGCCAACAAGCTGGTGGGCCAGAACGTCGCCGCGGTGATCGGCCACGTCTGCTCCGGCGCCTCCATCGCCGCCTCCAACGTCTATGGCGAGGAGGGGATCGTGATGATCTCCCCCACCGCGACCAGCCCGCAGCTCACCGACCGCGGCCTGAAGAACGTCTTCCGCGTCTGCGGCCGTGACGACCAGCAGGGCGAAGTGGCGGCCCGGCTGATCGCCGACCGCTACAAGGGCAAGAAGGTCGCCATCGTCCACGACAAGCAGGCCTATGGCCAGGGCCTCGCCGACGACGTGAAGCGCCGCCTGAACGCCGCCGGCATCACCGAGACCGCCTTCACCAGCATCACCGCCGGTGAGAAGGACTATTCCGCCCTCATCACCCGGCTGAAGTCGGAAGGGGTGGAGGTGCTCTATTACGGCGGCTACGACCAGGAGCTTGGGCTGATCGCCCGCCAGTCGGCGGACCAGCAGTTCCGTCCGCAGATCATCGGCGCCGACGGCATCCAGCCGCAGTCCTACTGGAACATCGCGGGCGAGACGGCGGAAGGCACGCTGTTCACCTTCTCCCCCGACCCGCAGCGCAACCCCGCAGCCAAGCCGGTGGTGGAAGCGATGCAGGCCAAGAACATCCGCACCGACGGCTTCACCCTGTTCGCCTACGCGGCGGTGCAGACCTACGCCCAGGCCGTGCAGAAGGCCAACAGCGCCAAGTCCGCCGATGTGCAGAAGGCGCTGCGCGCCGGCCCGTCCTTCGACACGGTGGTCGGTTCGCTGTCCTTTGACGACAAGGGCGACCTGAAGCAGCCGGGCTATGTGTTCTGGGCCTGGAAGAACGGCGAGAAGGTCCAGGTGGACTGATTCTGTCCGGTCTGTCTGGAGGCTGGCCCGTCTGGAGGCTGGCCGGTTTGGAAGGCGGGGCCGTTGCGCCCCGCCTTTTTCGTCTGTCCGCCTTTCTTGTCCGAGGGATTCGGGATGGTCGGCGATTGCCAAGGGCTGGACGCGAACCTTTTCCCCGTTCCCGTGTTTGCGCTGAGGTAATCAAACACCGTCCCAATCACCGCCACTGGGCAGGGAGGCCGCGATGCATCGCCACGCCGGACGCCGTTCGCGCAATCGCAGTTCCGCCGGGATCATTCTGTGCGCCGGCCTTCTCAGCCTCGGCGCCTGCGCCTCGATGGGGCCGCCGCGCACTGCGGAACCGGCCCCCGGCGCGGTGGCAGCTCTGGACGGTATGGTGAAAGGCCCCTGCAACCGTGCCGTCGCCTCCGTCCTGGCCGGGGAAGGGATTCCGGTGGGGCAGTTCCGGACCGCGATCTACAGCGAGTCGCGCACCGGGCCGAGCGCGCGGGTGTCGCAGTACGATACGTGGCTCTATCCGCGCGACAAGGCCGGCGTCCTCATCGTCAAGACGGACGAGACCTGCCGTCCGATGGGGATCTACACGCGGGAAGGCGGCAACCTGCAGGCCTTCAAGGCGGGATAAGGCGAACCGTTGGCAATCGCCGACTCCGGCTCCGATTCCGGGGACGGGCCGGTTGGCAATCGCCGACTTACCCGCGCGCGGCGGGGAGGATCTTGCGCTCCGGAATCGGCGGGGGCGAGGGGTAGAGAAGGACCCCGGTGTCGGAGAACTCCACCCTCGCGGCCTCGTAGACGGCCAGGGCGAGGTCCAGGGCCACCCGGAACTCCGGCTTGAAGTGCTTCAGTTCCTTGTAGCCGCCGCCGAACTGGGTGAAGAGCGCCTTCCAGGTCACCGGAGTCGGGTCGCGCAGCACATGCAGCCGGTAGGCGAGCCAGACATAGACGTCGATCGCCATCGAACAGCCGCCGATGTGGCGGATCGCCGGTTCCCAGATCGGCACGGGGGAGCGCTTCAGCGCGGCGAAGAAGGTCTCCGACAATTGCACGGTCTCGCGCCACAGCGTGCCCTGGCCGTCGTCGTCGCGCAGGCGGATGCCGCCGTTGACGATGTTCTCCTTGGCGAAGCCCTCCGCCCCGTCCTTGTCCCAGAAGAAGGTCAGGCGGCACAGGTTGATGCGGGTCGCCTGCTCCTGCACCGCCTTGTAGGTGGAACCGCCCGCCGACACGCCCATGCGGTCCAGCCAGTCGTTCATGGAGCGCCCAAGCTCGATTTCGCGGCTGTTGTCCTGGATCGCGCGGGTCTGGAGGTAGAGCAGGATCAGCCGCGCCTTGGCGCCGTAGGGCACGCCGACCGGCATCAGGCTGCCGTCGCGCTTGCGCTCCTTGCCCGGTTCGACCAGCAGGGTGACGCGGCCCTGGTCGCGGCGCCATTCGGCGTCCGGCGCCAGCTTCCGGTGGGGCAGGCTGGTCAGGCAGAACCCGGAATAGGTGATGCCCAGCGCGTTGGACTCGTCCTCCAGCACCGCCGCCGCGACATCCACGACGCTGGCGCGCTTCGGGTCCACGAGGTTCCGCGCCTCGCGCCGGCCATGCGTCATGATGAGTTGGTGCACGTCGCCCATAGGTCCCCCCGTCCATTCTGCCTGCAGTCGACCATGCACCGCCGGGAGAGTCCATTTGGCGATCGCCGACCAGACTAATTGAGACCTAATTGCTGGAGTCTATTTGCTAGGTCGGCGATTGCCTGTGGACGACTCGGGGATGCGTCGGCGATTGCCAGAAGACTCGTCGGTGTTCGCCAAGGGACCTTGTGGGAATCATCGGAGACTCACGGCGACTCGGGCCTTGGTCGGCGATTGCCAAGGTGGGGTGGGGCAGGCGAGTCGCGACTCGGGATCTCTTGGCGCGTTCTTGCGGATGTCTGGCCGGTTGGTCGGCGATTGCCAAGGGATCGCGATCCTTGGCAATCGCCGACTCCCCCTCTCCCGCCCCGGGAGAGGGGGCTGGCACGGTCGGCGATTGCCAAGCCGGCATCCCTGGCCTGCGGGCCTGCCGCGGGCACGAAACGGCAGCGCGGCTGTTGACGCTTGGCCCCCGCGATGACGGGGACGTGCATCGGGAGAACCGCGCCATGAGCGACGAGGGTTTCACGGACCGCCTGCTGGATGGCGTGAACGGGCTGGATGGGACCGCCCACCGCAAGGCCGTCGCCCTGGGCGCTGAGGTGCCGGCTCTGCGCGACGGGCTTCAGGTGCCCAGCTCCCGCATGGTGCTGATGCCGGCGCTGGGGGCGCTGTGGGCCGCCGGGCTGGGGTGGGAGAAGCCGGGCTGGTCGCGCCTTGCCCGGCAGGGGCTGCTCGCCATCGCGCTGGGGACGGTGGCCGGCAAGGGGATCAAGCGCGTCGTCTGCCGCGCCCGCCCGAACGAGGGCGGCGACCCCCGCCGCTGGGGCAAGGCGGACGGCAAGCACGCCTCCTTCCCCTCCGGCCACGCCATCAACGTGTCGGCGCTGACCACGGCGGTCGGGCTGAACCGCGGCTTCACGCCGGCGACCATGGCCAGCCTGGGCTTCGCCGCCGCCGTCGGCTGGTCGAGCCTCGCCACGGAGCGGCACTGGGCGTCGGATTACGCCGCGGGCATGGCGACGGGTGTGCTGGCGGGGCTGGCCGCCGAAGCGATCGACGGCTGGGTGGAGAAGCGGCTGTCCTGAGACTGTTACCCCGACGGATCGGCCAGCGCGTGCAGCAGCCGTTCGCGGATCTGGGCCAGCTTGCTCTCGTGCGTGACCTTCAGCCCGAAGACGTCCTTCACATAGAAGACGTCGATGGCCTTCTCCCCGTAGGTGGAGATCTTCGCCGACGAGATCTGCAGGGTCAGGTTGGTCAGCGCGCGCGTCAGGTCGTACAGCAGGCCGGGCCGGTCGCGCCCGTTCACCTCGATCACCGTGTGGGTGGTGGAGGCGTTGTTGTCGATCAGCACGCGCGGCGGCACATGGAAGACGCGGGTGCGGCTGGCGTGCGGGGCCTTGCGCTTGGTCAGCTCGTGCAGCGGCTTCAACTGGCCGGACAGCACCTTCTCGATCATCACCGACAGCTTGGCGAGCTTGTCGCCGCTCTCGAAGGCGCCGCCGCCCGCCGCGTCCTGCACGGTGAAGACATCCAGCGCCATGCCGTTGGTCATGGTGAAGATGCGGGCGTCCACGATGTCCGCCCCCGCCGCCGCCAGCGCCCCGGCGAGGCGGGAGAACAGGCCGTGGTGGTCGGTGGCGAAGATCGTCACCTCGGTGATCGCCCGCCCACGGTCGATGCGCGTGTTGACGGTCAGCGGGCGTTCGTCGCGCAGCGCCTCGCGGACCAGCCGCGCCTGCCGGCCCAGCGTCTCCGCGTCGAAGGCCAGCCAGTAGGCGGGGTAGCCGAGCGCGATGTGCTGTTCGAAATCGGCATCGTCGAAGTCGGACAACTCGGCCCGCAGCGCCGCCTGGGCGGCCTGGATGCGGCGCCCGCGCCCTTCGACCGACAGGCCGCCGGACATCACCTCTTCCGACCGGTTGTAGAGTTCCCGCAGCAGCGTGGCCTTCCAGTTGTTCCAGCGCTGCGGCCCGACCGCCCGGATGTCCGCCACCGTCAGCACCAGCAGAAGGCGCAGCCGCTCCGGCGACTGGACGAGCGACACGAAGTCCCGCACCGTCTTGTCGTCCTCCAGGTCGCGCTTGAAGGCGGTGTAGGACATGGCGAGGTGCCAGCGCACCAGCCAGGCGACCGTCTCCGTCTCCTCCGCCGTCAGGCCCAGACGCGGGCACAGCTTCTCCGCCACCCGCGCGCCCAGCACGGAATGGTCGCCGCCGCGGCCCTTGGCGATGTCGTGCAGCAGAACGGCGACGTAGAGCGCGCGCCGCGACACCACCTTGTGGATCACCTCCGACGACAGCGGCAGCTCGTCGGCCAGCTCGCCCGTCTCGATCTTGTGCAGGATGCCCAGCGCGAACAGCGTGTGCTCGTCCACCGTGTAGACGTGGTACATGTCGTACTGCATCTGCGCCACCACCCGACCGAAGTCGGGAATGAAGCGGGCCAGCACCCCGGCCTCGTTCATGCGGCGCAGCGTGATCTCCGGGTCCTTCCGCCCGGTCAGTATTTCCAGGAACAGCCGGTTGGCCTCCGCGTCCGCGCGCAGCTTCGGCCCCACCACCGACAGCGAGCGCGTGATGGCGCGCAGCGCGTTGGGGTGGATGTCGATGTCGTTCTGCTGGGCGGTGTGGAACAGCCGGATCATGTCCAGCGGCTCGTCCTTGAACTGGCGGTCGCTGCGGACGTTCAGCCGCTCGCCGTCCACCACGAAGCCGTCCACGTCCTTGCGGCGGGCCAGCGCCGCCAGCCGCAGGATGTTGAACTTGGGCGGGCGCTTCGATTCCGCCTCCAGCGCCGCGCAGAAGATGCGGGTCAGGTCGCCCACGTCCTTGGCGACCAGGAAGTAGTGCTTCATGAAGCGTTCCACGCCCTTGGTCCCGGCGTGGTCCGTGTAGCCCATGCGGGTGCCGATCGACGTCTGCACGTCGAAGGTCATCCGGTCCTCCATGCGCCCGGTCAGGTAGTGAAGGTGGCAGCGCGCGGTCCACAGGAAGTTCTGCGCCTTGGCGAAGCGCTGCGCCTCTTCCGGCAGAAGCACCTTCTTGCCGACCAGATCGTCCACGTCCTCCACCCGGTACAGATATTTGGCGATCCAGAACAGGGTCTGGAGGTCGCGCAGGCCGCCCTTGCCGTCCTTCAGGTTGGGTTCCAGGACGTAACGGCTGTCGCCCAGCTTCTGGTGGCGGTTGTCGCGCTCGGCCAGCTTGGCCTCCACGAACTCCGGTCCGGTGCCGGCCACCACCTCGCGGTCGTAGCGGCGGCGCAGTTCGGTGAACAGCTTGCGCGGGCCCCAGAGATAGCGGGCCTCCAGGATGGCGGTGCGGATGGTGACGTCGGCCTTCGACTGGCGGATGCAGTCGTCGACGCTGCGCACCGCGTGGCCGACCTTCAGCCCCAGATCCCACAGGATGTAGAGCATGTACTCCACCACCTGCTCCACCCGCGGGGTGCGCTTGTAGGGCAGCAGGAACAGCAGGTCGATGTCGGAGAAGGGCGCCAGCTCGCCCCGGCCGTAGCCGCCGGTGGCCACGATGTCGAACACTTCGCCCGAGGTCGGGTTGGGCGACGGGAAGATGTGGGTGACCGTGAGGTCGGCCAGGGAGCGCACGACCCCGTCGGCGAGGTAGCAGTTCTGCCGCACGCAGTCCTCGCCCGATCCCTTGGCCTCGAACCGGGCGCGCACCTCCGCCCGCCCGTCGTTCAGCGCGCCGCGCAGCCGGGCGATCAGGGCGGGGCGCAGCTTGTCGCCGGTCCCATGCTCCGCCACCAGCGTTTCCAGGTCCTCCGCCAGCTTGCGCCGGGACAGGATCGCGCGCTTGTTGGGGATGTTGGCGGCGCCGGCATCGGTGGCGTCGGAGGCGTCCGCCGAGGCGGTGCGGGTGGAGAGCATCGGCAAAACGTGAGCCTTCCCAGGGATGCGAGGGGTGCGACAGACGGTGCGGCGTACCGACTATAACGGGAAAGACGATAATTCGCACGCGGCAGACCGAAAGAGGCCGCCGTCTGTTTGCTGAATGATCCGGTGTGGGTTGGTCGGAAGTGCCGCTGTGACGGCCGTCACTGACCCGCCCCCATCCAAAGAGGTAGGGAGTCGTCGGTGAGACACGCGCGCGAGAGGCCACTGATGACCCCGAATTCCGAAACGGCGCGGCGGGAGCTGGCGAATCTCGGCAACGCCCTGACCCTGGCGGAACGGGGCCTGCCGCGTCACACGCCCGCCGAACTGATGGCCTGGCTGGTGCATGCGCTGGCCCTCTGTCCCGGCTCCATCGGCGACGCCCTTCTGTTCGAGATCTGCGGCACCGCCACGGACGCCAAGGCCGCCGACGCGATCAAGATCGCCCTGATCCGCAAGGGCTGGGCCGCGGTGGTGCGGGCGCAGTTCCGCCTGCGCGGCCTGACCCTGGTGGGCGGCGGAGGCGATTGGCGCGCCTGCGCCGCCTGAAGGTCTACTCCTCGCGCACCGACAGGTGGATGTTGGCGCCACCGTTGCCTTCCAGGATCTCCGCAGCCTCGACCTCGTCCGCCACGTCGGCGGTGCGCACCCACAGGATGACGCCGCCGGCCTCCAGCGCGCGGCTGAACTCGTCCGTGTCGGGGTGGCTGGTCAGTTCGTCCAGGTAATCCTTGATGGCGACGCCGCCCAGACCGGCGGCGACGAGGGCGGCCAGCGGGGCGGCGATGGGGCCGCCGACGATGGCGAGAAGCCCGGCGGTGGTCAGGGGAAAGGCGTATTTCAATTCGCCCACCAGACCGGTCAGGGCCTCGTCCGTCGGGGTCTGCGGGCGCTGGTCCGCGGCTTCCAGCGAGGTGTGGCTCGCCAGGACCGACAGGTCGTCGCGGTCGAAGCCGGCGTCCAGAAGGGCGGCTACGGCCTTGTCGAACGTCTCACGGGTCCCGAACAGGGCGACGACCTCGCGCACCTCCCGGACGGTGTCCTGGCCGTTCGTGGTCTGGACGTTCGTCGTCTGGCCACCGGTGTTCTCGGGGGTGCTCTCGGGCGCTTGCGTCACGGTGGTCTCCTTCCCAGCTTCGGCTTGCACGTTCCACGGGCAGCGAACAGTCTAACGAAGCGGTCATCGCGGCACCAGTGCGGGCATGCTAGGGTGCCCGCCCGCCTTTGCCCGTCACAACGCAACCGGTTGAAGTCCCGTGTCCGACGCGTCCGCCGCCATCCCGCCCGCCATCATCCCGCCTGATGCCACCCCGATGATGGCGCAGTATCTGGAGATCAAGCAGGCCCATCCCGACTGTCTGCTGTTCTACCGGATGGGCGATTTCTACGAGATGTTCTTCGAGGACGCGGTGAACGCCGCCCGCGCGCTGGACATCGCGCTGACCAAGCGCGGCCAGCATTTGGGGGAAGACATCCCCATGTGCGGCGTCCCCGTCCACAGCCATGAATCCTACCTTCAGCGCCTGATCCGCCAGGGCTTCCGCGTCGCCATCTGCGAGCAGATGGAGGACCCGGCGGAGGCCAAGAAGCGCGGCAGCAAGTCGGTGGTGAAGCGCGGCGTCATCCGCATCGTCACCCCCGGCACGCTGACCGAGGACAGCCTGCTCGATTCCCGCGCCTCCAACTGGCTGGCCGCGGTGGCGGAGGCGGCGGGCGGGCTCGGGCTGGCCTGGCTGGAGCTGTCCACCGGCGAACTGGTGGTGCAGCCGGTGGAGCGCGCCGGGCTGGGAGCGGCGCTGGGCCGCCTCGACCCGCAGGAGGTGCTGGTCTCCGAGAAGCTGTGCCAGAGCCCCGACCTGTACGAGCTGTGGGGCGAGTGGAAGTCCCGCCTGACCGTGCAGCCGACCCCGCGCTTCGACAGCGAGAACGGGCGGCAGCGGCTGCTCGGCCTCTACGGTGTCGGCACGCTGGACGCCTACGGCCAGTTCAGCCGGGCCGAGGTCGCGGCGGCGGGGGCTCTGGTCGCCTATGTGGAGCTGACGCAGAAGGGCCGCGTGCCGCGCCTGTCGCCGCCGCGCCGGCTCGGCCCCGGCGCGGTCATGGAGATCGACGGGGCGACCCGCCGCAATCTGGAGCTGACCCGCACCCTGACGGGCGACCGGCGGGGCAGCCTGCTCGCCACCATCGACCGCACGGTGACCGGGGCGGGGGCGCGGCTGCTGGCCGCCCAGCTCTCGGCCCCGCTGACCAACCCCGCGGCCATCGCCAAGCGCTTGGACATGGTGGAGTTCGCGCTGAACGAGGAACGGCTGCGCGGCGACCTTCGCGAAGCCCTGCGCCGCTGCCCTGACCTGGAACGCGCCCTGTCCCGCCTGACGCTGGGGCGCGGCGGCCCGCGCGACCTCGCCGCCGTGCGCGACGGTCTGGCCCAGGCCTCGGCTATCCGCCTGCTGCTGAACGGCCACCCCGGCGGCCCGCTGCCCGACGGGCTGGGCGCCGTGGCGAAGGGGCTGGGCGAACACAGCGAACTGGTTCAGCAATTGACGCAGGCGCTGGCGCCGGAGCTGCCGCTGCTGGCCCGCGATGGTGGCTTCATCGCGCGGGACTATTCCTACGCGCTGGACGAGCTGGTGACGCTTCGCGACGAGAGCCGGCGGCTGATCGCCGGGCTTCAGGTCAAATACGCCGGCATCGCCGGGGTGCCGGCGCTGAAGATCAAGCACAACAACGTGCTCGGCTACCACATCGAGGTGACGGCGACCCACGCGGACAAGCTGATGTCCGAGAAGGGGCGCGAGGTCTTCATGCACCGCCAGACCATGGCGAACGCCGTGCGCTTCGGCACGGTGGAGCTGTCGGACCTGGAGCGCCGCATCTCCGAGGCCGCCGACAAGGCGCTGGCTGTCGAGCTGGAGCTGTTCAACGACCTCGTGGAGGAGGTGACGAGCCGGGCCGACGCCATCGCTCAGGCGGCGCACGCGCTGGCCGCCCTGGACGTCGCCGCCTCCCTGGCCGAACTGGCGGCGGAGCGGCGCTACAACCGGCCCATGGTGGACGGTAGCCTCGCCTTCTCGATCAAGGGCGGTCGGCACCCGGTGGTGGAGGCGGTGCTCGACGCCGGCAACGCCGGACCCTTCGTCGCCAACGACTGCGACCTCGCTCCGGACAACCGGCTGTGGCTGCTGACCGGCCCGAACATGGCCGGCAAGTCCACCTTCCTGCGCCAGAACGCGCTGATCGCCGTGCTGGCACAAATGGGCAGCTTCGTGCCGGCGGAGAGCGCGCACATCGGGGTGGTGGATCGGCTCTACAGCCGCGTCGGCGCCGCCGACGATCTGGCGCGGGGGCGCTCCACCTTCATGGTGGAGATGGTGGAGACGGCGGCGATCCTGAACCAGTCCGGCGACCGCGCGCTGGTCATCCTGGACGAGATCGGGCGCGGCACGGCGACCTTCGATGGCCTGTCCATCGCCTGGGCCTGCGTGGAGCATCTGCACGACGTCAACCGCTGCCGCGCGCTGTTCGCCACCCATTACCACGAACTGACCATGCTGGCCGGCAAGCTGCCGGGCCTATCCTGCCACACCATGCGCATCAAGGAATGGCAGGGCGATGTGGTCTTCCTGCACGAGGTGACGGCGGGGGCGGCGGACCGCAGCTACGGCATCCATGTGGCGAAGCTTGCGGGCCTGCCCGGCGCCGTGGTGGGCCGCGCGGAGGAGGTGCTGACCATCCTGGAATCGGGCGACCAGAACGCCGCCATCCACCGCCTGGCCGAGGATCTGCCGCTGTTCAGCGCCGCCCTGAAGCGCCCCGCTCCCGCGGCGTCGTCCCCCGCTGCCGCCCCGCCGGAGCCGTCGCGGGTGGAGGAGGCGCTGAAATCCATCGACCCCGACAGCCTGACCCCGCGGCAGGCGCTGGAAGAGTTGTACCGGCTGCGGGGGTTGATTTCTTAAACGGGAATATTTGCGAAGATGCACACGCCATTGTATGAAAATCCGCCGCCGCAGCGTCCCGTCCCATGGACGATGGGCGCTGTCATCCAAGCGGCGGGAAGGGGGTGTGTTTATTGACCCCTGGTAAGGTGCTGGTGATCTGCACGGTCATACAGACGGTCGTCGCGATCCTCGCGCTGCTCGTCGCCGTGCTGTAACCCAGACGACGGAGGGGCGGCGTGTGCGCGCCGCCCCTCTTTTCGTGTGCGCGCCTGTCCGGCCATACAAACCGTCCGAAGCGCGCGGTACCGGAGGTGTCGTCTATTGACCACTGGTACGGGAAATATAGCGCCGCCTCACAGCCTTCGCAATCCCTTCCCGCGTCGGTCTCACGCCCGCTCCACCGCATCTTCGTCCGCCGGGGCGCCGCGGTCGTGGATGGGGGTGACATGACGTTGGGTGACATGACGTTGGGATGCGGGGCGTTGCGCGTGGCGCAGCTTCTCCTCCACCGCCTCGTTCACGAACTGGTCGAGCGAGCGGCCTTCCTGCGCGGCGGCCTTGGACGCTTCGGACTCCAGCGATTTGCGCAGATGAACCATTCGGTGCCTCCCCCAACGCGGAACGGGATCTGTCCGTTACGTCACATGGGAAGCGCGGCTGCGCGCTGCGAGTCGCCTACCCGGAAGCGCCGTCGCGGTCCGGAACGCCCGGCGGAAGGATGGGGGCGGTCCGCAACGCCCGCGCCGCGACGGCCAGCGGGTCCTCGCCCGGGGCGCAGGGGTGGGCGGGGGCCAGCAGGGCTTCCGGCACGCTGGCGGCGATGTAGCCGGCCACCGTCTCGTGGACGGGGATAATCATGGCGATGCGGGTCAGGTCCACCACCTTGCGCACCTGCCCGGAGGCGCAGAGCAGGGACAGCGCCTTGCCCGCCGACACGGCTTCCCCGTTCATCACCAGCAGCAGGCCGACCCCGGCGCTGTCGATGAACTCCAGCCCCGTCAGGTCGAGAAGACAGCGGCGCTCCAGCCCGCCTTTCACGTCGGCGATGGCCTGCCGCACCGGGCCGGCATCCTGGCCGGTGAAGCGCCCGGTCAGCACCAGACGGGCAAAATGCCGTTCGTTCTCCTTGCGATACTGCACGGCCCGCGTCCCTTCCAGTCTTCCGCCGGTCATGATCCGGTGGCGGGCCTCCGGTGGGCAAGCCAGCCGTCGGGCTCGCTCCTGCGCGATGTTGACGCAGGGCGGCAACCTGCCGTCACGGTTTCCTTGTCCCTTGACGCCGCGCCGCGGCGGTCCTAAAAGCGGATGAACGTGGTGATTTGGTCGACCGGCTTGCGGGCCACGTAAAACAACCCGCTAAAAAGGTCCGAGCCGCGTCCGCGCCTCGACCCGATCGGTCGGGGCGTTTTTTGTTTGGCCGGTCTGCCCCGCCGGCGGACAGAGGAGTCACAAGCGGCCATGGCGCGCACCGATCATCGCAATCCGAACGTCGCGGGCCTTCGCCCGCGTTCCCGTCTGGTCCATGGCGGCGTCCGCCGCTCGTCCTTCGACGAGACCTGCGAGGCGCTCTACCAGACCTCCGGCTTCGTCTACGGTTCGGCGGAGGAGGCGGAGCACGCCTTCGCCAACGACGGCGCCCGCCACGTCTATTCGCGCTTCCGCAACCCGACCACGGCCATGTTCGAGGACCGGCTGTGCGAGTATGAGGGTGCCGCCTGGGCCTACGCGACCACCAGCGGCATGGCCGCGGTGCACGCCGCCCTGTGGTCGAACCTGCGCACCGGCGACCGCATCGTGGCGCCGCGCTCGCTGTTCATCTCCTGCTATTGGGTCATCAAGGAACTGTCGGCCCGCTTCGGCGTGGAGGCGGTCTTCGTGGACGGCACCGACCTGTCGCAGTGGGAAGAGGCCCTCTCCAAACCGGCCAAGGTGGTCTTCCTGGAGACGCCCAGCAACCCGGGGCTGGAGGTCGTGGACCTGCGCGCCGTCAGCGATCTGGCCCACAAGGCCGGGGCCAAGGTGGTGGTGGACAACGCCTTCGCCACGCCGGTGCTCCAGCGCCCGTTCGAGATGGGGGCCGACGTCGTCGTCTATTCGGCCACCAAGCACATCGACGGGCAGGGCCGCTGTCTGGGCGGCATCATCCTGACCAACGACAAGCAGTACGGGTCGGACGTGATCCACCCCTACCTGCGCCACACCGGCCCGACCATTTCGCCCTTCAACGCCTGGCTTCTGCTGAAGGGGCTGGAGACGTTGGAACTGCGCGTGTCGGCCCAGAGTGCCTCGGCCCTGACGGTGGCGGAATTCCTGGAAGGCCACGCGAAGGTGGAGCGGGTGCTCTATCCCGGCCTGCCCAGCCACCCGCAGCACGATCTCTGCCGCAGCCAGATGACGGGCGGCGGCACCATGCTGTCGATCTTCCTGAAGGGCGGCAAGGACGAGGCGTTCCGCGCCCTGAACGATCTGCGGATGGTGATGATCTCCAACAATCTGGGCGACTCGAAGAGCCTCATCACCCACCCCGACACCACCACCCACTGCAAGCTGTCGCCGGAGGAAAAGGCGGCGGCGAACATCCGTCCGAACCTGCTGCGCCTGTCCATTGGTCTAGAGGACGCGCAGGACATCGTCGAAGATCTCGACCGCGCGCTCGCTTCCCTGTAAAGACTCGGACCCGGAACCAAATGCTGCAGTGCAGCGTTGGCGTCCGGGTCACAGTTTTTGGTGAGGTTCAAGGAATGGCGAGACGCAAGGCCGGCAACGGCGAACCGACGCAACGCTTCCTGGCGGTGGCGGGCGATCTGACCCGGACCGGCGTCAAGACGGGCGAGATGGGGGTCGCCGCGGCCCAGACCATCGGCTACCGCACGGCCATGATGGCGGCGGCCATGAACAACCCCATCGACCTCGCCAACCCGGAGTTCGTCCGCATGGGCTCCGAGAAGGTGGAGGCGATGGTGGAGGCCACCCACGCGGTCGCCAAGGGCATCGGCGAGATGCAGCAGGCCTGGATGACCCTCGCGCAGGGCCAGCTTCAGGCGGCCATGGTGATGGTGACCGGTCTCGGCCAGTGCCGCACGCCCGCCGACCTGATGGAGCTGCAGCGCCGCACGGTCACCGAGACGGTGGAGGCGGGCATCCACGCCGCGCTCTACATGGTGGAATCGGCCTCGGCCCTGACCCATGCGGGCATGACCCCCGCCTACCGCACCGTCCGCGCCAACGCCCGCCGTCTGGCGAAGCAGCACGGATAGATTTGCGGTTCACCACAAAGACACGAAGACACAAAGGCCGTCACAAAGGTCTTCGTGAAATTCTTCGTGTCTTTGTGTCTTCGTGGTGAAAATCCCTTTCACATCAGGACCTTACAATCACTGCCCCAGAACTTCGAAGCTGGACGGCGCGGGATCGAGCACGCGCGAGCCGGTCGGGGTGACCTCCAGCACGGCCAGCCCGCGCTCCACCACGCCGTCGGCGCGCAGGCGGAACAGGCCGTCGATCCCTTCGAAGCCGTTGGGGTTGTTCAGCGCCGCGCGGTCGAAACCGCCCGTCGGGCCGGGCATTTTGGACAGCACCGCGGCGATGGCCGTGGCGTCGTAGGACAGGGTGGCGATGCGCGGCGGCTTGCGCCCATAGGTCTTCTCGAAGCGCGCCTCGAAGTCGGCGCGGGCCTGCGGCGCCGGGGCGGCGAACCAGGCGCCGGCCAGGGCCGGTTCCTGGCCCAGGCCGGGCTCGTCCCACAGGCCGGTGCCGAGAAGCTTCACCTGCTGTGTGTTCAGCCCGTTGGCGGCCAGCGCGGCGGCCAGCCCCTGGGCGCGCGGCCCGCCTTCGGCCAGCATGACGGCCTGCGGCTGCACACCGGCCTGGGTCACCTGCCGCGCCGGCTGGGCGAGGTCGGTCACCGCCGGATCGTAGCGTTCGACCTGCGCCACCTGCCCGCCGAACTGGCGCGAGGCGGCCTGCACGGCGTTGACCACGGCGTCGCCGTAGGCGGTGCGCGGGGCCAGCGCGACGTAGCGCGTGGCGCCGCGCGACCGGGCGAAGCCGACCACGCGGGTGACCTGATCGGCGGGCACGAAGCCCAGCACATAGGTGCCGTTGCCGGCCTGGGTCCAGTCGTTGGTGAAGGCCAGCACGTCCACGCCCGCGCTCTGGGCGACGGGCTTCACCGCCGCCACGTCGGCGGCGAACAGCGGGCCGAGGATCAGGCCGGCACCCTCCGCGATGGCCTGCCGCGCCGCGTCGGCGGCGCCGGTGGGGGTGCCCTTGGTGTCGCGGGGAAGCAGCTCGAACCGGTCGCCGGCCAGATCGAACAGCGCCATCTGCGCCGACTCCAGCATGGCCTGCCCGATGGCGGCGCTGGACCCGGACAGCGGCAGCAGGATCGCCACCTTCATGGTCTGCGGTGCCACCGGAACGGAGCTGACCGGCGCTTGCGGCGCTTGAGTCGCCGGCGCCGGGGCCTTTACAGTCGAGCAGGCCGATAGCGTGCCAACCACCAACAGGGCGGCGGCAGCCTGCCGCCCCCAAGCGCGCGAGAAAGGTGTCGTCAAGCGTGCCACCAACGATCTCCACATCCGGTCCGGCGCCCGAACCCGTTTCCGGGCCCGGCGTCTCTGGTGACGCTGAAGGTAGCGAGCCGAGGGCCGCAAGTAAACTCGGCGCCGGCCTTTATGTGGTCGCCACCCCCATCGGCAACGCCGCCGACATCACGCTGCGCGCGCTGGACACGCTGCGCCGCGCCGACGCCATCGCCTGCGAGGACACGCGGGTGACGGCGAAGCTGATGGGCATCCACGGCATCCACACGCCCTTCGTCTCCTATCATGAACACAACGCGGCGAAGATGCGTCCGGTCCTGATCGGCCGCATGAAAGCGGGGGAGGCCATCGCGCTGGTCACCGACGCCGGAACGCCGCTGGTCTCCGACCCCGGCTACAAGCTGGTGCGGGAGTGCGTGGCGGAGGGGGTGGCGGTCACCACGCTGCCCGGCGCCTCGGCCCCGCTGGCGGCGCTGGTGTTGTCCGGCCTGCCGACCGACCGTTTTCTGTTCGCCGGCTTCCTGCCCAACAGGAGCAGCGCGCGGCGCGCCGCCGCCGGGGAACTGAAGGGCGTTCCCGCCACGCTGGTCTTCTTCGAGTCGCCGCAGCGCCTGCCCGAGTCGCTGGCCGACCTCGCCGACATCCTGGGCGCGCGGGAGGCCGCGGTCGCGCGGGAGCTGACCAAGCTCTACGAGGAGGTCCGGCGCGGCACCCTGCCGGAACTCGCGGCCCATTACGCCGAAGCCGGCCCGCCGAAGGGCGAGGTGGTGCTGGTCATCGGCCCGCCCGGTGAAGAGGCCACCCCGACCGAGGCCGACGTGGACGCCCTGCTGCGCGAGGCGCTGACCCGCCTGTCGGTCCGCGACGCCGCTGCCGACGTGGCCGCGCGCACCGGCCAGAACAAGCGCGCCGTCTACGCCCGCGCGCTGGAGCTGTCGCGGGAGGGGAAACCGTGAGCGCGCCGGACGCCCTGCGCCGCCGGGCCGAGAATTACGGCCGCTACGCCGAGCAGCTCTGCCGGATGGCGCTGCGGCTGAAGGGGTACCGCATTCTGGAAAGCCGCCTGCGCACCCCCATGGGAGAGATCGACATCGTGGCCCGGCGGGGCGACACTCTGGCCATCGTGGAGGTGAAGGCGCGGGGCGACTGGGACACCGCGAACGAGGCGCTCAACGCCCGCCAGCGGGGCCGCCTTGCGCGCGCCGCGCATGTGTATCTGGGGGCCAACCCCCAATATGCCGGCTATGCCTTGCGATTCGACGTCATGCTGGTTACCCCTTGGTCCTGGCCGCGCCACCTGCCGGATGCCTGGCGGGCCTGACGCGAAGGCTGAAGAAGAAGAGGAAGGACGTCGCCCGTGACCAGCCGCGCCGAAGCCCGTGAGATCCTGCGCCGCGTGGGGCAGCAATCGGACGAGGAGATCGATCTGGCCGAAGCCGCCCTGGCGCTGGGCGCGCTGGAGAGTCCGGGCGCCGTTCTGGCCGACTACCGCCGCCACCTCGCCGACATCGCCCACGATCTGGCCGAGCGCGCCTCGCCCGGGGCCGACGGGCTGGAGGTCCGCATCGCGCTGCTGCACGAGGTCCTCGTGGAGCGGCACGGCTATTCCGGCGACCACGACACCTACGACGACCTTCAGAACGCCAACCTGCTGCGCGTCATCGACCGCCGCCGCGGCCTGCCGGTGTCGCTGGGCATCCTGTTCATCCATGCCGCCCGCTCGCAGGGCTGGCCGGTGCAGGGGCTGAACTTCCCCGGCCATTTCCTGGTGCGGCTGGAGGCCGACGGCGCCCGCGCCATCATCGACCCCTTCAACGACGGGCAGGTGCGCACCGCCGTGGACCTGCGCGACCTGCTGAAGGCCTCCGCCGGCAGCGGGGCGGAGCTGGAGCCCGGCCATTACCAGCCCGTCTCCAACCGCGAGGTGCTGCTGCGGCTTCAGAACAACATCAAGCTGCGCCACCTCTCGGCCCATGACGTGCCCCGCGCCCTGGAGATTCTGGAGGCGATGCGGCTGTTCGCTCCGGGCGAGGCGGCGCTGTGGCGGGAAACCGGCCTGCTGGAGGCCCATGCCGGCAGGATCGGCGCCGCCATCGCCGCGCTGGAAACCTTCATGACGCTGTCCGGCAGCGAACGGCACCGCCATCAGGTCGCCGCGCTGATCCAGCAGCTCAAGAACCGACTGAACTGACCTTATTCAAAGCCCGTTTCGGAGATCCGCAGGATGAGCCTTGCCGTCGCCTTCCAGATGGACCCCATCGAGTCCATCAACATCGACACCGACTCGAGCTTCATGATGGCGCTGGAGGCCCAGAAGCGCGGGCACACACTCTACCATTACCACCCGCGCGACCTCAGCCTGACCGGCAACGTCCTGACCGCCCGCGTGCGGGAGATGACCGTGGTCCGGCAGAAGGGCGCGCACTACACGCTGGGCGAGCCGCAGGTCGTGGACCTGTCCACCATGGACGTGGTGCTGATGCGCCAGGACCCGCCCTTCGACATGGCCTACATCACCGCCACCCATATGCTGGAGCACATCCAGCCCAAGGTTCTGGTGCTGAACGACCCGGCGGAGGTGCGCAACGCGCCGGAAAAGCTGTTCGTTACCCATTTCCCCGACCTGATGCCGCCGACGCTGATCACCAGCGACAAACAGGCCGTGCTGGACTTCCGGGCGCAGCACAAGGACATCATCGTCAAGCCGCTGTTCGGCAACGGCGGGGCCGGCGTCTTCCACCTGAAGCCGGACGACGAGAATCTGGGCTCGCTGCTGGAACTCTTCACCCAGCTCTACCGCGAGCCGGTGATCGTGCAGAAGTACTTGGCCGAAATCCGCCAGGGCGACAAGCGCATCATCCTGATCGACGGCGAGCCCGCCGGCGCCGTCAGCCGCATGCCCCAGGAGGGCGAGGCCCGCGCCAACTTCCACGCCGGCGGCAGCGCGAAGAAGACGGAACTGACCCCGCGCGAGCAGGAAATCTGCAAGGCCATCGGCCCGGTGCTGCGCGAAAAGGGCTTGGTCTTCGTCGGCATCGACGTGATCGGCGACTACCTGACCGAGATCAACGTGACCTCGCCCACCGGCATCCAGGAAATCAACCGCCTCGACGGTTCCGCCCTGGAATCCACCCTGTGGGACGCCATCGAGCGCCGGCACCGGGAGAATTTAGGTATTTAAATTAATCTGGAGCATTCTTCGATTGCATAATCCCTGTTTCATTTTGTATGAAGCAGGGATTATATTAGATATTATATACAATGCATTGACTGTTTGGCTTTTATGTTAACGCTCAGATACATATTGTTTTTGTGTGTGTTGGTTTGTTTTTCTTAAGTGGTGCGCGCATCATTTGTGATTTATCTAGCTATGGAATTTTGTTTGAAAGCGAATAAATATAATCATTGACAATTAATAATATATAATTACTTTAATTTAACCTATTGTTTTCTCGTGTCGTCATCCTAGAGGCATTCGATGTGGAAAAGATTTAAAGAGGAAATAAAGAGCCCATACAATGCAGTATTTGGAGCTGTTGGTTTAATAAGCTTTTTGTTTGCAATATATACATGGTATTCAACATTGCAAAGATCAGAGATATCCTATCGCGTTGAACAAGTTCAGCTGATGGATGTTAGCCGAGTGGAAAATAACAAGCAGGGCGCAGAAGAGCCATTTAGTATTTTAGACTCAAATGGAAACAATATTAAGGAAAATATATATGGGGCAAATATTTCTGTATGGAATTCGGGAGATACTGATCTCGGCCGTGATAAAATACGAAAACCTTTGACATTTTTATTTAGTAATAGTGTAAGGATTATTGACGCTAGTATAACTTTTACTACAGACGATAATATATCTGAATTTTATATAAATAAAACTGTTAATATAGACAACATCATATATATTGGTTGGAAATATTTTGATCCTAAATCTGGATTTAGGTTGAGAATTATTTATACATCTCCTGACCAAGCTCAGTTGAGTGCTGGGGGATCAATATTGGGTGTGAAGTCTATATATGACTCATCAAATGGTATTTCAGGTGCAAATTTGATTAAATCTTACAAAGGAATTTTTTCTTTTTTTATGGTATTCGTCCTTTTCTGCAGTTTAAGTGGGTCAACGGAAAACTTTATCGGAGGAATTTTTAGGTATAGAAAAATGAAAATGGAGAGTGGTCATGTTCGCAGATCTGAAAAAATAAGTTCTTTAGTAATTTTAGCATTTAACTTTGTTTGGTGGGTGTCTTCTGTGGGGATTTGTATTCTTATTATAAGCCCTATTATAATGTTTGAGTCAAAGCCACCGTTTTGATTGGTTTCGATCTATGTAGAATATGAAAAGATACTAGTTTTACTTTCCTTGTCATTCGTAGTTTTGTAACTATAAATGTTAGATGGACGGATTTCTAATAATCCAGGATAATTGTAACGTAGGCTATAGATCGCCTTCTTTCATGAAATCTATAAATCGGTAATCCAGCCCGTTCTCGGTCAGGAGCGGGCCGCTCTCCGCCTCCACCCACTCCGGACCCAGCGGGGGCATCAGCGTGTCGCCGTCCACCTCCTGCTCCACGCGGGTCAGGTGGACGACGTCGGCCAGCGGCAGGGTTTCGCGGAACAGTTCGGCGCCGCCGATCACGCAGGCCTCCGCCGCACCCTGCGCCCGGCACCAGTCCAGGGCCGCGCCGATCCCGCCGAACCAGCGCGCGCCGTCCCGCTCCCCCGCCGGGACGCTGCGGCTGACCACCAGATTGTCGCGGCCCGGCAGGGGCTTGCGGGGCAGAGATTCCCAGGTGCGGCGGCCCATCAGGATGGGCTTGCCCATCGTCAATTCCCGGAAGCGCTTCAGGTCGCCGGGCAGGGTCCAGGGCAGGGTGCCGTTGCGGCCGATCACGCCGTTGCGCGCCGCGGCCACGACCAGACTGATTCGCATCCCAACCCCTTTCCCTTGCCCGTTCACCCCAGCTTACGCCGCGCGAAGCTGATGAAGGAAGCCGCCGACCTCGCGGTGCAGCGTGTCCAACTGGTGGCCGAGCTTGCGCGACATCTCCAAAACGTCGCGGGCGGTGGCGCCGCTCTGCGTCGCGGCGCCGGTGACGCCGGTGATGTTGGCCGACACCTCCTGCGTGCCCCCCGCCGCCTCCTGGACGTTGCGGCTGATCTCGCGGGTCGCCGCCCCCTGCTCTTCAACAGCGGAGGCGATGGACGTCGCGATCTCGTTCACCCGCAGGATCACCTGGGTCACACTCTGGATTTCGCCGACCGCCTCCCCGGTGACGGTCTGGATGTTGGTGACCTGGGCGGCGATCTCCTCCGTCGCCTTGGCGGTCTGGTTGGCCAGAGCCTTCACCTCGCTCGCCACCACCGCGAAGCCCTTTCCGGCCTCACCCGCCCGCGCCGCCTCGATGGTCGCGTTCAGAGCCAGCAGGTTGGTCTGGCTGGCGATGTCGTTGATGAGCTGGACCACCGCGCCGATCTTCTGAACCGCCTCGGCCAGCCCGCCGACCTTGTCGTTGGCCCGCCCGCTGAGGTTCACCGCCTCGCCCGCGATGCGCGACGACTCGGCCACCTGACGGCTGATCTCCTGGATCGAGCCGGCCAGTTCCTCCGACGCGGCGGCCACGGTCTGCACGTTGGCGGAGGTCTGCTCCGTCGCCGCGGCCACGGAGGTCGCCAGCGTGTCGGTCTGGGCGGCGGCGCGGTTCATTTCCGCCGCGCGCTCCTCCATCGCCGCAGCCGCGTCGGACACGGTGCGGACGACGGCGCCGATGCTCTGCTCGAAACTGGCGGCCAGCGCCAGCATGGCGCGGTGCTTCTCCTCCTCCGCGCGCTGGGCGGAGGCGGCCTGCTCGGCCTCCAGCCGCCGCTTGTCCCGGGCGTTGTTCTGGAAGACCAGCACGGCCTTTGCCATCGACCCGATCTCGTCGCCGCGCTCGGCTTCCGGAAAGCGGGTGGACAGGTCGCCGTCGGCGAGTTCCCGCATCTTGACGCTCAACCCGCGCAGAACCCGGCTGATGTCGGTGCCGACCCAGGCGATCAGGCCGATGGCCGGCACCGCCAGCGCCAGGATGACGAGGGCCAGCGTCCGGAGCTGCTCCAGGAAGGCGGCCCGAATGTCGTCGATGAAGATGCCGCTGCCGATGAAGATGCTCCACGGCTCGAACCCGTGGACATAGCCCAGCTTCACGGCCATGTCGGTGCCGCCCACCGTGCGCGGCCAGTCGTATTCCAGCACGCCGCCGCCGGACGCACGGACCATGCGGATGAACTCCACGATCATGTGGACGCCGTTGGCCGACTTCAGCGGCTTGACGTCGGCGCCGACCAGCTTCGGGTTGACGTGGGCGAAGCCGTAGCCGTCCATGGTGTGGGCGAAGAGATATTCCTTTCCGCCCGCGTAGCGGATGCCCGTCACCGCGGCCTTGAAGCGGGCCTGGGCCTCCTCGCGGGTGATCTTGCCGGCGGCGGCCTCCGCTTCCAGCGAGGCGGCCAGCGTGACGCCGGTCTCCACGACGCCGCGCAGCGTTTCCAACCGGTCTGCGTGCATGCGGTTGTAGTTCAGGGTGAGGCCGGCGCCCGCGATGGCGAAGCATGCGACCGACGCTGCGGCAACGAGCGCCCACAGCTTGGCCCGGATGGAAAGCCTGGTGAGGTTCATGACGTGTCTGCCTGGAACGGTATGCCCGGCCCGCGCCCGGGCGCGGCGCGGTTGTTCGCTCGTACCCTTTGGCCGGGACGTCAACGATGGCAAACACTCACAAGAAAATTGTAAATGCATGCATAAGAATTGGCGGCAGACGGGAGACTGGGCGCCTTTGTCACACGACCTTTCGTCGAGGACCCGACATCAGGCCAGAAGAGCCCCCAGCACGGCGTTCAACCTTTGTCTTCCTTCATGAGTGGCGCGCAACCTGTCCTTGTCGACCTCCAGAAAGCCGCCGGCCACCAGACGGTCCAGCGCGGCGGCATCGACGAGGTCCTGCAGATCGCGGCCCGTTTCTTCGACCAACCGGGCGCGGGCCACGCCTTCGCGCAGCCGGAGCCCCATCATCAGCAACTCCGACCCGCGGGCCTCGCGGGCGATGGGTTCGGGCGTGGCGGCGCCGTGGCCGTCGCGCTCCACCCGCTCCAGCCAGATTTCCGGGGCGCGGTGGGCGCGGGTGGCGAATTTCTCGCCGTCCAGCGTCAGCCGCCCATGGGCGCCGGGGCCGACGCCGACGTAATCGCCGTAACGCCAATAGGTCAGGTTGTGGCGGCTTTCCTCGCCGGGGCGGGCGTGGTTGGAAATCTCGTAGGCGGGCAGTCCGGCGCGCTCCAGCAGGCTCTGCGTCGCCTCGTACAGGTCGCCGGCCAGATCCTCGTCGGGCAGCACCAGATCGCCCCGCGCGTGCAGGGGGAAGAAGGCCGTGCCCTCCTCGATGGTCAATTGATAGACCGACAGATGGCCGACCGCGTAGTTCAGCGCGCGGGTCAGTTCCGCCTCCCACGCCGCGACGGACTGGCCGGGGCGGGCGTAGATCAGATCGAAACTGAAACGGTCGAAGGTCTTCGCGGCCAGTTCGATGGCGCCGGTGGCTTCCGCGGCGTTGTGCTGACGGCCCAGGAATTTCAGCGAGGCGTCGTCCAGCGCCTGGATGCCCATCGACAGGCGGTTGACCCCGGCGGCCCGGAAGGCGCGGAACTTGTCCGCCTCCACGGAGGTCGGGTTGGCCTCCAGGGACACTTCCAGGTCGGTTCCGACGGTCCAGCGGGCGGCGATGCGCTCCAGCACGGCGCCGACCGTGGCCGGCTCCATCAGCGACGGGGTGCCGCCCCCGAAGAAGACCGAGGTGACCCGGCGTCCGGACGTTGCGTCGGCGTAATGATCCAGCTCCCGCAGCAGCGCGGCTCGCCAGCGGTCATGCTCGACCCGCTCGCGGACGTGGCTGTTGAAGTCGCAGTACGGGCACTTCGCCTTGCAGAAGGGCCAGTGGATGTAGATCCCGAATCCAGGATCAGGAGTCACTTGAAGCATCGCTCCACAAGCTGGCGGAAGGCGTCGGCCCGGTGGCTCATCTCATGCTTCTTCGCCGGGTCCATCTCGCCGAAGGTGATGTCGTACCCGTCCGGCCTGAACATCGGATCGTAACCGAAACCATGCTCGCCGCGCGGCGGCCAGACCAGCGTGCCGGTGCAGCGGCCCTCCACCGTCTCCACATGGCCGTCCGGCCAGGCGAGCGACAGGGCGCAGACGAAGTAGGCGCTGCGGTCGGCTTGGCCTTTCAGCCCGTCCTCCACCTTGCCCATGGCCATCCGGAAGTCCTTCGTGGGACCGGCCCAGCGGGCGGAATAGATGCCGGGGTCGCCGTTCAGCGCCGGGACCACCAGCCCGCTGTCGTCGGCCAGCGCCACATGACCGGCCTTGGCGGCGGCCAGGGCCTTCAGCTCGGCGTTCGCGACAAAGGTCATACCCGTCTCCTCCGGCTCCGGCAGGCCAAGCTCGCCCGCGGACACGAAGGTGGCGGCGTAGGGGCCGAGCAGCTCCGCGATCTCGCGGACCTTGCCCTTGTTGTGGCTGGCGATCACCAGCGTGCCGCCCGTGAAGCGGCGGGGAGGCGTGGTCATGGGGAAGTTCCTTCGATGTGAACTGCTGCCCCCTCCCCGACCCTCCCCCGCCCTTGGCGGGAGAGGAGGCCTGTTCCCCTCCACCGCCAGCGGCGGGGGAGGGTGCCCGCGAAGCTCTCGCGCAAGCGAAGCTTGCGCTGACGCGGCAGGCGGACCCTTTGGGTCCGCCGAGAGCGGGCGGGAGGGGGCGACGCCTTACTTCACCGCGATCGCGGCCTTCTGCAAGACCACCAGCTCGTCGATGCCCTTGCGGGCGAGCGCCAGCAACTCCATGAACTGCGGCTCGGTGAAGGGGCGGTCCTCGGCGGTGCCCTGCACCTCGACGATGCCGCCATTGCCGGTCAGCACGAAGTTCGCGTCGGCCTGGGCGGTCGAATCCTCGGCATAGTCCAGGTCCAGAACGCTGGTGCCCTGGTGGATGCCGCAGGAGACGGCGGCCACATGGTCGGTCAGCGGCATGGTTTTCAGGGCGCCGATCTGCATCAGGTGCTGGAAGGCCAGATGCAGGGCCACGAAGCTGCCGGTGATGGCGGCGGTGCGGGTGCCGCCGTCGGCCTGGATGACGTCGCAGTCGATCTTGATCTGCTTCTCGCCCATGGCGGCGCGGTCGGTGACGGCGCGCAGCGCGCGGCCGATCAGGCGCTGGATCTCCTGGGTGCGGCCCGACTGCTTGCCCTTGGCGGCCTCGCGGTCGGTGCGGCTGTGGGTGGAGCGCGGCAGCATGCCGTATTCGGCGGTGACCCAGCCGAGCCCCGTGTTCTTCAGGAAGCGCGGAACGCCCTCGTCCACGCTGGCGGTGCACAGGACGTGCGTATCGCCGAACCGCACCAGGCAGGACCCCTCGGCGTGCTTGCTGAAATGGGGCTCAAGGGAAATGGTGCGCAACTGGTCGTGGGCGCGGCCGGAGGGACGCATCGGGCATGATCCGCAAGTCTGTTGAAATCGGCGGCAAGCTAGCGCCCGACGCCACCGCCGTCCAGCGCGCATCCGCGCCCATGCATACATAAGCATGCGGCATAACCCGGTATGTCTGTTTTTCTTGAAAGCCCTCACGGAAAGTCTTAGTCTAATAAAAGAGTATATAATTGCATACAAACGCGCGCTCTGCTTCGACAGTCCAGGTGACGCCATGAACAACTTAACCCGGAAAGATTGTGTGGGAATGCTGCCAGAAAGCATTCGTCTTGAGTACGAATGTGTGAACCGTTTGCATATCTTCCGCTCTCCGGACTTGCCCGGCCTGCTTGTTGCAAGAACCGAGCTGAACGACGCAGCAAGCGATTTGATTGAAGCTATCAAAGTCATCATCAAGACTGAGTACGGGATTGAAGAAAAAAATCTGATCGATAGCTGCTCCCGCAATCTGCTTGAGAAGATTGGGCGGGGACATATTCCTGATCACCAGTTCAGTTTGGTTTCATAAGAGAAGAGCCCGATGGCGAGGAGTGTCAAGAGCCCCTAAAAGGGGCTTCTTATTTGTCAAAAACCCACAAATTGAAAAACAATCACAGCCATGAAACTTATTAGCGAGCTTAATCTCCATCACGCTTTGAGACATTTAGGCTTCACGCCACCCAGCCTATCACGGCCAGTTAGGGCTGTGCTGAGCCAGCAATTCTGGCAGGCCCCCAGTGGCAAAACGCTGACTGTGCCCCCTCCCAACGAACGAAACCATACTGGGATGTGGTATTACTCTGACTATCTCTATTCCCTCATCATAGAAAAAGCAAAGGATCTACTATAAGTTTATAATTCAATGAATTGCACAACCTTCTGCTAGGCGCGCATTGATTCAATCGGACGGTCCACCTAAATTCGACACGCTCATTTCCCTTCGAGTCGAGCAGGTCCTGTCCCCGCCATGATCACCGAGCTGAACCAACGGTCCCGCGAAATCTTCCGGCTGATCGTCGACGCCTATGTGGCGACCGGCGAGCCGGTGGGGTCGCGCACCATCTCGCGGAGGCTCGGCATGGCCCTGTCGCCCGCGACCATCCGCAACGTCATGGCCGACCTGGAGGAGCAGGGGCTGCTCTATGCCCCCCACACCTCGGCGGGCCGCATCCCGACGGAGGCGGGGCTGCGCCTGTTCGTCAACGGCCTGCTGGAGATCGGCAGCCTGAGCGACGACGAGCGCGGCTCCATTGAGGCGAAATGCGCCTCCTCCGGGCGGTCGTTGCAGGACGTGCTGGGCGAGGCGTCCACCATGCTGTCGGGCCTGTCGCACTGCGCCGGGCTGGTGGTGGCACCGAAGACCGACCGGCCCCTGAAGCACATCGAATTCGTGTCGCTGGCCCCGGGCCGGGCGCTGGTCGTGCTGGTCAACGAGGACGGGCTGGTCGAGAACCGCGTCATCGAGGTGCCGGTGGGCGTGCCCGCCGCGACGCTCCAGATGGTGTCCAATTTCCTCAGCGCGAAGCTGGTCGGCCGCACGCTGGACGAGGCGCGGCAGGCCGTGCTGCGCGAGATCGAGGAGCAGAAGACCGAGCTGGACGAATTGTCGCAGCGCGTGGTTTCCGCCGGCCTCGCCACCTGGGCGGGCAGCGGCGGGCAGAGCAGCGGCCAGCTCATCGTGCGCGGCCAGGCGAAGCTGTTGGAGGACGTCACCGCCCTGTCGGACCTGGAGCGCGTGCGCGCCCTGTTCGAGGCGCTGGAGACCAAGGAGACCATGCTGCGCCTGCTCGACGCCACCGGGAAGGGGGACGGGGTGCAGATCTTCATCGGCGCGGAGAATGTGCTGTTTGGCCATTCCGGCTGTTCGCTCATCATCTCGCCGTTCCAGAACAGCCGCGAGCAGGTGATCGGCGCCATCGGCGTGATCGGTCCGACCCGCATCAATTATGCCCGCATCATCCCGCTTGTGGATTATACAGCCAAGGTCATCAGTCGCCTTGTCGGGTGATGACGGCTTGGCAACGCTTCGACCCAGCAGATCCCATCAGACGACGACACACGAGACGACAACGAGAGAGCCATGAGCGAAGAGCAGAACAAGCCCGCCGAAACCGACGTGGAGCAGACCGAAGCCGTCCAGGACAAGGCCGCGGACGCCGCCGGTGCCGGGGAGCGCGTGGCCCAGCTTGAGGCCGAGGTCGCCAACCTGAAGGACCAGCTCCTGCGCCAGATGGCGGAGGTGGAGAACACCCGCCGCCGCGCCCAGCGCGACCGCGAGGACGCCAGCAAGTTCGCCGTGTCCAGCTTCGCCAAGGAACTGGTGACGGTGGCCGACAACCTGCGCCGCGCGCTGGAGGCCGTTCCGGCGGAGGGCCGCGAGAACGACGACGTGCTGAAGGGCCTCGCCGTCGGCGTGGAGGCGACGGAGCGCCAGCTCTTCGCCGCCTTCGACCGCGCGGGCATCAAGAAGATCGACCCGACCGGCGAGCTGTTCGATCCGAACTTCCATCAGGTGATGTTCGAGATCGAGAACACCGGCAAGCCCGCCGGCACGGTCGTGCAGGTGCTCCAGCCCGGCTACACCATCCATGGCCGCCTGCTGCGCGAAGCCATGGTCGGCGTCGCCAAGGCCGGTCCTCACGAAATGGGCGGCCAGCACGTCGATACGAAGGCCTGATCGACCGGTCCGCGAATCAGGCGGCGCGTCCTGCGGCGGCGCGGCGGCTCGGCCCGCCGCGCCGTCTTTTTTGGTCCGGTCATTTTTCAGGGGCGGAGCCCGTCCGTTGATCCTAGAATATCGAAGGACTTGCGCCGGGCGGATCGTTCCCCTATTCGCATCGGGGAATTTCGCGGCGCACAATGAACCGCCCGTTTCAGGCCGCCGCTCATTCAGCCGCTCATTCAGGGAACCGGACCCGTGCCCAAGAGCATTCTGACCGTCGACGACTCCAAGACCATCCGCGACATGGTTGCCTTCACGCTTCAGAAGGCCGGCTACGCCGTCACCGAAGCGGCGGACGGCACCGCCGGTCTGGCCCAGGTGAACCGGCAGAAGTTCGACTGCATCATCACCGATCTGAACATGCCGGGCATGGACGGTCTGGCCCTGACCCGCGCGATCCGCGGCAGCGCGCTCAACCGCGCGACCCCCGTCCTTCTGCTGACCACCGAGGCCGACCCCGCCAAGAAGACCGCGGGCCGCGAGGCCGGCGCCACCGGATGGCTGGTCAAGCCCTTCAACCCGGACAAGCTGGTCGAGACGGTGAAGAAGGTCTGCCCGTAACCGACCCCATAACCGGGACGCTGCGGAAACTGCGGGCCAGACTTTTCACGGATTTCATACCGACCGTTCCCGGGGAAACAGGAACTCCCCCTCCGAGTCATGCGCCGCGAAGCGCCTTTGCGCGACGGCGCGGTTGGCGACGGCGTAACAGTAGACGCAGCCGTGGGGGCAGGTGTCGTAATCCCCGATGTCGCGGCTTTCCGCGCAGAGACAGCCGGGCCGGTTGCCCTTCTCCCGCGCGCCGATGGGCCTCCCGGCGACGTCGGACAGCCGCTCCGCGTCCACGCAGCGGGCCGGCGCCGTGCCGGGCACGCCGGCCAACTCCGGCTGGGTGCAGAGCGTCAGCGCCATACCGTGCTCCGCGGCGATGCCGGCCAGATCGGCCAGCAGGGCGCGCTTCTCCTCTGGCTCCGGGTCGCGCCAGGGCAGGCCGGCAGCGTCCAGGTTGCGCGCCGTCTTGCGGTAGGGCTGGAGGAAGGACACCACCGCCTCGTCGGTCAGGCCGCGCATCCGCTTCGCCAGCCGGGAGAAGGTTTCGCGGTGCCAGGACGGCGGCGAAGCGCCGGCCGTCACGATGGGCGCCGTCACGATGGGGTCGTAGCGCCACACCGCGGCGCGCGGCCCCCAGCGGTCGCGCAGCCGGGCGATATGTTCGACCGCGCGCTCAGCGTCGGGGACGGAGCGTTCCAGAGCGACCGGCAGGCCGGTGATGCTGTACTGGACGACGAAGGGAAAGCCGCGCCCGGACACATCCTCCAGCACCGGCAGGAAGGGGCCGAGGTTCTTGGTCCAGAAGACGAAGCCGTCCACCTCCCCGCGGGTCAGGCCGATGCGGTAGGTCTGGCCGCCGTAGGGGTTGACCATGCGGCAGTACCCGGCCTCAAGCCGGTTGAGGAACCAACGCCCGTAGAAGGCGGGGATGTCGGTTTTGTAACTGGCGGAAACGATCATCGGCGGACCATGGTGGCTCGGCGGACCGCGATCAAGGCTGGATTCGCGGACGCATCGGCCTAAAGTGCCGGCACAGGAGCCGGCACAGGACGAGGGGGAGGATGCCGTGACAGGCGGACAGGATGGCCACGCTGTGGGCAACGATGGGGGCCACAGCGTTGAATGGGACGGGTTGGTGCGGTTCCGGCTGCCGGACGGCTGGCGCGCCGATGTGGAGGAGCATGAGGGCCACGCCGTGGCGACCTTCCATCCGCCGGCTCCGGCGGGCGGCGTGCTTCGGCTGGTCACCGACCGGGTGGCGCCGAAGGACGGGCCGGACGGCGTCGTGGCGGTTCTGCGCGAGATGGCGCTGCGCTTCGTGCGCCCCGACGACCAGCGGGCCAGCGACCGCACCGTGGAGCCCTGGGGCGACGACGGCGTTCTGGCGCAGGCGGTGATGGTGACGGAGGAGGACGGCGGGACCGACGCCCATTATCTGTGGCTGGTCGGGACGGAGCGGGACGGCAAGGCGGCGGTCGCCATGTTCAGCTACCGCCTGCCCATGGTCATGGACGGGGACGAGTCCTGCGCCGGCACGCTGGCCCTCCTCGACGGAGCCATTCGCGCGGCGGACATCCTGTAGAGCGCTTCCGGAAACGTCCGGAAACAAGAAAGCCGCCCCGTCGAGGGCGGCTTTTTCTTTTCCGTCAGGTCAATTCTTTTCCGTCAGGTCAACCGTTCCGGCGTTCCCGCGCCGGAAGGGCCTGTCGGCGTGGGGCCGTCAGCGAGCAACCATCAGCAGTGGCCGGCGCCGCCGGACATCAGGGCCTTCAACTGCGCCGCCTTCGGATCGAAGGCCATGGCCGCCTCCTCCGCCGCCATGGCGGCGAGGCTGATGAAGCGCGCCAGATCGTCCAGATCGCACTTCGCCGCGTCGTCCATAAGGCTGTCGAGGCAGGATTTGATGGCCAGAGCCATGTCGCGCCGTTCGTCCATCATCTTGATCCCCCAATGGAATGCTGCACACGGTCCCGCTTCGGGAAGCCATGCCTGCGAACAAGAGCGGCCCCCTTACCACGGACGGATATATCATATTTCCTTCGGCTCTCCACTATTAGAATCTTGGGACAACAAAGAAAGCGGGCAACCGGCAATTGATTGGGCGAAGGAATGCACACCATTACTTGTTAATGAAAAATTAACGGGGAGGGTTGGCGGGACTTTGACTTGTGTTAAAGACCTGTAACAGACGGCTTTCCGCCGGAGGGGAGGGTGAAGGGGTGTCGATGCACGTCCTATGCTTCTGAATACCCCGGTATTCACTTGCGGCGCGAGGGCGCAGCCGCGACGATATGCCCCGGCGCAAGAGGTGGCTTTCGGCCTTTTGACGGTCTGCCGGATGACCGGGACGTTGCAGGCCGAAACGCACCTGCCTATATCTCCGGCGACAGACGTGATCCCACCCAACCGTTCCACTGACCCCAAGGGGATCGCGGCGGTGCCGGAACATACGGGCCGCCACGCATCTGCCGAACAACAGAGGCTGAACATGAGCAAAGTCATTGGCATCGACCTCGGCACCACGAACTCCTGCGTGGCCGTCATGGAAGGCTCCAGCGCCAAGGTGATCGAGAACGCCGAAGGCACGCGGACCACGCCCTCTATGGTCGCCTTCGCGCAGAACGCGGAGCGTCTGGTCGGCCAGCCGGCCAAGCGTCAGGCGGTGACGAACCCCGAGAACACCCTCTTCGCGATCAAGCGTCTGATCGGCCGCCGCTACGACGATCCGCTGACCAAGAAGGACCAGGGCCTCGTCCCCTACAAGATCATCCCCGGCGACAACGGCGATGCCTGGGTGGAGGCCGTCGGCAAGAAGTACAGCCCGTCGCAGGTCAGCGCCTTCATCCTGCAGAAGATGAAGGAGACGGCGGAGAACTATCTGGGCGAGAAGGTGACCCAGGCGGTCATCACCGTCCCGGCCTACTTCAACGACAGCCAGCGCCAGGCGACCAAGGACGCCGGCAAGATCGCCGGCCTGGAAGTGCTGCGCATCATCAACGAGCCGACGGCGGCCGCTCTGGCCTACGGCATGGAGAAGAAGGGCGCCGGCACCATCGCGGTCTACGACCTGGGCGGCGGCACCTTCGACGTTTCCGTGCTGGAGATCGGCGACGGCGTGTTCGAGGTGAAGTCGACCAACGGCGACACCTTCCTGGGCGGTGAGGACTTCGACGCCCGCATCATCGACTACCTCGCCGACGAGTTCCACAAGGAGCAGGGCATCGACCTGCGCAAGGACCGTCTGGCCCTGCAGCGCCTGAAGGAAGCGGCGGAAAAGGCGAAGATCGAGCTGTCCTCGGCCATGCAGACCGAGGTCAACCTGCCCTTCATCACCGCCGACCAGTCCGGCCCGAAGCACCTGAACGTCAAGCTGACCCGCGCCAAGCTGGAAGCCCTGGTGGACGAGCTGATCGCCCGCACGATCGAGCCCTGCAAGGCCGCGCTCCGCGACGCCGGCCTGAAGGCCAACGAGATCGACGAGGTGATCCTGGTCGGCGGCATGACCCGCATGCCCAAGGTCATCGAGGCGGTGAAGCAGTTCTTCGGGCGTGAGCCGCACCGCGGCGTGAACCCGGACGAGGTGGTCGCCATCGGCGCCGCCATCCAGGGCGGCGTGCTGAAGGGCGAGGTCAAGGACGTCCTGCTGCTCGACGTCACCCCGCTGTCGCTGGGCATCGAGACGCTGGGCGGCGTGTTCACCCGCCTGATCGACCGCAACACCACCATCCCGACGAAGAAGAGCCAGACCTTCTCGACCGCCGAGGACAACCAGAACGCGGTGACCATCCGCGTCTTCCAGGGCGAGCGCGAGATCGCCGCGCACAACAAGCTGCTCGGCCAGTTCGATCTCGTCGGCATCCCGCCGGCCCCGCGCGGCGTGCCGCAGATCGAGGTGATCTTCGACATCGACGCCAACGGCATCGTCAGCGTCACGGCGAAGGACAAGGCCACCGGTAAGGAGCAGCAGATCCGCATCCAGGCGTCGGGCGGCCTGTCGGACGCCGACATCGACAAGATGGTGAAGGACGCCGAGGCCCACGCCGCCGAGGACAAGAAGCGGCGCGAGCTGGTGGACGCCCGCAACCACGCGGACGCGCTGATCCACACGACCGAGCGGACCATCAAGGAGAACGGCGACAAGATCCCGGCCGCCGACAAGTCCGCCGCCGAGGCCGCCGTCGCCGAGCTGAAGTCCGTCATGGACGGCGAGGACGTGGAAGCCGTGAAGGCGAAGACCGAGGCTCTGGCCCAGGTGTCGATGAAGCTGGGCGAGGCCATGTACAAGGCCGGCCAGGGTGAGGCGCCGGGCGCCGGCGGTGCGGCGGGTGCCGCCCCGAACGAGCCGGGCGTGGTCGATGCCGACTTCGAGGAAGTGGACGACGACAAGAAGAAGTCGGCGTAAGCGTTCGAAACCGGAGGCAATCGTCGGGCAGCCGCCCGTTGCCTCCGGTGTCACAGCCGGGAGAACCCGGCGCCATGCAGTATCGTCCGGCCCGTCATCCGTCCTGCGGTGGCGGGCCGGAGATACGATTGGTCTATTGTATGTGAAGGCGGTCGGGGCCCATGGCGAAACAGGACTATTACGAGCTGCTCGGGGTGGCGAAGGGCGCCAGCGCGGACGAGATCAAAAAAGCGTACCGCAAGATGGCGATGCAGTATCACCCGGACCGCAACCAGGGTGACAAGGAAGCCGAGCACAAGTTCAAGGAAATCAGCGAAGCCTACGACGTCCTGAAGGACGACCAGAAGCGCGCGGCCTACGACCGCTTCGGCCACGGCGCCTTCGAAAACGGGCGCGGCGGGGCCGGTGGCGGCTTCGGCGGCTTCGATTTCGGCGGCGGTGGCGGCGGCTTCGCCGACATCTTCGACGAGATGTTCGGAGAATTCATGGGCGGGCGCCGCGGCGGCGGTGCCGCGTCGGGCCGCGGCCAGGATCTGCGCTACAACCTGGAGATCGGGCTGGAGGAAGCCTTCAAGGGCACCACGGCCAACGTCCGCGTCCCGACCACGGTCGCCTGCGATTCCTGCAGCGGCTCCGGTGCCGCGGCGGGGACCCAGCCGGTCACCTGCCCGACCTGCCAGGGCCACGGCAAGGTGCGCGCCCAGCAGGGCTTCTTCACCATCGAACGCACCTGCCCGGCCTGCCACGGCCAGGGCCGCGTCATCAAGGACCCCTGCAAGAGCTGCGGCGGACAGGGCCGCCTGCGCAAGGAGAAGACCCTTCAGGTCAACATCCCCGCGGGGGTGGAGGACGGCACCCGCATCCGTCTGGCCGGCGAGGGCGAGGCGGGGTTGCGCGGGGCGCCGCCGGGCGACCTCTACATCTTCCTGGCCATCGCGCCGCACCCGATCTTCCAGCGCGACGGCGCCAACATCCATTGCCGGGTGCCGATCCCCATGACCACCGCCGCGCTGGGCGGCACGGTGGAGGTGCCGACCATCGAGGGCAGCCGCACCAAGGTGACGGTCCCGCCCGGCACCCAGTCCGGCCACCAGTTCCGCATCAAGGGCAAGGGCATGTCGGTGCTGCGCAGCCAGCAGCGCGGCGACATGTACATCCAGGCCGTCGTCGAGACTCCGGTCAACCTGACCAAGAAGCAGCAGGAGCTTCTGCGCGAGTTCGACAACGCCGGCAAGGAAGGCTCGCACCCGCAGTCCGAAGGCTTCTTCGCCAAGGTGAAGGAGTTGTGGGAAGACCTTAAGGACTGATCGCGCCTCTTCTGCCCGTTACCGCCTGAAGGAACAGGCCCGGCCCGCCGCCGGGCCTTTTCTTTTGCGCCCGCGTGCTTTTGTCTCAGTGGTATGACCAATCCGGCGTTGACAGTGTCGGGGCGCGGGAAGATTGTCCCCCCAATTCGCACGGAAAGGCGCGGGTGCCACACCATGCGCCGCATACGCACGTAGCGCCGATCTCACAGGAAATGCCGTTGCCGATGGGGGGCATCGCGTGTATCAACAAGCGCTTAATCTCCTCAGGCAATTCGCGGAGAGGGCATTCCAGGCGGTGAGCGGCGATCTCTCCCTTGAGCAGTTGCGCGACCTGATGCATCCGGGTGGTCACACCCCGATCATCCAGCGTCGCCGGGCCGTGCTGATCCATTCCCGCGTCCGGATGGTCGCGGCGGCTTTCGCCGTGCTGACGCCGCTGTGGATCGTCATCGACGTCGTGATCTTCCCCTGGCCCTTGTGGGGCTATCTGGCCGGGCTGCGTCTGGTGTCCAGCTTCGCCTTCGGCGCGCTGGCGCTCGGCTACCGCATCTGCGACGACATGGGCAGCGCATGGCGGGGGCTGGCCTTGCTGCTGGCGGTGCCGACGGTCTTCTTCCTCGCCTCGCACCCCATGCTGAACGAGGACATGGTCGCGGGAAGCGCTCTCGCGGTGGCCGCCGGCTACGCCTTCCTGCCCTTCGTGATGGTGGCGGGGCTCAGCGTCTTTCCGCTGACCGCGCTGGAGGGGCTGATCTTCGCCACGCCGTTGCTGGCGGCCCATATGCTGGCCGGCGTCTACGGTTCGCTGGTCTTTCCCTTCCCGTCCTATCTGGGGGCCTTGTGGCTTCTGGTGCTCATCATGGTGGTGGCGACGCTGGCGGCGATGAGCCAGTTGCACTTCATGATGGCCCTGGTCGATCAGGCGTCGCACGACGGGCTGACGGGCGCCTTCTCCCGCCGCATCGGCGAGGAGCTTCTGCGGCTCCAGTTCGCCCACGCCCAGCGGTCGGAACACCCGCTGGCCGTGGTCTTCTTCGACCTGGACAACTTCAAGTCCATCAACGACCGGTTCGGCCACGACCAGGGCGACAAGCAGTTGGGACGGGCGGCGGAGGCCATCCGCGCCATGCTGCGCCAGTCCGACGTTCTGGTCCGCTGGGGTGGGGAGGAGTTCGTGGTCATCATGCCCAACACCCCCCGCGAAGGCGCCCTGATCGCGGTGGAGCGGCTGCACGAGCGGGGGTTCGGCAAGCGGCCGGACGGGATTCCCCAGACCGCCAGCATCGGCGTGGCCGAATACATCCACGACCGCCCGGCGGACTGGGAAAAGCTGGTGGAACTGGCCGATCAGCGCATGTACGCGGCCAAGCAGACCGGGAAGAACCGCATCGTCGCCGGGGACCGGGTCGCCCAACCGGCCTGATCTCTCCCGCCGTCAGTCGTTGCGCAGCAGGGGGGCGGAGGGCTGGCCGAGCGCCCGCCACGTCCCGAGGAAGCCGAAGGCCAGCGTGATGGCGGTGCTGAGCAGGGCAGTGGTCAGCACGGCGGACGGCAGGAAGGTCCAGTCCCAGCGCATCAGGAAGGTCATCACCGCCCAGGCCGTGATGGTGCCGATGACCCCGGCGATGGCGGCGGTCAGGATGCCCAGCAGCCCGTATTCCAGAAGAAACGCCTTCAGCACATCGGCCCGCGTCGCGCCCAGGACCTTCAGGACCACCGCGTCGTAGACCCGGCGGCGGTGCCCGGCGGCGACCGCCCCGGCCAGCACCAGCGTGCCGGCGGCCAGCGTGATGCCCGCGGTGATGCGCACCGCCGTTCCGATGTGGCCCAGCATGGTGCCCACCGTGTCCAGCGCGTCCTTCACCCGCACCAGCGTCACGTTGGGGAAGCGTTGCAGGACGGAGCGCTGAACCTCCGGCTCCGCCGCCGGGGTGCTGCGGACGGTGGCGATCCAGGTCTGCGGCGCGCGCTCCAGCGTGCCGGGAGCGAAGACCAGGGCGAAGTTGATGGCCAGCGTCGAGAAATCGGCGGCGCGCACGTTGGCGACCTTCGCCTCGATGGTGCGGCCCAGGATGTTGATCCCCATGGCCGCGCCGGGACCGATGCCGAAGGCGCTCGCCACATTCTGGTGGATGGAGATCAGCGGCGCGCCCTTGTAATCCTCCGGCCACCAGGACCCGGCGACGATCTCCGAATGCTCGGGCAGCTTGGCGGAATAGGTGATGCCGCGGTCGCCGGACAGCACCCAGGACTGCTCGGGATTGACCAGCGCCTTGTCCGCTGGCTGGCCGTTCACCGTCTCGATCCGCCCGCGCATGGACGGCACGGCCTCGAACCCGCTGGTGCCGGGCAGACCGGTGACCATCTGTTTCAGCGGTTCGAACTGGTCGGGCTGGATGTCCACGAAGAAGAAGCTGGGCGCGTCCTTCGGGATCGTCTCGTTGACGCGGCGGGAGAAGTTGCCCTCGATCAGGGCGATGGCGACCAGCACCGTCAGGCCGAGGCCGAGCGACAGCACCACCGCCCCGGTCGGGTTGCCGGGCCGGTGCAGGTTGGCGAGCGCCAGCCGCAGCCCCGGACGGCGCGGACGCCCAGCCGCCGCAGCCCCGCGCACCACCAGCCACGCGGCCACACGGAAGGCGAGGAAGGTGGCGATGGAACCGCCGACGAACCAGGCGGCGAACATCCTGTTGTGCGCCGTGGCGACGGCCAGCGCGGCCAGCGCCGCGACGGTCAGCGCCATCGCCGCCAGATAGACCGCGCGCGGGCGGCCCCCGGCGGGCGCCACGACGTCGCGGAACTGCGCCGCCGCCGGCACCTCCCGCGCGCGGCCCAGTGGCCACAGCGAGAAGGTCAGGGCGGTCAGCAGGCCGTAGAGCGCGGCCAGGGCCAAGGCGCCCGGATAGACGCCGATCCGGACGGGGACTGGCAGCACCGAATCGAGCAGCGACCCCAGCCCCAGCGGCGCCACCGCGCCAAGCAGCAACCCGAACAGGATGCCCAGCCCCGACAGCGCGAGGATCTGCAGCAGATAGACCTGGAAGACCAGATCGCCCGGCGCGCCCAGGCATTTCAGCGTGGCGATGGTGCGGGCGCGCGAATCCAGATGGCTGCGCACCGCGTTGCCCACCCCGACCCCGCCGACCAGCAGGGCGGTCAGCCCGACCAGCGTCAGGAACAGGGTCATGCGGTCGATGAAGCGCTCGATCTGGGGGGAGGCGTTGGTGAAGTCGCGGACCCGCCAGCCGGCGTCGGGAAAGCGCTCCCGCAGCCTCTCCTGCCACGCCGCCACATCGGTGCCCGGCGGCAGGGCCAGCTTGGCGGTCCAATAGACGATGCTGCCGGGCTGGAGCAGGCCGGTGCCCTCCAGCGACGGCAGGCCGATCATCACCCGCGGCCCCAGCGAGAAGGCGCCGTTGGAGGCGCGGTCCGGCTCCCGCGTCAGGACGCCGCGGACGGTGAATTCGCCTTCGCCCAGCCGCAGCGTGTCGCCGGTCTTCAGCCCCAGCCGGTCGAGCAGCCCGTCCTCGACCAGCGCGCCCCAGCGCCCGTCGCGGTTGGCGAGTGCCGTGTGCAGGTCCCCCTCCGGCGCCAGGGCGACGGACCCGTAGAGCGGGTAGAGCCCGTCCACCGCCTTCAGCTCCACCAGCGTGGACCGCACATCGTCGGCGGAGCGGGCCATGGCGCGCATCTCCACCGATTGCGACAGTCGACCGGCCTGTTCCAGCCAGGCACGCTGCGCGTCGGTCGGCGGCGTGTAGATCTGCCGCAGCGCGACGTCGCCGCCCAGGATCGCCCGCCCGTCCGCCTGCAACCCCGACAGCACGCCGCCGGACACGGAGTTCACCGCCGCGATGGCGGCGACGCCCAGCGTCAGGCAGGCCAGGAAGATGCGGAACCCCTTCAGCCCCCCGCGCAGCTCGCGGCGGGCCAGACGGAAGGCAAGGACGAGGTTGGTCATGGCGGTGTCCGGCGGGGAATGTGGCTGTGCGGGTGGATGGGGGAGTGGTCGTGTCGGGCCCCCACCCAACCCTCCCCCACCTTCGGCGGGGGAGGGCTTCATCTCCTCCCCCGCGAAGTGGGGGGAGGCCGGGAGGGGGGCCCAGCGCCCGCACCTCCCTAAAAATCTCTCAATCCCCCGCCACGCGCACGCGCTCGGCGCGGGCGGCCAAGCCGTCGTCCACGATGCGCCCGTCGGTCAGACGCACGGTCCGGTCGCAGCGCTCGGCCAGGGACGGATCGTGGGTGATCAGCACCAGCGTCGTGCCGCGCCGCTCGGCGAGGTCGAACAGCAATTCCACGATGGTGGCGCCGGTGCCGATGTCGAGGTTGCCGGTCGGCTCGTCGGCCAGGAGAAGCGACGGCTCCGCGACGAAGGCGCGCGCCAGGGCGACGCGCTGCTGCTCGCCGCCGGACAACTGGCCCGGATAATGGGTCAGCCGATGCCCCAGCCCGACCGCCTCCAGCCCGTCGCGCGCGCGGTCGAAGGCGTCGGCGGCCCCGGCGAATTCCAGGGGGATGGCGACGTTCTCCAGCGCGGTCATCGTCGGCACGAGGTGGAAAGCCTGGAAGACGATCCCCACATGGTCGCGGCGGAAGCGCGCAAGCCCGTCCTCGTCCAGCCGGCCCAGATCCTGTCCGGCGACGCGCACGGTCCCGCCCGTTGGGCGTTCCAGCCCGGCCATGACCATCATCATGGTCGATTTGCCGGAGCCCGACGGGCCGACCACGCCGACCCGTTCACCGGGCTGGATGCGGAGACTCAAGCCTCTCAGGATGTTGACGGGTCCGGCCGCGCTGTCCAATCTCAGATGCACCTCGTCGAGATCGACGATGGCAGAGGCAACGGAATCGGGTCGGGACATTGGCATGCGTCTCTGGAACGGGCAGGGGAACGGGCGGGAAAACCTCACGCCATATGGCATGGTGCGCCGCCATTTCAACATGGCCCTCCTTCGGTCGGGGCTTGCCGCTCTCGTCGCGGTTGCGGTGGCCGGCATGACGGCGCCCGCGCTCGCCCAGAACGGCGGGGGAAAGGGACCGTTCACGCTGCTCGCGCTCGGCGACAGCCTGACCGCCGGCTACGGCCTTCCCGAAGCACAGTCCTTCACTCCGCAGTTGCAGGCGGCGCTGCGGGAAAAGGGCTACGACGTGACCGTCGTCAACGCCGGCGTGTCGGGCGACACCACGGCGGGCGGGCTGTCGCGGCTCGACTGGGCGCTGGCCGACAAGCCGGACGCCGTGCTGGTGGAACTGGGGGCCAACGACATGCTGCGCGGGCTCGACCCCGCGGCGGCGCGCGCCAACCTCGACGCCATCCTGAAGCGGCTGACCGGCGAGAGGCTGCCCTTACTCCTCGCCGGGATGTACGCCTCACCAAGTCTGGGGCGCGCGTACGGAGAGCGCTTCAACGCCATATACCCGGAGTTGGCGAAGACGTACAACGTACAGCTCTACCCGTTCTTTCTGGACGGCGTGGCGGCGGACGCCGCGCTGAACCAGCCGGACGGCATCCATCCCAACGCGGCCGGCGTGAAGGTGATCGTGGAGCGCATCGCGCCCCATGTCGCCCGCCTTCTGGACGGCATCGCCAAGAACGGAGGCTGAAGACCCATGGCGACCCTGACCAGCGACACCGCCGCCACCGAAACCTTCTTCAAGGCCGCCTCGGCCACCGGCACCGAATGGGGCGCCGTCGTGAAGTCCTGCCTGGACGAACTCGGGAACGTGGAGGGCTGCAACCTCGGCTTCCTCTACATCACCGACGCGCTGGCGGAGCACGCGACCAGCATGGTCACGCTGCTGCGCGGCGTCACCGGCATCCGCGACTGGGTGGGCACGGTCGGCATCGGCGTCTGCGCCAACGACGAGGAAATCTTCGACAAGCCGGGCATCGCCGTCATGGTGGCGCGGCTTCCGGCGGAGGGTTTCCGCCTGTTCCCGGTGGTGTCCGGCGACATGGAGCCGTTGCGCCGCATGGCCGGCGGCTGGCTGGACAAGCACGGCGCCATGCTGGCACTCGCACACGCCGACCCGCGTCACCAGGATTTGGCGGGGTTGGTCGTTTCGCTGGCGGAATCGACGGGGGCTTTCCTGGTCGGCGGCCTGTCGGCCTCGCGGTCGGAGTTCCCGCAATTCACCATCCCCGGCAACACCGCCACGATGACCGCCGGACCGGTGGCGGACGGCGGCGTGTCCGGCGTGCTGTTCGCCCCGCAGGTTCCGGTCGCCACCGGCCTCAGCCAGGGCTGCACGCCCATCGGCCCCGTGCGCACCATCACCGCGGCGGAGGACAACGTCGTCCTGGAGATCGACGGGCGCCCCGCGCTGGACGTCTTCAAGGAGGACATCGGCGAACTGTTGGCCCGCGACCTGAAGCGGGTGTCCGGCTACATTTTCGCCGGGCTGCCCATCGCCGGGAGCGACACGGCGGATTATCTGGTCCGCGACCTGATCGCCATCGACCCGCGCGCCGGATGGATCGCCGTCGCCCACCATGTGCAGAGCGGCCAGCCCATCCTGTTCACCCGCCGCGACCAGCAGAGCGCCGAAGCCGACATGCGCCGCATGCTGGCGAACCTGAAGAAGCGCGTGAAGACCACGCCGAAGGGCGCGCTGTACGTCAGTTGCATCGCCCGCGGCCCCAGCCTGTTCGGCGAGGGCAGCCAGGAACTGGCGCTGATCCGCGAGACCTTCGGCGACATCCCGCTGGCCGGCTTCTTCGCCAGCGGAGAGATTTCCAACGCGCGCCTGTATGGATACACGGGCGTGCTCACCCTGTTCCTCTAAGGACCACATCCTATGCAATACCGTCCGCTCGGCCGCACCGGCCTGTCGGTCAGCGCCATCGGCCTGGGCACCATGACCTGGGGCCGCCAGAACACCGAGGCCGAAGGCCACGCCCAGATGGACTACGCGCTCGGCGAGGGCGTGACCTTCTGGGACACCGCGGAGATGTACGCCGTCCCCCCGACCGCCGACACGTACGGACGTACGGAGGAGATCATCGGCACCTGGTTCAAGGCGACCGGCAAGCGCGACAAGGTGATCCTGGCGACCAAGGTCATCGGCTTTGCCGACGGCGGTTTTTCCTGGGTGCGCGGCGGTCAGGCGAAGCTGGACCGCGCCAACATCTTCGCGGCGGTGGAGGCCAGCCTGCGCCGGCTCCAGACCGACTACATCGACCTGTACCAGCTTCACTGGCCCGACCGCCCCACCAACCGCTTCGGTGCGCGCAACTACGTCCACCGGCCTGAGAAGGATGGCACCCCCATCGAGGAGACGCTGTCCGCTCTGGACGAGTTGGTGAAGTCCGGCAAGGTGCGCCACGTCGGCGTGTCCAACGAGACGCCCTGGGGCGTGATGCAGTTCGTGAAGCTGGCGGAGGAGAAGGGCCTGCCGCGCATCGCCTCGATCCAGAACGCCTACAACCTGCTGAACCGCAGCTTCGAGCAGGGGCTAGCCGAGGTGTCGATCCGCGAGGATGTCGGTTTGCTGGCCTACTCGCCGCTGGCCGCCGGCACCCTGTCGGGCAAGTATCTGGACGGCGCCATGCCCGCCGGCAGCCGCCGGTCGCTGGATCACCGCAAGTCGCGCTACGCCACCGTCAACGCCGACCTCGCCACGAGCGAGTACCTGGACGTGGCCCGGCGCCACGGCCTGTCGCCGACGCAGATGGCCATTGCCTTCACCCTGCACCAGCCCTTCGTGGCGTCCTCCCTGATCGGGGCGACCAACATGGAGGACCTGAAGTCCAACATCGCGGCGGTGAACGTCACGCTGTCGGACGAGGCGTGGAAGGACATCGAGGCGGTGAACGCCCGCTTCCCCGATCCCTGCCCGTAACCGGCCCGTAAACCCATGATTCGTCTCTTCGTCGCTCTCGATTTTCCGGAGGATGTGCGCCAGCGTCTGGCGGGGCTGGGCGGCGGCGTGCCCGGCGCCCGCTGGACCGATGCGGACAACCTGCACCTGACTCTCCGCTTCATCGGGGAGGTGCCGGACGATCAGGCGGCGGAGATCGACGAGGCTTTGGCGCAGATCGCGGCTCCGGCCTTCGATCTGGTTTTGGACGGCGTGGGCGTGTTCGGCAGCGGCCGGGGCGCCCGCATCCTCTGGGTCGGGGTGGAGCGCAGCGACGCCTTGTCGCACCTCCAGTCCAAGATCGAATCGGCGCTGGTCCGCTGCGGCCTTCCGGCGGAGGAGCGCAAGTTCTCGCCCCACGTCACGCTCGCCCGGCTGAAGGACGCGCCGAAGGACCGGATCGGGCGCTTCGTCGAGGAACGCGGGCTGTTCCGCGCCGGCCCGATCCGGATGGACCACTTCACCCTCTACCGCAGCCACCTGGGCAAGGGGGCCGCGGTGTACGAGGCGTTGTCGGAGTATGGGTTGGGGTGATGGGCGAGCCGCCCCTTACAGCGGCACGCCCCGGATCATCCGCGGCAACTCACCCACCACGCCCATCGCGTGCCGCATGAAGAAGCGCTTCAGCGGCGGCAGGCGGTTGACGACGGCCATGCCGACGTCGCGGGCCAGCTTGATCGGCGGGATGTTGTTGGAGAACAGGTGCACCAGACCGTCGCACACCGCGGCCAGGAGCACCGTGTCGAAGCGGCGCCAGCGCTGGAAGCGGGCCAGCACCTCCGGAGAGCCGACGTCCAGCCCCAGCCGGTGGGCGTCCACGATCACCTCCGCCAGGGCCGCCACGTCGCGCAGGCCCAGGTTCAGGCCCTGCCCGGCGATGGGATGGATGGCGTGGGCGGCCTCGCCGATCAGGGCCACGCGCTCCGCGATGAAGCGCTCGGCCAGCAGGACCGACAGCGGCCAGGCGTCACGCCGGGTCAGCAGTTCGATGTCGCCCAGATAGCCACCGGACCGCCGGGTCAGCTCGTCGATGAACTGGTCCTCCGGCAGCTTCAGGTACATGTCCACCAGCGACCGCTTCTCGCTCCACACGATGGAGGAGCGGTTCTCCGTCATCGGCAGAACGGCGAAGGGGCCGTTGGGCAGGAAATGCTCCACCGCCACGCCGTTGTGCGGCTCCGAATGGCGGATCGTGCAGATGATGGCGGACTGGTCGTAGGCCCAGGTGCGCAGCTTGATCCCCGCGCTTTCCCGCGCCAGCGAGCGGCGCCCGTCGGCCCCGACGACCAGCCGCGCCTTGACCACCCGCCCGTCGGCCAGTTTCACGGTGGCGCCGCTGCGGTTGCGCTCGATCGAGACGGCCTGGGCCGGGGCCAGATGGTGCAGGCCGGGCAGTTCCTTCGCGCGGGCGAACAGGGCGCGGCGCATGTCCTTGTTGTCGAGAATCCAGCCGAAGGGCTGGTTCTTGCCGTCCCAGGTCAGGTCCTTGTGGTCGTAATGGACGAACAGGGGCGAGAACTGGTCGGCCACGCGGATGTCCAGGATGGGACCGGCGCAGGGCTCCATGTGCTTCCACACGCCCGCCCCCTCCAGCACCTTCATCGAGGCGTAGGCGACCGCCGTGGTGCGGATGTCGAAATCGTCCCCCGCCTGCCGGTCCGGGCTGTCGCGGTCGATGCAGACCACCGGAACGCCCGCGGTGGCCAGCGCCGCCGCCATGCTGAGCCCGGCCAGTCCGCCGCCCAACACGACGACCTCGGTCGTGATCTCCTGCGCTGCGGTGGTGCCCGATTCGGTCATGATGGCGCTGCCCTTCGATCAGTGTAGACGGGTACGAACAATCGTTCCGCTTGGTCCGGATGTCCAGCGGCGCTGCGTCGCGGCCCCTGGATTGCGTAAAGAATAGGCATGACCTGCCCAATCGAATGGCGAAACAGCCGAAAACCTCTGAAAAGGACGGCTTCTGCAACCGGCACGATTTTTGAAGACGTTGATTTTTGCGGTCGAGGCGAACACGCTCGAGTCACGTTCGGATAACCCGCCGGCAAGGCGGGATCGGCCGAGAGGGACCGGGCGACCGCAAGAGCCCGCAAACATGCATACCAAGGGGAAGCCACATGAAACTGGTTATGGCCATCATCAAGCCGTTCAAGCTCGACGAAGTGCGCGAGGCGCTGACCTCGCTCGGGATTCAGGGCCTGACGGTGAGCGAGGTGAAGGGCTTCGGACGCCAGAAGGGTCAGACCGAGATCTACCGCGGCGCCGAGTATTCCGTGAGCTTCCTGCCCAAGGTGAAGGTCGAGGTCGCCGTGTCCGACGACCAGTACGAGCAGGTGGTCGAGGCGATCCAGAAGGCCGCCAACACCGGCCGCATCGGCGACGGCAAGATCTTCGTGCTGGACATCGCCCAGGCCGTGCGCATCCGCACCGGCGAGACCAACGCCGAAGCTCTCTAAGACGGATCGGGCGAAGGGGGCAGGGGGCGGACAGGGCGGGGCGGAACGGCCCGGCCCCTTCCGCTTTTTCTTTCCGTGCGGCGCCGATGATCTGCTTGGCGACTTGAGGCCGGGGACGCCAGTCTTTCCGCCGCGGTGCCAATGCCGCCGGAACCTGCGGCGTATGCTTTCCCTTGACCGGGCCTCGTCCGGTTTTGTGCCCTTGTGCCGGGACTCCACCGCCGGTAGGATCGTTTCCGTTTCGTATCGGGCCGCGCCTCTTCCGGGCCGTCCTCATGGAAAGGATCTTCGGCGGCATGTCGCTCCCGGACCTCGGCACCTTCGCTCTCGTCAACGACCGGCTCGACCGGCTGTCCGACTACCCCTTCACCCGGCTGGCGGCGCTGCTGTCCGGGGTGACGCCGCGCACCAACGCGGAGCCGATCATGATGTCGGTGGGCGAGCCGCAGCACCAGCCGCCGGCCATCATCGACGAGACGCTGCGCGCCAATGCCCATCTGTGGGGCAAATATCCGCCGGTCGGCGGCACGCCGGAGTTCCGCGAGGCGGTTGGCGGCTGGCTGTCGCGCCGCTACGCCCTGCCGGACGGTCTGTTCGACGCCGAAACATCCGTCCTGCCGGTGTCCGGCACGCGCGAGGCGCTGTTCCTGCTGGCCCTGCTGGCCGTGCCGCAGAGCAAGGCGGGCCGTCAGCCGGCGGTGCTGATGCCCAACCCCTTCTACGCGCCCTACGAGGGGGCGGCCCTGCTGGCCGGGGCGGAGCCGGTGTTCCTGCCCTCCACCCGCGAGACCGGCTTCCTGCCCGATCTGGACGCGCTGACTCCGGAGCTGCTGGAGCGCACGGCGCTGTTCTACCTCTGCACCCCGGCCAACCCGCAGGGGGCGGCGGCGGACGCCGCCTATCTGGAGCGGGCGATCGGGCTGGCGCGCCGCTACGGCTTCATCCTGGCGGTGGACGAGTGCTACGCCGAGATCTACCTGGACAAGCCGCCGGTCGGCGCGCTGCAGGTCGCTTCGGGGCTCGATCACGGTGGGAAGCCCTGGGCGAACATCCTGGTCTTCCATTCCCTGTCCAAGCGGTCGAGCGCCGCCGGGCTGCGGTCGGGCTTCGTGGCCGGCGATCCGGAGCTGATGTCCCGCTTCACCCGCCTGCGCAGCTACTCCAACGCCGGGATGCCCCTGCCGGTGCTGGCGGCCAGCGCCGCCCTGTGGCGGGACGAGGCGCATGTGGAGGAGAACCGCGCGCTCTACCGCGCCAAGTTCGACGCGGCGGAAGCTTCGCTGAAGGGGCGTTACGGCTATTACCGTCCGGACGGCGGCTTCTTCCTGTGGCTGGAGGTCGGCGACGGAGAGGAGGCGACGCGCCGCCTGTGGGCGGAAGGCGGCATCCGCGTCCTGCCCGGCGCCTACCTGACCCGCTGCAACCCCGGCGAGGCGAATCCCGGCGCGCCCTTCATCCGCATCGCGCTGGTGAACGACGCCGAGACGGTCGGCCACGCCTGCGCCGCCATCGCCCGCATTCTGGGATAAGAGTTTTCGTCCATCCCATCACCCCGGCCCGTTTTCCAAAAGGTCGGGTCCGGTACAGCATGTTCTGAGGACCTTCTGCCCATGGCACGACCCGCAAGCCCCCGCAGCGGAAGCGGAAAAAGCGCCGGTGCGCGGCCCGAAAAGCCGCCCTTCTTCTCGCCCGCCACGCGCGCCTTCGTGGTGGCGCGGGCGCGCGAACTGGCGGGATTCGCGCTGGGCGTCGTCGGTCTGGTGCTGATGGTCATACTGGGAAGCTACGACCGGTCCGACCCCTCCTGGAACGCGGTCCCGGCGGCGGGCGCCCACATCCACAACCTGTTCGGGCGGTTCGGCGCCTATCTGGCGGACATCCTGATCCAGTCGCTGGGCTGGACGGCCTATCTGCTGGCGCTCGTCCCGATGATGTGGGGCTGGCGCCTCAGCCTTCAGAAGAGCGTGCGCCACCCGCTGTTCCGCAGCGTGCTGGCGGTGTGGGGCGTGCTTCTGGTCGCCATGTTCCTAGCGGGGATGAGCAGCGGGAGCGAGGACCCGCTGAAGAGCCGTCCTGGCGGCAGCTTTGGCGGTCTGCTTCTGGACGGCGTCAGCAAACTGCTGTTCGGCGCGCCGGGAAACCCGGCGGTCGGCACGGTGGCGGGCGTGGCCGGCGGGCTGATCCTGTTCGTCGCCATGGGCCTGTCGATCCGCGAATGGGTGGCCAGCCTGCGCGAGACCGCCGCCGCCATCGCCCGCATCGGGCGGGGTGCCCGCACCGGCCTGTCCTTCGTGCGCGACAAGGGTGCCGAGGCCGCGCGCAACGCCGCCCGCCAGACCGGCGGTCTGCTGCGGCGGGAACCCAGCCTCGCGGCGGCGGGGAAGAGGGGCGCCGCCCCGTCGCTGGACGACGCTTCGGACGAGAACAGCGGCTCCGCCACCCTGCGCGCCGCGCCGCGCTCGCGCCTGTCCGACTCCATCAGCGTGGAGCCGCGGGCCGAGGCCAGGACCCGCGCCGTTCCCGTGGTGACCCCGCCCGCCGGAGGCAAGGCGAAGGCCGCCGACCAGGGGCGGCCATCCAAGCAGACCGCCCTCGATCTGGAGGAGGCGGACGGCTACGAGCTGCCGCCGCTCGACCTGCTCCAGATCGTCCCGACCAGCGCGCGCGGCGAGAAGGTGGACGAGGCGGCGCTGCGCGAGAACGCGGTGAGGCTGGAGGGCGTGCTGTCCGACTTCGGCGTGCGCGGCGAGGTGCAGAAGGTCCATCCCGGCCCGGTGGTTACGCTCTACGAGCTGGAACCGGCCCCCGGCACCAAGTCGTCCCGCGTCATCGGTCTGGCCGACGACATCGCCCGCTCGATGAGCGCGGTGTCCGTCCGCGTCGCCGTGGTGCCGGGCCGCAACGTCATCGGCATCGAGCTTCCCAACGCCAAGCGCGAAACGGTTCTGCTGCGCGAGCTGCTGGCCGGCGACGTCTTCGACAAGACGGCGGGCAAGCTGCTGCTGGCGCTCGGCAAGGACATCGGCGGCCAGTCGGTGGTGGCCGACCTCGCCCGCTTCCCGCATCTGCTGGTCGCCGGCACGACGGGCTCGGGCAAGTCGGTGGCGATCAACACGATGATCCTCTCGCTGCTCTACCGCCTGCCGCCCGACCGCTGCCGCTTCATCATGATCGACCCCAAGATGCTGGAGCTGTCGGTCTACGAGGGCATCCCCCACCTGTTGACGCCGGTCGTCACCGACCCGAAGAAGGCGGTCGTCGCCCTGAAATGGACGGTGCGGGAGATGGAGGACCGCTACCGCAACATGTCCAAGCTGGGCGTGCGCAACATTGAGGGCTACAACGCCCGCCTGCGCGAGGCCCGCGCCGACGGCGAACTGCTGACCCGCCGCGTCCAGACCGGCTTCGACCCCGACACCGGCAAGCCGATCTTCGAGGAGCAGCCGCTCGACCTGAAGGAGCTGCCCTACATCGTGGTCATCGTGGACGAGATGGCCGACCTGATGCTGGTGGCGGGCAAGGACATCGAGGCGGCGATCCAGCGGCTCGCCCAGATGGCCCGCGCCGCCGGCATCCACCTGATCATGGCGACGCAGCGCCCCTCGGTGGATGTCATCACCGGCACCATCAAGGCCAACTTCCCGACCCGCATCAGCTTCCAGGTGACCAGCAAGATCGACAGCCGCACCATCCTGGGCGAGCAGGGGGCGGAACAGCTTCTCGGCCAGGGCGACATGCTCTACATGGCCGGCGGCGGCCGCATCACCCGCGTCCACGGTCCCTTCGTCGCCGACGGCGAGGTGGAGCAGGTGGTGAAGTTCCTGAAAACGCAGGGCGAGCCCAGCTACGTCGACGCCATCACGGAAGAGGACGACGAGGACGGCGGCTCCTTCGACGACGGGTCGGGCGGGGCCGGCGGCGGCTCGGGCGACGACCTCTACGACAAGGCGGTCGCCGTGGTCTGCCGCGAGCGCAAGGCGTCGACCAGCTTCATCCAGCGCCAACTCCGCATCGGCTACAACTCCGCCGCCCGGCTGATCGAGCGGATGGAGACCGAAGGCGTGGTCAGCAAGCCCAACCACGCCGGCAAGCGCGAAGTCCTGGCCCGCAACATCGAGGAATAAGCGCCCGTTCCCCCGCTCCCGGCGACCCTCAGGTCCGCCGGGAGCGGGGGGCAGGGAGGAACGTTACGCCAGCCCCTTCTCCATCGCGCTCGCCAGACGGCGGGCGAAGGCGGCGGGGTCAGGAAGGGCCTCGCCTTCCACGATGCGGGCCTGGTCGAGCAGCAGCCACGCCGCGTCGTCCAGCGAGGTCGCGGCCCCGCTCGCCTTGGCGCGCTCGGCGAGACGCTTGATCAGCGGATGGCTGGGGTTGACCTCCAGGATGCGCTTGGCCGCCGGGGCGTCCATGCCAAGCTGCTTGTGCTGCTTCAGCAGGCGTTCCAGGTGCATGTCCATGTCGTTCTCGTCGGCGACGAGGCAGACGGCGCTGTCGGTCAGGCGCTCGGACGGGCGGACATCCTTCACCGCGTCCTGGAGCGTCAGCTTCAGCAGGACCAGCAGGTCGGTCAACTCGCCTTCGGACGCCTTCTCCTCGGCGGGCTTCTCCTCGCCGCCCTGGATCTTGCCGAGATCGGCGCCGCCGCGGGTCACCGACTTGAAGGGCTTGTCCTGGAAGCTGCCGACCGACGGCACCCAGAACTCGTCCACCGGGTCGGTCAGCAACAGCACCTCGACGCCCTTGGCCTTGAAGCCTTCGAGCTGCGGGCTGCGCTTCAGTGTCTCGATGTCGTCGCCGCTGATCGTGAAGATGGCCTCCTGGCCCTCCTTCATGCGGCCCAGATACTCCTCCAGCGAGACCAGTTCGTCACCGGCGGTGCTGCGGAAGCGCATCAGCTTCAGCAGATCGTCCCGGTGCTCGTAGTCGTCGTAGAGACCTTCCTTCAGGACGGCCCCGAAATTCTCCCAGAAGGCCGCGTATTCCTCCGCCTTCTCGGTGTCGCGGGCCTTCTTGCCCAGCTCCGACAGGACGCGGCGGGTCAGGCCGGCGCGGATCTTCGCCAGCATCGGGTTGTGCTGGAGCATCTCGCGGCTGATGTTCAGCGGCAGATCCTCGCTGTCCACCACGCCGCGCAGGAAGCGCAGATAGGGCGGCAGCAGACCTTCCGCCGAATCGGTGATGAAGACGCGCTTGACGTACAGCTTCACCCGGTGGGCGCGCTTGGGGTCGAACAGGTCGAACGGCTTGGAGGACGGCACGAACAGCAGGTTCGTGTATTCGATGGCCCCTTCCGCCCGCCAGTGCAGGGTCAGCCACGGATCGTCGAAGGCGTGGCCGACGTGGTGGTAGAATTCCTTGTACTGGTCCGCGGTGATCTCGTTCTTGGAACGCATCCACAGGGCGGACGCGCTGTTCAGCGACTTGGCGTCATCCCCTTCGCCGAACAGGATCGGGATGGCGATGTGGTCGGAGTATTTGCGGACGATGGTGGCGAGCCGGTGCTCCTCCAAATACTCGTCGTCGCCTTCGCGCAGGTGCAGCTTGATCTGCGTGCCGCGCGGCAGGTCGGCCGCGTCGGCGATGGTGAATTCACCCTTGCCGTCCGACAGCCAGCGCCAGCCCTGAGCCTCCCCGGCCTTGCGGGTCAGCACCTCCACCCGGTCGGCGACCATGAAGGCGGAGTAGAAGCCGACGCCGAACTGGCCGATCAGATTGACGTCCTTCTTGGCATCCCCGTCTTTGGCGCCCTCCTTCGCGCTTTCCTTCAGGCTGCGCATGAAGGCGGCGGTGCCGGAGCGCGCGATGGTGCCCAGGTTCTCGACCAGATCCTCGCGGTTCATGCCGATGCCGTTGTCGGCCACGGTCAGGGTCCGCGCCTCCTTGTCCACGATCAGCCGGACCTTCAGGTTCGGGTCGTCCGCGGACAGTTCGGGTTGCGTCAGCGCGGCGTAGCGCAGCCGGTCGCAGGCGTCGGAGGCGTTGGAAACCAGCTCGCGCAGGAAGACTTCCTTCTCGCTGTAGAGCGAGTGCGCGACGATGTCGAGCAGGCGGCTGACCTCGGCCTGGAAGCTGAGCCGTTCCTCGGTCATGGTGTCATCCTTGATCGTTCTTGTTGATGGGCTTGTCGATGGGTCGGAAGGACGGCGCAGATATGTGGGAGTGCGCCGCCCCATGCAAGAGCGGCGGCTGGCGTCGGCGTGGAGTTTCGCAACCGGAGTGGGTGCGTGCTGGGATGGGGAACTGTTGCCCCCTCCCTAACCCTCCCCCGCTGCGCGAGGGAGGGGACTAAGTTTCCCTCCCCTGCGCAGCGGGGGAGGGAAGGGACCCGCGGCGAAGCCGTGGGAAGGGTGGGGGCAACCCGCCCCAAACCTCAGCGCTTCTTCCCCTGGATCGGCTCCGGCTCCGGCGTCGGCTGGCCCATGCCCATCAGCGCGCTCATGTCGGCGCCGTTCAGCAGGAGCTGGCCGGTTTCCGTGACGTCGATCTTGTAGCTGCGGACGTCGTTGCCGGCGTCGTCCTTGGACGCCTGTCCGAACGCCTGGAGCATGGCGATCACGCCCAAAACGTTCTGGGTGTCCTCGTCGGCCTTCCGGCCCGGCTTGGGCTGCATCGCCTTGGCCGCGGCGTCCAGCCCGCGCAGCAGCACGGTGGAACTGCCCACCGCGCCGAAGGCGGAGTTGGCGGCCATGCGCATGGCGCCGGTCATGGTGCCGGAGGTGGCCGGCGTGTTGACGACGAAGCGGTCGATGCGCAGTTCGGTCCCAACCTCCGCCATGGCGCCCATCAGCCGGTTGCCGATGGCCGCCACTTCCGCCTCGTCGGCCTGGGCGGCTTCCTCTTCGTCCTCCTCCTCGTCGCCTTCCGCGTCCGCGTCGGCCTGCGTCTCGGCAAGCGCGGCGAGGTCGGCGAAGGCCCGCCAGAGCGAGGCGGTCGGCAGCTTCGCGGTGGTGATGTGAAGGTCCAGCTTGTCCGGCATGAAGGACTTCGGCGCCACCTCCGGCTCCAGCGACAGGCCGCTGGATTCGATCCCGAAGGTGGAGGAGGCCATCGGCTTGTCTAGATCCTCGGCGCTGCCGCTCAGGACGAGCTGGCCGAGGGCGAGGCGGGTGCCGTCCTCCGGGTTCAGGGCCTTCAGGCCGGACAGGCGGACGCGCCCGCTGGCCCCGGCCATCAGGCCCTGCATCAGCGGGATCAGCTCCGCCGCCGGGGGCTGGGTGCCGGCCAGGGCGTGGGCCTGGGTCAGCCGCTGCATGGCGTCGGCGCGGGCGAGGTCGACGCGGGTGTAGGTGCCCTCCATGGTGAGGCCGGCGAGGTTCAGCACCTCCTTCTTCGCCTCGTCGACGAAGCGCAGGTTGCTGACCGACATGGCGCCCGGGCCGCTCCACAACGGGGTACCGGCGGCGGCGGTGCCGTCCGGCTTCAGCTCCCCGGCGACGGTGATGGCGCCGACGGTCAGGGCGCTGTCGTCCTTCTTGCCCTTCTTGTTCTTGCGGTCGCTGGTGACGGACAGGTCGCCAAGCTCCGCGTCCATGGACAGCGCCGCCTCGTAGGTGCCGGACCACAGGGCGCTGATGCGCTGGCGGCCCAGCCGGATGCTGGCGGACGGCTTGCCGTTGTCCAGGATGGCGACGTGGTCGGGCAGGGTGGCGGTGACGGCGTGGGTGTTGCCGTCCTGCGGCTTCACGGTCAGGCGGATGGTGCCGATGTTGGCGGTGGTGCCGTCGTCCGACACGGCGGTCAGGGCGGGCAGGGCCACCTTGTAATGGTCGCCGGCGGGAGTCGCCACCGGATCGCCGGACCAGCGCAGCTCGGTCGCGTCGTCCTTGCCCTTCGGGAACCAGCGGGCCAGTCCGTCCTTCAGCGCGGCGGCGAGCGCCTTGGCGCCATCCTCCGTCACCGGGGGGGCGTCCGCGCGGGCCGTGGCGGGCGGCAGCGCCAGGGTTGCGAGCATCAGCGCGGCGGCGAGCGGACGGGCGGGAAAACGGCGCATGAGGAATCCCTTTGGGTGGAGCGCGCAAAGGGTAGACGGGATAACCGGTGCCGGTCCACAGGCCCGTCGTCTTATACCACTCTCCGAAGAGTGCGGCATCGCAGCACGGCACGGCCGCCCTGACGCTTGCATTGCCGGTTCCCAGGCCCAAAACTTACCCCTATGACCTCTGTCCTTTCTTCGTCCGGGGGCGGTCTGGGTGCGGGTGGCCGGGTGGTCGCCGTGCTGGGGCCGACCAACACCGGGAAAACCCATCTCGCCATCGAGCGCATGCTCGGCCACCGGACGGGGATGATCGGCTTTCCGCTGCGCCTGCTGGCCCGCGAGAACTACGACCGCATCGTGTCGATCAAGGGCCGGAACGCCGTGGCCCTGGTGACGGGGGAGGAGAAGATCCTGCCGCCCAGCCCGTCCTATTGGGTCTGCACGGTGGAATCCATGCCGCTGGACCGGGCGGTGGACTTCCTGGCGGTGGACGAGGTGCAGCTCTGCGCCGATCCGGAGCGCGGGCACATCTTCACCGACCGGCTGCTGAACGCGCGCGGGCTGGTGGAGACGATGTTCCTCGGCTCCGACACCATCCAGCCGCTGATCCGCCGGCTGGTGCCGCGGGTCGAGTTCATCAGCCGCCCGCGCTTCTCGCAACTGACCTATGCCGGCTACCGCAAGCTGACGCGCCTGCCGCCGCGCTCCTGCGTCGTGGCCTTCTCGGCGACCGACGTCTACGCGCTGGCCGAGATGATCCGGCGCCAGCGCGGCGGCACGGCGGTGGTGCTGGGGGCGCTCAGCCCGCGCACCCGCAACGCGCAGGTCGGGCTCTATCAGGCGGGGGAGGTGGATTATCTGGTGGCGACCGACGCCATCGGCATGGGGCTGAACATGGACGTGGACCATGTGGCCTTCGCCCGCATCGTGAAGTTCGACGGCTTCGCCCCGCGCCGCCTGCGCGCGCCGGAGGTGGCGCAGATCGCCGGGCGCGCCGGGCGGCACATGTGCGACGGCACCTTCGGCACCACCGACGAGGTGGGGGAACTGGAAGCCGACGTGGTCGACCGCGTCGAGAACCACCAGTTCGATACCATCAAGACGCTGATGTGGCGCAACAGCAAGCTGCGCTTCGACACGCCGGGCTTCCTGCTGAAGTCGCTGGAGGAGCGCCCGCCGATCCCGGAGCTGCTGCGCGCCCGCGACGCCGACGACCATCTGGCGCTCCAGGCGCTGGCCCGCGACCATGAGGTGATGGACCTCGCCAAGGGCCGCGACAATGTGCGCCTGCTCTGGGAGGTCTGCCAGATCCCCGACTTCCGCAAGGTGCTGTCGGACGCCCACACGCGGCTGCTCGGGCAGATCTTCCGGCAGTTGCGCACCGGCATCGGGCGGCTGGACGAGGATTGGGCGGCCAAGCAGATCGCCCGGCTGGACCGCACGGAGGGCGACATCGACGCGCTGGTCGCCCGCATCGCCCACATCCGCACCTGGACCTACATCTCCAACCGGCCCTCCTGGCTGACCGATCCCGTGCACTGGCAGGCCCGCACCCGCGCCATCGAGGACAAGCTGTCCGACGCCCTGCACGAGCGGCTGACCCAGCGCTTCATCGACCGCCGCTCCGCCACTCTGGTCCGCACGCTGAAGGACGGGCGGGAGCTGATCGGCGGCGTGCGCGCCGACGGGGAGGTGGTGGTGGAAGGCCACCCGGTGGGCCGGCTGGAGGGCTTCCGCTTCGTCCCCGACGCGCCGGAACGGTCGGAGGAGGCCAAGTCCCTGCTGACCGCCGCCCGCCGCGCGCTGCGCGAGGAGGTGGCGTCCCGCCTGCGCGCCTTCGAGCAGGAACCGGACGACGTGTTCGCTCTCGGGCCGGACGGGGTGCTGACGGCGGACGGGCTGCCGGTGGCCCGGCTCGGCCCCGGCCCGTCCGTGCTCACCCCGGCGGTTCTGCCCTTCGACGAGGGGCTGCTCGACCAGGGTCAGCTCGACCGGGTGCGCGCCCGGCTGGAGCGCTGGCTGAAGGACCGCGTCGCCGCCCGGCTGCGCCCCCTGCTGGCGTTGCGCGACGCGGCGGATCTGACGGGTGCCGCGCGGGGGCTGGCCTTCCAGCTCGTCGAGAACATGGGGGCGATGCCCCGCGCGCCGGTCGCCCCGCTGGTGGAGGGGCTGGAGAAGGCCGACCGCAAGGCGCTGTCCCGCCACGGGGTGCGGCTCGGCGTGTCGCACCTCTACCTGACGGCGCTCGCCAAGCCGGGGGCGGTGGAGCTGCGCGGGCTGCTGTGGGCGGTGAAGCACCGGCTGCCCCTGCCCGTGCCGATCCCGCCGCCGGGCCGCGTGTCGGTCGAGGCCACGGGCGCGCCGCCCGCCTTCTGGGAGGCCATCGGCTATCCGGCGGCGGGGCCGCGTGCGCTGCGGGTGGACATGCTCGACCGGCTGGAGACCGAGCTGCTGACCGCCGCCAAGGAGGGCCGGGCGGTGACCGAACCGGCGCTGGCCCAGATGATCGGCGCCAAGCCGGACGAGCTGGGGGCGGTGATGAAGGGGCTTGGCTACACGCGCTCCGTGGCGGAGGATGGAACGGTCTCCTGGCGCCGCCGCCGCAACCCGCGCGGCAAGCCCCGCCGCGAGGCCCCCGTCAACGCCGACCACCCCTTCGCCAAGCTGCGCCAGCTTTCGGGAATTGGATGAAGAGATATACACTTGCCCCCACCCTAACCCTCCCCCGCTGGGCGGGGGAAGGGATGACGTTTGCGTGGTGGAAAACCCCCTCCCCTGCCCAGCGGGGGAGGGAAGGGGCCCACGGCGTCAGCCGTGGGAAGGGTGGGGGCGCCGCATGACCGACCTTGATGACAACGACGACAACCTCCCCGACTCCGACCCCACCCCGGCAGGGCGTCTGCGGATCGACAAGTGGCTGTGGTTCGCGCGCTTCTTCAAGACGCGCAGCCTCGCGGCGAAGCTGTGCAACGGCGGCGGCTTGCGGGTGTCCGGCACGGTGGTGAACAAGGCGCATTACGCGGTGAAGCCGGGCGATGTGCTGACCTTTCCGCAGGGGCGGCACATCCGCGTGATCAAGGTGATCGCGCTCGGCAGCCGGCGCGGCCCGGCGCCGGAGGCGCAAGCCCTTTACGAGGACCTCGCCCCGCCGGTGCGGGAGGAGGCGATCCAGGACCCCTACCGCGCGCCGCCGGCCCCGCGGGAGCCCGGCGCCGGGCGTCCGACCAAGCGCGACCGCCGGGCGCTCGACCAGCTCTACGGAGAGGAGTAAGCCGGAACCGCTGGGAAAAGCGGCGGCGAGGCGCAAGCGGGGCCATTGCCATTCGGGCACCGCACCCTCATTTGCGCAAAATAATCCCGCAACGGGCGATTTTTCCGGAGCCATCCCTCCCAATGCTCGAACTGTTCTCCGACCCGCAGGTCTGGGCCAGCCTCCTGACGCTCACCGCGTTGGAGATCGTGCTCGGCATCGACAACATCATCTTCATTTCGATCATGGCGGCCAAGCTGCCGGTCCACCAGCAGCAGAAGGCCCGGCAGCTCGGTCTGGCGCTGGCGCTCCTGATGCGGTTGGCGCTGCTCGCCTCCATCTCCTGGGTGGCGACCCTGACGGAACCGCTGATCACCGTGTTCGGCATGGGCTTCTCGGGCCGCGACCTGATCCTTCTGGGCGGCGGCCTGTTCCTGCTGGCCAAGGGCACCATCGAGATCCACAACACCGTGGAAGGCCACGAGGAGGACAGCGCCGCCCCCAAGATCGCCAGCTTCGGCGCGGTGGTCGGGCAGATCATCGTGCTGGACATCGTCTTCTCGCTGGACAGCGTGATCACCGCGGTCGGCATGTCCAACGATCTGCCGGTGATGGTCACCGCCGTCGTCATCGCCATGGCGGTGATGCTGTTCGCCGCCCGACCGGTGGGCGACTTCGTGAACCGCCACGTCACCGTGAAGATGCTGGCCCTGTCCTTCCTGCTGCTGGTCGGCGTGGCGCTGATCGCCGACGGCTTCGGCTTCCACATCCCGAAGGGCTATCTGTACTTCGCCATCGCCTTCTCGACGCTGGTCGAGGCGCTGAACCTGATGGCCGCCGCCCGCCGCAAACGGAAGAAGGCCGAAGCGCACTGACGCTCCGGCCTTCCTGAACAGGCGTTTCGACGGGCCGTCCCTTCGCCGGGGGCGGCCCGTTCTTCGTTCGGGATCAGGTCCGCATCAGATTGTCGCGGAACTCCACCTCCTCCACCAGATGCTCGTAGGCGAGCTTGAACAGGTCGCGGATGGAGACGATGCCGACCGCGCGCTTGCCCTGGGTGATGGGCAGGTGGCGGTAATGCTTCGACTGCATCAGGGTCAGCGCGTCGATGGCGTCCGCGTCCGGGGGCAGGGTGTCCGGGTTGCGGGTCATGATCGCCGACACTTCGGTCTCCAGCACGTCGATCTGGGTGGAGAGCACCTTGTTGTTCAGGTCGCGCTCCGTGACGATGCCGACGAGGTCGCCATGGTTGACCACCAGGACGGCGCCGATGTTCTTCTCCGCCATCAGCTTCGACACGGTCAGGACGGAGGTGTCCTCCGTCACCAGGATGAGTTCCTGCGACTTCACCACGTCCGGAACCAGCTTCCGCTTCATCATTTCCCCCAAATTGTAATTTGTTTACAAACTCAAGCGCTGCGGGGAAACAATAGCAAATCTCGCGGGTGCAAAACTGCGGCAGAACACCGCACCTCGAAAGGGGTGGTCCGAAATCGGGGGGCGGCCGTCAGCGGCGGCGCAGCACGACGGTCAGGTTGTTGGCGGGCATCTCCGCCACCTCGGCCAGGGTGAAGCCCGCCGCGGCGCGCTCCACCGCGTCCAGGTCGCGGACTCCCCAGGCGGGGTTGCGGGCCTTCAGGTCGGCGTCGAAGGCGGCGTTGCTGGGGGCGGTGTGGCGCCCGCCGCGCCGGAAGGGGCCGTAGAGCAGCAGCGGCCCGCCCGCCGGCAACAGCCGCTCCGCCCCGGCGAACAGGCCGAGCGCCGCCTGCCACGGGGCGATGTGGATCATGTTGATGCAGACCACCGCGTCGGCGCTCCGGATCGGCCAGCCGGCGGAGGCGGCGTCGAGGTCCAGCGGCTCCCGCAGGTTGGGCAGAGTCGCCGCAGCGGCCCAGGCGCGGATGCTGTCCCGCAGGGCCGGGTCGGGATCGCTCGGCTGCCAGATCACGCCGGGCAGCGCCCCGGCGAAGGCGGCGGCGTGCTGGCCGGTGCCGCTCGCCACCTCCAGCACCAGACCTTGCGGTGGCAGGGTGCGGCGCAGCACCTCCAGGATGGGCGCGCGGTTGCGCTCCGTCGCGGGGGCGTGGCGGCGGGAGTCCTCGGGGTGCAGCGGATCGAACATGACGGGCAGGCTACCCCCGCCCGGCGCGCAGGGCAACCGCGGCGGGGTCGCGGCGCCCGGCCATCCAGGCCCCGGCGGCGAGAAGGAGCGCGCCGGCCAGAACCGCCGCGGCGGCTCCCATCAGGGCGGAGTCGAAGCTGCCGGTGCGCTCCACCACCAGCCCCGCCGGTATCGGGCCGATGATCTGCCCCAGCCCATAGACGGCGGTCAGCGCGCCGATGACGCGCGCCGAGGCCCCGCCCGACAACTGCCGGCCCAGCGTGAAGGACAGGGTGACGATCCCGATGAAGGTCCCGCCGAACAGCGCCGCCGACACCACGGCCGCCGTCGGCGACCCGGTGATGGGCAGCAGGATGCCCACCGCCTGCACGACATGGGCGAGGATCAGCGCCCGCCAGGGGCCGAGCCGCCGCCCCGCCGCCGCCCAGATGATGCCGGAGGGCATGGCCGCCAGCCCGGTGACCATCCAGGCCGCGGCGCCCAATTGCGCCGTCTCCGGCATGGTCTTCAGGATGGCGACCAGGAAGGTGCCGGTGACGATGTAGCCGCCGCCCTCCAGGAAATAGGCCAGCGTCAGCAGAACCAGCGGGGCGGAGGGGAGCGCGCGGCCATGGACGGCGCTTCCGGCGGCGGCGGTATGGTGGGGCTCGCGCGGCGGATCGGTCACCCACAGCCAGGACAGCGTGCCGAAGCCCAGGCAGGCCAGCCCCAGCCACAGCCAGTCGCCGCGCCAGCCCAGCCGCTCCCCCATCAGGGCGACGAACAGGCCGCTCGACGCGATTCCGATGCCGACGCCGGTGTAGAGCCAGCCGGTCCACGCCTCCCGCCCGGCGCGGGCCAGAGCGTCCAGGGTCATGGCGATGCCCAGGATGAACATGCCGGCGCTGGCCAGCCCGGAGACGAAGCGCAGCACCGCCCAGACCGCCATGTCCTCGGTGAAGCCCATGCCGGCGGTGGAGGTGACGCTGGCGATCAGCGCGGTGCGGAAGACCGCGGTGCGCACCGCGCCGTGGGGCACCAGCCCGGCTCCCAGCGCCCCCAGGAAATAGCCGAGATAGTTGAGCGAGGCGAGCAGCCCGGCGGCGTCGGTGCCAAGCCCGGTGGCCGCCTGCATGGCCGGCAGGATCGGCGTGAAGGCGAAGCGTCCCACACCCATGGCGATGGCCAGCGCCAGCACGCCGCCGATCAGCACCCGGACCATCATTTCCCCCGACAGGTTCGCGTTATTCGTGTGCGCTCATCCTCGCGCGGCGTACCCCTCATTTCCAATGAATTGTTTCGATGCTATGCTTCACTCACGGTGATGGGAGAAAGCGATGGATCTCGCGGGCCTGCGTGTGGTGAAGGCGGTGGCGGACACCGGCAGCGTCAGCCGGGCGGCGGAAACCCTGAACTGCGTCCAGTCCAACGTGACCGCCCGGCTGAAGCGGCTGGAGGAGGATCTGGGCGTGCCGCTGTTCCTGCGGCTCAGCCGCGGCATGGCTCCGACGCCCGCCGGGCGGGTGCTGGCCGATTACGCCGACCGGGTGCTGCGCCTCGTCGCCCAGGCGCGCGACGCGGTAGCCGATGCGGCGGGGCGTGGCGGCCGGCTGGCCGTGGGCACCATGGAGACGACCGCCGCCGTGCGGCTGCCGCCGATCCTCGCCCGCTTCCACGCGGAGAATCCCGACGTCGAACTGACCATCGTCCCCGGCCCCACCGAGACCATGCTGGGGGAGGTGCTGGCCGGGCGCATCGACGGCGCCTTCGTCTCCGGGGCGGTGGAGCACCCGGAACTGGTCAGCCAGCCGGTGTTCGACGAGGAACTGGTGCTGGTCGAACCCGTCTGCGGCATCACCAGCGAGTCGGGGCGGAACACCCTGCTGGCCTTCCGGCGCGGCTGCGCCTACCGCGCGCGGGCGGAGACGGCGATGCGCGAAGCGGGGCGGGTTCCCTACCGCCTGATGGAGTTCGGGTCGCTGGAGGCCATCCTGGGCTGCGTCGGCGCCGGCATGGGCGTCACCGTGCTGCCCCGTGCCGTGGTGGAGCGGGAACCCTGGCGCGGCCTGTTCACCGCCCGCCCGCTGCCGCCGGAACTGGCGCGCATGCCCACCCGTTTCGTCCGCAGGGCGGATTCGGTGGAGACGGTGGCGCTGCGCGCCTTTTTGGAAGCGGTCGCCGCGGGGAATTCGGGGGGCGGGGCTGCGTCGCAAGCGCCCACACAACCGGCGGGGTTGATCCCGTCTCGGGCGGCGTGCTAGGCAAGCGCCGCGATCAGGCTAAGGTCTATATCCAGACCACGCGCGAGAACGTCAGTCGAAGCGTCTATCGAAGCGACTCGAACCCCGGCGCGTGAACACCGCCGGAACTGGCGAGAACAGCGGAGAACGAATCATGCCCTACGTCGTGACGGAAGACTGCATCAAGTGCAAGTACACCGATTGCGTCGAGGTCTGCCCCGTGGACTGCTTCTACGAGGGCGAGAACATGCTGGTCATCCACCCGGATGAGTGCATCGACTGCGGCGTGTGCGAGCCGGAATGCCCGGCGGAAGCCATCGTGCCCGACACCGACGGCCGCGCGGAGAAGTGGATGGAGCTGAACCGCGAGTACGCCGGCCAGTGGCCCAACCTGACCCGCAAGAAGGACGCCCTGCCGGACGCCGATGCGATGAAGGGCGTGGACGGCAAGTACGAGAAGTTCTTCTCCCCCAAGGCGGGCTGAAAAGCGGGGGCTTGAGCGGAGTCGGGGCTATCGCGGTGCATGGCGTGGATTTGCCGCCATGCAAAATGGACAGGTCGGCCATCGGCGGGCAACGTCGGAATCCAGACGGCTGCCCGCGGGTAACCTTTGTAACCGGACCTTAACATTGCTATAATCCGCGCCCGGAGCCGGCCTCAGCGTCATTGCCGGATTTCCCATAGACCAAGGGCTCAGTGCAACAGTGCGCGGCGTGGAGGACCCCATCCCCACGGTGCGCGGTTGTCACCGGGCCTTTTTCGCCCCCTCCACCGGGGCGGCAAAATGGCGCGATCGCGAGAAGTGAGAGCCAACCCAAATGTCGAACAAGCTTGACTTCGAGGCCGGTGACTTCGTCGTCTACCCGGCCCATGGCGTCGGTCGGGTCGAGGGCATCGAGACCCACAGCATCGCTGGCATGGATGTTCAGCTCTACGCGATCACGTTCGAAAAAGAGCGCATGACGCTCAAGGTTCCGGTCGGCAAGGCCAAGGCCGCCGGCCTGCGCCGCCTCAGCACCAAGGACCGGATCAAGGTCGCCCTGGAGACGCTGCAGGGCCGTTCGCGCGTCCGCCGCACGATGTGGAGCCGCCGCGCCCAGGAGTATGAGGCCAAGATCAACTCCGGCGACCCGGTGGCCATCGCGGAGGTCGTGCGCGACCTGTACCGCGGCGCCGACCAGTCCGACCAGTCCTACAGCGAGCGCCAGATCTATCAGGCCGCCCTGGAGCGTCTGGCCCGCGAGTTGGCCGCCGTCGAGAAGATCGACGAGACCAAGGCCACCGAGCGGCTGGAACTGGTCCTGAAGAAGGCCGCCTGAACTCGGGTGAAAGCCCTCTTCCGCCTCGGGAGAGGGAACTCCGGTCAGGGTCCGATGTTGACGATGAAGGCGCGGCGGATTGGCCGCGCCTTTGTCTTGAGTTTTCGTCTTTCGCCGGGCCTGCGCGGCGCCTACACTCCCGCCCCCGGCCTGTTCTGGGCCGGTCCGTGACCGCTGGATGGGGTGAGCGTCTCCGGCATGTCTGAAGCGCAGAAATTCATCGATCTCCGAAACCCGCGGCGCGTCTGGGCCGTCGGCTCGATCCACGCTCAGACCGATCATCTCCACGCCGTGCACGAGGTGATCGCGGCGCGCTTCCTGCCCGGCGACCGGCTGGTCTATCTCGGCAACATGGTCGGCTGGGGCGAGCGGGTGTTGGAGACGGTGGACGCGCTTCTGGCCTTCCGCACCTGGCTGCTGAGCTGGCGCGGCATGGAGGCCGGCGACATCGTCTATCTGCGCGGCGCGCAGGAGGAGATGTGGCACAAGCTGCTTCAGCTCCAGTTCGCCCCCGACCCGCAGCAGGTGCTCGACTGGATGACCCGCCACGGCGCCGGGACCACGCTGGCCGCCTATGGCGGCACGGTGGAGCAGGGCATGGCGGCGGCCCGCGGCGGCACCATGACGCTCGGCCGCTGGACCCAGGGGCTGCGTCAGGCGATGCACGCGCAGCCCGGTCACGAAAATGTGTTCAACTCCCTGCGCCGCGCCGCCTACTGCACCGGTCCGGAAAGCGGGGAGGGGGGCGTGCTGCTGGTCAGCGCCGGTGTGGACACCCGCCGCCCGCTGGCGCACCAGGGCGACGCCTTCTGGTGGGGAGCGCCCGGTTTCGCCCAGATGTCAGGGCCTTACGGCGGTTTCACCCGCGTCGTCCGGGGCTATGACCCGGCCCGCAAGGGCGTCGCCGTGACCGACCATGTGGCGACCTTGGATGGCAATTGCGGATGGGGTGGGCACCTCGTCTGCGGCTGTCTGTCGCCTTCGGGTGAGATCCTGGACCTGTTCCAGGTCTGATCCATCTCCCTTTTTCCTGCCCGGCTTACCCATCCCCCCGGCATCCGCCACCGATTCCCTTCCGGTCCGGATGATCCGAAGCGTCTTGTCCTGCGTATCACAGTGCAACAGGGCGAGGGGAAAGGCTGTTGTCCCAACCGTCGGCAACCCGTGACCAACCGACGGACCACCGGACCTGAGGGGTCGACCCCTTCGGACTCCGCAGCACAGGGCATGAGCAGCCTGAAAACGCGGCCGCCCAGATGGGAAGGAAGGGACGTATGGCCTACATCGACGATCCCGAGACTCAGCGCGCGAACCTGAGTTTCATCAAGGCGTCCATGCGTGAGCCTCTGCTGACGCGCGACCACGAATTCGATCTGGCCCGGAAATGGCGCGAGGCCGGGGACGAACGGGCCTTGCACGAGTTGGTCCGGGCCTACACCCGGCTGGTGGTGGCGACCGCGGCGCGTTTCCGCAATTACGGCCTGCCGATGGGCGATCTGGTCCAGGAGGGCAACGTCGGGCTGATGCAGGCGGCCAGCCGGTTCGAACCGGACCGCGAGGTGCGCTTCTCCACCTACGCGGCCTGGTGGATTCGCTCCGCCATGCAGGACTACATCCTGCGCAACTGGTCCATCGTCCGCACCGGCACGACCGCCGCGCAGAAGTCGCTGTTCTTCAACCTGCGCCGCCTGCGCGCCCGCATCGAGAGCCTCAGCCAGGGCGGAACCGGGTCCGGAAACGGCCTGACCAAGGAAGGGCGGGAATGGATCGCCGGTGAACTCCAGGTGGACGTGACGGAGGTGGAGGCGATGGAGATGCGCCTGTCCGCCTCCGACCAGTCGCTGAACTCCCCGGTCGCCGACGGGTCCGACGAGGACTGGCAGGATTTCCTGGCCGACCAGCGCCCCTCGCCGGAGGAGGTGGTGATCGGCATGCGTGACAGCCGCACCCGTTCGCAATGGCTGGCGGAGGCGCTGGGCGAACTCAGCCCGCGCGAACGCACCATCATCCAGGAGCGCCGCCTGCGCGAGGAAGGCGCCACGCTGGAGGAGTTGGGCCGCGAACTGGGCGTCAGCAAGGAGCGTGTGCGCCAGCTCGAACACCGCGCCCTGCTGAAGCTGCGCCAGTCGATGCTGAAGCGGGTGGAGGGATTCGGGGATCTGCTGGCGGACGCGTAGAGGAGGGTTTCTCCGATCCTTGTTCCCGCCCGCGCGGACGAGACGAAAACAACCGCTGCGGATCGTGGCGCAGGGGAGGTAGATTGCGGCGGAGCGGCGGCAGTCCAGGGGACATCGGGGAGGGGAAGGCACTCCTCGATCCTTGGAACCCGCGCCGCGACGCCCCATTTCCGCCCGGAACGTCCGGTAAAAGCAGGCATCATGAAAGCCGTGTTCCGCCGCACCCTGGCCGCCGCCACCCTCGCCGTTGCCGCCCTCGCCGTTTCCGTCACCATGACGGGCGCATTCCCCGCGCCGGCACTCGCCGCGCCGCGCGCCGCCGCCCTATCTGCTCAGGATCAGGCGCTGGTGGCGCAGGCGGAAGGCTATCTGAACGGCATCGGCACGCTGCAATCGAAGTTCGTTCAGGTCGCCCCGAACGGGCACCAGACCGCCGGCACCTTCTATCTGTCGCGTCCCGGCCGGATGCGGCTGGAATACGACCCGCCGGTGAAGGACTTCGTCGTCGCCGACGGCGCCTTCATCTTCTATTGGGACGGGGAGATGCGGCAGCAGTCCAGCGCCCCCATCGGCAGCACGCTGGCCGACTTCATCCTGCGCCGGAACATCCGTCTGGCCGGCGACGTGACGGTGACGGGCGTCCATCAGGCGCCTGGCGTGGTGGAAATCAGCCTGACCGAGACCAAGGACCCCGGCAAGGGCACGCTGACCCTGGTGTTCGAGGACCGGCCCTTCCAGCTCCGCAAATGGCGGGTGCTGGACGCCCAGGGGCTGACGACCGAGGTGGCCCTGCTGAACCCGCGCGAGGGCGTGCAGTTCGATTCGAAGCTCTTCTACTTCATCGAACCCAGCAAGGGTGATTACGGGCGGAACAACTGATCCGCTCGGATTTCGCGCGAATCCCATCTCTGCGACAACTCGCCGCCGCAACGAAGTCGTCCTGATCCTGTTGCCGTGATGTACCGGGCGCGGTCACCCGCGTCCGGTGCACTCGAACGGATAAGGGGAGACGGGCCATGGCAACGGATCGGTTGGCGACGGAGGCGATGTACGAGGCCCGGCGGGTCCAGGGCATGAACGATCTGCTGGCGCGCAACTGGTGGGCGCTGGCGCTGCGCGGGGCCGCGGCGGTGATGCTCGGCCTGCTGGCCTTCCTTTTGCCGGGGGCGACGGTCGCCACGCTGGCGATTCTCCTCGCGGTCTATCTTCTGATGGACGGGCTGTTCGCCATCGTCGGCGGCATCCGCGCCGCCCGCGCGCAGGACCGCAGCCTGCCCTTCATCCTGGACGGCGTGGTCAGTCTGGTGGCGGGCACCGTGGCCCTGCTGTGGCCGGAGGCGAGCCTGTTCGCCCTGGTCTTCGTGATCGCCGCCTGGTCGGTCATCACCGGCTTCGCCAAGATCATGACCGCGTGGCGCATGCACCGCACCCACGGCAAATGGGCCTGGGGCGTGGCGGGCGCGCTGTCGGTTCTGTTCGGCATGGGCATGTGGGTGCTGCCGTCGCTGGGGCTGCTCGCCCTGGCCCTGGGCGTGGGCAGCTTCCTGATCGCCTACGGCGCGCTGGCCATCATCACCGCCTTCCGCCTGCGCCGCTGCCACAACGACCGCAACCACCACTCCAACCACGGCAACGCCGTGGCGGCGGAGTGAGGCCGTCGGTCTGAAGGTTCACCGTCCGGGGGCGATGCGGCGGTAGCCGAGCGCCTCCGCGACGTGCGGGCGGCGCACGCCGCCTCCGCCTTCCAGGTCGGCCAGCGTGCGGGCAACGCGCATGACGCGGTGGTAGCCGCGGGCCGACAGCTTCAGCCGCTCCGCCGCCTCGGTCAGCAGGGCGCGGCCCGGCTGGTCGGGGGCGGCGGCCTTCTCCAGCAACTCGCCGTCGGCCTCCGCGTTGGTGCGCACCGCCCGGCCCTCGGGGAAGGGGCCGAAACCGGCGTAGCGCTCCGCCTGGACGGCGCGCGCCACCGCCACGCGGGCGGCCACGTCGGCGCTGCCCTCCGCGGGCGGCGGCAGGCTGAGGTCGGCGGGGCTGACGGCGGGCACGTCGATGTGCAGGTCGATCCGGTCGAACAGCGGGCCGCTGATCTTCGACTGGTAGTCCGCAGCGCATTTCGGCGCGCGGGCGCAGGCCAGCGACGGGTCGTCCAGATGGCCGCAGCGGCAGGGGTTCATGGCCGCGATCAACTGCACCCGCGCCGGATAGGTGACATGATGGTTCACCCGGCTGACCACCGCCTTCCCGGTTTCCAGCGGCTGGCGCAGCGCCTCCAGCGTGGCGCGGGGGAATTCGGGAAGCTCGTCCAGGAACAGCACGCCCTTGTGGGCCAAGGAGATCTCGCCGGGCTTGGCGCGCGATCCGCCGCCGACCAGGGCGGGCAGGCTCGCCGATTGGTGCGGTGACCGGAAGGGGCGCTGGCGCAGCAGCCGGCCCCCCTCCAGCAGCCCGGCGACGCTGTGGATCATCGAGACCTCCAGCGCCTCCGCCGGGTCGAGCGGCGGGAGCAGGCCCGGCAGCCTCGCCGCCAGCATCGACTTGCCGGAGCCGGGCGGCCCGATCATCAGGAGATTGTGCGATCCGGCGGCGGCGACCTCCAGCGCGCGCTTGGCCGTCTCGTTCCCCTTCACGTCGCGCAGGTCGAGCGGCGCCTCGGCGCTTTCCTGAAGGCGCGGGCGTGGGCGTGTCAGCACCTGCTGGCCACGGAAATGGTTGATGAGAGCCAGCAGCGTGGCGGGCGCCAGCACGTCCAGCCCCTCGCCCGCCCAGGCGGCCTCTCCGCCGCAGGCTTCCGGGCAGATCAGCCCACGGTCGCGGGCCAGCGCGTTGATGGCCGCGGGCAGAACCCCGGCCACCGGCGTCAGCGCCCCGTCCAGCGCCAGTTCGCCCAGCGCGCAATAGCGGCTCATCTCCAGGTCGGGCAGCACGCCCATGACGGTCAGCAGAGCCAGCGCGATGGGCAGGTCGAAATGGCTGCCCTCCTTCAGCACGTCCGCCGGGGCGAGGTTGACGGTGATCCGCTTGGCCGGCAGGGCGAGGCCGAGCGCGTGCAGCGCCGCCCGCACCCGCTCCCGGCTCTCGGCCACCGCCTTGTCGGGCAGACCGACCACGGTGAAGGCGACGATGCCGCCGGACATCTGAACCTGAACGTCGATGTCCAGAACCTCGATGCCCTGAAACGCAACCGTGTTGATCCGCGCAACCATGCCAGACGCCATGCCTTGAAAAATGCACGCCACTGTATGTCTCTGCGGCGGGAAATGCCAGAACGACGGGCCGCGCAGAGCCGTTCTGCGGCCAAGCGTCCTTGGGCGTCGGGCCGCTCTGCCCTACACTCCTTGTCAGCAGAACATCAGCAAAGGTCAGAGACCGTGCAGCTTCTTCTCAGCACTTGGGCCGAGGCCGAGGCCTACCTGAAGACGTCCAAGGGCATCATCATGCCCATCGGCTCCACCGAGCAGCATGGGCCGAACGGCCTGATCGGCACCGACGCCATCTGCGCCGAGGTCGTGGCGCGCGGTGTCGGCGACGCCACCGGGGCCATGGTCGGGCCGACCATCCCGGTGGGCATGGCCGTGCACCACATGGACTTCGCCGGCTCCATGACGCTGAAGCCCTCCACCCTGATCGCCCTGCTGCGCGATTATGTGATGTCGCTGGCGGAGCACGGGTTCGAGCGCTTCTTCTTCGTCAACGGCCATGGCGGCAACGTCGCGTCCGTCCGCGCCGCCTTCTACGAGATCTACGCGGAGAACCGCGCCCTGCGGGGCCGGGAGGCTCCGGACCTGCGCTGCACCCTGGTCAACTGGTGGGAAAACCAGGAGATCGCGCGCCTGTCGCGGGAGCTGTTCGGGGCCAGGGAAGGCTCCCACGCCACGCCCAGCGAGGTGTCGCTGACCCAGTTCGCCTATCCCGACTCGATCAAGACGGCGGCGATGGACCCGGAGACCGCCGCGCCCGGAGGCTTCTACGACGCCCGCGATTTCCGCCGACGTCACCCGGACGGGCGCATCGGCTCCGCCCCCGGCCTCGCCACGCCGGAGCATGGCAAACGCCTGTTCGAGACGGCGGTGGAAGCGATTTCCCGGCAGTACGGCACCTTCATGGCGGAGGCCTGAGCGGAAAAGCGAGCGGAAAGGCGCGCTTGCAGCCTTGAACTTGGGCGGGGCTTCACCGCATCATCCCGCGCCGAAACAACGATTGGGGGAACAGCCGTCATGCCGAACCGCCGGAGGCGCGCCGCGCTCGCCATCACCATGGGGGCGGTCCTCGGGCTGGCCGGCGCGCTGGCCGCCGGTCCGGTCCTCGCGCAGGCCGCTCCTCGTACGGATCTGGCCCGTACTGACCTGGTGGTCGGGATGCGGCTGGAGCCGCCGCACCTCGACCCCACGGCGGGCGCCGCCGCGGCCATCGACGAGGTGACCTACGCCAACCTGTACGAGCCGCTGACCCGCATCGACGCCGAAGGCAAGGTCGTGCCGGGCCTCGCGGAAAAGTGGGAGGTGTCGGCGGACGGGCTGACCTACACCTTCCATCTGCGCAAGGGGGCGACGTTCCACGATGGTACCGCCGCCGATTCGGCGGACGTCAAGTTCTCGCTGGACCGCGCGCGGGGCGCCGAGTCGGTCAACGCGCAGAAGGGCTATTTCGCCGCCATCGCCGGGGTGGAGGCGCCGAACCCGCAGACGGTCGTGGTCACCCTGTCGCGGCCCGACGGGCTGTTCCTGTTTCATATGGCGTCGGGCGACGCGGCCATCGTGGCGCCGGAATCGGCGGGCACCAACAAGCAGACCCCGGTCGGCACCGGTCCCTTCAAGTTCGAGCGCTGGGTGGCCGGCGACCGGGTGGTTCTGGTGCGCAACCCCGATTACGACGGGCCGAAGCCGGCGCTGGAGCGCGTCACCTTCCGCTTCATCAGCGACCCGGCGGCGCAGGTCGCCGCGCTGAAGGCCGGCGACATCGACAGCTTCCCGCAGTTCGACACCTACGAGGCGCTGCCCCAGTTCCGCGACGACGGGGCTTTCACCGTCATGGTCGGCACGACGGAAGGGGAGACGATTCTCGGCACCAACAACGCCCGCAAGCCCTTCGACGACGTGCGGGTGCGCCGGGCCATGGCCCACGCCATCGACCGCAAGACGCTGATCGATGGGGTTCTGTTCGGCAACGGGGCCGCCATCGGCAGCCACTTCCCGCCGCACCGCGCCGGCTATGTCGACCTGACCGGCCTCTACCCCTACGACCCGGACAAGGCGAAGGCTCTGCTGGCCGAGGCCGGCCATCCGGAGGGGTTCGAGACGACGCTGCGCCTGCCGCCGCCGATCTACGCCCGCCGCTCCGGCGAACTGATCGCCGCCATGCTGGCGGAGGTCGGCATCCGCGTGAAGGTGGAACCGATGGAATGGGCGCCCTGGCTGGAGAAGGTGTTCAAGGGCAAGGATTACGACCTGACCCTGATCGCCCACACGGAGCCGCTGGACATCGACATCTACGGGCGGCCCGACTATTACTTCAACTACCGGAGCGAGCGTTTCGACGCCGTGGGGGCGGAACTGGACCGCACCCAGGATACCGCCAAGCGCAACGCCCTCTACGGCGAGCAGCAGCGCATCCTGGCCGAGGACGCGGTGAACGGCTTCCTCTTCATGCTGCCTTCGGCCACCGTGCAGAAGTCGGCGGTGCAGGGCATGTGGGTCAACCGCCCGATCCAGGCTAACGACGTGACGGGCGTCCGGTGGAAGTGATCCGGCGCGGCCGGACCGGACCGATCGGGGGCTGAGCCGCGTGCTGGCCTTCCTGGTGCGCCGTCTGCTGACCCTGGCGCTGACGGCGTGGCTGGCCACGCTGGCGGTCTTCGCCGTGCTGGAGGCGATCCCCGGCGACCCCGCCTTGGTCATGTTGGGCACCAGCGCGCAGCCGGAGGCGGTGGCCGCCCTGCGCGCCCAGATGGGGCTGGACCGGCCCTGGCCCGTCCGCTACGCCGGCTGGGTGGGCGGCATGTTGGGCGGGGATTTCGGGACCAGCCTGACCTACGCGCGCCCGGTCGCCGGGCTGGTCGCCGACCGGCTGGCCGTCACGCTGCCGCTGGCGGCGCTGGCGCTGGTTCTGTCGGCGGGGGTCGCCATCCCGCTGGGCCTGTTCGCCGCCGGGCGGCAGGGGCGGGCGGGGGATTGGGCGGTCATGGCCTTCGGGCAGATGGGCATCGCGGTGCCCGGCTTCTGGTTCGCCATCCTGTTGATATTGCTGTTTTCCGTGCGGCTCGGCTGGTTCTCCGCCGGGGGCTTTCCGGGGTGGGAGGCCGGGGCGGGACCGGCGCTGAAGGCGCTGCTTCTGCCCGCCGTGGCTCTGGCCCTGCCGGAGGCGGCGATCCTCGCCCGCATCACCCGCACCGCGGCGCTCGACACGCTGCGGGAGGAGTATGTGCGCACGGCGGTCGCCAAGGGACTGCCGCGCCGCGCCGTCCTGCGCCGCCATGTGCTGCCGAACGCGCTGATCCCGGTCGCCACCATCCTGGGCCTGCAATTCTCCTTCCTCGTCGCCGGGGCGGTGGTGGTGGAGAACGTCTTCACCCTGCCGGGGCTGGGGCGGCTGCTCTATCAGGCCATCGGCCAGCACGACCTGATCGTGGTGCAGAGCGTCGTCGTGCTGCTGGCGGTCACGGTGGTGGCGGTCAACGCGCTGGTGGACATCGCCTGCGCCGCCATCGACCCGCGCCCGAGGGTCCAGGCATGACGCGGCTCATGAGAAGATTGCGGCGTCTTCCGGTCAGCCTGCTTCTGGGCGGGCTCCTTACCGCGCTGGTGGTGGGGGCGGCGCTGCTGTCCCTGGTTTGGACGCCCTTTCCGGCGGAGCAGGTGCGGGTGGTCGCCCGGCTGCGCCCGCCGGGGCCGGTCCACTGGCTGGGCACCGACCATTTCGGGCGGGACGCGCTGTCGATGATCCTGGTCGGCGCCCGCAATTCCCTGGCCGTCGGGGCGGCGGCGGTGGCTCTGGGGGCGGTTCTGGGCGTGCCGCTTGGGCTGGCGGCCTCCGCCTGGGGGCGCTGGGGGGACGAGGCGGTGGCCCGGCTGGGCGACCTGCTGTTCGCCTTTCCCGCGGTGCTCACCGCGATCCTGCTGACCGCCGTTCTGGGGGCGGGGGCGGTGAACGTCGTGCTGGCGCTGGGCTTGTTCAACGCCGCGGTCTTCGCGCGGGTGGCGCGCGGGGCGGCGCTGGCCGTCTGGCGGCGGGACTTCGTGCGCGCCGCGCTGGCGCTGGGGCGCGGGCCTCTGTCGGTGACGCTGGTGCATGTGCTGCCCAACATCGCCGGGGTGGTGATCGTCCAGGGGACGGTGCTGTTCGCCGTGGCCGTGCTGAACGAGGCGGCGCTGAGCTACCTCGGCCTGGGCATCCAGCCGCCCTCGCCCTCCTGGGGCAAGATGCTGGGCGACGCGCAGACCTTCCTGTTCACGGCCCCCCTCCAGGCGATCTTTCCGGGGGCGGCCATCGCGGTCACGGTGCTGGGGCTGAACCTGCTGGGCGACGGGCTGCGCGACGTGCTGGACCCGCGCCACCGCTCGGCGGGGCTGCTGTAGACTTGACAGTCTGCCACTTGACACAAGGCGCATGGCCTTGTGTCAAGTGGCTGGACGGTCAGCCGTTGCGGTGCTGCTTGGCGATCGGCTGGGAGAATTGCAGCTCGATGTCCCAGGGGAAGTGAATCCAGGTGTCCTGGCTCACCTCGGTGATGAAGGTGTCAACCAGCGGGCGGCCCGCCGGCTTGGCGTAGACGGTGGCGAAATGCGCCTTGGGCAGCATCTTGCGCACGACCACCGCCGTCTTGCCGGTGTCGACCAGATCGTCGATGATCAGCCAGCCTTCGCCTTCCCCGGCGTTGGCGCCCTCCACGCCCTTCAGCACCATCGCCTCGCGCTGGTTCTGATGGTCGTAGCTGGAGACGCAGACGGTGTCGATCAGGCGCAGCTCCAGCTCGCGCGCGATGATGGCTGCCGGGACGAGTCCGCCGCGGGTGATGGCGATGATGCCCTTCCACGGACCCTTGTCGATCAGGCGCCAGGCCAACGCCTTGGCGTTGCGGTGAAGCTCCTCCCACGACACGGGGAAGTGCTTGTTGAACGGAACGGCTTCTGGCACGGCTAGGAACTCCGAAAGAAACGTGCGCCGCTTATAACCCAAGCCCCACCGCCGGGCAATCGACCGCGTGAAAGGGCGAAAAAAGGTCTTGCAGCCCGGAATCCTTTTGAGTAAGTTGCGCGCCTCGACGACGGACGGTCACCGCCGCCGCCGGGAAGACAAAAGGAAAAGCGCCCGTAGCTCAGCTGGATAGAGCACCAGACTACGAATCTGGGGGTCAGGAGTTCGAATCTCTTCGGGCGCGCCATTCCTTCTGGATTGCACAAGAAAGCCGCCCTTGGGCGGCTTTTCTGCTTTCCGGCGGTTGCATCAGCGGCTTTTCTTTTTCCGCGCCGGACGCTTCGCCTTCGGCGGTTTGGTCATCGCGTTGAGCAGGGCCGTCTGGTTGCGCCGGGCGGCGGCGCCGACCAGCCCGGTCCAAAAGCCGATCGCCTGATTCGCCGACCGGTTGGCCATAGACAGCCAGACGCTGTGCGGTGTTCCCTTCATACATTCCCTCCTTTGATGAACGCGGTGGTCGATGAACGCGGTGGTCGATGAGCGCGGTGTGTTTCAGGCACCCGCCACCATCGCGCGGCGGTGCCGGACCCGTGTCCAGGACATGGTCAGGCCCGCCCGCTCGGCGCAACTGTAGTGCCAGGGGCGGTTCTCGGCGTCGCCGGCCCAATGCGGCTCCCCGGCCCGCAAGGGCAGCCCGCAATGGCAACAGGTCGGTGGCGCGGGAAAGCGTGCGGCGTCCCGTTTCGTCAGCTGGGTCATAGGGCATCTCATCCAGAGCGTCTTAATCCAGAGGCGTCTCAGGCACGGCGTTTCGGGAAGGCACGGCGTCGAGAGCGTGTGTCGTTGGGCGTGTCATCTTGCGGTGCGAAGAATGACCGCCCGGCCTTTCCGGGGAAACGTCGCAAAAGTGAAATGCCCATGGGGTGCCCCTGACCAGGGGGGTATGCCCATGGTCAGGACCATGCCGCGAACTCCTTGGCATTCAAGTCTTTTTGTCCCTAGCCCGGACAACCGGCAAGGAGCGGGACGGCCACTCTTGATCACACCCCGATTCACAGCCGGTTAACCATCCGCGCCTAGCGTCCGCCCCCTTCGCTGCGGCCTTTTGCTGCGCCGCAGCATTCCGAGGGCTCCATTCCGAGCGGCCCGTTCCGAAGGACAAAGGCACGTTTCATGATTTTCCTGTTGCACCACCTGCCGTCCCTGTCGCTGATCGCGGCGACCGGGCTTGCCGGTCTGGCGTTGGGCGTTCTGTCCACCCTGCTTCAGGACCGGCGGGCGATCCTGGCCGCGCAGGCCGGCGCCAGCGCGCTGTTCGTCGTCCATTTCTTCGCTCTGGATGCCCGCACCGGCATGCTGATGTGCGCGCTTGGCCTCGTGCAGATGGCGACCGCCTATCCGGAGCGGCGCCCGCGCTGGTTGGGCGCCGTCTTCGCCCTGACCGTTCCGGCGGCGCTGGCCGTCGCCGCGGCGACATGGCAGGGTCCGATGTCCGCCCTGTCGGCGGCGGGATTCGTTCTGGGCACCATCGGCCGCTGGCAGAGCCGGGTCGGGCGGATGCGGCTGTTCTTCCTGTCCTCCACGGTGGTCGGGGCGGGCCACAACGCGTTGGCCGGCTCGGCCTTCGGGCTGGCGTCGGACGCCATGACCCTGTCCGGGCACCTGTTCAGCCTGTGGCGCGACGGCCCGCCCCGTTACGGCATCGGTCAGCGCTTGGCTTCCGCGACGCCCGCGGTTTCCCGGCGCTCCAGATAGGTCTTGGTAAGCTGCGGCAGGCGCTGCTCCAGCCACGCGGCCATCTCCAGCTCCTCGTCCAGACTCGGCTGAAGCATCCGGGCGATTTCCGGCTCACCGGCCTGCTCCGCCGCGGCGATCAGGGCGCGGTAGTTGGCGATCTCGAAATGCTCGAAGGAATAGTCGAAGATCGACGCCTTCACGATTTCGTCCGACGCGACGACGCCGGACAGCGATTGGGCGTTGCCGATCAGCATGGCGACGCCGGTCTTGATGGCCGAGGTGTCGGTGCCCAGACGTTGCAGGCACTGCTTCAGCCGGTCGGCCTGCCGGTTCGACACCTCGATGTGCTCCTGCACCTTGGCGAGGATTTCCGGGTAGTTCTTGATGCGCTCCGCCTGCCGTTCCAGCATCTCGACCGCCTGGCTTTCCATGCCGTGGGCGTCGCGCAGCCAGTCGATCAGGGTTTCCTTGATGGTGTTGGCCACAGGTCCTCTCCCTCGTTGCGTTATCGGATCAGTCCTTCGGGGATGACGCGACAACAGGGCGGGGGGCGCTTCGTCACCATGGGGCAGCTCGAAAGCGCGCCCCGGAAGCATCAAGGAACCTTCACCGGGGCGGGAGGTTGTCCAACCGAACGGGCAGCCTGCCAGGGGAGGGACCGGCCATGTCGGCAAATGAACCGGCCAAGATGGGTAAAGACCAGATCGTGGACACTCTCAACGATCTGATCCGGATCGTCGAGGACAGCCACGAAGCCTATCGTCAGGCCGCGGAAAGCTTGGAAGACGAGGATTTGAAGGCCCTGTTCAACGATCTGGCCGCCCAGCGCGGCGCCATCGTGCGGGAGGTGCAGCGTCTGGTCGCCGAACAGGGCGGAGCACCGGACATGGGCGGCACCGTTATGGGCGGCGCGCACCGCTTCTTCCTGGAATTGAAGACCAATGTGCTGGGCCAGAACCGCGAGGCGATCCTGGCCGAGGTGCAGCGCGGGGAGTCCGAATGCGTCCGCGCCTATGAGGACGCCCTGGCGAAGGAGCTGCCCTTGCCGATCACCGCCGTGGCGGTTCAGCATCTGGACCGCATCCGGGCCGACCGCGACCGCATGACGATGCTGCGCGGCGCGGCGGCCTGACGGGGGACTTACTCGGCGGCGGCCCGCCGGTTTTCCAGATCGGCCAGCAGGGCGCGCTTCTGGTCGGCGTCCATGTGCTTCCAGCCGCGGATTTCCTCCAGCGTGCGCAGGCAGCCGATGCAGTAGGCACGGTCGGCGGTCAGCTTGCACACGCTGATGCAGGGGGACGGGACGAGAACGGCGGGCGCGGTGTCGGGGATTCCGTCGGTCATTACCAAAGGCCAAAAGGAAACGGGACGGCGCTGGGCCGTCCCGTCCTTACCATCCGGCGGTGCTCCGCCTCAATCCCAAACGCTTTTGGCCCAATCGCCTCAGTCGGAAATGTTGGGCGGATCGGGATCGTCCGACCAGTCGTCCTTCGGGGCCGGGTAGCGCTCCAGCCATTTGCGGACCAGCTCGACGTGGCCGGCCTCCTCGTCCGCGAACTCGCGGGCGAGGCGGGCGACCTCCGGGTCCTTCGTCTCGGCGGCGACCGAGGCGTAGTAGTTGTTGCCCTGATGCTCGCTGAGCAGCGCCATCTTCAGCGCGTGGTGCGGCTTCATCAGATAATGGGCGTTCTCGAAAGCCGCAGCCTCCGGCGACTCCTTGGTGGCGTCCCACTGGAACTCCCAGGGGGCGACCTTCGGCAGCGAGCCGTACTCGCGGGCGAGCTGCTTCACCTCTTCGGCGTGCTTGGCCGAGTAGGTGGCCAGATCGCGGAACAGCTTGGCGACCTCCACATTGTTGTGGGACTCCATGCTGTCGGCCAGCTCGTTGTAGCGGTCCACCGCCTCGATCTCCAGCTCCAGCGCGTGGGCCAGGAACATGCCGACGTTGGAGGCCCCGTTCAGAACTTTCGTCTTCATACCGCGAACCCCTCTTCGATCTGGGCGATGCTGCGGGTGGCCGCCGATTCCGGCTGGAACGGACGGCGGTTGCCGGCGAGGAAGATGCCGAGGCCGAACCCGTCGTCCTCCAGGACGGCGCGCATCGCCTCGTTCGGGTCGTCCGTCGGCTCGCGGCCATAGGGATGGACCGTGCTCTTCCAGCCGCGCTGCTCGGGGCGGAAGGTGACGCAGGGGGACAGGATGTGGATGACCGAGAAGCCGGGGTGCTTCACGCCCTCCACGATCAGGCGGGCGACCTCGTTCGGGTCGTTGGAGAAGCCGCGGGCGACGAAGTTCGCGCCGCAGGCCAGAGCCAGCGCGACCGGCTGGATCGGGTTGACGCCCGGGCCTTCCGGGGTCAGTTTCGATTCGCACCAGTCGGCCTCGGTGGTCGGCGAGGCCTGGCCCTTGGTCATGCCGTAGACCTGGTTGTCCATGACGATGTAGGTCATGTCCACGTTGCGGCGGCAGGCGTGCAGGAAGTGGTTGCCGCCGATCGAGAAGCCGTCGCCGTCGCCGCCGAAGATCAGCACGTTCAGCTCGGGCCGGGCCAGCTTCACGCCGGACGCCACGGCCAGCGAACGGCCATGCACGGTGTGGTAGCCGTAGACGCTGGTGTAGGCGGGAATGCGCGACGAGCAGCCGATGCCCGACACCACGACGGTGTTGTGGCGCTCCAGCCCCATGTTCGCCATGGCGCGGGTGATGCCGGCCAGCACGGAATAGTCGCCGCAGCCGGGGCACCAGATGGGCTTCACGTCGGACTTGTAGTCGCCGGGCACCGGGGCCACGGCATCGTCGGACAGATGGGTATCCATGGATTTCGTGCTCCGGCCGGTCAGATCAGGGAAAGAAGCGTCTCGTGAACCTCACGCGCGCGGATCGGCAGTGGGCCGGGGCGGCTGAACACCGACACCTCGCCCGGCAGGTCGTAATGCCCGCGGAGGAACTTGTGGAACTGGGCGCCGTGCGTCTGCTCGACGACCAGGACCTTCGTGACGCCGTCCAGAGCCGCGGCCAGCTTGGCCGGCTGGACCGGGGAGATCAGGCGGATGGCGACCAGCCGGGCCTTCGTGCCGGCGGCCTCCAGCCGGCGCACCGCCTCGCGCGACGGGCCGGTGGCGGAGCCCCAGGTGACGACGGCGATCTCGCCCTCGCCCTCAATGTCGGCCCAGGCGTCGCCGTAGTCGTAGGAGGTCAGCTTGCGCAGGCGCTTGTCGAGCTGCTTCTGGTGATCGGACGCCTGCGAGGAGGGCAGGGCGTTCTCGGCGTGCTCCAGACCGTCGGCGGTGTGCTCGCCGCCCGGCATGCCGGGGATGGCGGCGGGGGAGATGCCCGATTCGGTGTTGGCGTAGCGCAGATACTTGCTCTCGCCGCCGAGATCGGCGGCCAGCAGGCGGTTCGCCTTGTAGGGGGCGTCCGCCGGCTTGTCCACGATGGCGCGGGACTGGCCCATCGCCTGATCGGACAGCACGATGGCGACGGTCTGAAGGGCTTCGGCCAGATGCACCGCCCACTGGGTGGTGAACAGGCAGTCGCCGATGGAGGTCGGGCCGACCACCAGATGCGGGGCGTCGCCGTGCAGGCCGTAGACGGCGATGTTCAGGTCGGACTGTTCGGACTTGGTCGGGATGCCGGTGGAGGGGCCGCCGCGCTGCACGTCGACGATCACCACCGGAGTTTCGGACGCCACGCCCAGGCCGATGCATTCGGTCATCAGCGACAGGCCGGGGCCGGCGGTCGCGGTGATCGAGGGCACGCCGCTGAAGGAAGCGCCCAGGCACATGGCGATGGAGGCCAGCTCATCCTCCGCCTGGACCAGCTTGCCGCCGGTCTTGGCGAGGTTGGGGGCCAGCCATTCCAGGATCTCGGTCGCGGGCGTGATCGGGTAGGCGGCGCAGAACTTCACCCCGCCCTTCAAGGCACCCAGCCCGGCGGCCTCGTTGCCGGAAATGTTCCAGCGGACGGCGCCGTCCTGCTTCGACGGGGCGGCCAGTTCCAGGCCCAGGTTCCAGCCCGCGGCTTCCTTCGCACCGGCGTCGATGCCGGCGTTGGACGCCTGGATGGCGGCCTCGCCCTTCTTGCCCAGCGCCTTTTGGATCACCGCGTCGATGCCGGCGCGCGGCAGGCCGATGACCGCCGCGACGGCGCCGAGGCCCACCATGTTGACGCGCCCGCCGGGGATGCGCCCGGCCAGTTCCTTGATCGGCAGCTCCATCTGGCGGGCGCCGCTGGCGGCGAGGACCGCGGGCACCTCACCCTGGCTGGGATCGGTTATGATGACGCTCTTGTCCGACAGGGGCAGTTCCGCCGCGAAGCGTTCCACATTCTGCCAGTCGAAGGCGATGATGATGTCGAAGCGGTCCCCCGGACCGTGAACGGGTGTCGGCGACAGGCGAACGAGGGCGGCGGCTTCACCGCCACGGATCTGCGGGCCGGTGGACCGCGACATCAAACCGTACCATCCCACGTTGGCGGCGGCATCCAGCAGCATCTGTCCGGCGGTCATCGCGCCGGCGCCACCGCTGCCCACCAGGGCAATCGTGACCGAGTCCACTGTCATATGGTTAATCCCTTGCGTCCGAATGTGAGTCGCCCGACGCCCGTACGGCTACTTCAGCATTGCGGAACAGGGGAATGATCTGGCGCAAATCGGACGAATGACGTCGCGATTTTCACAAGTTGCGCCCTGGATTGGTCCGACCAAGTCTTGCCCGGTCACCGGCCATCCCTTTGCGCCGATTGTTGTCGGGCCGGAATGGCCGTTTGTCCGGGCGCTATTCGGTGTAGCGTTCTTCCTTCCAGGGGTCGGCGTCGTTGTGATAGCCGCGGACCTCCCAATAGCCGCGGCGGTCCTCCGCCAGCAGCTCGATTCGCTTCACCCACTTGGCGCTTTTCCAGAAATAGAGCTTCGGCACGACGACTCGGACGGGGCCGCCGTGGTCGCGGCTGATCGGCTGGCCTTCCCAGGCGGTGGCGAGCAGCGCGTCCTCCGCCGCGAAGGCGTCCAGCGGCAGGTTGGTGGTGTAGCCGTCCGAGGAGTGGCAGAGGACGAAGCGCGCCTCCGGACGGGGCCGCACGACCGACAGCAGGCGCCGCGTGGACACGCCCTCCCAACGGTTGTCGTAGCGCGACCATGTGGTGACGCAATGGATGTCGGAGACGACGCTCTCCCGCGGCTGCGCCTGGAAATCCGTCCAGCTCCAGGTGACGGGATTCTCGACCAGCCCGTCCACCGTCAGGGTCCAGTTCGCCTCCGTCACCCGCGGCACGATGCCGAGGTCGAGCACCGGCCAGCTCTCCACCAGCCGCTGGCCCGGCGGCAGCCGGTCGCGCGCCGGATCGCCGGTTTCCCCGGTCAGGCCCCGGCCGTCCCGCGCCCATTGCTGCTTGGTGGCGATCAGCGTGTCGTGGATTTGCCCGTCCTGCGGGATATCGTCCGCCATGGGAGTCCTCTGCCTTGCCAAGCGAGATCTCGAGATCTGCGGGAGTAATCGGCGGAATTATGCATGGATGCAGGCCGGTGTCAGCGGCGATGCCGGGATTTTTCGGTGCAAAAGGCTGAATTCCCGCCGATCCTTCCCCTGTTCACGCCCCGCCCTGCTCTGATAGCATGTCGGCCATGCAGTACCAGCCATGTTGCCGCCCATGACCACCGTCCTGCCCATCGCCCCGCACTCCGATGCGGCGCCCTCGGGTTTGGAGATGGCCAAGCTGGAGATGGCCAAGCTGGAGATGGCCGGGATGGAGTTGGCTGGACTGGACTGGCTGGATGCGCTCGCCATGCCCCTGTGGCTGATCCACGCCGACGGCCTGGCCGTCTGGATGAACGCCGCCGCCCGCGCGCTGATCGGGCTGGAACGCGACGCGCCCGCCGCCGCCGTCCGGATCGCTTTGGGCGGCCGGCCCTCCGATGCGCTGGAGCAGGCCGCCGCGGGGCGGACGCTGGAGGTGCGGGCGACCATCCACGCCCCCCTGACCCTGCCCGTGGAGGTGGAGCTTCGGCTGTCCCCGGCGCCGCGCCCGGCGGGGCTGATCCTGGCCGAGGCGCCCGCCGACAGCGGCGCGCGGCAGGAGATGATGCGGCTGAACGAACAGCTCATCGCGCTCTCCTACGCCTACCCGGACATCCGGTTCGAACTGCTGCGGGACGGCACGATCCTGGATTTCGCCGCGGCCAGCCCCGGCGACCTGAACGTCCCCGCCGAACGCTTCCTGGCCCACCGCGTGCAGGAGGTGCTGCCCGAACCCGCCGCCGGCCTGCTGGCCGCGGCGCTGGGGCGGCTGAACGAAGGGCAGATGGTCATCGGGCTGGACTTCGCCCTGCCGCCGCCTTCGGGACAGATGGGAGGCGGTCTGGCCGGGACCGAAAAATCCTTCGAGGCGCGGCTGGTCGCGCTGCCCGACAGCGACCGCGTGATGTGCAGCATCCGCAACGTCACCGAGCGGGTGCAGGCCGAAGGCTCCGCCCGGCGCGCCCACCATCTGCTGTCCGACGCCATCGAATGCATCACCGAGGGCTTTGTTCTGTACGATGCCCAAGACCGGCTGGTGCTGTGCAACGCGCGCTTCCGCGAATTGTTTTCGGTCAACACCGACCTCATCGCGCCGGGCACCGATTTCGAGACGGTGCTGCGCGGCGGGGCGTCGCGGGGCATCTACCGCGTGCCGGGCGGGAACCTGGAGGACTGGATCGGGCAGCGCATCGAGCAGCACCGCAACGCCGGCCCGCCCATGGAGGTGCAGCTTCACGACGGACGCTGGATTCGCATCGAGGAATGGCGGACCCATGACGGCGGCACGGTGGGCATCCGCGCCGACATCACCGACCTGAAGGCCCGGGAGGCGGAACTGAGCGCCGCCCGCGACGAGGCCGAGCAGGCCAACCAGCGCAAGTCCGACTACGTCCACCATCTGAGCCACGAGCTGCGTACGCCGCTGAACGCCGTGCTCGGCTTCGCCCAGATCATCCATGACGAGATGATGGGGCCGAACAACCCGCGCTACCGCGACTATGCCGGGCAGATCGCGGCGGCGGGGGTCTATATGCTGGACCTCATCAACAACCTCCTCGACCTCGCGCGGATCGAAGCGGGGCGGATGGACCTGCACGAGGAGGCCTGCAACCTCTCCCTGCTGGTCGACCTGACCTTCGGCATGATGCAGCCGCGGGCGTCCGAGGCCGCGGTCACGCTGTGCATGGAGATCCCGGACGACCTGCCGAGCCTCCGCGGCGACGCCTCGCAGATCCGGCAGATGCTGACCAATCTGATCGGCAACGCCATCAAGTTCGCCCGCCCCGACGGCGGTCATGTGCGGGTGCGCGCGGAACGGACGGCGGAGGGCGGCATCGCCCTGACCGTCGCCGACAACGGCATCGGCATGAGGCCCGAACAAATCCCGGTGGCGCTGGACGCCTTCGGGCAGGTGCACGGGCGCGACCGGACGGCGGAGCGGGGCTCCGGCCTGGGTCTGCCGCTGACCCGCGCGTTGATCGCGCTGCACGGCGGCACCTTCCACATCGACAGCCGCGTCGGGGCCGGCACGACCGTGCGCCTGACCTTCCCGCCTTGCCGGGTCGGCGGCACCATGTGATGGAAACGAAACCCTGAAACGCGGGTCCTGAAACGCGCAACGGCCGCGCGCGCTTGGCAGCGCGGCGGCCGTGGACCAACAAGACATGTCTCGCAGGAAAGACGGGCCTCTTGCCGAAACGCGGTTCCTTAAGACCCTTTGGGAAGACCCTCAGGCGGCCTTGCGGACGGCGGCGGCCTCGGAGAAGACCTTCACGACCTGCTCGACGAAGGCGGCCAGTTCGTCGTGGCCCAGCGCGGTGATGGTCACGTTGTCGACCACCAGGGACTCGTCGCTGATCGTGCCGCCGGCGGCTTCCAGCTCGGCGCGGATGGCCTCGGGAGCGGTCAGCGTGCGGCCCTTCAGCTTGCCCGGGATGGCGAGGAGCTGGATGCCCTGGTCGATCGCGGCGATCGGCTTGCCGGCGTCCAGGAAATGGCCGACGATGCGGCGGGTGTGGGCGCTCTGCTGGAGCTTGGTGACGCTGCGCTCGCCACCCGGCAGCAGCAGCATGTCATAGTCGGCACCCAGAACCTCGCCGACCTGCTTGTCCACCGGGAAGTAATGGCCCCAGGACTTGCCGTGCCAGCCGTTCACCAGACCCTGCTCGGGGGAAATCGTACGAAGAGTAGCGCCGGTCTTGAGGAGAGCCCGCTGCGGCTCCGTCATCTCCAGTTCCTCAAAGCCGTTGGCGACGAGAATGGCAATGCTCTTTCCTGCGAGGGGTTGATCCATACTGTCTTGTCCTTTCATCGTTCAACCAGTGTGTGCGGGCCGCCGTCGGGGAAATGAAACGGCGCACGCCGCGCAAGGTTTTGCGCGGCGGTGGGACCCGCAGCCGGCCCTCGTCAAATGAGTTCCGGCGGGGGGGCGGTCACGCCCCTGATCGGTTTGTGGTGAGCATGGAACACAAGTGGCGGCAACGAGGTCCCAAGTCAATGGCTTATTCCGCACTGCAATGCCGCTTCCCCGCCGTCCGGCAGGGCATCCGGTGCGGCGATTCCGCGGTTGCGCTCAAGACTTAATCACGTTTTCCCGATTATGCCGATCGGGATGGCGCAGGTCAGCCATGCCGCCATGTCGCGGCTGTGACAAGGAATGGGCAGGAAAAAAAGCGGCCGGAGGCGAACCTCCGACCGTTTGAAGTCAATAGCGTCAGCCGTTCGAAGAGATCCGGCTCGCACACCGGATCGGGAACTGCCGGTCACCGGGGCGGCGGGCCGAAGCCAGCCGCCCAAGGGGCCGGTGGAAACCGGTCATACGGCCGGAGCCGGGGAGGCTTCCGTGATGGTCGGCCGTATGACCCTTTCGCACTTTGCTGCGCAAAGTGCTGTCCGGTTCGAACCGCGAGCGTTCGATGGTGTCCATCGAGCGCTCGCGGCGGCAGATCAATGGAACTGATCGGCCTCGGTGGAGTCCTTGTAGGCGGTGGTGGAGGACTGGCCGCCCGAGATCGCCGTGGCGACCGCGTCGAAGTAGCCGGTGCCGACCTCGCGCTGGTGCTTGGTCGCGGTGTAGCCTTCGGCCTCCGCCGCGAATTCCGCCTCCTGCAGCTCCGAGTAGGCGGCCATGCCGCGCGCCGCGTAGCCCTTGGCCAGCTTGAAGGCCGAGTAGTTCAGGCTGTGGAAGCCGGCCAGCGTCACGAACTGGAACTTGTAGCCCATGGCGCCGATCTCGCGCTGGAACTTGGCGATGTCCGCCTCGTCCAGGTTGGCCTTCCAGTTGAAGGACGGCGAGCAGTTGTAGGCCAGCAGCTTGTTCGGGAACTCCTTGCGGATCGCCTCGGCGAAGCGCTTGGCCTCCTCCAGGTTCGGACGCGAGGTCTCCCACCACAGCAGGTCGGAGTAGGGGGCGTAGGACAGGCCGCGGGCGATGCAGTGCTCCACACCCGTGCCCTTCTTCAGGCGGAAGAAGCCCTCCGAGGTGCGGCCGGCGTCGAAGTCGATGAAGGGATGGTCGCGCTCATCAACGTCCGAGGTGATGAGCTGCGCGGACTCCGCGTCGGTGCGGCAGAGCACGATGGTCGAGGTGCCCATGGTGTCGGCGGCCAGACGGGCGGCGTTCAGCGTGCGGATGTGCTGCTGCGTGGGGATCAGCACCTTGCCGCCGAGATGGCCGCACTTCTTCTCCGACGCGAGCTGGTCCTCGAAGTGGACGCCCGAGGCGCCGGCCTTGATCATGGCCTTCATCAGCTCGAAGACGTTCAGCGGGCCGCCGAAGCCGGCCTCGGCATCCGCGATGATCGGCGCGAACCAGTAGGTGTCGCCCTTGCCCTCGGCGGTCTGGATCTCGTCGGCGCGCTTGAAGGTGTTGTTGATGCGCTCGACCACCGCCGGCACCGAGTTGGCCGGGTACAGGCTCTGGTCCGGGTACATCTGGCCGGCCAGGTTGGCGTCGCCGGCGACCTGCCAGCCCGACAGGTAGATGGCCTTCAGGCCGGCCTTCACCGCCTGCATCGCCTGGTTGCCGGTGAGAGCGCCCAGAGTGTTGATGTACGGCTCGGTGTTCAGCAGCTCCCACAGGCGCTGGGCGCCCATTTCGGCCAGCGTGTACTCGATCTTGACCGAGCCGCTGAGGCGCTTCACGTCGTCCTGGGTGTAATCGCGCTTGATGCCTTCGAAGCGCGCGGCGCGGAGAGCGGCCTTGGTCTTTTCGTCGAGCGACATGGTCGGTTTCCTTCTTTTCGTCACCGTTGCGCTGCTTTTCGAGCGCTGCCCTGACAAGACAACTAAAACGGCCTCCGCTGCCTTGCAACATGCCCTTGTTTGTAAAAGGGTCTGTTTGTAAACTGCCGTCCGAAAAGTCCTGTAAATCGGTAAATCTTGTAAATCCGCAGAGCTGGAGTTGGGGCGGCCATGGACAAGAAGGCGATGCTGGGTCCGAAGGTGCGCCGGCTGCGCCGCGACCATGGGCTGACCCAGGCCCAGATGGCCGAGCAGTTGGGAATCTCCCCCAGCTACCTGAACCTGATCGAGCACAACCAGCGCCCGGTCACCGTGCCGCTGCTGCTGAAGCTGGGCCAGAATTTCGGGGTGGACCTGCAGAGCTTCGCGGAGGACGAGGAAAGCCGTCTGGTCGCCGGCCTGCGCGAGGTGTTCGCCGACCCGCTGTTCGACGGCTCCGACATCAAGAACCAGGATTTCCGCGAACTGGCCGCGGTCGCCCCGACGCTGGGGCAGGCGGTGGTGGCGCTCTACCGCGCCTTCCGCACCTCCCGCGACGACTTGCAGACCCTTTCGGAACGGGTGGCCGACCGGGAGAAACTGCATCTGGTCCAGAACTCCTCCTTTCCGCAGGAGGAGGTGCGCGACCTGTTCCAGGCCCATTCCAACCACTTCGCGGAGCTTGAGGCCGCGGCGGAGGAACTGTGGCAGGAAGGCCGGCTGGAGAAGGGCGACCTGTACCGGGGCCTGACCGATTATCTGCTGAACAACCACAGCGTCCGCGTCCGGCTGCTGCCGTCCGACGTGATGGGCTATGCCGTGCGCCGGTTCGACCGGCACGGGCGGCGCATCCTGCTGTCGGAGATGCTGGCCCCGTCCGGGCGCAACTTCCAGCTCGCCTGCCAGATCGCCCTGCTGCGCCACCGCGACCTGCTGAACCACATCGTCGAGTCGTCAAGCCTGTCGGGCGACGAGGCCCGGCGGCTGGCCCGCATCGGTCTCGCCAACTATTTCGCGGCGGCGGTGCTGATGCCCTATGCCCGATTCTGGGAGGCGGCCAATCAGGTCCGTTACGACATCGAAATATTACGCCGCCGGTTCGATGCCTCGTTCGAGCAGGTCTGTCAGCGGCTGACCACCCTCCAGCGGCCCGGCGCGAAGGGCGTCCCCTTCTTCCTGATGCGGGTGGACAGCGCGGGCAACGTGTCCAAGCGCTTTTCGGGCGCCGGATTCCATCTGGCGCGCTTCGGCGGCGGCTGCGCGCGCTGGATCGTCTACGAGGCGTTCCGCACGCCGGGGAAAATCCACAGCCAATTGGCGCAGATGCCCGACGGCACCACCTACTTCTCCATCGCCCGCACGGTGGTGAAGGCCGGCGGCGGCTTCCGCAGCCCGCCGCAGCAATTCGCCATCGCTCTGGGCTGCGACCTCCAGCATGCCGCGCAGATCACCTATGCGGACGGCGTGGATCTGGAGAACACGGAGGCGGCGACGCCCATCGGTGTGAATTGCCGGCTCTGCCCGCGGCTGGATTGTTCCCAGCGCGCCTTCCCGCCGTTGAATCACCGGCTGATCGTGGACGAGAATCTGCGCGGCCTTTCGCCTTACCTCTTCGCTCCGCCGGCAGGGGAATGAGTTCCACTATTTTGCAAACCAGTCTTGTGATAAGCGAAAGGCCACAACAAAATTGTTGGTATAAATTAGTGGTCTGTTCACGAATTTGTTGTTAAAGAGATGTGCTGCAATGCGGCACGGCTTGGCTTCTGAAACGACACCGGCCACAGCATGCCGGTCACCGAAACGGACCTGCGGATTCCATGAGCAATCTGATTCATGAGCGCGTCCTGCGCGTTCACCACTGGACGGACACGCTGTTCAGCTTCACCACCACGCGCGATCCCTCGTTCCGTTTCGACCCCGGACAGTTCACCATGATCGGCCTGGAGGTGAACGGGCGTCCCCTGCTGCGCGCCTACAGCCTGGTCAGCGCCAGCTACGAGGAGACGCTGGAGTTCTTCTCGATCAAGGTGCAGGACGGCCCGCTGACCTCGCGCCTTCAGCATCTGAAGGAAGGCGACACGCTGCTGGTCAACCGCAAGGCGACGGGCACGCTGGTCACCGACAACCTGCTGCCGGGCCGGAACCTGTACCTGCTCAGCACCGGCACGGGCCTCGCCCCGTTCCTCAGCATCATCAAGGACCCGGAGATGTACGCCCGGTTCGACAAGGTGATCCTGACCCACACCACGCGCACGGTGGGCGAGCTGGCCTACGCCGACATCATCAACACCGTCCTGCCGGAGAACGAGTTCTTCGGGGAGGACGTGAAGCAGAAGCTGATCTATTACCCGACCGTGACGCGCGAGCCCTTCCGCAACGAGGGCCGCATCACCGACCTGATCCGCAATGGCAAGCTGTTCTCGGACGTCGGGCTGGCGCCCTTCGACCGCGAGGTGGACCGCGTGATGATCTGCGGCAGCCCGGCCATGCTGGACGAGACCAGCGGCATCATGAACGAGCTGGGCTTCTCCATGGGACACAACGGCGAGCCCGGTCATTACGTGATCGAAAAGGCTTTTGTGGAACGGTAGGCGAATTCGCCGGAATAAACCGGGGCCGTGGTTCGTTGATGGATCGTGACGATGGCACGTCATCAACTCCAGACGGCCCGGTCGGGCCGGATTGGTCCTTGACGGGCGCGCCTCCCACCGGGGGGTGCGCCCGTTTTCCTTCTGGAGCGACCCGGTTCGCCAGACCGTTTTGCCGATCCCGCATTTGGTGTAGACATCCCCTCCATGCGCCTCATCACGATCCTCGCCGTGCTGCTTGTGGCCGGCCTCGCGAATCTTGCCGTCTGGTCGCTGCCGAACCAGCCGGTGCCGCTCGACCCGCCGCCCGGCGGCAAGCTGAAAAGCGTGTCCTTCGCGCCCTTCCGCGACGGGCAGAGCCCGCTGACCCAGACCTTCCCCAGCACCGAACAGATCGACGAGGATCTGGCGGCGCTCGCCCCGCAGGTGGCGGGGGTGCGCACCTACACCTCGCTGGAAGGGCTGGAGGTGGTGCCGGAGCTGGCCCGCCGGCACGGCATCCAGGTCACCATGGGGGCGTGGCTGTCGTCGCGGTTGGACAAGAACGAGAAGGAGATCGCCTCCCTCATCGACCTCGCCAACCGCTACCCGGACGTCATCACCCGCGTGATCGTCGGCAACGAGGTGCTTCTGCGCCGCGAGCTGACGCCGGAGCAGGTGACCGGCTACATCGACCGCGTGAAGGCGGCGGTGAAGCAGCCCGTGTCCTACGCCGACGTGTGGGAGTGGTGGCTGAAATACCCGCAGATCGCCGATCATGTCGATTACCTGACGATCCATCTCCTGCCCTATTGGGAGGACGTGCCGACCGACGTGGCGGGCGCCATGGAGCGCATCCGCGCCAGCTACCGCACCATCGCCAAGCGTTTCCCCGGCAAGCCGATCCTGGTCGGCGAGACCGGCTGGCCGACGGAAGGCCGGTCGCGGGGCGCCGCGGTCACCGGGCTGGTCAACAAGGCCAGGTTCGTCAACGGCTTCGTCCGCCTCGCCGAGCAGGAAGGCTTCGACTACAACGTGATCGAGGCGTTCGACCAGGGCTGGAAGGCGAAGCTGGAAGGCACGGTCGGCGGCCATTGGGGTCTCTACACCGCCGACCGTCAGGCGAAGTTCGATCTGGCCGGGCCGGTGGTCGAAAACCGGCGGTGGCCGGTGCTGTTCGGCGTCTCCTCCGGCCTCGCACTGGTGCTGGTCATTGGGCTGACCCTGCGGGGCCGTCCGCTGACCGCCGGGGCCTTCGCGTCCCTGGCCTTCCTCACGCAGGCCTTGTCCACCCTCTACGTCCACGCCGTCTGGGGCGCGCTGCACGGCAAGCACTACCCGCAGGACGTGGCGCTGTCCGTCGTCATGCTGGCCGCGACCGCCGTCCTGTCGGGGACCGTTCTGCTGGCGGCCCGCCGGGCGCTGGGCAGCGGCGGTCTGGCGCTGGAACCGCTGGCCCCGCTGCGCGCCCGCCCGGCGCTGTCGCGGCTGGAGACGGTGGGCACCGTGTCCGCCGTGGTTCTCGCCCTTCTGGCGATCGTCTGGAGCGTCCTGATCGTCTTCGACGGGCGCTACCGCGACTTCCCCAACGGGTATTTCGCCCTGCCGGCGCTGGGCCTGCTGGCGCTGGGCGCCATGCGCGCCGCGCGGCGTCCGGAGGGCGCGGGGGCGCTGGCCGCCTGGGGCATCGGCGGGCTGTTCCGCCCCGCCGTCCCGGTGGCTGACATCCCGGCAAACGGCCTGTGCGGCGCCGTCCGCCGCCTGCCGCTGGAGTCGGCGCTGGCCGTTCTTCTGGTGCTGGGCGCGGCGCTGACCGTTCTGGCGGAGGGCGTGGTGCCTCTCGAGTCGCTGATCTACGGGCAGCTTCCCATCAGGGAGGCCCTGCACGAGGTGGTGTGGACCAGCCCGAACTGGGAGGCGCTGTCCTGGGCCGGGCTTCAGCTTCTGCTGGCGGTGCCCTACGCCGCCGCCGTCCTGGCCGCCCGCTGCGGCGAGGCCGCCCGTGCCGGCCAGCAATGGCTCCGCGTGGCCGGAGAGTGACGGTTTTCCCCTCTCCCGCTTGGCGTGGGAGAGGGGGAACGCCCCGCCTCAGGCCGCCTTTTCGCTCTTGCGGCGGCCCTGATGCTCCGCGGTCCAGCGCTTGGGATCGTGCAGGAAGGCGTGGATCTCGCCCTGGGCCTGACCGTCCAGGTAATGGCCGCGGTTCGCCACCTCCAGCACGTCCCACCATGTCGCCAGCGCGTGCATGGTGATGCCCAGCGGGGCCAGATGCTCCTGGATCTCGTCGAAGATCCCGTACTGGAACAGGACGAACAGGTCGCGCACGTCGCAGCCCGCCTCCTTCAACGGCTGGGCGAAGCGGGCCTTGCGGTGGCCGTCCGCGGCGATCTGCTCGACCAGAAGCACGCGCCAGCCCGGCTCCACCCGCCCTTCGATCCGGTGCTTGTAATCCTGCTCTCCCTCCGGCGCCTCCTTGCGCACGAAGACGAGGGGAAGCTCCAGCCGGTCGGCGATCAGCGCGGCCCAGGGCACGCCGGCTCCTTCGGCGGCGGCAATGGCGTTCAGTTCGCCGGGGCCGATCTCCTGCTCGACCATCCGCAGGGCGAAATCCAGCACCTCGGCGCGCACCGCGGGGTAGGAGAGCAGCCGCCGCCCCTCCAGATGGACCGGGCTGACCAGCCCCGACCCGTGGCGGCACAGATGGTCCGGGTCGTACCGGACGCAGCCCGTCTCGATCAGGTGGCGGGCCACGGCGATGGCCCCTTCGCGCAGCTCGATGTCCCAAGCGTCCGGTATCATGGCCTGCCCCCATCGTTTTTGTGTTGTCGTCAGCCCCGTGCCTTCCCCTGATTGATCCTCCGTTCGGGGCGGTCCGCAACCCCTCCACGCGCGCCGGGGCGGGCGCTTTGGCGGTAGCCGGAACGGGGAAGGACAAAGCGCCGCAGCCACCTTCCGCCTGCAGCCGGGGGATCGAAAACACCAGAACGGTTGACAGAAAGCGCCGCTCACGCTGAAAAAGTAGAGCAGGATCGTGGCCGTGCAGCTTGGCGCGGCTGGGCGGGGAGCGACGGCGATGCCGGACATCCATGGCGAGGAATTGGGCAAGGAATTGATCGAAGGGCAGGACGACGGCGACGATCTGGAGTTCGCCGACGAGGACGCTCCCGACCCGTCGTCCGCCCAATCCGGCGCGCCGCCGCCCTGGAAGCTGCTGATCGTCGACGACGATCCGGAGGTGCACGCGATCACCCGCGTCGTCCTGAACGACGTCACCTTCGACGGGCGGCCCCTGCATTTCCTATCCGCCCATTCGGGGCGCGAGGCGCGGGCGATCCTGGACGGCCATCCCGACATCGCCGCCGTTCTGCTGGACGTGGTGATGGAGACGGACGACGCCGGCCTGCGGCTGGTCCACCACATCCGGGAGGAGCTGGGCAACCGGCAGGTCCGCATCATCCTGCGCACCGGCCAGCCGGGGCAGGCGCCGGAACGGCAGGTGATCGTCGGCTACGACATCAACGACTACAAGGCCAAGAGCGAGCTGACCGCCCAGAAGCTGTTCACCACCACGGTGGCGGCCCTGCGCTCCTACCAGCACATCGACGCGATCGAGCGGAACCGGTTGGGGCTGGAGAAGATCGTGGACGCCGCCGGCACCCTGTTCGAGCAGCGCTCCATGAACCATTTCGCCGCCGGCGTGGTGCAGCGGATCGCCTCCCTGCTGCCGCGGACGGCGGGCGCCTTCCTGTGCGCCGTCCCGCCCGGCCCGGCGACAGGCGCCAGGGGTGGCATGACGGCCGGGGAGGCGGCCGGAGAGGCGGAGGTTCTGTGCGGAACCGGCCACTTCGCCGACACCACCGGATGCCCGGTCAGCGCCGTGGTGCCGGACGCGGCCTGCGCCGACATCGCCGCCGCCCTGGCCGGGCGCCGCAGCCTGCACCGGGACGACCACAGCGTCATGCCCTTCCAGCCGCACCGTTCCCACACCCATGGCCCCAGCGCCTTGTTCATCGGCGGGCACGGCGGCCTTTCGGACGTCGAGCGGCGGTTGGTGGAGATCTTCTGCTCGAAGATGTCGGTGGGGTTGGACAACGTATCCCTCTACGAACAACTCCGCCTCGCCCAGCTCGCCACGGTGCACGCTCTGGGCAAACTGGCCGAGTACAAGGACGAGATCACCGGGGAGCATGTCCGGCGCATCGGGCGCTGGGCCACGGCCATCGCGCGCGAACTCCTGGCGCGCGGCGACGGCGGCGGCGAAGCGGACGACGGGTTCTGCGAGCTGATCGGGCTGGCCAGCATGCTGCACGACGTCGGCAAGGTCGCCATCCCCGACCAGATCCTGCGCAAGCCCGGCAAGCTGGACCCGGAGGAAATGGCCCAGATGCGCGAGCATGCGGCCATCGGCGGGCGCATCCTGCGCGACGCCTCCGGCGCGGTCGGCGGGCGCAGCTATCTGACGATGGGGGCGGAGATCGCCGAGAGCCACCACGAGAAGTTCGACGGCTCCGGCTATCCCCACGGGCTGGCGGGCGACGCCATCCCGCTGTCGGGCCGCATCGTGGCGGTGGCCGACGTCTACGACGCCCTGCTGCACCGCCGCCCCTACAAGGAGGCGTGGGAGCCGGCGGCGGTGGTCGATCTGATCCGCGCCGAATCGGGCCGGCACTTCGACCCGCGGGTGGTCGACGCCTTCGTCGCGGTCCTGGAGCGGGGCGGGCCGGAGGCGTAACCGCCCCCGGCCGCCCGGCCCTCCGTCACGACCCCTGGCTCAGCGCCTCGGCCAGCGCGCGGTCGGGATGCTGCCCGCCGACGATGAGCTGCATGGAGCCGGTCGGCACCTCCACCCCCAGCTCCTCGAAGCGCTTCTTCATGCGGCGGTTGAACTCGCGCGACACGCCCCACTGCTTGGTCGGGCGGGTCTTGAAGCGCGCGGTGATGAGCTGAGTCGAATCGGGCTGGAACTTGTCCAGGCCCATCACCTCCAGCGGCGCCATGATGTCGGGCGCGAACAGGGCGTCGGCCTGCAGGCTGGTGCCGATGTCCTTCAGCAGCTCGATCACGCGGTCGGGGTCCTCGCGATAGGCGACCCGCACCTCGAACAGGGCGTAGGAGAAGTCCTTCGACATGTTCTTGACGGTGCTGACCGAGTTGAAGGGCACCGTGTGGATGGCGCCCGACCCGTCGCGCAGCCGGATGGAGCGGATGGAGATGGCCTCCACCACGCCGGAATGGCCGCCGCCCACATCCACCACGTCGCCGATGGAGATGCTGTCCTCGAACAGGATGAACAGGCCGGTGATGATGTCCTTGACCAGCGTCTGCGACCCGAAGCCGACGGCCAGACCGACCACGCCGGCACCGGCCAGCAGCGGCGCGATGTTCACGCCCAGCTCCGACAGGGTGATCAGCGACACCATGGTCACCAGAACCACCAGGAAGGCGTTGCGCAGCAGCGGCAGCAGGGTGCGCACCCGGGCGCTGCGCTCGATCCGCGTGCCGTTGCGGTCTGTGGAGGCCAGGAAGCGCTCGATCATCGCGCTCACCACCTCCCAGGCGATGACGGAGCCGGCCAGCAGCAGGCCGATGGTGATCGTGCTGCGCAGGATGCGCTGGCCCAGCCGGGTGTCGGTCCAGGCCAGCGTGTCGAAGCCCCAGCCGTAGAGGATCATCATCGCCGCCCCGACCCAGATCACCGTCTTCACCAGCCGGTGCAGGAAGGGCAGGTAGAGGGACGCGCGGTCCTTCAGCGGCGGCAGGGCGCCCTGGCTGTCCGGCACCATGCGCAGGCCGCGGCGCAGGCCGCGGTTGATGCCGTTGACCAGCAGCCGGGCGGCCACCGCAACCAGGATGGTGATGCCGGTGGCGCGGGCCAGATACTCGAACCCGCCATAGACGTTCAGCACCCAGACACCGAAGGTGACGACCACATAGACGATGGCCAGCACATGCCAGACGTCGGCGAAGCGGCGGCGGGCGGAGCGCAGGACGGCGCCCTGACCCTCCGATTCGCGGGCCGTGGTGGCCGTCGGGTCGCCGTCTCCGGACAGCGGGTTGCCGTGCATCCAGTCGGCCACCGTCCGGCGGTTCTGCAGGATCAGCGCGATCGTCATGCCGGCCAGCGCCAGCCCCAGCAGCTTCAGAAGCGCGCCGTAGGCGCCCAGCGGCAGGCCCAGCACATAGGCGCCCTCCGCCAGGAAATAGCCGTAGACGCCGACCGCGGCCAGCCGGCGGACCCAGCGGTAGAGGCGCAGCGCGTTGGCGTCGCCCATCCGCACCAGCCGCAGGGCGGGCGCGAAGGGCGAGATCAGGATGCGGGCGGCGACCAGCAGGATCTGCAGGATGACGGTCGCGTTGATGACGGCCAGCGCAACCAGCCGGACGCGCGGCCCCGGCTCGCTGACCGACAGGATGGCGTAGCCGACGACGATGAAGGCGGCGATGGGCGCCAGCTCCAGCAGCGCGCGGCCCAGCAGCAGCGGAATCCGCACCAGCACCGTCGCGGTCGCGGCCCCCCGGCGGGCGGCCAGGGCGTTGCGCGGCCGGGCGAGCAGCCAGCCGACGAAGCGCTCCACCACCAGCCCGGCGGTCAGGATCATCGTCAACTGGATGGCGATCTGCACCCAGCGGTCGCGGGCGGAGGGGTCCTCCATCTGCCGGTTCACCCAGTCGATGGCGCCCGGAAGCTCCTTGAACACGTTGCCGACCTGGACGAGCTGGCGGCTCAGCACGTCCATGCGCTCCGCCAGGAAGGACAGGGCGCTGGCCCCGATGGTCTCCGGCAGGGTGCTGGCCGCCGGCGCCTCCTCGGCCTTGGCCTGCTCCAGCCCCCTCTGGGCGGCGACCAGCGCCTTCAACTGCTCCACCAGCCGGGCGCGGGCCGCCGGGTCCTCCAGCGTCACGATCATCGCCTGCATCTGCTCGGGCGTCGGATCGGGGGAAGCGGCGGGCTCCGCGGGAGCGGCAGCGGCGGCGGGGGCCGGCATGGCGGCGCCCGGCACGGGGCCGGCGGCCAGCGACGGCTGGGCGAATCCGGCGAGAAGCAGCAGAAGGGCGGCGATTGCGCCCATGCGGGGGACCGGCCACCGGGTGCGTGCGCGAAGCATCCCTGTCCTATTCCGTGGTTTCGACGATGTGGCGATGAAGGGCGGTGATAAGGCCGGGGACGTTATCCCGCGCCCGTGCCCTTGCCAACCCGTGCAGTTTCAGACCTTTTTAGGACGAAATTGCGGTCACGCCCAAGGCGCGGGGCCGCTTTCCCCGGCGGGGTCACGGTTCGGCCCCGCCATTCCCAACATGGCAGGCGACACGGTGCCCCGGCGCGACGGGGTCGAGCGCCGGGGCGATCTGCGCGCAGCCGTCATGGGCGAGCGGGCAGCGCAGCCGCAGGGCGCAGCCGGTCGGCGGGCGCAGGGGGGAGGGCGGATCGCCGTGCAGCGCGGGCCGGGCCGGGCCGGACGCGGCGATCAGGGCGCGCGTGTAGGGGTGGCGCGCTCCGGACGCCAGAACCGCGCTGTCCGCCGATTCCACGATCCAGCCCAGCAGCAGAACCAGCGCGCGCCGCCCGATCCGCAGCCCCTCCGCCGCGTCCTGGGTGGCGTAGAGCAGGGCGAGCCGGCGGCGGCGGCGCACCGCCTGCAGGAGGTCCAGGAACGCCGCCCGCTCCGCCCCGTCGAGCGTTGCCGCCGGCTCGTCGCAGACCAGCAGGCGCGGTCCGGTCAGCAGGGCGCGGGCCAGCCCGGCGCGCGCCGCCTCCGCCGGGCGGAGCGAACCGGGATGGAGGTCCAGAACCGCGTCGGGCAGCCCCACCTCCTCCAGCGCCTCCTCCATCGCCCGGGCCAGCCGCGCGGCGCGGTCGGCGGAGGGAGTGTCCGGCAGAAGCGAGTCGAGCGACTCGGCGAACTGCGCGCCGATGGTCATCAGCGGGTCGAAGGCCGCCCGCGGATCGGGGAAGAGGATTTGCAGGTCCCGCCGCGCCCGGCGCATCGCCTCCGGCGGCGCCGCGGCGAGGTCCGTCCCCAGCCAGGACACCTGCCCGCCCACCGGCGGGACCAGTTGCAGGATCGCGCGGGCCAGCACCGACTTGCCGCTGCCCGTTTCGCCCAGCAGGGCCAGCGAATCGCCCTCGGCCAATTCGATGGACAGGCCGTCCACCACGGTCAGCCAGCGTTCCTCGCCGCGCCAGCTCCGCCCCAAAGGGAAGGCGACCCGCAGATCGCGCACCGACAGCACCGGCGGGCCGGAGGGGGGCGGTTCCTTGGAGGGCGGGGCGGGGGCCGGGGCGGGGTCCTCTTCCGGACTCTCCAGCCGCCCCCGGTCGAGGACCAGCCGGCGGTCGGCCAGACCGGAGCGGGTGGGGTCCGGCCCGGGGCGACCGGTCAGCAGAAGCGCCGTCCCGGCCTCCCGCGTCCAGGCGATGAGATCGCTCAGCAGGCGGACGCGCTGGGTGGGGTCGAGCGCGGCACCGGGGGCGTCGGCCAGCAGCACCGCCGGCTCCGCCGCCATGGCCAGAGCCAGCGCGGCGCGCCAGCGCATCGCCTCGCCCAGCTCATGCGGGTGAAGCGCCAGCCGGCGCGCGGCGGCGGGCACCTCGAAGCGCTCCAGGGCCTCGGCGGCGCAGCGCATGGCGGCCCGCTCGTCCAGCCCCCGATGCAGGGCGAGCAGCTCCGCGAACTGGGCGCCCAGGGTCCGGTGCGGGGCCAGCGCGCCGTCCTGGGTCACCAGGATGCGCCGTCCCCGGATGTGGACATCGCCCAGCGCATCGACGCCCCTCGGGGCCAGACCGGACAGGGCGCGCAGCAGCAGCGTCTTGCCCGTCCCGGCGGCGCCGGACAGGGCCAGCACCTCCCCGGCCTCGACGGCGAAGCTCAGCCGGTCGAGCAGGAGGTCGCGGCCGGTCAGAAGCGACAGCCCCTCCACCCGCAGCGGTGTGCGGTCGTCTGGTTCGGTCACGTCCGGTCCGGTCACCGGTGCCCCCCGCTGGTGAAGGCCAGCCGCATCCCGTCGCCCACGGCGTGCAGCGCCCACAGGGCCAGCGCCAGCAGCAGGGCCGGGCCGGCCAGCGCCGCACCGTCGCCCGCCCGCGCCGCCGCGCCGATGGCGGTGCCCCAGCCCGTCACCCCCTCCGGCAGGCCGAGGCCGAGCAGGCTGGCGAAGCTTTCCGCCATCAGGGCGCGGGGAAGGGCGGTCCAGGCCGCGGCGGCCAGGGGCATCACCGCGTTGGGCAGGATGTGGCGGCGCAGCCGGCGCCCGGCGGGCAGCCCGGCGGCCTGGGCGGCGGTCAGGAACTCGCGGCGCAGCAGGACGCGCAGCTCCTCCCGCGCCAGGACGGCCACCGCCGGGGCGGCGATCAGCGCGCTCACCGCGGCCATCGGCGCCAGCCCGCGCTCCGGCCCCAGCAGTCCGCCGGCCAGCGGCAGGGCCAGCGCCAGGGGAAGGCCGGTCAGCGCGGCGGCGGGCGCCATCATCAGCCGCTCCGCCCGCTCGCCCAGAGCCACGGCGGCGGCGGCCCAGGACAGGCCGAGCGCCGCCCCGATCAGTCCGGCGAGCAGGGCGAAGGACAGGCTCTGATGCCCGGCGGCCAGCGCCGCCCCGACCGGGCCGGTCCCGGCGACGAGGCCCGCCGGAACCGCCAGCATCAGCGCGGCGAGAAGGGTCAGCCCCACCGCCGCGGGCCGGTGCGCGGTCAGCCGGTGCCCGGCCTTCTGCCAGGGGCCGTCGCGCCAATGAGGGTCGGTGCGGGGGGCGGTGCGGGGTTCGGGGCCGGCGGGGTCGCGCATCAGGCCATCCGGGCGCGCGGGTCGATCCAGCCGCGCAGCGCGCCGCCCAGGGCGTTCAGCAGCACGGCGAGGCCGAACAGTCCGGCGAGCGCGGCGGCGGCCATGCCGGCGTCCCCGGCCCGCGCCGCCTCCACGAACAGGCGCCCGGCGCCGGTCCGGTCGAACAGGCTTTCCACCGCCACGGCGCCGGTCACCGTTCCCGCCGTGGCGCTGCGCAGGCCGCCCGCCGCCGCGGACAGGCCCAGCGGCAGCGCGTACCGCCACAGCAGGACGGGGCCGTTCAGCCCGCGCCCCCGCGCCGCGAGCAGAACCGTGTCCTCCGCCCCGGCCCGCGCCCGGCCGGCGAGCGTCGCGGCCTGGGCCGCGGCGGGCAGGGCAAGGGCGGCGAGGCCCGGCAGGACGGGCGCCGCCGTCGCGGTGGCGGCAAGGACGGCGGCCAGAAGGAAGGCGGGAATGGCCGGGCCCGCCCCGCCCAAAGCGGCGCCGATGCCTCCCCCCGCGCCCGGCAAAGTGCCGAGCAGGGCGCCCAGCCCGGTCCCGAGAGCCAGCGCCGGCAGGACCAGCGCCAGCGTCGCGGGCAAGGCGGCCAGCGCGGTTCCCAGCGCCGACGTCCAGCCGTTTCCCGTCAGCGTGGCCACGGCGGCGGCGGCCAGCGCGAGGCCCAGCAGGGCCGGCACCGCGGCGGCGACCCGGCGCAGGACGAGACTCAGCATCGGCAGCCTTGGTACGGGATCGGGGAGACGACGGACAAGCGGGGCACGAGGACGATGGGGGATACGAATGGAGTGATCCTGACGGTACCCAGGTCCCGGCCGGTCGGGCAACGGAATTTCGCCTCACGGCGGATGGCGGGGAGGGAAGGGCGGCTGCGGTGTTGTTCCGGCATTCGCCTTCCTGGCCGGTCGCAGCCCGCCGGAGACGCATCATATGTGAAGCCCCCGTATGTGAAGCCCCCTATGTGAAGTCCGATGTCGATCCCCGCAGGAATTCCGGTCCCCGTCCCCGTCCCGCTGCATCCCGCGCCCCACCCGGCGCCACACGTGGCGGCGGAACCGCTTCTGGTGCCGGGCCGCACCTGCTGGCGGGTGGAGCGGGCGGAGCGGGTCGGCGTCATCGTCGACGCGGAGGACTACTTCGCGCTCGCCAAGGCGGCGATGCGGCAGGCGCGGCGCAGCATCTACCTGACCGCCTGGGACTTCGACGCCCGCATCCGGCTGACCCCGCAGATGCGCCGCCCGCGCCGCCCGGACAAGCTGGGCAACCTGCTGAACTGGCTGGCCGCGACCCGCCCGGACCTGACCATCCATGTGCTGAAGTGGGACTATGCGGAACTGTTCGATCTGGCCCGCTGGTCGCAGCCGCTGTTCCTGCGGAGCTGGCTCAGCCATTCGCGGCTCCAGTACCGGCTGGACGGCGACCACCCCGCGGGGGCCTGCCACCATCAGAAGATGCTGGTGATCGACGACCGCCTAGCCTTCTGCGGCGGGCTGGACATCACCGCCAACCGCTGGGACACGCGCGCCCACCGCCCCGACGAGCCGCTGCGCCGCCAGCCGGACGGCACCCCCTACGAGCCGTTCCACGACGTGATGATGGCGGTGGACGGCGACGCCGCCCGCGCGCTGGGCGACCTGTTCCGGGAACGCTGGCGCCGCGCCACCGGCTGCACCCTGTCCCCGCCGGCCATGGACATTCCCGGCGGCGGTTTGGGTCCCCGGCATCGGCTGCGGAAGGCGCGCCGGGCTGGGCCGGACAGCCCCGACCCCTGGCCGCCCCAGCTCGCCCCGCTGCTGAAGGGCATGCCCGTCGGCATCGCCCGCACCGAGCCCGCCTACAACGGGCGCGACGAGGTGCGCGAGGTCGAGGCGCTCTACGTCGCCGCCATCGCCTCGGCCGAGCGTTTCATCTACATGGAAAGCCAGTATTTCGCCTCCACCGCCGTGGCCGAGGCGCTGAAGGCGCGGCTGGCCGAGCCGGAGGGGCCGGAGGTGGTCATCGTCAACTCCGCCCGCACGTCGAGCTGGCTGGAGAACACCGTGATGCTCGGCGCCCGGGCCCGTCTGGTGAAGGAGCTGCGGGAGGCCGACCGGAACGGGCGGTTCCACTTCTACATCGCCAGAACCGGCGACATCGGCATCACCATCCACGCCAAGGTGATGGTGGTGGACGACCGGCTTCTGCGCATCGGCTCGGCCAACCTGAACAACCGGTCGATGGGGCTGGACACCGAATGCGACCTGGCGTTTGAGGCTCCCCACGGGCGTGCGGAGGGGCGCGAGGCCCGCCACGCCATCGCCGGAGTGCGCGACGACCTGATCGCGGAGCATCTGGGGGTGGCGCCGGAAAGCGTGGCGGCGGAACTGCGCCGCTCCGGCTCGCTCGTCCGCACGGTGGAGGCGTTGCGCCGTCCCAACGGGCGGACGCTGGAGCCGCTGGAGGACGCCGACCCCGGTCTGCTGGCCGTCGCCGTCGCCGACGCCAAGGTCTTCGACCCCGAACGCCCGGTCGGCGCGGCGGACATCGTGCGGCGGGTCCTGCCGTCGCGCATCCCGCGGCGGCACCATTGGCTGGCGCTGGCGGTCATCCTGGCGGTGGCCGGCGGGGTCTGGGGTCTGTGGAACCACACGCCGCTGCGCGACTGGGCGACGCTGGACGCCGTTCTGGACGCCTTCGGGCGGCTGCGCGAGTCGGCGTTCGGGCCGCTCTGGCTGATCCTGCTCTACGTGGCGGGGGGCTTCGTGCTGTTTCCGGTGCTGCTGCTGATCGCGGCGACGGCCATCGCGCTGGGCCCGTGGATGGGCTTCCCGACCGCGCTGGCCGGCGTTCTGGCCTCCGCCGCGGCGCTGTTCTGGGTGGGCCGTCTCGCCGGCCAGCGCCCGATCGAGCGGTACGGCGGGGCGGTGGTGCGGCGGGCCAGCGAGGCGTTGGGCCGGAGAGGCGTGCTGGCCATGGCGGCGCTTCGGGTGGTGCCGGTGGCGCCCTTCACCGTGGTGAACCTTGTCGCGGGGGCTTCCCGCATCCGTTTTCTCGACTATCTGTTCGGGACGGTGCTGGGAACGGCGCCGGGAATCCTTGTCTTCAACCTGCTCGGGCACCAGCTTGAGCGTGTGTTGACGGAACCGACGCCCACCGACATGGTTCTTCTGGGTCTGGCGGCGGTGACGGCGCTGGGGCTCGGCTGGGCCGGCAATCGGCTGGTGCGGGCTCTGGGGGCGGGACGGCCGGCCGGCGGAGAGACAGCGAAGGGAGACCAGCAGCGGTGATCCGATTCAGCCGAGAGCGTGTGGAGCGGATCGCCTCCGCGCTGCGCGCCGCCCGTGCCCGACGCCCGAAACGCCGCGTGGACGGCCGCAGCGGAACGGTTCCGGACGGCATGGCGCCGCTGCGCGTGGCGACCTGGAACATCCACAGTTGCGTCGGGCTGGACGCGCGCTTCGCGCCGGACCGCATCGCCGAGGTCATCAAGGAATTGGACGTCGATCTGGTCGGCCTTCAAGAGGTCGGCTGGCACCACCGTGGCGAATCCGGCCTGGACCAGTTCGCCTTCCTGGAGCGGGCGACCGGCCTGAAGGCCCACGCCGGCCCGACCAAGCACAACGCCCACGCCCATTACGGCAACGCCATTCTGACCCGGCTGCCGGTCCTGAAATGCGTGCCCATCGACCTCAGCGTCGGGCGGCGGGAGCCGCGCGGCGGCATCGACGTGATCGTCGAGGTGGAGGGGCGCCCGGTGCGCATCATCGTCGCCCATCTCGGCCTCGACCCGTGGGAGCGCGCGCGGCAGGTGGGCGCCATCGTGGATTTGCTGGAGGAGCAGCCGGCCCTGCCGACCCTGTTCATGGGCGACCTCAACGAATGGGCGCCGAACTCCCCCCGGCTGCGCAAGCTGGCGGAGGCCTTTCCCGACTGGGCCAGCCCGCGCAGCTTCCACGCGCGGATGCCCACGCTGCGGCTCGACCGCATCTATGTGAACAACGGGCTGACCATCCCGTCCTACGAGGTGGTTCGCACGGTGCTGACCCGCCGTGCGTCCGACCATCTGCCGGTGCGCGCCACCGTGGCGGTGCCATAACCGATTTTCCCGCTCGGGTATGCCGGGTTCCTGTTCGCTGCAAGGCGCGTGCGCGGTTCCGCGGGCGCGCCTTTTTCTTTGGGCTTGCTCCTCCCGCCTTGCCTCCTTTGCAGTGCAGCGTTGCGCGGTCTGTTTCGTGTCGCTGACTGTTTCCTCTGCAAGTTTTTTTGCCCGAGAAAGGGTGTCGGCTATTGACCTTTCGGATAAGGACTGGCCAATCTGTTGGTTGGTCATACGACCAATGATGTCTGACCAACGACAGCACCCAGCCGACCGGGCGTGGGATCAACCGCCGAAGCGAGGACCTGTTGCTCTACCATCTCTACGATCTGCAGCACGCCGCCCTGCGCCCGATGCGCCTGCTGGCGGAGGCCACGCAGCACACCTTCCAGAATCCCTTCAGCCCGGTTTCCTACACGCGCGTCGGCCGCGCCATGGCCGCCAGCGCGGAACTGGTGGAGCGCACCACCCGCCGCTTCCCCAAGCCGGAGTTCGGCCTGAAGACCACGGTGGTGAACGGCGAGACGGTGGCGGTGACCGAGCGCATCGCCCACCGCAAGCCCTTCTGCAACCTGCTTCACTTCGCCAAGCCGGAAGGCACGCCGGCGCAGCCCCGCGTCCTGCTGGTCGCTCCGATGTCGGGGCACCATGCGACGCTGTTGCGCGGCACGGTGGCGGCGCTGCTGGCCGACCACGACGTCTTCATCACCGATTGGATCGACGCCCGGCTGGTGCCGCTGGCGCGTGGGCGGTTCGACCTGGACGACTACATCGACACGGTGACGGAACTGATCCGTTTCCTGGGGCCGCAGACCCACGTCATCGCGGTGTGCCAGCCGGCGGTGCCGGTGCTGGCTGCGGTGTCGCTGATGGCGGCGGGAGACGAGACGGTGCAGCCGCGCTCCATGACGCTGATGGGCGGCCCCATCGACCCGATGGCGAACCCGACCGTCCCGGTGAAGCTGGCCGCGACCCGCCCGCTGTCCTGGTTCGAGCGCAACGTCGTCACGACGGTTCCCGCCTATTATCCGGGCGGCTTCCGTCAGGTCTATCCGGGCTTCATCCAGCTTTCCGGCTTCATGTCGATGAATCTGGACCGCCACATCGGCGAGCATCTGGGCCTATTCCGCCACCTCGTCCGCGGCGACGGCGATTCCGCGGAGCAGCACCGCCGCTTCTACGACGAGTATCTGTCGGTCATGGACCTGTCGGCGGAATTCTACCTGCAGACCATCGAAACGGTGTTCCAGAAGCACGCGCTCGCCAACGGCACCATGGAGTCGCGCGGGCGCCGGGTGGAGCCGGCGGCGATCCGCAGGACCGCCCTGATGACGGTGGAGGGCGAGTTGGACGACATCTCCGCCCCCGGCCAGACCGAATCGGCGCACCGCCTCTGCGCCTCGCTGCCCGACGGCATGCGCGCCCGCCATTTCCAGAAGGGCGTCGGCCATTACGGCATCTTCAACGGGCGGCGCTGGCGCGAAAGCATCATGCCGGCGGTGCGGGACTTCATCCGCAAGCATGATTGAGGCACATCCCCCGCCCGCCGCCTTACGGCGTGGCGGGGGATGTTTCCATGGTCAGCGCTTCGGAGCGCCCACCGGGCGCAGTTCGTGCAGCAGCCAGACCAGTCCAGTCACCAGCAGGATCGCGCCCGCCTGATGGGCGGCGGCCAGGGGAATCCACACGAAGCTCAGCAGCGTGGCGATGCCCAGCCCGATCTGCGCCAGCACCATCGCCGCGGTCAGCAGAGCCACCCGCCCGGCGCGGCCCGGCAGGCGGGCCAGCCACACCCGCAGGGCCAGCCACAGCACCGCCACGCCGGTCAGCAGGGCCAGCGCCCGGTGCATCAACTGGATGGCCGCGGTGTTCTCGACGAGGTTGATCCACCAGGGCGTCAGGTTGGCGACCTCCGGCGGGACGATGTGGCCGGCCATCAGCGGGAAGGTGTTGTAGGCAAGCCCGGCGTCCGTTCCGGCGACGAAGGCGCCCCAGACGATGGTGACCCCGGTCAGCCCCAAGGCCCAGCGCGCGTGCCGGCGCAGCCGGCCGGACTCTGTCGCCCAGCCCGCCAGCGGCAGCGGGTCGAGCAGCCCCAGCGCCGTGCGCAGCAGAAGCCCGTAGATCAGGATCGCCGTTCCGAGATGCAGCGCCAGCCGGTAATGGCTGACCTCGGGCCGGTCGACCAGCCCGCTCTTGACCATGTACCAGCCGATCCCCCCCTGAAGCCCGCCCAGAAGGAACAGCCCGGCCAGCTTCGGCCACAGGTCGGCGGGGATGCGGCCGTTGATCCAGAAGCGCAGGAAGGGGATCAGGAAGACGAACCCGATCAACTGACCCCACAGCCGGTGGAACCATTCCCACCAGAAGATTTGCTTGAAGGCCGCCAGATCCATGGCGGAGTTGTAGACGCGATATTCCGGCGTCGCCTGATACAGGCCGAACACGCGGTTCCACTCCGCCTCCGACAGGGGCGGCAGGATGCCGATCAGCGGCCTCCACTCCACCATCGACAGGCCGGACTCGGTCAGGCGCGTGATGGCGCCGATCACCGCCATGGCGAAGACCATGGCGCAGCAGACCAGAAGCCAATAGGCGATGGGGCGGGTGGAGGCGGGCGAGCGGACGTCTTTCCCGGCGAGGACGGGGGCGGTGATGTCGGTCACGGACGGGCGGCTCCGGATGATGCGGAAAAGTTCCGGGGGGATAGGGACCTCCGGCTCATGTGGGGTGCGGCGCCGGCTGCGTCAAACGGACACGGGTTACCCCGCCGCGGCGATGGCGGGTTTCGGGTGAAGGCGCCGGGTTGCGGGTGTTACAAAGATCAGTCTAACCAACGGTTTCGGATGCGGGGCGGCGATGGCGGACCTCACCCTCGGCTTCGGTCTGGCGTTCCACGAGCTTTATGCGGAGGACGGGCTGGCCCGGCTCGACCGCGTCTTTCTGGCCCGGCTGTCCGACACGGACCTCCCGCTCGCCAACCGGCTGCTGTCCGCGCGCGCCCAGCCCGACCGGCTGGAGGCCAAGGCCGAAAGCGACCTTCTGATCGCGCTTGCCCCCCACCTGGAAGATTTCATCGGCGAGCTGTTCGGCATCCGCGTCGCTCTGGATGGGCTGCGCGCCCGCCATACGGAGCTGGCGCCGCTCTACACCGCCAAGCGCCTGTTCGTTCAGCGCCGCGCCGCCAAGGCGGTGAAGCCGGAGGAGGCCGCTTCGCTCGACGGGGCGGAACTCGCCGCGCGGCTGGAGGACTGGCTGGGCGGCCCGCTGACCGAGGCCGGCTTCGCCCGGCAGGTGCTGGCCTGGATGGAGGACGAGGCCGCCCACGCCGACCAGTTGGACAGCGCCGCCCGATACGCCGCCTGGGCCGTCTTCAGCGAGGCCGGGCGCGCCCGGCACGGCGGCGGCGTGCTGTTCCAGGTGCCGCACCGGACCGACCCGGAGCGTCTCGTCTCCGTGGAGACGGTGGAACTGCACGGCGTCACCATGATGCGCCTGCCCGAGATGCGCTTGCCTGGCGGGGCGTGCCGCGAGCGGCAGGGATTCCACCTGACCGACCCCGGCACCGATCTGGCCGGGGCGCTGGACGAGGCCAACTACTGCATCTGGTGCCACAACCAGGGCAAGGACAGTTGCTCCAAGGGCCTGCGCGACCGCAAGACGGGCGCGTTCCAGAAGAGCGCCTTCGGCGTCACGCTGGCCGGCTGCCCCTTGGACGAGAAGATTTCCGAGATGCACGCGCTGAAGGCCGAGGGCGTGCCCGTCGGGGCGCTGGCCGTGGTGGTGGTGGACAACCCCATGTGCGCGGCCACCGGCCACCGCATCTGCAACGACTGCATGAAGGCCTGCATCTATCAGAAGCAGGAGCCGGTGGACATCCCGCAGGCGGAAACCCGCACGTTGAAGGACGTGCTGGAACTGCCCTGGGGCTTCGAGATCTACAGCCTTCTGACGCGCTGGAATCCGCTGGACCTGCGCCGCCCGCTGATGCGCCCGGACAGCGGCTGCAAGGTGCTGGTGGCCGGGCTGGGACCGGCGGGCTTCACCCTGGCGCACCATCTGATGAACGACGGCCACACGGTGGTCGGCATCGACGGGCTGAAGATCGAGCCGCTGCCCGCCGACCTCTCCGGCGTCCTGCCCAGCGGCACGCGGGTTCCCTTCCGGCCCATCCGGAACGTGCGGGACCTTTACGACCGGCTGGACGAGCGGGTCATGGCCGGCTTCGGCGGGGTGGCCGAGTACGGCATCACCGTGCGCTGGAACAAGAATTTCCTGAAGGTGATCCGGCTGCTGCTGGAACGCCGGTCGCGCATGACGATCATCGGCGGGGTGCGGTTCGGCGGCACGCTGACCATCGACGGGGCGCTGGGCCTCGGCTTCGACCACATCGCCCTGTGCATGGGTGCGGGCAAGCCGACCGTCGTGCCGATGGCGAACGGGCTGGCCCGCGGGGTGCGGCAGGCGTCGGACTTCCTGATGGGGCTGCAACTGACCGGGGCGGCCAAGGCGGACAGCATCGCCAACCTCCAGGTCCGGCTGCCCATCGTGGTGATCGGCGGTGGCCTGACCGCCATCGACACGGCGACCGAGGCGCTGGCCTACTACCCCGTCCAGGTCGAGAAGTTCCTGTCCCGCTACGAGATCCTGGCGGCGGAGCGGGGGGAGGCGGCGGTGCGCGCCCGCTGGACGCCCGACGAGGCCGCGCTCGCCGACGAGTTCCTGGGCCACGCCCGCGCCATCCGGGCGGAGCGTCTTCAGGCCGGGGAGGAGGGGCGGGAGCCCCGCGTCACGGCCCTGCTGCAATCCTGGGGCGGCTCGACCATCGCCTACCGCCGCCGGCTGATCGACAGCCCCAGCTACACGCTGAACCACGAGGAGGTGGCGCATGGGCTGGCCGAAGGCATCCGCTTCCTGGAATGCGCCGCCCCGCGCGGGGTGGAGATCGACGGGACGGGGGCCGCGCAGGCGATCCGTCTGGCGATCAGCCCGGTCGGGCCGGACGGGGTGGTGGCCCCCGCCGCGGTGGACGCGCGCCTCCCCGCCCGCACCATCCTGGTCGCCGCCGGCACCCAGCCCAACACCGTCCTGGCCCGCGAGGAACCGGAGTGGATCGAACTGGACGGGCGCTTCTTCCGCGCCATCGGCGAGGACGGCAATCCGGTGACCCCGGAACGGCTGAGCAAGCCGGCGCAGGCGCATGTGCTGATGGCCAGCAGCCCGGACGGGCGGTTCCTCAGCTTCTTCGGCGACCTGCACCCGTCCTTCGCCGGCAATGTGGTGAAGGCGATGGGTGGGGCGAAGCGCGGCTATCCGGTGGTCAGCCGCGCGCTGGCCCGCCGGGCGCCCACCGCCGTGACGCCGGAGGCTCTGGTTCAGCGCCTGAACGCCGAACTGCGCCCGCTGGTGCACGGCGTCACCCGCCTGACCCCGACCATCGTGGAGGTGGTGGTGAAGGCGCCCGCCGCGGCGCGCCGTTTCGAACCCGGACAGTTCTACCGGCTCCAGAATTTCGAAACGCTGGCGCAACGGATCGGCCGGACCACGCTGGCGATGGAGGGGTTGGCCCTGACCGGAGCCTGGGTGGACAAGGAGGCCGGGCTGCTCTCCCTGATCGTTCTGGAGATGGGCGGCTCGTCCGACCTCTGTGCCCTGCTGAAGCCGGGCGATCCGGTGGTGGTGATGGGGCCGACCGGCGCCCCGACGGAGATCCCGGAGGGGGAGACGGTGGCGCTGGTCGGCGGCGGGCTGGGCAACGCGGTGCTCTTCTCCATCGGGCAGGCCTGCCGGGCGCGCGGCTGCCGGGTCGTCTATTTCGCCGGCTACAAGCGGATGGAGGATCGTTACAAGATCGAACAGATCGAGGCCGCCGCCGACCGCGTCGTCTGGTGCTGCGACGAGGCGCCGGGCTTCGCCCCCTCGCGCCCCGGCGACCTGAGTTTCGTCGGCAACATCGTGGAAGCCATGCGCGCCTACGCGGCGGGCGAGCTGGGGCCGGTGGACATTCCACTGGAGACGGTGGACCGGATCGTCGCCATCGGCTCCGACCGGATGATGGCGGCGGTGGGGGCGGCGCGGCACGGCGTGCTGAAGCCCTGGCTGAAGCCGGGCCACGCGGCCATCGGCTCCATCAACTCCCCCATGCAATGCATGATGAAGGAAATCTGCGCCCAGTGCCTGCAACGGCACACCGACCCGGCGACCGGACAGGAAACGGTGGTCTTTTCCTGCTTCAACCAGGACCAGAGCCTGGACCGCGTGGATTTCGGCAATCTGAACCAGCGGCTTCGCCAGAATGCCCTTCAGGAGAAGCTGACCGCCCAGTGGATCGACCGCGGGCTTCGGCTGACCGGCCAGCGGAAAAGGTGACGGGGGCGGTGGGCCGCCCCCGTCGGTCCGATCACGCGCCGGTCGCGGTGCTGACTTCGGCCTGCGGCAGCGGCTCCGTGGAGCCTTCGAACAGGTCGGCCTCGGCGGCGCGGCGCTTCACCAGACCGGGAAGCTGCGTCTTCACGCCGTTGACCGTGGCGTAGACCCAGCGGCCGAACTGGCCGGCGGCCCCGTCATAGTCGCCCTGGTTCAGCAGGCGCAGCAGGGTCGAGGACTGCAGGCTGCCGGCCCCCAGGTTGAACACGAAGGAGGCCAGCGCGCCGCGCTGCTGCGGGTTCAGCGGGACGGTGACCAGCTTGTCAACCTGCGCCGCGGCCGAGGTCAGGTCCGACGTCAGGAAATCGTCGGCCTGCGCGGAAGTGATGGTCTGCCCCATCTGGACCCCGGCGGTGTGGCCGTAGCCGATGGTCGGCACCCCCGCCGGGCACAGATAGGCCTTCAGGTACAGACCCTCGAAATGCTTCACAAGATTGACCGCTTCCTGGCAAACCGGCGTCGTCATGATCGTTGTTCCCCCAAGCTTTCCATGTGCGTGCATCGGCACGAACGGCTCGTGCTTTGAGGAAGCTATCTGAAGCAATAACCTTCTAGAAATGGTTTATTTTTTCACGTTCACCCGTTTAAGGAGAGGGGTGCCGGGAGTCAGTTCCAGCGAAACTCCGCTGCCACCGCGCGGGCCTCCCCCGGGGTGATCAGGCGGTTGGTCGCCAGCTTGACCGAATGCAGCTTGCCGTCCAGGTTGGCCTGCCAGAAATCCAGGAACCGGCGCAGCACCGGATAGCCGGGGGCTATGTCCAATTCCTGCCAGAGATAGCTCTGCAACAGGTGCGGGTGGTCCGGCATGTGGTACAGAATCTCCGCCGTGGTCAGGCGGTAATCGCGAAGCTGAAGTCCCAGACTGGCCATGCGCTGCCTCCATGCTGGTGGAACCGGTAGCGTCCTTCTGCTCGGAACGTGTGACCCCGTCTTGAAAGTGTGCCGTTCGCAGGCGCGGCGGGCAACAAAAATTTTTGTTCTGTTTCAATGTGTTAGCAGCAAGATGGGCCGGCTGCTGCCAGAAATTGCCCAGGAATCGCACGGATTGCCCCAACGACCCTCTTGAATCGAAACGGCCACTCGATTAGCTGTCTGGCACTCGCCGGGGGAGAGTGCTAACAGCCCCGAGCCCGGCGCCAATCCTTTCAATAAGCCTTGATCCTGGAGGCATCCCCATGAAGTTCCGTCCGCTGCACGACCGCGTCGTCGTCAAGCGTCTGGAGTCCGACACCAAGACCAAGGGCGGGATCATCATCCCCGACACCGCGAAGGAAAAGCCCCAGGAGGGCCAGGTCATCGCGGTGGGTCCGGGCGCCCGTGACGAGAGCGGCAAGGTCGTTGCGCTCGACGTGAAGGCCGGCGACCGCATCCTGTTCGGCAAGTGGTCGGGCACCGAGGTGAAGATCGAGGGCGAGGATTTCCTCATCATGAAGGAATCCGACATCATGGGCGTCATCGAGGCCTGAGCCTCCGCCCGCGCTGAGCGATCCAACCCCCCGAAATTCAAGGATAAGTGAGCAATGGCTGCCAAGGAAGTTAAGTTCGGCGCTACCGCGCGCGAGAAGATGCTGCGCGGTGTGGACATTCTGGCCGACGCCGTGAAGGTGACGCTGGGTCCGAAGGGCCGCAACGTCGTGATCGAGAAGTCCTTCGGCGCTCCGCGCATCACCAAGGACGGCGTCTCGGTCGCCAAGGAAATCGAGCTGTCGGACAAGTTCGAGAACATGGGCGCCCAGATGGTGCGCGAGGTCGCGTCGAAGACGAACGACCTGGCCGGCGACGGCACCACCACGGCGACCGTTCTGGCCCAGGCCATCGTCCGCGAGGGCGTGAAGTCGGTGGCCGCCGGCATGAACCCGATGGACCTGAAGCGCGGCATCGACCTCGCCGTCGAGACCGTCGTGAACGACATCCGCGGCCGCGCCAAGAAGGTCACGACCAACGACGAGATCGCCCAGGTCGGCACCATCTCCGCCAACGGCGAAGCCGAGATCGGCAAGATGATCGCCCAGGCGATGGAGAAGGTCGGCAACGAGGGCGTCATCACGGTGGAAGAGGCCAAGAGCCTGGAGACCGAGCTGGACGTCGTCGAGGGCATGCAGTTCGACCGCGGCTACCTGTCGCCGTACTTCATCACCAACGCCGACAAGATGATCGCGGACCTCGAGAGCCCGTTCATCCTGCTGCACGAGAAGAAGCTGTCGGGTCTGCAGGCCCTGCTGCCGGTCCTGGAGGCCGTCGTGCAGTCCTCGCGTCCGCTGCTGATCATCGCCGAGGACGTCGAGGGCGAGGCGCTCGCGACCCTGGTCGTGAACAAGCTGCGTGGCGGCCTGAAGGTCGCCGCCGTGAAGGCCCCGGGCTTCGGTGACCGCCGCAAGGCGATGCTGGAGGACATGGCCATCCTGACCGGCGGCCAGGTCATCTCCGAGGATCTCGGCATCAAGCTCGAGAACGTCACCATCGACATGCTGGGCACCGCCAAGAAGGTCGTGATCTCCAAGGAGAACACCACCATCGTCGACGGCGCCGGCTCGGCCGAGGACATCCAGGCCCGCATCGGCCAGATCAAGGCGCAGATCGAGGAGACCACCTCGGACTACGACCGCGAGAAGCTGCAGGAGCGTCTGGCGAAGCTGGCCGGCGGCGTGGCCGTCATCCGCGTCGGCGGCGCCACCGAGGTCGAGGTGAAGGAGCGCAAGGACCGCGTTGACGACGCGATGCACGCCACCCGCGCCGCGGTGGAAGAGGGCATCGTGGCCGGCGGCGGCACCGCCCTGCTGTACGCCACCAAGGCGCTCGACGCCCTGAAGCCGATCAACGACGAGCAGCGCGTCGGCATCGAGATCATCCGCCGCGCCCTGCAGGCCCCGGTCCGTCAGATCGCCTACAACGCGGGCACCGACGGTTCGATCGTGGTCGGCAAGCTGCTGGACCAGAACGACGCCAACTTCGGCTACGACGCCCAGAAGGGCGAGTTCACCGATCTGGTGAAGGCCGGCATCATCGACCCGGTGAAGGTGGTTCGCACCGCCCTGCAGGACGCGGCCTCGATCGCCGGCCTGCTGATCACCACCGAGGCGATGATCGCCGAGAAGCCGGAGAAGAAGGCTGCTCCGGGCGGCATGCCGGGTGGCATGGACGACATGGGCGGCATGGGCTTCTGATAGCCCGCGTCTCTCGGTACGTTTGCGGAAAGGGCGGTCCCTCGGGGCCGCCCTTTTCCGTTTGGGCATCTCCCTGACGGACAGGCGGCCGCCGGACGGCGGTTTAGATTGGAACGCTTCCAAATTCGGGGGCGTTGACGATGGACCGGACGTCCATGAAGGCGTGCCGGAACGGCTTGCTGTTCAGGGGAGAATGCGATGGCTGACCAATCGAAGACTCTGACGAACCGTCAGGGCCACCCGATCACCAACAACCAATCCCAGCGCACCGTGGGAAGCCGCGGCCCGGCGACGCTGGAGAACTATCAGTTCCTGGAAAAGATCACCCACTTCGACCGCGAGCGCATTCCGGAGCGTGTGGTCCACGCCCGCGGCTTCGTCTGCTACGGCGAGCTTGAAGTGACCGGCAAGATCGGCGACGAACCGGCGTCCAAATACACCCGCGCCAAGCTGTTCCAGCAGGCCGGCAAGAAGACCCCGCTGGCCATCCGCTTCTCCACCGTCATCGGCGGACGCGATTCGTCGGAGGTGGCCCGCGACCCGCGCGGCTTCGCGGTGAAATTCTATACCGAAGACGGGAACTGGGATCTGGTCGGCAACAATCTGGCCGTCTTCTTTATCCGCGACGCCATCAAATTCCCGGACGTCATCCATTCGCTGAAGCCCGATCCGGTGACGTTCCGGCAGGAGCCGAACCGCATCTTCGACTTCATGAGCCAGACGCCCGAATCCATGCACATGCTGACGCACCTGTTCAGCCCGCGCGGGATTCCGGCCAATTACCGGCACATGGAAGGCTTCGGCGTGAACACCTACAAGATGGTGAACGCGAAGGGCGGCACGGTGCTGGTCAAGTACCATTTCCACCCGCGCTGCGGCGTCGCCTGCCTGACGGCGGAGGAGGCGGCCAAGGTGCAGGGCCACGATCTGGGCTCCGCCTCCAAGGATCTCTATGAGGCCATCGAGCGTGGCGACCATCCGCAATGGGACATGTATGTCCAGATCATGGAGGACCACGACCATCCCGAACTGGACTGGGACCCGCTGGACGACACGAAGATCTGGCCGGAGTCGGACTTCCCGCTGCGCCACGTCGGCGTCATGACGCTGAACCGCAACGTGGAGGACTTCTTCAACGAGAATGAGCAGATCGCCATGGGCACCGGCGTGCTGGTGGACGGTCTGGACTTCTCCGACGACAAGATGCTGGTCGGGCGCACCTTCTCCTACTCCGACACGCAGCGCTACCGGGTCGGCACCAACTATCTGCAACTGCCCATCAACCAGGCCAAGAACGCCGCGGTCGCCACCAACCTGTCCGGCGGCACCATGTCCTATCGGCGCGACCTGGCGCCGGGGCAGAACCCGCACATCAATTTCGAGCCGTCCATCCACGACGGGCTGAGCGAGGCCCGGCGGGAGGAACCGAACAACCCGCCGGAAATCCACGGCCGCCTGACCCGCAGCGTGATCGAGCGCCGCAACGACTACGTCCAGGCGCGGGGCCGTTACTGCACCATGATGGACTGGGAACGCGACGATCTGGTCCTGAACATGGGCACCCTGCTGGGCCAGTGCGAACGGGACGTCCAGGAGAGGATGCTCTGGCACTTCTTCCTGGTCCATGACGACTACGGCAGCCGGGTGGCCGGTATGCTGGGCATGACCGCCGCCGACGTCGCCGGGCTGCCGCCGCTGCCCAAGCAGGTGCTGACCGACGAGGATCAGAAGCGGCTGAAGTCGCTCGGCAAGAACGGCGACAAGATCGACCCGAAGGCCTGGGGCCAATGGACCGGCTCCGTCAAGGTCCATCGGGCGACGGCGGACGAGGTGACCGGCGGCATGCGGTCTGGCACCCGGAGCGGCATGGCCGGTCAGGCCGCCGCGGAATAGAGGCTACCCTGAGTTGTTGAATGAGCTTCGTCCCTAGGGGGCGGCGGGATATTCCGCCGCCCCCTTTTCATGCGCGTGTTCGGAAGGGGGAGACATAACCGTAATATGTGTACGGACATGCGGCAAGTTGCCGCGCGACACGCCTGTCACTGGTATCACCAGAAGCCTTCATGCAACAGTCATTTCGCATCAAGGAATTAGCAACAACATTAGAACACCGATAAGGGAGAAGTGCGATGTCCAAGCGTGTTGCCGTGTCCTTCGCGGCCATGCTGGCGGCCACCGTCGCCACCTTCGGCGTGCCGGCCTTCGCCGCAGCCAACGAGCCGATCCAGCCGATCGAGGCGGTCAAGTCCAACAATCCCGGATTGATCGAGCTCGGGAAGAAACTGTACTTCGATCCCCGCCTGTCCAAGTCGGGCTTCATCTCCTGCAATTCGTGCCACAACCTGTCCATGGGCGGCACGGACAACCTGAAGACCTCCATCGGCCACAATTGGCAGCAGGGCCCGATCAACTCCCCGACGGTGCTGAACTCCAGCCTGAACGTCGCGCAGTTCTGGGACGGCCGCGCCATGACCCTGCAGGAGCAGGCCGGCGGCCCGATCGCCAACCCCGGCGAGATGGGCTCCACCCACGCGCTGGCGGTCGAGGTGCTGCGCTCCATTCCGGAATATGTGCAGGAGTTCAAGGACGTCTTCGGCGAGACGAAGATCACCATCGACGAGGTGACGAAGGCCATCGCCGCCTTCGAGGAAACCCTGGTCACGCCGAACTCCCGCTTCGACAAGTGGCTGAAGGGCGACAAGAAGGCGCTCACCACCGCCGAGCTGGAAGGCTACGAGCTGTTCAAGGATTCGGGCTGCACCGCTTGCCACAACGGTTCGGCGGTCGGCGGCAACACCTTCCAGAAGATGGGCGTGGTCGAACCCTACAAGACCAACAACCCCGCCGAAGGCCGCTTCGCGGTGACCAAGGAGGAAGCCGACCGCTTCAACTTCAAGGTTCCGACGCTGCGCAACGTCGCGCTGACCTACCCGTACTTCCATGACGGCGAGGCCGCGACCCTGGCCGACGCGGTGGACGTGATGGGCCGCATCCAGTTGGGCAAGAAGTTCTCGCCCGACGAGAACGCCAAGATCGTCGCCTTCCTGAAGACGCTGACCGGTGACCAGCCGAGCTTCGCTCTGCCGATCCTGCCGCCGTCCACGGACCAGACGCCGAAGCCGCGTCCCTTCGACTGACGCGTCGGGGCTGAATGGGGCCGGGCGGCGTAAGGGCGGCCCGGCCCCATTCCTTTTCACAGGTGGTTTTCAGGGTATCGGACATGCGGTGGGGATGGAAGACGGCGGGCGGCATCGGTGCGCTCGCTCTGGCCGGTCTGGTCGGCGTCGTCGTGGGGGTGGTCGGCTGGGGTGGCTTCAACACCGTCATGGAGGCCACCAACAGCATGGAGTTCTGCATCTCCTGCCACGAGATGCGCGAAACCGTGTACGCCGAATACAAGACCTCGCCGCATTACCAGAACGCTTCCGGGGTGCGGGCGACCTGCGCCGATTGCCACGTCCCGCGCGATTGGACGCACAAGGTCATCCGCAAGGTCCAGGCGTCCGGCGAGCTGTATCACTGGCTGATCGGCTCCATCGACACCAAGGAGAAGTTCGAGGCGAAGCGGCACGAGCTGGCGCGCCGCGAATGGGACCGCATGCGGGCGTCCGACAGCCAGGAATGCCGCAACTGCCATTCCTTCGGCGCCATGGATTTCCACAAGCAGACGCCGAAGGCAGCCAGCGCCATGCAGGGCGCCGAGAAGGCCGGCAAGACCTGCATCGACTGCCACAAGGGCATCGCCCACGCCTTCCCCGACGTCACCGCCGGCCATCGCCGACTCTTCGCCGGCTTGTCGGAACAGGCCAAGGCGCTGGCCCTGAAGCCCGGCGACACCGCCTACGCCCTGACCGGCCTCGCCCTCTACACCGCGCCACCGGCGCCGGGGTCCGCCGGTGACGGCGAGATCGCTGCGGCGACTCCCGTCAAAATCCTGGCGGCGGAGGGCGGCGCCCTGGAGGTGGAGATCACCGGCTGGCAGCGCGGAAGCTCCGCCCAGACCCTCTACGCCCAACCGGGCAAGCGCATCACCACCGCCAAGCTGAGCGCCGCGGCGGCGGGGCGGGCGGAGACTCTGCGCACCGTCACCGACCCGGAGACCGAACAGGACTGGACGGAGGTCCGGCTGACCGCCTGGACCGGGGCCGGCGGCTATGCGGCCACGCTCGGCGCGCTGTGGGATTACGGCGCGCGGGTCTACGACGCCAATTGCTCGCTCTGCCACGCTCCGCACCCGCCGGGCGATTTCGGCGCGAACGACTGGATCGGCAAGATGAACGCCATGAGGCGGCTGACGAAGCTGGACGAGGAGGAGGGCCGCCTGCTCCTGACCTATCTGCAGAGCCATGCGAAGGACAGCGCGCGATGATCGCTGCGGCGAGAACCCGAAGCTGCTAAGAGGAGGTTTCTACCACGGGCCGGCACCGAACACGCCGCGCCCGACGGCAGACGACCACTTGAGAAAGAGGACCTCCGCGATGTCGACCCTGCACAAACAAGCCATGGACGCAGTCCTTCAGGCCGCCTCTCACGACATCGTCGGCACGCTCCAGGAGCGTGGCGTCACCGACAAGCACAGCGAGGAGGGCGACCTCGCCGTTCTCGACGTCGCGATCCTCCACGCCTACCGCATCTTCATGCGGATTTGCGAGGAGAACGGGCTGGAGGTGGACGCGGGCTATTTCGCCGACATGGCCAACGACCTTGCCGACGAGGTGGCCCAGGAGGACGACGCGGACTGAGCCGGTCCCGCGTCCCCGATCCCTGCTTCTTGAGCACACCGGTCCCGTCCGTGTCCGCCTGTCCCTTTGGCGAAGGCGGTGCGGACGGGACCGGTCGACACTTTTCCACCCTTCGGGGGACCCGATGACCGACGCCCCTGACACGATCTTTTCTCCCGATGCCGCCATCATCGGCGCCGGCCCGGCCGGGCTGATGGCGGCGGAGGTCATCGCCGCCGCGGGCCGGTCGGTCGCCGTCTTCGAGCGGATGCCCACCCCGGCGCGCAAGCTGCTGCTGGCCGGGCGCGGCGGGCTGAACCTGACCCATTCCGAAGCGCTGGACGCCTTCACCGCCCGCTACGGCGCGCAGGCCCCTCTGTTCGCCGATCTGCTGGCCGGCTTCTCCCCGGCGGACCTGCGGGACTGGGCGGCGGGGTTGGGGATCGAGACCTTCGTCGGCTCCAGCGGGCGCGTCTTCCCGGTGCAGATGAAGGCCTCCACCCTTGTGCGGGCGTGGTTGCGCCGGCTGGAAGGGCTGGGGGTCACCCTGCACACCCGCCACCGCTGGCTCGGCTGGGACGCGTCCGGCGCGCTGCGCTTCCAGCGCGGCGACGGCACCGAGACCACCGTCGCCCCGCGTGCCACGCTGCTGGCGCTGGGCGGGGCGAGCTGGCCGCGCACCGGCTCCGACGGCTCCTGGACGGAACTGCTGGCGGCGCGCGGGGTGGACATCGCGCCGCTGCGCCCGTCCAACATGGGCTTCGAGGTCCCCTGGTCCGATCACCTGCGCGAGCGCTTCGCCGGCCAGCCGGTCAAGAGCGTCGGCCTCGCCTTCGGCGACCGGCGGCTGAAGGGCGAGTTCGTCATCACCCGGACCGGCATCGAGGGCGGCGCCGTCTACGCGCTGAGCGCCCCGCTGCGCGACGCCATCGAGCGCGAGGGCTGGGCCGCCCTGACCATCGACCTGATGCCGGATCTGCCGGAGTCGGCGATCGCCAAACGGCTGCGCCGCCGCGGGGCGGAGTCGCTGTCCACCTTCCTGAAGAAGGCGTTGTCGCTGACCGGTCCGCGCGCCGCCCTGCTGCGCGAATTCACGCCCGCCTCCGACCTGTCCGACCCGGCGGCGCTGGCCCGTCGCATCAAGGGCCTGTCGATGGTGCTGACCGGCGTGCGGCCCATCGACCGCGCCATCTCCACCGCCGGGGGCGTCCGGCTGACGGATGTGGACGCATCGCTGATGCTGAGCCGCCTGCCGGGGACCTTCGTCGCCGGGGAGATGCTGGATTGGGAGGCGCCGACCGGCGGCTACCTCCTCCAGGGCTGCTTCGCCATGGGTGCCCGGGTGGGGAAGGGTGTGCTGGGTTATCTGGGGGGGTGAGAGGGCACTCACCGCACCGGATTGCCGTAATCATACTGCACCTGGGGCGCGCTGCCCTTGCCGGTCAGGCTCTCGATCAGCGAACCGATGCCGGAGGCCACGCCGCCCGAAGACCCACGCGTGGGGGCCGGGGCCGCCGCCGGGGTGGCGCGGGCGGGTTCGGCGATGCCGCCGGACGCGACATAGGCGGGGGCGCCCTCCATCCCCGGCAGGGGGCGGGGCGGGCGGCCGGCGTGGGCGTCCAGCATGAAGCCCTGCCACAGCTTGGCCGGCAGGGAACCGCCGGTGACCCGCTTCATCTCGGCGTTGTTGTCGTTCCCCAGCCACACACCGGCCACGAGGTCGGCGGTGAAGCCGACGAACCAGGCGTCGCGGTAGTCCTGGGTGGTGCCGGACTTGGCCGCCGCCGGGCGGTCGAGCTTCGCCGACTTGCCGGTGCCATACTCGATGACGCCGGTCATCATGCGGGTGAGCTGCACCGCGTGCGCCGGGTCCACCACCGGGGCGGAGCCGCCGGCCTGCCGCCGGTACAGGACGTTGCCGTCGCGGTCCCGGATTTCGGCGATGGCGTAGGGCCAGACCGGCGCGCCGCGGTTGGCGATGCCGGCATAGCCGCGGGTCAGCTCCAGCAAATTCACTTCGCTGGTGCCCAGCGCCAGCGACAGGTCCTTGCCCATGGGCGAGTTGATGCCCAGCCCCGCCGCCACCCGGCGCACCCGCTCCACCCCGATGCGGTCGATGATGCGGACGGTGGCGGTGTTGGACGAATGGGCCAGCGCGGTGGCCATGGTGACGGTGCCGCGGAACTTGCCGTCGTAGTTGCCGGGGCTCCAGCCGCCGATGCGGACGGGGGCGTCCTCGACCGGGCTGTCGGGCGACCAGCCGGCCTCCAGCGCGGCCAGATAGACGAAGGGCTTGAAGGCCGATCCCGGCTGGCGCATCGCCTGGGTGGCGCGGTTGAACTCGCTGGCGTCGTAATCCCGCCCGCCGACCAGGGCGCGCACCGCACCGTCGGTGGTCATGGCGACCAGGGCGCCCTGGCGCGCGTTCGCGGCGCCGCCGGGGCCGGACAGGATCTCCTCCAGCCGCTGCTCCGCCGCGCGTTGCAGCTTCAGGTCCAGCGTCGTGCGGACCACCACGTCGCCGTGGCCGGAGCCGACGAAGGCCGACACCAGCTCCGTCACCCAATCCGCGAAGTAGCGCCCGTCGCCGCCCGGCTTCCGTTTGGCCGAGGGCGGGGCGTTGCGCGCCGCCTCCAGCTCCTGTGCGGTGATGAAGCCGGCGTCCACCATGGCGGCCATCACGACGCGCGACCGCTCCGCCGCCTCGTCCGGGTTGGAGGTGGGGGCGTAGCGCGAGGGCGCCTTCAGCAGACCGGCGATGATCGCCGATTCCCGCAGTTCGAGCTGGGTCGCCGGCTTGCCGAAATAGGTGCGCGACGCCGCGTCCACGCCGAAGGTGCCCGCCCCCAGATAGACGCGGTTCAGATAGGCGGTGAGGATCTGGTCCTTGGTGAAGCGGTACTCCAGCCACAGCGCCAGCATGGCTTCCTGGACCTTGCGCTTCAGCGACTTCTCGGGCGTCAGGAACAGGTTCTTGGCGAGCTGCTGGGTGATGGTGGAGCCGCCCTGCGCCGAGCGTCCCGACCGCCAGTTGACGTAGAGCGCGCGGGCCAGACCGATGGGATCGACGCCGAAATGCGAGTAGAAGCGCCGGTCCTCGATGGCCAGCACGGCATGGATCAGATGCGGCGGCAGGTCGCGCACGCCCAGAGTCGTGCCGTGCAGGTCGCCGAAACGCGCGAACTCCGTCCCATCCGCCGCCAGCACGGTGACGGAGGCGCGCCGTTCGAACTGCGCGACCTTGGAGATGTCCGGCAGGTCCAGCGCGAACCAGCCCAGCACCCCGCCCAGCGCGATGCCGCACCACACCCCGGCGACCGTCCCGGCATAGACCAGCGTGCCGAGGATCGTCCGCCGCCGTCCGCCACCCCTGGTGCTTTTCGATGGCGCCTTCCTGGGCGGCGGGGCGGGCTTGCGCGGCTTCTCCGCCTTCGGCTTTTCGGGCTTTTCCTCTTTCGGCTTTTCCGGCTTGGGCGCGCGCTTGGGCAGACGGGGGCGCAGCGACGGCTCCTCCCCGCGCGTCTGGATGGGGCGCGGCCCCGCAAAGAGTTCGCCCGGTCGATCGTTGCTCACGGCGCGGTCGCGGCCCCCGGTAAATCCAAGCCCGATGGAATCTGTGATGGAAAGCTATACGCCGCCGCCCCGCCGCGACGAAAGAGCGCGCTCGAAAGAGATAAGATTTGTCTTGGCACCGTTGCAGATGGATGACGGGGGTGGAAGAAAAGCCGCTCCGGACTGTTGGTCCCATGGAATAAGCGTTGACGCAGCGGAGAGACTGTTCATGTCGAAGCCCCTGACCGTTTCCATTCCCCACAAGCTGGGCCGGGACGAGGCGAAACGGCGCGTGGCGGAGGGGGTGGGGCAGGCCCGCTCCCACCTCGCCGCGGTCGCCAGCAGCATGGACGATCATTGGACCGACGACCGCGTGGATTTCCGCGTGGTGGCGATGGCCCAGACCGTCACCGGATTCATCGACGTGCAGGACGACAGCGTTACCGTGGAGGTGCAGCTTCCCTGGGCGCTCGGCCTGCTGGCGAACAAGGTCAAGGACCGGCTTCAGAGCAAGGGCACCCTGCTGCTGGAAAAGAAGTAGCCAGCCCTATTCGGGATTGCCGATCAGCCCGTGCTTCTTCAGAAGCCCGCGAAGCTGGTGGTAGCCGAGCCCCAGCGCCTGGGCGGTCTGGCGCTGGTTGAAGCGGTTGCTCTCCAGCGCCGTCTTCAGAAGCCCGGATTCGAAGCGCCGCACCCGCTCCTGAAAGTCTCCGGCAGGAACCGGCGGCTCCTCCGCCACCGGTGACGGGGTGGGCGACGGCGGGGCCGCCGGGCGCCAGGAGGAGGCGAAGGGGTCGAGAAGGATCTCCTCCACCGGCCCCTCCGGGTCGGACGCGGCGACGGACCGCTCCACCGCGTTGCGCAGCTCGCGCACGTTGCCCGGCCAGCCATGGTCCAAGAGCTGCTCCAGCGCCTGCGGGGCGAAGCCGGGGAACAGGGGGCGTTCCAGCTCCCGCACCATGCCCAACGCGAAATGCTCGGCCAGCACGGGGATGTCCTCGCGCCGGGCGCGCAGCGGCGGCAGGGTCACCACGTCGAAGGCCAGCCGGTCCAGCAGGTCGGCGCGGAATTGCCCGGCCTCGGCGAGCGCCGGCAGGTCGGCGTTGGTCGCCCCGATCACCCGCACATCGACGGTCTGGGTCCGCCCGCCGACCCGCTCGATTTCCCCATACTCCACGGCGCGCAGAAGCTTCTCCTGCACGGCGGGGCTGGCCGTGGCGATCTCGTCCAGGAACAGCGTGCCGCTGTCGGCCTGCTCCACCCGCCCGATCTGCCGCCGGATGGCCCCGGTGAAGGCCCCGGCCTCGTGCCCGAACAGCTCGGAATCGAGAAGGCTCTCGGTCAGCGCGGCGCAGTTCACCTTCACGAAGGGGCGGTCCCAGCGCCGGGACAGATAGTGCAGGCGGGCGGCGATCAGCTCCTTTCCGGTCCCGCGCTCCCCGATGACCAGCAGCGGGCGCTCCAGCGGGGCGACGCGGGAGACGTGGGCAAGGGCCGCATGGAAGGCCGGGGACTCCCCCAGCAGAGGGGGTGGGCTGGGCAGCATGGTCAAATCGGAGAATGTTTGGTGGATTTCTTTACTCTATCTCCAAATCGGCGATGCTCCAAGGTCGGTCTCCGCTCCCCCACCCCAGGAAATCCAAGGATTTGCGGGGATGCCCGGCTTTGGCACGGCCATTGCGAAGAAGGGAGCCAAGCAAGGAGACCCGCATGAGCCACTACAGCGACTACCATCGCCGCTACACCCGCGAAGCCCGTCCTCTGGCGGCGCGCATCCGGACCTACCTTTCCACCCGCCCGACCGAAAGCTGGGCGTTCTTCGCCGCCGGCCTGCTGATCGCGACGATCCTCGGCTGACCCCACAGACGCTTGATCGAACCGACGCCGACCAACACGCGACCAACAACGGACACATCCCCATGAGCATCTTTTCGCGCCTGACGGACATCGTGCAGTCCAACCTCAACGCGCTGCTCGACCGCGCGGAAGACCCGGAGAAGCTGATCCGGCTCATCATCCAGGAGATGGAGGACACGCTGGTCGAGGTGCGCTCCTCCACGGTGAAGATCATCGCCGAGCGCAAGGAGATCGAGCGCCGCATCGCCGACCTGCACCGCGAACGCGATAGCTGGGACCGCAAGGCCGAGACCGCCCTGACCCACGGCCGCGAGGATCTCGCCAAGCAGGCCCTGATGGCCAAGTCCCGCGCCGCCGAGGAAGCCGAGATCCTGAGCACCCAACTGGCCCAGGTCGAAGAGGCCCTGTCCAAGTCCAACGAGGACATCGGGCGCCTCCAGGCCAAGCTGACCGACGCGAAGAACCGCGAGAAGGCGCTGGTCGCCCGCACCAAGACGGCGGCGAACCGCGTGCGCGTCCGCTCCACCCTGCATGACGAGCGGATCAACGACGCCTTCTCCCGCTTCGAGCAGGTGGAGCGCAACCTTGACGAGCTGGAAGGCCGCGTGGAAGCCTACGACGTGGGCCGCACCAAGACCCTGACCGAGGAGATCGCGGACCTGGAGGCCGACAAGAAGGTCCAGGACGAGCTGGCCGCCCTCAAGGCCCGCGTCGCCGCCCGCCGGGGAAGCTGATCGCGCACCGGCCCCATCACCAACGCGGGCGTTGAGCCCCCTCTTCCGCCGGTCGGCGGGAGAGGGGATTCCCAAACAACAAGAAAGGCCGTCCCCCGATGAGCGGTTTCAGCTTCGTCCTCGCGGTGCTCTTCATGACCGTGGTGGCACCGCTGTGGATCATCTTCCACTACATCACCAAATGGCGTGGGCAGCGCGGGTTGTCCGCCCAGGACGAACGGCTGCTGGCCGAGTTGTGGGACATCTCGAACCGGCTGGAAGGCCGCATCCACGCGCTGGAACGCGTGCTCGACGCGGAGTCACCCAATTGGCGCGACAAGCTCTGACCCTGCGCCCCGACACGACCATTCCGACCTGGACCATTCCGACCTGGACCATTCGAACCTGACGGGAGCCCGACGATGGACCGTTCTTCGCCCTACGACTCGCCAAACCCGCATCGGCTCTACCGCGATCCGCAGCGTGGCGTGGTGGGAGGCGTGTGCGCCGGCATCGCCGACTATTTCGGGTTCCGGCCCGGGCTGGTGCGGCTGGCCGTGGCGCTGGCCCTGTTCTTCTTCACGCCGCCGGTGATCCTCGCCTATGTGATCGCGGTTCTGGTCCTGCCGGTGAAGCCGCCGGCGGTCTACAGCAACCCGGAGGAGGAAGCCTTCTGGCGTGGCGTGTCGATCAAGCCCGACCGGACGCTGGCCGGCTTGACGCAACGCTTCCGCGATTTCGAAAAGCGCGTCGGAAACCTGGAAGCGCACGTCGCTTCCAAAGAGTTCGAACTCAACCGCGCGATCCGGAATCTGGACCGCTGACGACGCCCCCGAAACCCATCCGGGGCGGGGCCGACGTTCAACCGGGAACATCCAACCGCGAACATCCGACCACGGCGCTGCGGCAGGCAGCGCCGGGCGGTCAGCGCCGCCGACGGTTCCGGCTGCGCACGCGCACCGGCTTCATGGCCGGGCGGGCGGCAGCGATACCGGCGAGGGCCGCAGCCATCGCCCCAACGAGCACGACCAGATCGAGATCCATCATGGCTCCTCCGCTTGACCCGATCAGAATGACGCAACTGTGAGGCACATGGTAGCGAAAAGAGGTGATAGCAACCGTCCGACAGGCAGATGACTGCCGCCGGAGCATCCCCAAACGGGGCGGGGCGCCCGTCCGATGCATCGTTCGGGGTGCGGCCACGCCGAAAGAATGGAGAGGCCGTCACGCTTGGGATGAGGGGCGCTGACCTTCTTCACCGGTACAACAACCTGCGCATGGACCGTGGGGACTGTCCCCATTCCTTCACTCACGGCCCCGAACACTGCGGAGCCGGATCAGGGCGCGGCTGAAATCTTCGGCTCTTCCGCCATGCACACGCGATTCCGCCCGGCCAGCTTGGCGCCGTAGAGCGCGGCGTCGGCGCGGCGCAGGGTGAGTTCGATGGACGGCTCCGCGCCGTTCCATTCGGCAACGCCCAGGCTGGCGGTGATGGGGATGGTCCGCCCGTCGGTCGCCACCGGGCTTCCGGCGATGGCGGCCCGAACCCGCTCGGCCACGATGTGCGCCCCGGCAAGGTCGGTTTCCGGCAGCAGGGCGACGAACTCCTCCCCGCCGAAGCGGGCGATCTGGTCGGAGGTGCGCAGGGCGTCGCGGGTGCGGGCCACCGCGGTGCGCAGCACCTCGTCCCCCGCGGCGTGGCCGTGGCCGTCGTTCACCGCCTTGAAGTTGTCGAGGTCGAGCAGGAGGACGCTCAGCCGCCGCTTGTGACGCCGCGCCCGCCCCAGTTCGGCGGCGGCGAGGTCCAGGAAATGCCGGCGGTTCCACACGGCGGTCAAGGGATCGATGGTCGCCAGCCGCTCCAGCTTGGCGTTCGCCGCCTCCAGCGCGTGGGTGCGTTCGGCGACGCGGGCCTCCAGCGTCTCGTTGGCCTCGCGCAGCCGCTCGTACAGGCTGACGTTGGCGAAGCTGATGGCGATCTTGGAGGCGAACACCTCGACCAGCCCGCGATCCACCTCGTCCAGCGGGCGGTCGGTGTGTATCCAGGCCGCCACCTCGTGGCCGTCCGGAACGCGGATGAACAGGGTCGTTTCGTTGGGGCCGTAATGGCTCCGGCGGCTGCGGAAGGCTTCGGTGATTCGTCCCGCGAGGTCCGGCGGGATGACCGCCCCGGCCGGCAAGGCCGTCCGCCCCGCGGCCTCGGCGTAGCAGCCGGCCCCGGCCAGCACGTAGAAGGCGCCGTCCGGCAGGGGGTGGCCGGTGGCGCCGCGCTGGGCGCACAGGATCGCGTTGGGCTTCACCCGCAGGAAGGCCGAAAGCTGGGTCAGCACGCCGGCGGCGAACTGCTGCATGGAGCGCAGCTCGAACAGCCGGTCGGTGGATTGGATGATCTGCTGGAGTCCGCGGCGGTTGGTCTCCAGCGCCACGATGTCGGCGTAGGCGCGCAGGGCCGAGACGACGGAGGTGAACAGCTTCTTCGCCGTCAGTTCCGCCTTCGACTTGTAGTCGTTGATGTCGTAGCCGAGGACGACGTCCTCCTCCGGCGCCTGGCCGGGCTGGCCGGTGCGCAGGATGATGCGGATGGCGTGGTTGTTCATCTCGTCGCGGATGGTGCGGACCAGCCGCAGCCCGGCATCGTCCGTCTCCATCACCACATCCAGCAGGATGATGGCGACGTTGGGGGTGCAGTCCAGGATGGCCGCGGCCTCGCCCGCCGACAGGGCGCTGATGAGCGACAGGCGCCGCCCCTTGTAGCGCAAGCCCCCCAGGGCCAGCCGGGTGACCGCGTGAACCTCCGGATCGTCGTCCGCGATCAGCACGATCCACGGCTCCGCCCTGTCTTCGGGCGGTGGCGGCAGATCGTCGTCTGCGAACAGAAGGTCGGTTCCCATGCTGCGCGTTCCGCCCGTCCTGCCGGTTGCCGGCCAACAACCGGTTCCCCGGCGGTGCCGGCCAGGGTTTGCCACGCGGATTGCTGTCACCCAGCGGTAACCGATGCAACTTCACCTGCGCAACGGGTTCGTTGTCCTTACGAAGTGATTATCGTCCTCTCTCAACCGAGGGTCCGGGGGCATCGCTTGACCACGATCAAAGCGGGCGGAGCGTGCGGGCGGGCAGAATGCGTTGAAACGGGATGGCCGAATGCCATCTTTCCGCAAGACTGTGGAGCGGGTGTTGGGAATGTTGAATCGGCGGATGTTTCTCACGGCCATGGGGGCGAGCCTGACGGTGGGCGCCCTGGCCATCGCGGTGCGCGGCATGGCCGGCATCGACTCCGCTTCGGCCTCCACCGGCGCGGCCAAGCCCGAAGTGACGGTGTGGAAGTCGCCGAGCTGCGGCTGTTGCGGCGGTTGGGTGGACCATATGCGGGCCGCCGGCTTTCCGGTGACCGTGCACGACGTGGACGATGTGGAGCCGGTGAAGGCGCGCCTCGGCGTGCCCGCGCGGCTTCAGTCCTGCCACACCGCGCTGGTCGGCGGCTACGCCCTGGAAGGCCATGTGCCCGCCGACAGCGTGCTGCGGCTGCTGCGCGAACGCCCGGCGGCGGTCGGGCTTGCCGTTCCCGGCATGCCGCAGGGCTCGCCCGGCATGGAGACGGGGGTGAAGGACCCCTACGACGTCGTTCTGTTCGGCGCGGCGGGCGGCGACAGCGTGTACGAGCGGCGCTGACGCTTCGGGGATAAGCCCAATACACCATGCCCGCAGGGCTTGCGCTTCCGTTCCTTCCTTCCAACGGCTGATTGCTTGGCTGGAAGGGGGGAACGGCGTGACCACGGCATTCGATATCGTCATCATCGGCTGGCTGAACGGCTACAGCCGCGCCAGCATGGCGGCGGACAAGACCATCTACGTCATCGCCCAGAGCGACCTTCTGAAGGGCGGCGTGCTGATGGCCCTGCTGTGGTGGTGCTGGACCCGGCGCAGCGGGCGGCTGATCGGGCCGGACCTCTACGCCTTGCGGACCATCGTGGGGGCGCTGCTCGCCATCGCCATCGGGCGCGGGATGCAGAACTTCCTGCCGATGCGCCTGCGCCCGGTCCACGATCCGGAGCTGGGCTTCGTCATCCCTTATGATGTGAACGCCTGGGCGGTGGACGGCTGGAGTTCCTTTCCCAGCGACCACGCCGTCCTGTTCTTTGCGCTGGCCGCGGCCCTGTGGTGGTCGAACCGTCTGGTCGGGGCCTTCGCCTTCCTGTGGACGCTGGTGGTGATCTGCCTGCCGCGCGTCTATCTGGGCCTTCACTTCCCGACCGACATCCTGGCGGGCGGGGTGGTCGGTGTCCTCATCATGACGGCGGTGCTGGCCGTCCCGGTGCCGGAGCGCCTGACCCGCCGCGTCCTGCATTGGCAGGAGACACAGCCGGGGATCGTTTACGCGCTGGCCTTCCTCGTGACCCTCCAGATGGCGACCCTGTTCGCCAACGCCCGGCGGCTGATCGAAGGGGCGATGACCGTCCTTTTGGGCTCGTGATGCGGTGCAGCGAAAAAACGCTCGCCGCTGAAAAAACCTCTTGCCGGGCTATTCCAACCCGCCTATAACCCGCCTCCCACGACGCCGGGGCCGCTGAGAAGCGGGACGGCGGCAAGGGAACGGAAGATGAGACGAAGTAAAGTTTGGCCGGCGTGAAAACAAAGGCTTGACAGAGCAAGTCGAAGCTTCTAGATACAGCGCCCCGACGCGCCGCACCGGACCCCGGTGGCGCAGCGCGGAACGGGCAGCGGTCCTTACCTGAGGATCGCGGGATCTTGGAAATCGTTGATACCGTGTTGTGAGAAGGGATGCGCAGGCGGCGGTATGGACCGTTGGCCGCGGGTTGGTTCCGGATGGAGCCGGCATCGCGGGTCGCTTGAGCATCTCGGTCAAGCAGTAAGAGACGAACAGTTTCGAAGGCTTGGGTGAGGTCGCTTTGAGCGGCCCTGTCAAGTGGGCTCGGTCTTCGGATCGGGGGCCCAGCTTGAACCTGAGAGTTTGATCCTGGCTCAGAACGAACGCTGGCGGCATGCCTAACACATGCAAGTCGAACGAGGGCTTCGGGGCCCTAGTGGCGCACGGGTGAGTAACACGTGGGAACCTGCCTTTCGGTTCGGGATAACGTCTGGAAACGGACGCTAACACCGGATACGTCCCCCAGAGAGATTTGGGCGGAGAAAGTTTACGCCGAGAGAGGGGCCCGCGTCCGATTAGGTAGTTGGTGGGGTAATGGCCCACCAAGCCGACGATCGGTAGCTGGTCTGAGAGGATGATCAGCCACACTGGGACTGAGACACGGCCCA
>NZ_QOKW01000039.1 GCF_008365375.1 Roseomonas genomospecies 6 | reverse complement strand
AAACGGCGGGGCCGCGGGGTGGGGCGGAGGAAGGGGGTGTCTAGGGGGGGGCCCCCCCGGGTGAGGTGGCGCGCGCCCCCTCCCGCCAGCGGGGGGCCGAGCCCCCCCCCGGGGGGGCGAGGATGGTTTCCCCCCCCAGGGCCTCCCCCCCCCGGGGGCCCCCCCCCGCGGGGGGGGGGGGGCCGGGGGGGGGGGGGGGGGGGCCCCCCGCCGTGACGACGCTGGAGGATTTCCTGGCCGCCCGCCTCGCCCGCCCGGTTCCGCCGGCCCCGCGCGAGGTGCATCTGATGCGCCGCGACCTGGAAGCCCTGCTGGCCACCGAGGATCTGGAGGCCGCCGACCCGCGCCGCTGGAGCGGGCCGCTGGTCGCCGCCCTCGACTGGCCCGGCCTGACCAGCGTGGAGCGGGTGGCCCCGGACCGGGTGGCCGCCCTGAAGGCCGCGGCGGCGCGCCACCGCAACGCCGCCCGGCTGCGCCCGGAAATCCTCCTGCCGGTGCAGGAGCGGCCCCCCGGCCCCCCGGCGCTCGGCAAGCTCGCCGCGGCGGAGGATTGGGACGACCCGTCCTGGCGGCCCTGGGCGGTGCGGGTGCGGACCAACGTCTCCACCTTCCAGGCCCCCTACCTCGACGACGCCGACGCGGAGCGCCGCCGCGACGAGGACGCCCGCAACAACATCGACAATTTCTTCAAGCGCAGCCGCGGCACCTGGGAGCGCGCTCAGTTCCTCTACGGCCTCGACCGGCTGGGCCTGCTGGAGCGGGGCCCCCGCGCCCTGGTGCCGAGCGCCGAGGTGGACGGATTCTACCTGATGCTGACCGAGCTGGCGCGGGCCGTCGGGGTGGTCGATGTCGGACCGGGGGCGGCAGCCCACGCGGAGCGGGTGGCGCGCGGCGACCGCGATCCCTGGCTCGCCAAGCCGCGCCGCTTCCACCGCGACCGCATCGCGATCCATCACGGGCCGCCGGGGCGGGATCTGTTTGCCGCCGGGCCGTGGGACGCCGCCATCCTGCCGCAGAACACGCTGCCGCGCCTGGTGGCGGAGGGAAGGGCGGCGGAGCTTCTGTCCTGGATCGACCGGCGTCTGGCGCCGGGCGGGGTGCTGGCCTTCTCGGCGGAAATCCGTCTGAACGGGCGTCCGGGCGTGCCGGGGCTCACCCCGCGTCAGGCCGAGGGCCTGGGGGATGCCTTGGAGGACACCGGGCTGGAGTTGCAAGGGCCTGTGGACCTGTCGCTCAGCGACGCGACGCTCGACCGATTCGTGACGACCGGCGCGCCGGGCTCCAAAAACCCGAACTTCGTCGCCCGCACCGGCGAGGCCCTGCACATCACCGCCGTCTGGTTCGCCCGCAAGCGGGCCGATACGCCGGGCAGCGGGTGGGAGAGGCTGGCGCGGTTCCTGGGATGATCCGTTGGTAGAGGGTGGGTGGCTTCAGGGTGTCCCGACGTTCAGGGCGTTCCGGCTTCCGGCGTCTTGTGGGCGCTCAGCGTAAGATGGGCGATGAAGGCGCCGCGGCTCTGGCCCTCCGCGCGCGCCAGATCGTCCAGACGGCGCAGCACCCGTCTGGGCAGCGTGATGTTGACCCGCTCGATGGTGTCGTCGAAGAGCACGTCGTCGAGTTCGATCACCCCGACGGTCCAGCCGGCATAGTCCGGCAGGCGGCGGACGGCGTCCAGGCTGGAAGGCGGAGGAAGGGGACGGGCCTCGTCCAAGGCCGCGTCGATCCAGGCCGCGGCGGCTTCCCTGGCGGCGTCGATCGCCTCGTCCAGCGTGTCTCCGGCGGAAAAGCAGCCCGGCAGATCCGGCACGGCGACCCCGAAGGCGGTGTCGGCGGAACCGGGTTCGATGAGAATCGGATAGCGCATCAGAGACCTGCCTGCTTTCGGATCGCGGCCACAAGTCCGGTACCCAGATCCTTTTTCGGATGAGGGATCACAACGATGCCCGGTCGCGAGGGATGCTTGAAGACATGATGGGAACCCCGGACCCGGTCCAGAGTCCAGCCCGCATCCATCAGGTCCCGGATCAGGTCGCTGCTTCTCATGACATAAGGTGGACCCCGGCCTCGTCGGTGTCAACGTTACACACGATGAAGGCCGGCCACCGTTTCTTCAGGGTATCGCCGCTCCTCATTCCGCTGGAACGGGCGCGTCGTCGTAGAGGTCGCGCAGGGCGGCGGCGGGAATTCCCAGCCGGGCCGCGTCCTGCCGCATCGCCGTGCGGGAGGAGACGATGCGCGGCGTCAGGAAGACCGGCCCCGCGAAGCCGGGCAGGGCAGTGGGGGCCTCCACCAGGGTGCCGTCCAGCGACTGCCCGGCCAGCTTGCCGTCGAACAGCCGCACCCGCCCCTCCTTGATGAGCGGCTTCAGCGCCGGCTCCTGCGCCAGCGTCTCGAAGAAGTCGGTGCCGACGCCCCACAGGGCCACCGGGCCGTCCGCCGCCGCCCCGGTCACCGCGGCGCCCAGAGCGCGCCACTGGCGGATCAGATAGTCGGAGCTGCTCTTGGCCTTGTCGGCCCCGATCGCGAGGTCGCCTTCGGACAGGCGGCGCATCTTCTCGCCGCCGTCGGGCACGTAGAGATACTGCTCGTCGAGCGCCGCCCCCGCGTAGCGGTCGAGATGGCCCTTCTCCCGCAGAGTGGACATGGGCGTGCCCTCGATCTCGCCGCAGCCCGTCTCCTGGAAGGTGTCGAGCGGCAGGCTGGCGATGTAGGACTTGGTGTCCTGCATCTGCTCGCGCGTTTCGCCCGGCAGGCCGTAGGTGAAGGTGCCATGCACCGTCATGCCCAACCGCTTGATCTCATGCACCGCGGCGCGGGCGGTCTCCAGGTTCAGGCGCTTGTTGACGATGTTGTCGTTGACCCACTGGTTGCCGCTCTCGAAGCCCAGCTTGACGCCGAAGCAGCCGCTGTCGCGCATGGCCTGCCACGTCTCCAGCTTGATGGTGTCGGCGCGGCACATGGCCGACCAGGGCAGTCCGATGCGGGTCATCACCTCGCAGATCCCCAGGACGTGCTTGTCGCCCAGGTTGAAGGTGTCGTCGTCGAAATAGATGGACCGGTAGCCGTAGCGACCGACCAGTTCGCGCAGCATCCCCTCCACATAGTCGGGGCTGTAGAAGCGGACGGAGCGCTTGCCGGTGCCGTCCGGGTCGTTGCCGGTCATGGTCGCCGGCCAGACGCAGAAGATGCACTTGTAGGGGCAGCCCCGGCTGGCCCAGACCTGGAGCTGCGGCGCCTTCTGGCCGGCGGGGTTCACGTCCCAATAGCGGTGGGCGATGACCTCGTCGAAGTAGGGATGGGGGGCGGCGTTCATCTCCGCCACGGTCAGAAGCTCGTGGGGAAGCACGCCGGTGGCGCCGTTCAGCACGCGCACGCTGCCCTTCTCGTATTCGCCCTGGATGACGGCGTGGACCGGATGGTCGGCCAGCACCGCCTCGCCCTTGGCGGACAGGGCGCCGGTCAGAACGATCTTCGTGTCGGGCAGGATCTCCTTGATGCGGCGGACGATGGTCTGGTCGTGGTCCCAGCAGGGCGTCGCCGTCTCGATGAAGATGTACTCGTACCGCTCGTCCCGCAGATGCTGGAAATAGCTGTCGTAGGACTCGCGCAGCGCGATGGAGTCGCGGAACGTCACTTTCGCCCCGGTGGCCTTGGCGGCGTAGGTCGCGGCGTAGCCCATGAAGAAGGGATAGGGCAGATACTCCCCGAACACGAAGTTCCCGGGCGAGGAGTGTGCCTGGTTGGTGTGCGGCCACCGTGAACCGGCGCGCACGCCGCTGAACCAGGCCGAGGCCGGGGCGTCGTCGCCGTCGAACTCGAACCGCTTGACCCACCAGGGCGGATTGCTGAACAGGACCTTCATCGCGCTTCCTTCCACCGCTCCCCGCGGATCGTCATTCTCAGGCCGGCCATCACGGGCCGGCAATCACCGGTGGGCGAACCGGTCGGCCATTTCGGCGTGCATCTCGGCCAGGATGCCGTCGATGTCGCGGGTCAGCGACCAGTCCGGATAATGCTCCTGGAAGCGCCGGATGTCGCTGATCCACCAGATGTGGTCGCCGATGCGGTTGGTCTCGTCGTAGCTCCAGACCATCGGGCGGCCGGTCAGTTGCTCGGCCTTGGCGATGGCCTCTGCCATCGAGCAGTTGGAGTGGCGCCCGCCGCCGATGTTGTAGACCTCGGCGCTGCGCGGCGTCTGGAAGACGTGCCAGAAGGCGTTCACCAGATCGAAGGAATGGATGTTGTCGCGCACCTGCTTGCCCTTGTAGCCGAACACGCGGTAGGGCGTTCCGGTGACCGCGCATTTCATCAGATAGGCCAGGAAGCCGTGAAGCTGGGCGCCGGAATGGCCCGGCCCGGTCAGGCAGCCGCCGCGGAAGCAGGCGGTCTTCATGCCGAAATAGCGCCCGTACTCCTGCACCATCACGTCCGCGGCCACCTTCGAGGCGCCGAACAGGCTGTGCTTGGTCTGGTCGATGCTCATCGCTTCCGGGATGCCGTGGGCGGCCCAGGGGTGGGACGGGTCCAGCTCCCAGCGGCTCTCCTGCTCCACCAGCGGCAGGGCGTTGGGCGTGTCGCCGTAGACCTTGTTGGTCGAGGTGAAGATGAAGGGCGCGTCTGGGCAGTGGCGCCGCGCCGCCTCCAGCAGGTTCAGCGTGCCGTTGGCGTTGACCGAGAAATCGGTGAAGGGCTCCCGCGCCGCCCAGTCGTGCGAGGGCTGGGCCGCCGTGTGGATCACCAGCGCGATGGACGAGCCGTACCGCGCGAACAGCGCGTCGATGGCGTCCTGGTCGCGGATGTCCGCGGTGACGTGCGTGTAGGACGGATGGCGCTTCTCCAGCCGCTCCCGGCTCCAGGCCGTGCTCGCCTCGTCGCCGAAGAAGTAGCGGCGCATGTCGTTGTCGACGCCGACGACGTCGAAGCCCTTCTCAGCGAAGAAGCCGACGGCTTCGGCGCCGATCAGACCGGCGGACCCAGTGACGATGACGACGGACATGAGGGAACTCTCCTCGGAAGAATGGGGCGGCGTGGCCGCCGAGCGCCGTCTATAACAGAATCGGTTCCAGGATGCGCCGGTTGGCGTCCAGCCAGCCGAACAACTCGTCCATGATGGCGCCGGGGAGGCGCCGCGGACGCCAGCCGGTCGCCTGCGTGACGTCCGTGTTGTCGGTCACGTACCAGGGAATGTCGGCGGCGCGGGTTTCCGGGCTGGCGGCGATGGGAATGCTCCGGCCCGCGCGCTCCGCGCACAGCGCGGTCAGCTCGGCCAGCGAGACGCTCACCTCCGGCCCGCCGCCCACGTTGAAGACGCGGCCCTGGAACCGGTTCATGCCGGCCACCTGCACCGTCAGCAGATCGTACAGGTCGGCGACGTGCAGCATGTCGCGCACCTGAAGCCCCTCCCCGCCGAAGCCGCTGTAGGACAGGGCGCCGCCATACAGGTGCCGGGCCGCCCACAGCACGACGACGCCCTGGTCCACCTTGCCCATCTGCCAGGGGCCGGTCAGCACGCCGCACCGGTTGATGACGGCGCGCAGGCCGTACATGGCGCCGTACTCCTCGATCATCAGCTCCGACGCCAGCTTTGTGGCGCCGTAGATGGACCGGCTGCCCGGCATCGGGAAGTCCGTCGCGATGCCCGCCGCCGACCAGCCCGGCCCGGCGGCGCCGTCCGGCAGAACCAGCCGGGTGGCGCCCCGCTCCAGCGGCAGCCGGCGCAGCGGGTCGATGGGATAGACGCGGCTGGTGGACAGGAACACCATGTCGGCGCCATGGCGCCGCGCCGCCTCCAGGCAGTTTACCGTGCCGACGAGGTTGGTGTTGATGACGTAGGCCGGGCTGCCGCCATAGCCGGCGTGCACCGACGGCTCGGCGGAGCATTCCAGCAGCAGGTCGAAGGCGCCGAGCTCCTCCAGATCCTCCGGGTTGCGCACGTCGCCGTGGACGAAGCGCACGCCGCCCGCGCGCAGGCGTTCCAGGGCCAGCTCGGACCCGCGCCGGCGCAGGTTGTCGAAGGCCACGACCTCGGCTTCGGGCCGGTCGCGCTTGAACATGAGGGCGAGGTTGGACCCCACGAATCCGGCGCCGCCGGTGACGACGATCCTGTGAGGGCGCATGGCGTTCATGATGGCGGCGGGGTCCAGGTCTTTTCCGAGAGTAATTTCCGAATGATCGAAGGCGGCCGGTTAATAAAGCCTAAAATCTTGTGCCCGTCGCCGGGCTCGTTTCATCCGTGCGGTGCCGCAGCATTGCCGTCCCGCTGTGAGCGATGGCGCAAACGGTTGCCCCTTGCACGTTCTTTACGGTATGCCATCGTCATAGATTGGTTGAGCGCCGGAGACCCCCATGCTGTCGGTTGTTCTGTACGGTCGCAATGATTCGCATGGCTACAACCTTCATAAGCGGGCAGCCATCAGCTTCAATTGCATGGCTGAGGTGTTGGATGATCCGGACGATGAACTTATCTTCGTCGATTACAACACACCGAATGACCTTCCGACCTTTCCTGAAGCCATTGCCGATACTCTGACCGAGCGGTGCCGGCGTCTTCTCAGGATCTTGCGCATCCGCCCCGATGTGCATGAGGCTTTTCGCGGCCGCACCCATCTGGTGGCGTTGGAGTCGGTGTCGCGCAACACGGCCATCCGGCGGGCGAACCCGGCCAACCGATGGATCCTGTCGACGAACACCGACATGGTCTTCGTCCCGCGGGACGGGATGCCCTCGCTGTCCGGGATGGTCGCCGCTCTGCCGGACGGCTTCTACGGACTGCCGCGCTTCGACGTTCCGCAGGCGCTCTGGGAGTCGGTGGATCGCTCCGCCCCCAAGGCGATCATCGAGCGGTTCCGCCTTTGGGGCCGGCGTTTCCACCTGAACGAGGTCGTCCACGGCAACAGCCTCATCCGGTTCGACGGGCCGGGCGATTTCCAGTTGATGACGCGGGACGACATCGCCGCGATCCACGGCTTCCACGAGGGAATGGTCCGCGGGTGGCATGTCGATTCCAACCTCTGCAAGCGGATGACGCTTCTGCGCGGGGAGATCCGGTCGGCCGAGAACTGGATGCTCGGCTACCATTGCGACCACTCGCGGCAGGCGACGCTGGCGAACCAAAGCGCGAAGATCGAAAACGACCCCGATCTGTACGTTTTCAATGTCGAGACGCCGTACATCCCGGAACAGGCCGACAGTTGGGGATTGCCCGACACGCCGGTCGAGGAGATCCGGCTGACCGGAGCCCATGTCGCGCGGTGCGCGGCGGCGCTGGAGCAGGCGCTGGTGCCGATGACCAGCGACCGGTACGAGGCCGACTATCTGCCCGAGCGCTACAACGACCTGGCCTACCCGCCGGAGCACGCGCTTCCCTACATCGCCGATCATCTGACGACGCTCCCGCTCGATGCCGACCTCGGCTATTTCGGCGGCTGCGTCCGCACCTTCACGCTGTTCCGGCGCTGCTGCGCGGCGCTGGGCTTCACGGGCCGGATTCTCATCGACGAGTCCATGAAATCCTGGCTCATGCCGGATCCGGACCATGACGGGCCGGTCGCCATGGCGCCGGCCGACGACATCGTGGAGAAGGCGGCCGCACTCTTCTTCGAGTTCGGTCTCGACGACATTCCGCCCTTCGACGAGCGCGCGGTTTCGCCCCTGCTGGACGGCATCCGGTCTCTTGAGGAACGCCGGCGCATCGTCGGCCAGCAGCGCCTGCTGTCGGTCGGCGAGGCAGGGTTGAGCCGGCTGGGAGCCGTGCATGCGGCGTTCCGCGGCATCGTCCGCCGCATGCGCCGGCCGGACTGCCTGCCCCAGGCCCGCACGAAGAAGTTCTTCGCGATCAACGCCGTGAACAACATCTTCGAATACAGTTTCGCGGAAAACATCAATTTGACCTGGCCGCCTTTCACCACCCGGCTGCGCCACGGCTACCTGCGTCCGGAATGGCGGTCGGTGACGACCCATCCCGACTGGGTCGATCTGCAGGCCTTCCTGGCGGGCGAACTGAAACGCGGTCGGCCGGTCGAGTTCTGGGAGGTCCAGATGCTGCTGGACGACGCCCGGCACGTCTGTGGCCGGGACCGCCCGGAGGCGGTCGAACCGTGGCGCTTCAGCGAGCCGCTCGCGGCGCTTCTGCGTTGGCCGCTCCTGCCGGAGCGGGCCGGCTTGTCCCCCGAACGCATCGCCGTGGCGGTGTCCTGGGTCGAGCGGCACCGGCTTGCCGCCCGGCTGCGTCCGCGCGTCACCGTGCCCCGGCGCGAAGCGTCTCCGGCCGCCGCGCCGAGCGTCAGCAAGCTGTGCGGAACCGAGGATTGGGAAGATCCCGACTGGTTTTCCCTGGTCGGCGATTACGCCAGCGGGAACACCATCCTGCGCCACTCGGTATCGACGAACAGCCATTTCAAACGGAGCCGCGGCGTGTGGGAGCGCGTGCAGGCGCTCTGGGCTATGGAAAGCCTGGGGGTCTTGCACTTCGCGGCCACCGCGGCTGTGGTGACCCCGGCCGTGGACGGCCTCTACGCGTATCTGAGCTTGTTCGCCCGGCATGTCGACGTGATCCCAGCGGGGGGCGCGCGGGCGGACGAGGGCTGGCTGGGCAAGCCGCGCTTCTTCGCCCGCGACAAGATCGGTTTCCACGACGGCCCCGGCGCGGCGACGCTGACGGAGCGGATGTGGGACGCGGTCTTCTTCACGCAGAGCAGCCTGTTTCGGGATGGACCGGCGGGGACAGCGGGCACGCTCGCGGCGCTGGACCGGCATGTGAGGATCGGCGGCGGCGCCGCCGCTTCGGTCGAGGTCGTCCTGAACGGCGGGCGGCATCGTCCGTGGCTGTCTCCGGACGAGGTGGACGCGATCCGGGATCTCCTGGAGCGCCACACGGGATGGCGTTGCGCCGGGGCCTTCGACTGGTCGATCAGCGACAACACGCTGGACCGCACGGCGCGGAACGGCACGGCCGAAACGCGGCGTCCCCATCTGGTGGTCGACAGCGGCGGCGTCCTGCACACCGTCGGCGTCCTTGCCCTGCGCAAGGAGGCCGAAACGGCGGACAGCGGCTGGGAACGACTTGCCAACGCCCTGACCGGCCTGTGAGGCGACCGCACCCATGATCACCGTCGTTGTCTACGGCCGGAACGACCACCACGGCTACAACTTCCACAAGCGGGCCGCGATCAGCCTGAACTGCCTTGCGGAACTGCTGACCGACCCGAACGACGAAATCATCTTCACGGATTACAACACTCCGAACGACTATCCCACCCTTGTTGAAGCCATTCGCGACACCCTGACGGACCACTGTCGGCGCCTGCTGAGGGTGTTCCGGGTCCGGCCGGATGTCCATGACCGGTTCCGCCACCGGACCCACCTGGACGTGGTCGAAGCCGTCTCGCGCAACGTGGCGGTCCGCCGGTCCAATCCGGCCAACCGCTGGATCCTGTCCACCAACACGGACATGGTCTTCGTTCCCCGCGACCCTCCCCGCTCCCTGTCCGAGATCGCAGCGGGCAAGCCCGGCGGTTTCTACCAGTTGCCGCGCTTCGAGCTTCCGGAGACGCTGTGGGAATCCTTCGACCGCCGCGACCCGCGCGGCATCATGGCGACGCTCGCCCGGTGGGGGACGGGCCTGCACCTGAACGAGGTGGTTCACACCGATCCCTTTTCCCTGTTCGACGGGATCGGCGACTGCCAACTGGTCCTGAGGCGCGACCTGTTCGCCATGCACGGCTTCCACGAAAGCATGCTGGTCGGCTGGAACGTCGACATGAACCTGTGCCGGCGCCTGCGCCGTATTTACGACGGGACGGGAAGCCTGCTGGAGGATGTGTTCGGCTATCATTGCGACCACACCCGGAAGCCGACGGCAGCGCTCAGCGCCACCGCCATTCAGAACGACCCACGCGTCTTCATCGACGGTGTGACCCGTCCCGATGTTCCGGAGCAGGCCGAAACCTGGGGTCTTGCCGGAGAAGCGATCGAGGAATACCGGGGCTTCGACCTGCCGGCCGATCGCTACGTCGCCGCCCTGAACCGCAGCCTTTCCCCGCTCAGCCGGCCCTACGGCGAAGCGCACAACGACCGGCTCGCCTATCTCGGGGTGAGCTATCCTCCCGAACATGTCCTGCCCTACGCGTCCGATCATCTGAGCACCCTTCCCCAGGATGCGGTCGTCGGCGTCATCGCCGGATCATCCGCCATGTTCCGTCTGCTGGCCGGTTTCTGGCGCGGCATGGGCGGGCGCGGGCGCATTCTGGTTCCGGAAGCGCTGGGCGGCCTCGCGCGCGGACTGGACGATCCGGCGGCGGTTGAAACCGTGCCCTTGGAGGACCTGCACCGCCGGGCCAGCCTGTTCGTCGTCGACTTTTCCTTGGATCCGGACGAGCAGCCCGCCGGTCCGGTTCGCAGCGTTCATGACTTGAATCCTGCGGCCCGCGCCCGGTTGGGACGCATCAAGGGGTGCTTCAACCGCCTCGTCGCCTTGGAGCGCGCCGCTCCCGTCCCGATGGGGCACCGCAAGTTCGTGTGCTTGAACGCCATCAACACGCATTTCGGTGCCCTGGCCCGGACGGAACTGCTGTTCACCTGGACCCCCTTCACCACCCGCGTCTGTTTCGGCCCCGTGCGTCCGAACGAGCAGCCGGTCGCGCCGGCCCGCTCGGGTGCGGGAATCGTCCGGTCCCTGGAAGAGGCCCTCGGTCGCCGCTTTGCGCTCGACCCTTGGGAGTTGGGCCTGCTGCACGGCGATGTGGCGACCCTTGTGGCCGCCGCCGCCGAGGGCAGCCTTGATGCGGTTGCCCCGTGCCGTTTTTCGGCTCCGTTGCTGGCGCTCCTGTCCTGTCCGGAGGCGGAGCAGGCGCTCGGCCTGGACGCCGGAACGCTGGATGTCCTTCACCGCGAAACGGAACGGCGGCGGCCGAGCGCAACGATCCGCCCACAAATCGATGCGCGTTTCGCCGCTTCGGACCGGAGCGCTCAGGACGGCGTAGCGTTCAGCAAACTGGCCGCCGTGGAGGATTGGGAGAGCGCCGGCTGGCGGGTCTGGGCGGAGCGGCTGACGCGCGAGGGCCTCGGCTACATCGTCTCGACCTACAATTACTTCAAGCGCAGCCGCGGGGTCTGGGAGCGCGCCCAGTGCCTGTATGCCCTGGAAGCGCTCGGCGTGTTGCGGCTTGATGCACGGATTGCGGTGCTGAGCCCCGCGCCGGACGGCCTACCCATGTTCCTCGCCGACCGCGTGGCGCATGTCGATGCCGTTCCCCTCAAGCCCTGCCTTTTCCCCGAAGCCGCGGGCGACGAGGGGATCGATCCGTGGCTGCGCAAGAACCGGCTGTTCGATCCGGACCACCTGTCGGTCCATCATGCCGGGCTTGCCTCGCCGGAGCTTGCCTCCCGACGCTGGGATGCCGTGGTCGTGACGCAAGGTGGACTGTTCGCCGATGGGGTCGGGAACGCCGTTGAGCACGTCATCCAGCTTGCCCGCCGCCTGAAGCCTGGCGGACTGCTGCTGCTGTCCGTCGAGGTGGCGATCCAGGCGGCTGCCGGCGAAGACGACGTCACGGCGGAGGATGTGTTGGGGTTCTGCCGGGCGGTCGGGACGTGCGCCGGTTTTCGTCCTGTCGGTGAGATCGACTGGAGTGTGAGCGACGCGACGCTCGACCGCCTCGCCCGGTCCGGCACCGACGAGACGGCGCGGCCGCATTTCATCATAGCCGAGGGCGGCGGTTTCCGGACCAGCTCGGTGTTGTGCCTGCGCAGGAACGCGGCCCCCTCGTCCGATGATGGCACGGCCGGACGATAGCGGCTACGATCCTGAAGGCGCTGTCCGGAGCCGGACCGCAATTGTTCGAAGGTCATTCATGCCGCTTCTCTCCGTTCCGGACGTCGATGCCGTCCTTGCCGAACTGCGGCCCAAATATCACGCGTTGCTGGCGGAATTGATCGGCTTCGCCTCTCTTTACGGCAACGAAGGGCCGATGCAACGGCGTGTGTTGGAGGAAATGTCGCGGCTGGGTCTGTCGGTGGAGGTTGTCAAAAGCCGGGATGACGAGCACGCCCTCAATCTTGCCGCCCGCATTCCTGGCACCGACCCGCCCCGTCACCGCTCCCTGGTCTTGAACGCCCATGCGGATGTCGTGCCCGTGGACCCGGCCTCGTCGTGGTCTCATCCGCCCTTCGCGGGCACGGTAAGCGGCAACGTCGTCCACGGGCGCGGCGCCCAGGACGACAAGGCCGGCGTCGTTACCGTGCTGTTGGTGGTCGAAGCCCTGCGCCGCCTGGGCTTGCGGCTGCCCGGCGATCTCATCGTCCAGATCGTGGCCGAAGAAGAGACCACCGGCAACGGCACGCGGGCTTTGGTCGCTGCCGGCTTTGGAGCCGATGGCGCGGTCATCTGCGACGGCACTTGGCCGGAACGGCTCTATCATGCTCACCTTGGCCACATCTCGTTCACGCTGCGGATCACCGGGGACCCCTTGGCGGCCTCCAACGAGCGGCGCGGCGTCAACCCGGTCTATGTGGCGATGGACATGGTGGCGCGCCTGCGCGCGCATGTGGCGGCCCTGAACGCGGACACCGTTCCGTTCGAGGGCATCGAGCATCCCTACTTCGTCAACGTCGGTTCCTTCCACGCCGGCGTGTGGTGCGGCTCCGTGCCGGCGATGGCGGAACTGTCGGTCCAAATGGGCTTTCCGCCCCCCGCCAGCACGACCGGCATGATGGAAACGGTGGAGGCCCTGGCGGCCTCCCTGTCGCCGCGCATCATGGTGGAGCCTTGGCTGCTGATGCGCGAACCCTACCGCGGCGACCCGGCCGCTCCCCTGATCCGCAAGCTCCAGGGCATCGTCCAGGCCAACGGTTCGGGCGAGTGCCAGGTGATGAGCATCACCGGATACACCGACATGGCGGCCTTCGGCACGCCCAACGTCTGCCTGTACGGCCCCGGTGGCGGGCGCAACAGCCACGGCGTCGACGAACATTATTTCCTGGATCACATGGCGTCGGTCGCCCGCAACTTGGCCCTGTTCGCTGCCGACTGGTGCTCCTCTCCCCGCCCAGAGCTTGCCTGAGCCACGGGGCGCCGCGTTCCCGTCACCGGCGGCGGCCGGGGAACTCGCCCGCGCCTGCGATCACAGGCCGGAGATGCGGACTTCCCCCCGTGGCGGGGCGTATTGGGTCCTGATCTCCTGGACGAGGTCGCTGCGGGCCTGAGGGGCGAACTGTGCGCGCGGCATGGAATAGACGTAGATGCCCAGGACGCCGCTTTCGGAATTGGACAGCCTTTCCCAGTCGCCCCGCTGAGGATGGCCCTTGAACACAAGGCCTTCATCCCCGGTTTCGCCGACATCCAGAAGGCGGAAAATCGGGCTCCACGGCTTGCCTTCCCGGCTGATGACAGCGAAGACGGCAGGGTCGTGGTTCTTGCGAACCACCATGTCGTCCACTGTGAACGGCCCAGTGAACAAATGTCCGGCGATCCTCAGGCTCATAAGGCAGTGCTCCCATTCTCGCTTCTTGTTCGTCGTGCCGGTCTGGGGCCGGCGACGGACATGCAGGACGCCGGCGGCCTTGCGATACGGTCGGCGGGCACTGGACGTGTTCATCCGCCGATCGTATGACTTGGGTGGCGCCGGGGATCAGCGGGTCTCCTCGACCGTCTGGAAATCGTCATGTTCACCCAGCTTGCGGGCGCGGACCGTTTCGGCGTTCCGGACGACTTTCCAGTAATTGTGCTGCCAGGACCGGTACTGCCAGTCCGGGCAGCCGGAGCACAGAGGGACCTCGGGACCGCGCTTTTGCAGATGCATCTCGCGATACCAACGGAAGCCCTCTCCGTGCCAGATGTCGCGGATGCTTTCCGTGTTGACGTTGCCCATCGAGGTGTTGGCGGAGATGTCGTAGCCGCAGACCATGACGTTGCCGCGGCTGTCGATGTTCAGGCGCTCGAAGATGAAGGGGCACGGAACTTCGCCGGCCTCGATGTAGGCGTTTGGGTCGGCGGATCGCGCGCTGTCCAACTCGGTGTTGGCGCCCCAGGTCAGGAACTTGCGCTTGATCAGGTAGTCGATCCCCTTTCCCTGGACCCAGAACGTTTCGACGGCATCGATGTCCACCCCCTTCTGGTTCACCGCCGAGGCGACGATTTTGGACGGGCTCCGCAATTCGGCTCGCAGGCGCATCATGCGCTCGACGTTCTCGACCAGGAGGTTCCAGTCCAGGCCGGCACGGACCTGCGCATAGGTCTCGGGATCGCAGGCGTCGACCGAGAACTCGATCATGTCGACGCCCGCCTCCAGCAGCGCGCGGCTGTTGTCCTCGTCGAACTTCGAGCCGTTGGTGATCAGGCCGATCTTGCAGCCGGCCTTCTTGGCGTAGACCAGCAGCGGGACGGCCTGGGGGTGCAGCATCGGCTCGCCGCCGCCGGAAATGCGCAGATACGCCCCATAGCGGCCGGTCTCGTCGGCGATCTTCCTGAATGTCGCCTCCGGCATGAAGGGCACGTCCCGATATTCCTTGCGGATGTTCGAGTTCGTGTAGGGGCAGTGCGGGCACAGCGCGTTGCAGGGATAGACGAAGGACAGAACCAGCATCATCGGAAACTCGGACGCTTCCGGACGCAGACCGTATTGTTCCTGCGTGTGGATGGTGTCGGAAGACGTCTGCGGCATGATTGTTCTCCTGAAAGACGGGGCCGGCGGGCGGTCGCGGTCCGGACCGTAATCCTACTCCACCAAGAAGCCGTAAAGCTCGATTTCGGCCGGCGGTTCGCTTGGATGGCCCGGGGCACTGGCGAGAATAACCAGGTGGCCGAAATTCGCCCCAGCCTCGACGCCAAGGGTCACGGCCACAATGTCTTCGGCCGGCTTGACGGGGACGATGTCGGTCAAGCGGGTCGGCCGCGTCGCGGGAGTGACGCAGACGCCTCCCAGGCCTTTGAGAACGCGCAGGAAGACGGTGATCCTTACGGAGCAGGGCAGGCTTTCCGGTTGTCCCAGGCCTGCAAAGGCGGCGTACACGAAGTCGCCCTCCCTGGCGCGGAGCAGCCGGTGCCCGCCTGCATCCTCCAGGCTGCCGTAGAGCGTGGGAGTGAACTGGCGAAGGTTGTTTCGAGCCGCGGCGAAGCGGGCAGCGGCCGGAACCGCTGCCGTATAGTGCCGTGCCTGCGCATGCCGCCCGGCCATGCGCAGGGCCGTTTCCGCGAGCATCAGCGGTTGCCAGGGCGCGGCTGCGTCATCGCCGGGGGTGCCGTCTTCGGGAGTGGCGGCCGCGACGGACGGCAAGGCGGTTTTACGGACCAGCACGCCGTGAACCTCGAATTCAGAGGTTCCATTGGCGTTGGAATTGAAAATTTCGATCTGCCGGAAATCCGCGTCGATCAGGACCGGCACGTCCACCGGAACAACCTCGGCGGACTGCAACGCCGTGATTCGGACGAGCCGCTCTCCGCTTCCCCTTGCCCCTATGGTGAGCGTGATGCAGCCATGCAGGACACGAAGCCAGATGGTCGTGGTCAACAGCCCGGTCTCATCGGCCGCTGGGCGGCCGAAGAAGAAGTGGGCCACGGGTTTGCCCGGATCGGAGTCGGTGGTGATGTGCATCCGGTCGGCGAGATGCTGCACCGTGTTGTCGCTCCCGCTCGCCATAAGGAAGTCAAGCTCGCTCCGGATCGCCTCCTCGGTGTTCAGCGACAGGGCTTTTGCGCTCCATTCCGCCGCTTCGTCGTAACGCCCGGCGTTGCGGAACGCGTGTGCGGCGACGACCAGCGGGCGCACCAGATGGGGCAGGCGGCTATGGACCGCGGCAACCGTGGCGGGCGAAAGATCGTTGCTCTCCTGTCCGGCGGCGTCTTCGATGCGGACAAGATCGGCGGCAATTTCGAAATCCGGATCGTGAACGGCAGCGGCATGGCGCACCACGCGGGCCTCTTTGCTCCGCCCCGTCTCCTCCAGCGTCTCAATCAGCGCCACGGAGGCTGTGGCGAGGTCCGGCTTGATGGCAAGGGCGCGTTGGAAAGCCGCGACGGCCGCCGCGCTTTCGCCTTGCTGCCGCAGTGCCAGGCCCATTTCATAATGATAGTTCGAGAACGTATCCTCGCGGATGGCGCGGCGCCAACGATCGGCATCGATCGGAAGGGGGGCGTGCGAGCGAGCGGTATGTGTCTGGCCCGCCATGGCTGTTCGTCTCCGTTCTGGGTTGAGCATCGGCGCCTGGGAGGGGAGGTTGGGCCAGACCCGGCTTGGATGCAAGAGCGGCACGGTCGGGGTGAGCATGGGCGGGTGTGTAAGGAACAGGCCGATCCGAATTTCCAGGCACATCTATTTACCGTTAATTAGTAATTGGCCACTACATTCAGAGTTGAATAACTGTTTTCAAAACTAGTGTAAGTATAAATGCACCACCCTGAAATCAAAAGCTTTCCGACTTGGTCTGGGCTGGTCCCGCAAGGCATGATGGAAAATTTTATTGGCTCCCTTGCGCGGGTTGATTTCATAGTAGGCTTCCCCGGCGTTGATCCGGAGCCTTACAAAACCGAGCGTGCCGTCAAGACGGATTTCCCGCCGGTGACGGAAGAGTATTTTGAACTGATCGACCTCATCGCGGCGGTGCGCTCCGCGCGCGGGCATTTCACCATGGTGGAAGTGGGAGCCGGGTACGGACGCTGGCTGGTTCAGGGCGCCATTGCCCTGAAGCGGATCAACCCGTTGCCCTTCCTGCTGGTCGGAGTCGAGGCCGAGCCGACACATTTCGAATGGCTGAAAACCCACATGTCGGACAATGGGATCGACCCCGACCAGCATGTCCTGCTTCGGGCCGCCGCCTCGGCGACGGGCGAAAAGGTTTCCTTCACGGTGGGCAACCCCTCGGGCTGGTACGGGCAGGCAATCTCCACCTGGGATCCGTCAGAGTTCGGCGCTACCCTCGCGACGGTGCCGGGCGTCAAGCTTTCGGACGTGCTCGCCCCTTACGGCCATATCGACTTGGTCGATATGGACATCCAGGGCGTGGAACTGGATGTCGTCCGGGAAGCCATCGACGTCATCGACGAGAAGGTGCAGCGCATTCATATCGGCACGCATTCCCGTGAGATCGAAAGCGGGTTGTCCGAGCTTTTCCGGGAGCGCGGATGGGTGACGGTCTGGGAGTTTCCATCCATGGCGACAGTGGAGACCGACTATGGCGCGGTGTCTTTCAATGACGGCGTGCATTCCTACCTGAACCCCCGCTTCGCCTGAGCATTCCATCGGGGGCAGCCATGGTCCCGGCCATGGTCCTGGATGCCGGCATGGCGCGGGGCGACGCGATTCCCGCGCCCCGCGCCGATCTCCCGCCCGGTGAACGGTCGTGAGTTATTCTCTCGTTAACCGCATGCCTTCATGATGCCTTGCTTTGCAGGCTGCCGGCGAAGGCCGTGGACTGCCTGCTTACGCCTTTTCAACCGGAAGAGACGGCCGGGATGTCCAAAACGATTCTTGTGACTGGCGGCGCCGGGTTCATCGGCTCGAATTTCATACATTGGATGCGCAAGCAGCATCCGGATTACCGTATCCTCGTTCTGGACGCGCTCACCTACGCCGCGTCGGTCGACAATCTGCCGCAGGACGCGATGCAGGCGACCAATGGGCCGATCCGTTTCTGGTACGGCAACATCTGCAACGCCGAACTGGTGGGCGAGTTGGTCAGCCAGTCCGACGTGGTGGTTCATTTCGCGGCCGAGACGCACGTCACCCGGTCCATCCATGACAACCTGACGTTCTTCCAGACCGACGTCATCGGCACGCACACGATCGTGAACGCGATCCTCAAGGCCGGCAGGCGGATCGAGCGGTTCATCCACGTCTCCACCTCGGAAGTCTATGGCACGGCATTGGCGCCGATGATCGACGAGGAGCATCCCCTCAATCCCATGAGTCCCTACGCCAGTGCCAAGTGCGGGGCCGATCGGCTGGTGTATTCGTATTTCGCCACGTATGGGCTGCCCCTTGTCATCGTCCGGCCCTTCAACAACTTCGGCCCGCGCCAGCATCTGGAAAAGCTGGTCGCGCGCTTCGTGACCAGTGTCCTGCTGGACGAACCGCTGACGGTCCATGGCGACGGATCGGCGGCGCGGGACTTCGTCTACGCCGAAGACACCTGTCGGGCGATCGACCTTTTGCTCCATGCTCCCGTGCAGAAGGTCATGGGCCAAGCGTTCAACATCGCCAGCGGGCAGCACCGTTCCGTTCTCGACATCGCCCATGACATTGTCCTGATGATGGGCTACGACCCGTCCCGCATCGCCTTCATCGGCGACCGTCCCGGTCAGGTCATCCGCCACACCGGCGATTACGGCAAGATCAACCGGCTTCTGGACTGGACGCCGCGCTATTCGTGGGAAGACGGAATCCGGGCCACGGTCGCGTGGTACCAAGCCAATCCCGACTGGTGGAAGCGGCAGCTTTGGATGCGTCACATCCCCATCCTCACCGCTTCCGGCAAAGAGGAACTGCACTGAGCCGCGCCACCCGGCTTTGCGCGCCGCGTGGCTCCGCCGGACGCAGCGTTCGGAAGCGGCGGGCCGACGTGTCGGAACTGTTCTTCAGAGTGCGCGGCGGCGAGACGTTTCCAGCCATGACGCCGGAGCCGCAGAGCAAGGACACGGCCCGGTGGTGGGGGATGAAGCAAGGTGCCCGGGCGCTTTCAACCCAAGGCGACGTGGTGAGCGTCTGGTGAAATAACCTATTTTTTACCACTAACGTATCATCCTTCGCCCGTTGACGGAGCCTGCTTGCGTTCCCGCAAATATTGCTAGAGGTATTTTCCATAAAGATTGGCCCATAGAATTTGGCGGAAGCGGCAACTTAGGAAGAAATTCTCTCAACCTTTTGGTGGCCGCCCTCCCAGGAAGAGAGGGCGGCTTCGGGGTGATGATTGCTGCTGAATGCCGTTTGCCCAATTTGCGCGAGGAGCGGCGGGCCACAAAAGGAGAGAAGTATGCGTGTTTCGGTTGTCGGCTTGGGTAAATTGGGCTCTCCGCTTGCCGCCGTTCTTGCCTATGAAGGCAACACGGTCATTGGCGTCGATGTGAACGAGGAATTCGTCGCGGCGATCAACGAAGGACGGGCGCCGGTCAAGGAGCCCGGCCTTCAGGAACTGATCGACCGCAACCGGTCGCGGCTGCGCGCGACCACTTCCTTCGACGAGGCTGTCGCCGGCAGCGACGTCTCGTTCGTCATTCTGCCGACCCCCAGCCTGCCCAACGGTCTCTTCACCAACGAGTATGTCCTGGCGGCGATGGAATCAATCGGTTCCGCCCTGCGCGCGAAGGACGGTTACCACCTGGTGGTCATAACCAGCACGGTCGTTCCCGGGTCCACCGGCGGCTGCATCCGGCAGGCTCTGGAACGGGCCTCGCAGCGTCGCCTCGGCGACACGCTGGGCCTGTGCTACAGCCCCGAGTTCATTGCGCTCGGCAGCGTCGTCCGCGACCTGCTGAACCCCGACTTCGCGCTGATCGGCGAATCCGACGCCAAGGCCGGCGACGTCCTGGAGGGGATCTACCGAGGCATGACCGCCAACACGCCCGTCGTCCGGCGCATGAACTTCGTGAACGCGGAGCTGACCAAGATCTCGGTGAACACCTTCGTCACGACCAAAATCACCTACGCCAACATGGTTGCCGAACTGTGCGACCATTTGCCCGGTGCGGACGTCGATGTCGTCACCCAGGCCATCGGCAGCGACAGCCGCATCGGCCAGAAATACCTGCGCGGCGCTCTCGGCTACGGCGGCCCTTGCTTTCCGCGCGACAACCGCGCCTTTGCGGCGTTGGCCCGTTCGGCCGGCATGTCGGCGGACATCGCGGAGGCCACCGACCGCATCAACGACCGGCAGGTTGACCGCGTCATCGCCTTGACGACACGGCATGTCCGACCGCGCGGCAAGGTCGCCGTCCTTGGCCTGTCGTACAAGCCGGACACCATGGTCGTGGAGGAAAGCCAGGGTGTGAAGATCGCGCAGGCCCTCCACCGCCTTGGCTACGATGTCGTCGCCTACGATCCCATGGCGGACGTGCGGTCGGTGCTGGCGACCGAGGCGGCACCGGCGGCTTCCATGGCCGAATGCGTGGACGGCGCCGATGCCATCGTCATCTCCACACCCTGGCCGGAGTTCCGTGGATTGCGTCCGGCGTTGTGCGCGGATGGCCAGAGGGTGGTGGTGGTCGACTGCTGGCGCCAACTGGATCCCGCCGCCTGCGCCGGGACGACGGACGTCATCCATCTCGGCTTCGGCCTCCCTCCGGAATCCATCCAGATGGCTGCCGCGGACGACTGAACGACACCCAAGAACGGACACCTCTCATGACCAGCTTCATCCAACCCAGCGATATGGTGCTCGTGGCGGGGGCCGGCGGGTTTATCGGCGGACACGTGGTGGCGCGGTTGCGGCAACTTGGGTGCCGACGGATCCGCGCCGTCGACATCAAGCCTTGCGCCGAGTGGTACCAGCGCTTCGACGATGTCGACAACCGCATCCTTGACCTGCGCGGGAAGGACGCCTGCATGGAGGCGGCCAAGGGCGCGGACATCGTGATCAACCTCGCCGCCGACATGGGGGGCATGGGGTTCATCGAGACCCACAAGGCCGAATGCATGCTGTCGGTGCTGATCAACACGCACATGCTGATGGCCGCCCACGCCCACGGCTGCCGGCGCTATTTCTACGCCTCCAGCGCCTGCGTCTACGCCGCCGGCAAGCAGACCTCCGCCGAGGTCCAACCTCTCAAGGAAAGTGACGCCTATCCGGCGATGCCGGAGGATGGCTACGGGTGGGAGAAGCTGTTCAGCGAGCGGATGTGCCGGCATTTCCGCGAGGATTACGGGCTGCCCACGCGCGTCGTGCGTTACCACAACGTCTATGGTCCCCATGGCACATGGGATGGCGGCCGTGAGAAGGCGCCAGCCGCCGTCTGCCGCAAAGTTATCGAAGCCAAGCTGACCGGCCGTCACGAGATCGAGATCTGGGGCGACGGGGAGCAGACCCGCAGCTTCATGTACATTGAGGACTGCCTCAAGGGCTCCCTCGACGTCCTGGCCAGCGACATCGTCGATCCGATCAACCTCGGCAGCGACGAACTGGTCACCATCAACCAGCTTGTCGACATCGTCGAGGGCATTGCCGGCATCAAGCTGCAGCGCCGCTATAAGCTGGACGCTCCCAAAGGCGTGCGTGGCCGCAACAGCGACAACACCCTGATCCGGCAATTGCTGGGATGGGCTCCGTCGACAAGATTGCACGACGGCATGGAGCAGACCTACCGCTGGATCTACGGGCAGATGACCAGCCGTTAAGAAGGCAGGAACGATCATGGGCATCGCCAATGCGCAACACGCCAGGATGTTGTTCGATATCTGCGCGGAACGGCGGCTTTCCGGAAAGCTTGTGACGCTCGGCAAGCTTTCCTTCTACCTGAACCAGGAACAGTTCTGCGATGCCCTGGTCGAGTATGGAATGACGTCGGAGGACGGCCAGCCGTTGACGTTGGGACCGCGCGTGGTGCGCATCGCCGATCCGGCGCGCTACGCGCGCATGAAGGCGGTGGTCGATGCCGGCAAGACGCTCAGCCCTTACCCCTGGTCACGCCAGCAGGGGTTCATTTCGGACAACCTGTTCTTCGCGACTCTTGGCTTTTACAGTGTCGTCAGTGTCGATTATTCCGACTATGATTCGTCGGACGTCATCTTCGACCTCAATCAACTCGGCCTGGCTGAGCGGATCGGCGCGCCGGCCGATGTCGTGATGGACATCGGCACCAGCGAACACGTCTTTCATTACCCAAATTGCCTTCGAAACATTGTTGAAAGCGTCGCTGTCGGCGGTGTCATCCTGCATACCTTGCCGGTGAACAATCAGGTCGATCACGGATTCTACCAGTTCTCCCCAACGCTTTTTCACGACTTCTATTCCGAAAACGGATTGGAGATCCTGGGCATCACCGTTCTGCGGATGGAAAAGGGGTTTGAAAGCGGCGCCAAACCGATCATGCGCATGGCCTATCGGCCCGGCGTGCTGGACAACATGGTCGGCGGCTTCGACGACCGGGTCTACACGGTCGAAGTTCTGGTCCGCCGCACCGCCGCTTCGACCTCCGATCGTATTCCGCAACAGAACGCGTACCGGAAATTCTGGGACAGTCATTCCCCGAAGTCTTCATGAGAGCCGGCTGGGAACTTTCCAAGTTCCCACCACCCCTCCTGCCTTCCCGGCGGCCCGTAGCAGACCGGGCGGAAGCGCGATATTCTTGCCAGCGTCATGCCCTTCCGGTGATGCATGCCGGTCTTCAACAACCAGGAGCCGATCGGGGTATGCGATGTGCGGGATAGTGGGGTTTTCCGGCTTCCCCCAGCCCTTTCGCCTGCGGGCGATGACAACGGCGCTTGCCCACCGCGGCCCGGACGGAGAAGGCATCTACGAAGACCCGCAAGGCCATATGAACCTTGGCCACAGACGGCTGTCGATCATCGACCTGGACACGGGCGACCAGCCCATGGGGAACGAGCGGGGCGACGTTCAGGTCGTCTTCAACGGAGAAATATACAATTACAAGGAGCTGAGGGACTGGATCGCCGCCACGGGGCGCCACCGCATGGCGACCCGTTCGGACACCGAGACGCTGCTGCATCTCTATGAGGAAGACGGGCCGGATTTCGTAAGTCGCCTCAATGGCATGTTCGCCTTCGCCCTGTGGGACGGCACCAACCGGCGCTTGCTGCTGGCCCGCGACCGCCTCGGGGTCAAGCCGCTGTATTGGACGGAGGTGGACGGAAAGCTCCTGTTCTCCTCGGAATTGGCGCCGCTATTGCTCTGGCCTGGCGTTGATCGCGGCATCGATCCGGAAGCGCTCTCCTTGTACCTGAGCCTGCGCTACGTCCCCGAGCCGAAGACCATGTATCGGGGCGTTTTTGCGTTGCCGCCGGGACATCGGCTGCTCTGGCGTCCGGGAGCGGCCCCGAGCCTGGAGCGTTACTGGTTTCTGGACTTTTCCCAGGCCGAACCCGCGACGCGCGAGGAGGTGCTGTGCGATGAGTTGGATGCGCTGCTGCGCGATGCCGTCCGCCTGCGCCTGCGCTCGGACGTTCCGATGGGGGTTCTGCTGTCGGGAGGCGTCGATTCCTCTCTTGCCGTCGCCCTGATCCGGCAATTCTCAGGGGAGCCGTTGCACAGCTTTTCCTTGGGTTATGCCGACCGGCTGGAGGACAAAAGGGATGTCTATTATGCACGGATGATTGCGGATCGCTATGGCACGGACCATCACGAGCACGCTATGGCCGCATCCGAGTTGGCCGAGCGGATTCCGACGCTGGCGAGGCACTTCGGCCAGCCCTTCGCCGGCGTTGTCTCGACCTATTTCCTGACGCGTCTTGTTCGGGATCATGTGAAAGTCGTCCTGTCCGGCGACGGGGCCGACGAATTGTTCGCCAGCTACGGCCACCATCGCTTGGTTTGGCCGCTGGCCAATCTGGCCGCGGCCCGCGACAACGGCGCGGCCGATCCCTATGCGGTTGCGGATCTGGCCCCCCTTGGTGACCGTGTCGAGCTGGTCCGCCGCTTCGACGGCATGCCGCCTTGGCAGGTTCGCGCCGGATTCGGTGCGTTCAGCGCCGGGCAGAAGAGGGGACTCCTGGCCACCGACGCCGGCCGGGCCATCGCCGGGTATGACGCTGGCGCCTTTCTTGAGCCGTTGTTCCGTCACAGCACTGCGCGCGATGGCCTCAACCGGATGCTGGACGTGGACATCCGCACCTCTCTGCCCGGCGAGGTCCTGCTGTTCTCGGACCGCCTGTCGATGGCGCACGGAGTCGAGGTTCGCAGTCCCTTCCTCGACTACCGGGTTGCCGAACTGGCGGCGCGGGTTCCCGGAACGCTGAAAATCCGGGGTGGGACGCTGAAGTATCTTCTGAAGACGCTCGCTGCCCGGTACCTCCCACGCGAGATCCTCGACCGTCCCAAGGAAGGGTTCGTGCAGCCCAACCATGTTTGGCTGCGCGGCCAGCTCGATGCGGTTCTCGACGACCTGTTGTCGCCCGATTCGCTTGCGGAGGACGGCCTGTTTGATCCAGCCTCCGTGCGGAGCCTGATTGACGATCACAGACAAGGGCGGAACGACCATGCGTTCCGCATCTGGACGCTGGTCATGTTCCAGGCTTGGCAGCGCGACCGTCGGGAACTCTCCCGCATGGCCGCGGCCAACGCCCGGACCTTCAACACAGCGGGCTCGTAGGATTTATTTAACCCTCTGTCTACCCTTTCAGGGGATGCTCAGCGGAACACGGAAGCGTCAAATTTCATCGAGAGAGGATATGCGCCCAACCCCCGACCCGATCGCTGACGATGCCGCCGCTCCCCCCCGCGAGCCGGTCGCCTTCCATCGCCACGACCTGGGGGACGCCGAGCTGGCCGCCATCGCCGAGGTGTTCCGCGGGCCGATCCTGACCACCGGCGCCTTGGTCGAGCGCTTCGAGGCCCGCTTCGCCGAAACGCTGGGCCGGAAGCACGCCCTGGCGGTGACGAGCTGCACGGGCGCCCTGCACATGTCGCTGCTGGCCCTGGGAATCGGTCCCGGCGACGAGGTGATCACCACCCCGATGACCTTCGTGGCGACGGCATCGGCGATCATCGAGGTCGGCGCCACCCCCGTCTTCGTGGATGTGGAGCCGGACACCGGCAACCTGGACGCAGCCCGCGTGGAAGCGGCGATCACGCCGCGCACGCGCGCGGTCATGCCGGTGCACCTCTACGGCCTGATGTGCGACATGACGGCGTTGCGGGCCATCGCCGACCGGCACGGCCTGGCACTGATCGAGGATGCCGCCCATTGCATCGAAGGGGTCCGCGGCGGCATGCGGCCGGGAGAAGCTTCGGCGACGGCGTGCTTCAGCTTTTACGCGACGAAGAACCTGACCTGCGGCGAAGGCGGCGCGCTCGTCACCGACGACACGGCGCTTTACGAAAAGCTGAAGCTCATCCGCCTGCACGGCATCGATCGCTCGCTTCTCAGCCGCCACACCAGCGCGCGGGGCGACTGGGACATGGTCGCCATGGGCTGGAAATACAACATGAGCAACATCGAGGCGGCGATCCTGCTGCCCCAGCTCGACCGTCTGGCGGACAACCTCGAACGGCGGCGGGCCCTGGCGGCACGGTACCGGGCGCTTCTGGCCGACCTGCCCGGAGTTCACCTGCCGGCCAACCGCCCGGACAGCGTGCATGCCCGGCACCTCTTCCCCATCTGGGTCGAGGACGAGCGCGACGATCTCGTGGCGTGGCTGCGCGGCGCCGGGATCGGCTGCGTGGTGAATTACCGGCCGGTGCATCTGACGCAGTATTTCCGCGACGCCCACGGCTATCGTGAGGGCATGTTCCCACAGGCGGAGCGGATCGGCGCGCGGACGCTCTCTCTGCCCTTCTATCCAGGCATGCCGGAATCCCATGTCGACCGGGTCGTCGCAACCTTGCGGGCATCGCAAGGGCGCCCCCGGACCGTTTGCTGACACGGTGCCGGACTTCGCGGCCCGACCGTTTCACGCCCGGCGTCGAGCGCCTAGTCGGAATCGACCTTTTGAAAAGGACACGCCATGATCAGCCTGGGACTTCACTTCGGTTCGCATGACGCCAGTGCCGCCGTCGTGATCGACGGCCGTCTCGCGGCGATGATGGAGCAGGAGCGTTTCGACCACCGGAAGCACTCCTCGGCTTTCCCCAAGGAGGCCATGGACGCTTGCCTCAACCTGGTGGGCGCGCGGCTGACGGACGTGGACGTCGTCGCCTACGCGAACGACGTGGAACTGACGAACACCCACAAGCGCGCTTTCATCAAGCGCGCCTATGATGGGGCCTTCGTCCCGCCCCTGCGGGCGCAGGCCGACGTCGAGCGGACGCTCCGCGCCCATGTGGGCGACCGGGTTCGGCTGTTCCACGTCGATCACCACATGGCGCACGCCGCGTCGGCCTTCCTGCCGTCTCCGTTCGAGGAAAGCGCCATCTTCTCCGTGGACGGCATGGGCAACTGGGTGTCGACATCCCTGTGCCTGGGTCGCGGGGCGGGCATCGCCGTCCTGAAACGGATCGCGCACCCGCATTCCCTGGGCCTGATGTACGGGGCCTTCACCCAGTATCTGGGCTTCCAGGCCGCGTGCGACGAGGGCAAGACGATGGGGCTGGCGCCTTACGGCAAGCCCCGGTTCTTGGACGACCTGCGCGGGATCTGCCGTTACCGGAACGGTGAGCTGGAGCTGGATCTCGATTACTTTACCTTCCACCGGGACACGCTGATGGACGAACAGGGCCATCCGCGCGTCTGGTACTCGCCGCGCGTCGTCGAGCGCTTCGGCCCGCCGCGCGTCCCGGAATCGGAGATCGACGAGCGCGCCGCCGACATGGCGTGCAGCGTTCAGGCGCTTCTGGAGGAGCGCTGCTTCGAGCTGCTCCGCGATCTGCACGCGGCCACCGGATCGCCCAACGTCTGCCTGGCCGGCGGCGTCGCCCTGAACTGCAGCATGAACGGACAGATCCGCGCCCACACGCCCTTCGCGAACGTGTTCGTCCTGCCGGCCGCCAACGACGCCGGCCTCAGCATCGGCGCGGCCCTGCTGGCGAGCGCGGACGCCGGCGTCCCGGTGCGGCGCGAACCGCTGGAGCACGCCTATTACGGCACCGAACACGGCACGGCGGAGATCGAAGCGGCGCTGCGCACGCTGCCGGAAACGGTGTCGGTCCGCCGCCCCGCCAAGCTGGAGGAGGAGGTCGCCGACCTGCTGGCGGACCATGCCATCGTCGGCTGGTACCAGGGACGCATGGAGTTCGGCCCCCGCGCGCTCGGCCACCGCTCCATCCTCGCCAACCCGACCCGCGCCGACGCCAAAGACATCGTCAACGCCAAGGTGAAGTTCCGCGAGGCGTTCCGCCCGTTCGCCCCGGTCGTTGTCGAGGAGGAGGCGCAGCGCTACTTCGAGTATGGCGGGCGGCAGCCCTTCATGCTGACCGTCGACATGGTCCGCCCCGAATGCCGGACGGTGATCCCGGCGGTGACCCACGTCGATGGAACGGCGCGCGTGCAGACGGTGGCTCCGACCCAGAATCCGGAACTCCACGCGTTGCTCCTGGCGGTGAAGCGACGCAACGGGGTGCCGGTGCTGCTCAACACCAGCTTCAACATCCGTGGCGACACCATCGTCCGGACCCCGGATGATGCGGTCCGCTGCTTCCTGGAAACCGGGATGAACGCCCTGGCCATCGGACCCTTCCTGCTGTGCAAATGACCGATACCCCGACGAAAGACCTGCCCATGCGCGCGGATTACCACATCCACCTGCATCACAGCCCATGCACCGCGGACGAGATGACCGTCGACGCCGTCGTTGCCGAGGCTGGGCGCTGTGGGCTGGAGGAGATCGGCCTGATCGACCATCTCCATCCCAACACCGAATCCGCGATCTTCCGGCAAGCGCGCTCGGAGATCACCGGGCTGGGCGGGGAATTTTCCGGCCGGATTCTGCTGGGAGCGGAGCTGGACCTGCTCGACCAGGACGGAAACACGACCTTCCGCCCCGACGTTGCCGAAGCCGTCGATTTCCTCAGTCTCGGCATGGGGCATTACCAACTCGGCTGGGTGACGGCCGATTTGACGCAGCCTCCCGACCGCTTCCTGGAACGGGAGGCGGAATCCCTCATCCGGGCTCTGGAACGGCATCGCGTTTCCGTCGTCGTCCATCCGTTCATCTACGTCGCCTTTCCGAAGCTGGCCCCGCACTATGTCGGCGCGCTCTGGCCGGACCGGCTCCCTCCGGCGTTGATCGACACGCTGGCGGACGTTCTCATCGCGCGGAACACGGCCATGGAATTCCATTGCCGCGACTTGATACACATTCCGCAGCGGCTGGGTGGCGAACCGTTCGTGACCTCCTACATGGCGTTGCTGGATGTCCTGCGCGAAAAAGGGGTGCACTTCGTGAGCGGATCGGACGCCCACCGGCTCAATCAAATTCATCGCTCGGCGGAAGCACCCGATTGGGCGCGAAACCGCCTGCCAATCTGAGGAGGGGCTATATGGACGTTGTTCCCGGTGCCACCGGTACCCATGGCGACACGCTGCCGGTCTATTCCGTGCCGCCGGAAGACCTGCCCACCCGCCAGCAGCTGCTGGAGCAGTACGCGACCACCCTGAACGCCGTCGAGACCAACTTTCTGCGTAGCCAGACGCCGACGACCCCGGAAGAAATCTACCGGCGCCTGCGCTATTTCCCTAATCAGGTTCTGCTGGAAACCTCGTCCTACTGCCAGCTCCAGTGCACGATGTGCGCGCGCCAGTTCAATCCCCGCCCGTGGGGACGCATGGACGAGACGCTGGCGCACAAGATCATCGACGAGGTGCTGGAAGGCGCGCCCTGGGTGCGCATGTGGTTCTGCTACTTCGGCGAGCCGCTGGTTTCGAAGAAGATCGGCCTTTACGAGCGCATCCGTTACGCCAAGGACCGGGGCCTGAAGCGGGCGGCGATCAACACCAACGGCAATCTGCTCGACCGCGAGACGATCCGACGGCTTGCGGAGAGCGGGCTGGACGAGATCTACATCGGGATCGACGCCTCCACCAAGGAAACCTACGAGCAGAAGGTCCGTATCGGCGGGAACTTCGACACCGTCATGCGCAACGTCCATGACGCGATCGAGTTGGCCGGCGACCGGATGCAGATTTCCGTTCAGTTCGCCGTGCTCGACGTCAACCAGCATGAGCTGGAGCCGTTCCGGGAGTACTGGTCGAAACATCCCGTGCAAATCTACATCCGGCCGAAGATGACGTGGATCAACTATCTCTCGGACGAGATCGGCACTGGCCAGGAGCGTCGGCACGCCTGCGCCTGGATTTTCGATTCGATCAACGTCAATGAAAACGGTGAAGTTCCCTTCTGCATCAATGATTGGGAAGGGAAGCTGGTTCACGGGAACCTGCGCGAGGAGTCCATTTTCGACGTCTGGCAGAGAAAAGTGTACCCTCATCTGGTCGCGCATTCCGCCGGAAACTGGGAAGCCCTGCCGGCCTTCTGCCGTTCCTGTCCGGACTGGCAAAGCAAGAAGCCGAAGAACCTGGAGGCGATCCAGCTTTTCGCGCATTACGCACGCCAGAATGGGTGACCGCCTTTTCCATACAGGCCCGCCTGGCGGGCGCGCGGGGAAGAGGTGCGATGCCTGAGCGCATCCTGGTGACCGGCGCCGGCGGCTTTCTCGGACGAGCGGTGTTGCGGCTGGCCCGCACGCACTGGCCCTCCGCCGAGGTCGTGGCCGTCGGTCACCGGACTTTGCCGGCCGGCGGTCCCGCCATCGCCGTCGACCTGACCGCGCCGGAGGCACAGGTCACGCTGTCCGGTCGCTGGGATCTGATCGTTCATGTCGCGGCCAACATCCCGACGGGCGCCGGTGCGGGGCGGCTGGCGGGATTGCGCGACAATCTGCGGATGGCGGAAACGCTCCTGGCCGTCTGCGAGCGAGCCCCGCCCAAGCGGCTGGTGATGGCGTCCAGCATCTCGGTCTATCCGATGGGCGCCGCCCCGGTCCTGCACGAAGGTCTGGCGCCCTGCCCGGACACCCCCTACGGCGTCGGCAAGCTGGCCGCCGAGCATGTTCTGGGGGTGGTGCGGTCCTTCGGCACCCGGGTGGCGATCCTGCGCCTGTCATCGCTCTATGGGCCGGGCCAATCGGCCATGTCGGTGCTGCGCCTGTTTCTCGACCGGGCGCTCGCCGGCAGCCCGCTGCGGCTGTTCGGGGACGGCGGGCGGACCCAGGACTTTCTGCATGTCGAAGACGCGGCACGCGGTCTGGTGGCGGCGGCCGGGGCCGATGGGGTGTTCAACCTGGGATCGGGCGAGGCAACGTCCATGGCCGAACTGGCGCGCCTCATCACCGCTCTTCCGGCTTGCCGGGGATCGGCCATCGAATTCACGGCGACGCCGGATCCGTCGCCCAGCGTGCGTCTGGACATCGGCCGCGCATGGGCGGCGTTCGGCTATCGACCTCACATCGCTTTGACATCGGGATTGGAAGATTACTGCCATGCTCTCCTGCAAAGGCTCTAGCGCCGGCCGCCTGCGCATCCTGGTGACGGGAGTGGGGGGCAACGTCGGCCAGGGTATCCTGAAGGCCCTGGCCCGCAGCCGTCTGGCAAGCCATGTGGTGGGGACCGACTGCAACCCGCTGGGAGCCGGGCTCTATGCGGTGGACCGCGGCTACGTCGTGCCGCGCACGGACGATCCGGCCTTCCTGGACAGCATTACGGGAATCCTGCGGAACGAACGGATCGACTTGGTCTTTGCCGCCGCCGATGTGGAGACCCTGCCCCTGGCGCGGCTGCGCGCGCGCATCGAAGACGCCACGGGAGCCATCGTCCTGGTCCCGGCCGCAGATCTGGTCGAGCAGTGCCACGACAAGTGGCTGACCGCGCAATGCTTCGCCCGCCTGGACATCGCGCACCCGGAAACGGTGCGGGCCGACGATCGCAACGGCGTTGCCGCCCTTCTGGAACGGTTCGGGCCGCCGTTGGTGGTCAAGCCCAGGACCGGGCATGGCAGCGGTGGCGTGGTCATCGCCCAGTCGCCGGCGCTGGTCGCGGCGGCGGCGGACGCTCTTGGCGCGGACGGCATCGTTCAACGCTGCGTGGACGTCGACGGGCCGGAATACACCGCGGCGGTGCTGTGCGACCGCGCGGCCCGTCCGCGGGCCGGCATCGTGCTGCGGCGCGAACTCCTTCAGGGCACCAGCTACCGGATTTCCCTGGTCGAGGACGCCGGGCTTCTTGACACCGCGCTCGACTGGGCAACGCGACTGCGCATCGTCGGCCCGGTCAACTTCCAATTCAAGGTGGAGAACCGCCGCCCGGTCTGCTTCGAGGTGAACCCCCGCTTTTCCGGGACCTCCAGCGTGCGGCCGCATTTCGGCTATAACGACGTCGAGCTGGCGGCCCGGCATTTCGGGCTGGGGGAGGGGATCGCGCAGCCGGATCTCGTTCCCGGAATGGTCCTGCGCTACTGGGAGGAGATGTTCATTCCCGGCTTTGGCTGGAACGAGGCCAACCGGGTGCGCCGGGTCGAGGGGGGGCGGGCGCTCCGGCCGGAGGAGGGGGAAGCCGGTTGAAGGCTCCCCGCCCCGTCGTTCCTACCCCGCCAGGGCGCCTTCCATGACGCGCCGGATGACATCCTGGTAATCGTGGTCGCGGTTTATCAACTCCCGCAGGTGATCGGAAAGGTCGAGCCTTTCCTTCTCGTGGGTCAGGAAATAGTCGATCTTCCGGTTCATCTCGTCGAAGCTGCGGAACATGACCGCCTCGCCGGGCGCGCCGAACAGCTCCGCGAAGTCGGGCTTGTGCTCGAACAGGGCGAACCCGCCGGAGGAGAAGCACGACGGCGGCTTGGGTGAGGAGTTGTTGATGAAGCCGGAATTGATGCAGTCGACGGTGATGCGGGTGCGCGCGTAGACCGACGGCAGTTCATCGGCATAATTGACCGAGCCGCGGAAGCGAAGGTGCGCGAAGCGCCCGGCCAGTTCGTCCATCGTTCCGGGGTCGGCAAACCCGCCGTACAGCGCCACCGGGCGCGCCACGGCTTTCAGAAGCTCGATGCGTCCGTGCGCGTTGGCGATGTCCTCGACGATGCGGTAGGCAACGTACCAGAAATAGCTGTCGTCGAACAGCAGCCGCTCCCTGAAGCGTTCGTCGTCGGACAGGCGCTCCAGGCTTTCCAGCAGCAGGGGCCAGGGCGCCGCGACGGGGTTGCGGCGCCGGGCATGCACGACCTGGCTCGCCAGCCGGCCGGCCGCGGACCCTTCGGGAAACACCGCGCGGGCGCGGTTGAGGGAGATGTTGCCGACGAACGCCACGTCCTCGTCGAACCGGCGCTCCGCCGCGAGCGACCGGCCGTGGCGGATGTAGGGCCAGGAGGTCTTCGCGGGCATGAAGGTGACGTTGGGGCTGGTCAACAGGCCGAGGCGGCGCATCTCGGCGACGTGGCCGCTGTCGATGGCGATGTGATGGATCAACGGGTGGTTGATGCGGCTCGCGACGCGCTGGATGGCATCCTCGGACGACGCTTCCGGCCCGGTCGGCAACTGCCACAACACCATGCTCGGAAATTGCAGAAGCCCGTGGTCCCACGGCAGCACCAGGGGAATTTCCAGGATGTCGGTGAAGATGTTAATCCGGCGCGAGCCGCTCAGCGTCCGGCAGCACCAGGGATAGTTCCCGTTCGGCAGCCCAAGCGCGGCCTGCGGCCGGAACGCCCGCAACGCGTCGATTTCGGCACGCTGGCCGGCCACATCGCCGACAATGAAGGGGGTGGTGTCGACATGATGGAACCGGCAGCCGAACTCGGTCTCCAGGACGGCGCTCTCGCGCAGGCTGAGCAGACGGTCGTGTCCGCCGAACCAGCTCTCCGGCGGGATCGTGACGGCGATCCGCGCTCCCGCCAATCCCGCGCTTCGGCGGTCGTGCCCCATGCCAGCACCGTCCATGTCATCTCTTCCCCGGTTGGTTCGGCCGTCGCTTCAGCGCGGATAGAACATCGGATCGTCGCGTTCGAAGGCGGCCATATAGTCCCGGTAGCCCAGAACCTTCTGTCTTCCGGCCTGGGCCTGTCGAGCCAGCACTTCCAGAAGCTCCTCCACATCGACGCGCGTCTTCAGCCGCGCCTGGAAAGCCACCAGGATCTCGGCCGCGTTGTCGGGAAGGTTGAAAAGCGAAAAGATGCAGGCCAGCTTCAGCAGCTTTTCCTCATCGTACCGGTCGCGTTCCTTTTCGTACCTCGGGCTGAGAAGGTCGCGGACGTAGAGCGCATCGCCCTGAATCGGACGGCCGAAATCGCCCTGGGCCGGGATTCCGAGGCTATAGCGTCCCGGCAGCGCCGCCGCCGAGTAGCGCCTGACGCTGAGACCGAACAGCTCGAAACCGTTCTGCCGCATGAAACGGTCGGTGTTGTGGAACGTGTTGTTCGTGTCGTTTTCCGTTCCGAAATAGCTCACCTCTAGGCCGAGAGCGAGAATATTTCTTTTTGAAAATTCACCTTCCAGGGAGACAAGAACTTCAAAATCTGGCCCATCGACGTCTATCTTTACGAAATCGATGTCACCGATGTTTTTCTTCGCGAAATAATCGGGGAGGTAAATCTGATCGGCAGCGTCGGCCATGCCGTCGCCTTCATAATAATACGGATTCAGGGCCTGCCCTTCGGATTTTCTCTTTTCCTGCTGAATTTGACAGGATCGGAAAGCGCTGCACCGCTGCCAGAAGTTCATGACAACGGGGGAATTGGCCGCCTTGCGGGTAAGGAAAAGGTGGTCCGGCGGCAACCCGACGAAGGTGGGCTCGTAGCGGATCCCCTCGTGCGTTTCCCCGGTGGCTAGGCGCCGGCATTCGGCCAGATTGGGTTCGAATCCGATCGCGCGCAGGTTGGACCCGAATTCGCGCCAGACAGGATCAATCCCACCCCCGCAGCCGACGTCGATCAGCGTGAACGGATCCCCGGCCAGGGCGTCGGCGACCTTGATGGCGAACGGGCTTGTGGTCTGCAGTCCATCCATGTCCGTTTCCAGCCTCAGTCGGCGGTGCCGGCTTTCGCCGTAAGCAACAGGTACCAGGCATAGTCCGGCATCTCCTCGGCCATGCTCCGCAGCCCTTCCAGAATGCCGTTGATGTCGTATTTGGTGCCCAGATGAATCATCTGGGGAGTAGAGAGCAGCTTCATGCCGATGCCGTGGACGGGACCGACCTGATACCCGTTGCGGACGAAGAGGGCCCGCCAGGAGTAACGGTCGTAGAGCCGCACGTTGAACACCGAGTGGTCGCGGGCGTTGTGGGTGCACGGCGACGATTCCAGCCCCATGTAAGTCCCCAGCCGGCGGTGGAAGGCTCGGCAATTGGGGGTTGAGGCGATCACCACCCCATCGGGGGCCAGCCAACTCTTGGCGCGGGTGACCAAGGCGTCGTCGTCGGGAACATACTTGACTACCCCCGACATCAGGATGGTGTCATAGGGGTGATCGGGGGTGAATTCCTCGAACAGCGTGTGGAAGATGCGCACCCGCTTCTCGCCGGCGAAGTCGGCGCGGGCCTGCTCGACATGACCGGGCGCCGCCTCGACGATATCGACGGCCTCCACGCCAGGAACCGAAAGCAGCGCCTTCGTCCAGATGCTGTTGATGTATCCGAGATCAAGAATTCGCCCAGGCTTCAGAAATTCCAGGGATTTTTCGATGACCCATGCTTTCATCTTGTCATCGAATGTTTGATCATCCGTGTAATAATAGTTATTAGATGCCGCATTGATTTCGAGCATCTGTTCGTCTTTGGAAACGGGAAGGCCGCTCTTGGCCTTTTCGAGGGGGTTGTCTTTTTTGTTCGCCGTCAATTGAATGTCCCCATTCCCAAATCTGGCCAGGCGTCATGGATTCCGCAGGAGGTCAGTCGGCTTTCGCCGTCAGCAGCAGGTGCCATCCGAACAGGCGCTCGAAAGCGCGGAACAGGGAGTCCGGCATCCAGCGGAAATACCATTCCCGCACGTAGCGGTACTGGACATAGTCGGGGATGCGATAGGGGAACACGTGATCCACCCGGCACTCGAACAGCCGCATGCCGTGGGCTTCGAGCAGAGCCCGCCCTTCCTCCCGGTCGTAGATGTAGGTGACGGGGCAGCCCGTCTGCGCCTCCGAATGGCGGGCGACGAGTTCGGGCAGCTTCCAGAACTGTCCTTTCCCGTACCCCAGCAGGATCCACAGCGTCTTCCAGGAATAGCGATAATAGACCATGATCTTCATGGTTCCGCCCGGCTTCAGATACCGGCGCAGCTCGGCGATGGCGCTCTCCGGGTGCGGTGTGTGGTGCACGACCCCGAAAGAATAGACTAGGTCGTATTCGTCCAGCGGAACCACCTTCGACAGTTCTTCGCCGTTTGCGTTGAAGAACTGGATGCGGTCGGCCACCCCCATGACCTCGGCCCTCTGGCGCGCGATCTCCAGGGATTTGGTGGACAGATCCACGGCGGTGACTTGGGCGCCGGCCCGGGCGAAATTGATGGTGTCCGTGCCGATGCCGCAGCCAAGTTCAAGCACCTTCTTTCCCGCCCAGCGCTGGAAATCGGCGAACTCCGGAATGTGCGGCTCGACCTTGTACTTGCGGGCCTCCACCTCGTCGAAATATTCGCGGGAGCCCAGAGTTTTCGTGGAGTGGCGGATGTTGCAGGGGCGTGCGTCCCAATACGCCTGGACGTTGCTGATCGACGTTGTCTCGAACGTGTGCATTACGGCATCCTGTGTCAAAATCGATACACCAATGGACCATGCCCCACAGCAAGGATGCCGCGTCCAGCCGAACGCGCCACCTGTCCGCCACGTTTTGGCGGGAGGCTCCCGAGGAAATGCGTCTAAGGTGGAATCGGATGTAAGGCCCTGCTCCTGACGTCTGTCACTGATCGTTCCGTTCGCTCGGCGGCAATATTTTTGCGGACATGGTGGGCAGCATTACCGCCATGTGGTAAATAAAGGGTTATTTGCGCTGTCACAGGAGTGACTTGGCCGAGAGTGGACAGCGATCCTCGGTTGATGCCTCCGTGCATCGCGCCATGCCGGTGTTCTTCCCTGTTGAACGCGCGGCTTGTACGACCGGTGGCCAGGGCGTACAACGACGGCGAGGCAATGCCCTCACGATCTCGGCCGCATCCCGGCCAGGATCTCGGTCAGGAACTCGGCGCCGCCTGGCCCCGGGCCGGTTCGGTGGCTTGCACGGTCCATCCACTCTCGGCGTTTCAAGACTTCGCCCATTCGCAAGGCGTGGTTTGCTCCAGGCAGGAAATTCACATGTCGGAACCGCTCCTCCCCAGCCCTGAACAGCTTCAGCGCTACAAGGAGGCCGACGTGATCTTCGTGGCGCAAGACGGCTTCTCCCTCGCCCCTGCGCGGGTACGCTGCTACAGCTTCGCGAAGCTACTCCGGCAGAAGGGCATCGCGGCGGAGGTCCTGTCCTTCGTCGATCACCTCGGCGCCCGGTTCGGGGGCGGTCCCGTCGCGCAGATCCCCGAGGAGGAGAAGCTCCGCCTCAACCTGCGGGCCTTCGACATCCTGGCCGAAAACCCTCGGGCGGTTCTTTACGTCCAGAAGGCGGGCTACCACGTGCTGGCCTGCTGTCTGGCGACGGCGCGCCATGGCAACAGGATCGTCTTCGATTACGACGACTACGACATCGGCACGTCGCCCTACTGGCGCCTGGAGCCTTGGTTCCCCTCCTTGCAGCCCGACGCCCTTCTGTCCACGATGGCGGCCCGCGCGGACGCTTGCGTGGTGTCGAGCACCCGGCTTCTCGACCTGGTCGGGCGCGACAAGCCGAACACGCATCTGGTCCACACCGTCGCCGATCCGGAAGACTTCAACCCGCTCAGGAGGCACCTGCCGCGCCGGCGTTTCGGGGATGCGGTCAACATCCTCTGGTGCGGCGATGTCTGGGGCTCGCTGGTCCTGCGGGACATCTTCTTCGCTCTCGACGCCTTTGCCCTGGTGCCGCCGGAGTTCCGCTCCGAAGCCCGCTTCCATCTGATCGGCTTCGGCCGGGCTTGGCCGGAGCTGAAGCGGCGCGTGGCGCAGCGCTATCCCGACCTGCGCAACATCGTCTTCCACGAACGCATCGCGCCGGAGCGGTTCAGCGAGGTCCTGGCGGAGATGGACATCGGCGTCCTGCCCTACGCCGACACCATGTTCAACGCCTGCAAAAGCCCGACCAAGATGTTCGAGTATCTGCTGGCGAAGGTGGCCGTGTGCGCCACCCCGGTGGGAGAGGTGGTCCACTGCCTCGACGACGGCGTCTCGGTGCTGCTGGCGGACGCGTTGGAGGGGTTCTCGGCGAACCTGACGCGGCTGATCGCCGACCGGGATCTGCGCACGCGCATCGTCGAGGCGGCCTACGAGCGCGGCGTGCGCGAGCTGTCCCTGCAAGGCGTCGGGGATCGCCTGGCCGACATCGTCCGGCCGTTGATCCGGATGGATCCGGCGGTCGGGCCGAGCGTCGAAACCTACCTCGCGCAGGCGCTCGGCCGCACGCGGGAAATCAGCCCGCGCGAAGTCGCCATCGCGCGCGGCGACCTGAAAACCGTGTTGCGGGCCGGCGACCCGGCCACGGTCGATCCGATGCGCTGGACGGCTCCGCTGATGGCCCTGCTCGATTGGCCCGGGCTGGAGCGCGCCGAGAGGGTCACGCAGCCGCAGCTCGATCGGGTCAAGGCTGCAGCGGCCCGGTCGCGCAACGCCCTGCGCGTGCGCGTGCAAAGCGCCCTGCCGCCGGCCGAGCGCCCCGCCGGCCCGCCGGCTCTCAGCAAGCTTGCGGCGGCCGAGGACTGGGAGTCGGCGCCCTGGTTCGCGTGGCTCGACCGCCTCAAAGTCAGCTGCTCGACCTTCCCGCGCTATCTGGACGATGAGACCCCCGATGCCCCCCGGGTCAACGCCCTGGACCGCCTCGACCTCGTCTACAATTTCTACAAGCGGAGTTGCGGCGCGTGGGCGCGCGCGCAGACCGCCTACGCCCTGGACCGGCTCGGCATGCTGGATCGGGAGCGCGAGGCCGCGGTCATCGTTCCGCACCCGGACGGCATGCCCATGCTCCTGTCCGATGTCGTCCGCCACGTCGATGTGATCGACATCGGCGCCGACGCGCCCGAGCGCGCCCGGCGGGTCGCCCTTGGTGAAACGGACCGTTGGCGGCTGGTTTCGCGCCCCTTCGATCCCGACCGTCTTGCCGTCCACCACATCGGCCGGCCGGCCTGCGCCCGTCTGGACCGGGGGGCTTGGGACATCGTCGTGGTTCCGGACAACGCCATCTTCCTTCACGGTTTCGCGGAGACGATGGCCTGGATCGACGCGCGGCTGCGGATCGGGGGATGCCTCGTTCTCACCATGGAAACCGTGCTGAACGATGGCTCCGATGCCGACCATGAGGGCCACACCCGAGTGGCCGGCGTTCCCGCCCGCCTCGCCTCACCCGAAGGGCTGCCGCGCCTTTTTGCCCAAACGACCGGGCTTCAGGTGGAAGGGGTGTTCGACGTGTCGGTCAGCGACGCCACGCTGGACCGCGTGGCGCGGACCGACGCGCCCGGCAATCCCCACTTCGTCCGCCAGACCGGCGTCACCCTTCACATGCCGGCGGTCTGGACGCTGCGCAAGCGGGCTGTCACCCCGCCGGACGCTTGGGCCGGTCTGGCGGCGGAAATCGGGGCTGCCTGAGGCCCCCTCCCGCTCAGCCGTTGGGGCTCTCGACGTTGCAGGGTTGACGCCGCACGCGGATGAGGGCGTCAACCTTCTCGCGAAGGTCGCTGACGGCGACCATGGGTTTCTGCAAGCAATTGTGACAGAGCGCGCTGAGATCGCCGGTCAGCAACCGCCGGCGCAGATCCCGGATTGGTTCGTCGTTGAAGATCGCGTTCATGTCCGTCCCGATGGCGGCATAGTCGGGGCGGAAGGTCGGGGCTCCATAGCAGCAGGAGAACACCGTGCCGTCGTAGGTGAAGATGACGTGCGTCCACGGCTCCAGGCACAGACGTGTCTTGCCGGGGGGGCATCCCTCCGCCGGAGCGCCGGCCACGAGGCCAGGCTCGGCCACGGGGATAGCTGCGGGGATGGCTGCGGGGATGGCCTCGGGGACGGCCGGGGCGGCCGCATCCTCCAAGGTGGCGGGCCGGGACAGGCAAGCGGCCAGACAGTCGGAAACCTCGTCATCGACCTCGATGGTGATGTCGGCGTCGATGCCGATCTCGAAAGCGCGTTCGAAGGCGGCCACGGCCTTGCGCGCTTGGTCTCTGGCCAGCCCGGCGATGCCGGACAGGGCCGCATCGTAGGTTCCCCCGTTCAGCGCGATGTAGCGGACATATTTGATGCCGAGCGCCGCTGCCATGGCGGCGACCTGATCCACCAACGCGACGCTCTTGTCGGTGACGACGGCCTGGATGTTGAAGCTGGGCGGTTCGCGCCCGACCGCCATCGCCGCCGCGCGGATCTGGGCGATGTTGAACACGATCTTCGCCGGATTGGCGCCGACGCGGACGGACTTGAGGATCCGGCTGTCGACGCTATCGAAACTGACGCTGATGTGGAAGAACCGGGACAGCGTCTCGGCCTCATCCCAACGGAGTTCCCGCGCGAGGTTGGTGGTCATGCGCAGCCGACTGCCGATGGCCATGAAGCGCTCGGCCTGCCGCTGCCAATCCTTCAGGACCGTCGTTTCGCCGGCGCCGCCGCCAAGCTCGATGCGGACGCCGGGATGGGGGGTGAGGAACGCGTGGACCCGGTCAACCAGCCATGGCGCCGTTTCGCTCCAATCCTTGCGCGAGGTGTCGTGGTGAGGGCAATAGCCGCAGCGCAGATTGCACCGCTCCGTCAGCGGCAAATCCACGGAGCAGTCGCTGTTGAAGGGAACCGTCAGCAGCGACTGCTCCGGCGCGTCGGCCGTAAGGCTCCCGGTGTCCTGGACGTCGGTGTTCTGGACGTGGGGAGCGCCGTCGGCTTGCGGGCTTGCGGCGGGTGAAAGACGCCCCGGCGGGACTCCGTTCGCCGCCGCCGCATCGACGGAGACCAGCTTGGATTGGAAATGGTTCAGGTTGCGCCACGACACGGGGGCATGGACCAGAAGGTCGTAACGGTCGTGCCCGCGCGCCCGAAGCCCGTCCCTGATTTCCCGCCAGTACTGGGATGTGATCAGGACCGCGCTGTTCTGGGCGTGTTCGGCGTGGAACGTGTCTGCCCGGACAATGGGAAGGCCGTCGAGTGTGCCGCTTCGGAACGAGTCGATGAACCCGCAAACGGTGACACCAAACCGCTTTTCAAGCATATGGCGCGCATGCACACCGCAATCGCCGGCCCCGAACAGGTAAATCCGGCGTCCTTTCAACGGCTTGATGCGGTCTGCCAGAGTGGCCATGGATGCTTCGTCCTTCCTAAGCGTTTGCGGTCGATGAGGGAGGGCGGCACGGATCTTCATCCCCTCGCGTGGATCGCCCCAAGACTCACACGGTGTTCGCAAACCCCGATTGCGCGTGCGAGGATCAATCACGCCATACTGATACCGGAAAGTGGAACAATGACGAAGGACTCCTTGCGGAAAGACGCGGAGGGGCCGGGCATTCCCATAAAAAGCGGGGTGACGGCGCGGCTTGGCAATCGCGAACCATTCCCTGGCAAGGGCATGAAGCACAGCGCGCGGCACAACTCCGCTCGGGAACGGCTGAGACCGCCCACTTCCCCGCTCCACCGCACGGGCAGAGCGTGTATAAGACGGGTCTTTCCGGCCCGTTTCTGTCTTTTCCCGTTTTTCGTCTCTCTAAGGAAGCCTCCCCACCATGCCCCATTCCCGCCGCATCTCGGTGATCGGACTCGGCTACGTCGGCCTGCCGGTGGCCGTCGCGTTCGGCCGGACGGGCGCTCCCGCCGGTGTTCCCGTGGTCGCCTTCGACATCGACTCGCGCCGCATCAAGGCGTTGCAGGCCGGGCACGACCACACGGGCGAGGTGGCGGACGCGGATCTGGCCATGGCCAACCTGCACCTGACCGACGACCCGGCGGACCTAGCGAAGGCCGACTTCCACATCGTCACCGTGCCGACCCCCATCGACGACGCCCGGCGCCCGGATCTGCGCCCGTTGCTGGCCGCCAGCCGCACCGTCGGGCGGTATCTGAAGCGCGGCGACGTGGTGGTCTACGAATCCACCGTCTATCCCGGCGCCACGGAGATGGACTGCGTGCCGGTGCTGGAGGCGGAGTCCGGCCTCGCCTACGGGCGGGACTTCACCGTCGGCTACTCGCCGGAGCGCATCAACCCCGGCGACAAGGAGCACCGGTTCGAGACGATCACCAAGGTCGTCTCGGGTTCCGACCCGGCGACGCGGGCGCTCGTTGCGGCGGTCTACGGCAGCGTGGTGAAGGCCGGCGTGCACGAGGCCGCCTCCATCGCCGTGGCGGAGGCCGCCAAGGTGATCGAGAACACCCAGCGCGACGTCAACATCGCGCTGATGAACGAACTGGCGGTGATCTTCCACCGCATGGGCATCGACACCCGCGACGTGCTGGCCGCCGCCGGCACCAAGTGGAATTTCCTGAAGTTCCAGCCGGGGCTGGTCGGCGGCCACTGCATCGGCGTGGACCCCTACTATCTGACCCACCGGGCGGAGCAGTTGGGCCACAACCCGGAGGTCATCCTGGCCGGCCGGCGCATCAACGACACCATGGGTCAGTATGTGGCGCGCGAGGCGGTGAAGCAACTCATGCGCGAGCGCCTCAATGGAATCGTTGCCGAACCGCTGCGCGTTACGGTGTTGGGGCTCACCTTCAAGGAAAACGTGCCCGATATCCGCAACACCCGCGTGGTCGACATCGTAGCTGAGCTGGAAAGCTTTGGGGTAACGGTGGCCGTGCACGACCCGCTGGCCTCGGCGAGCGAGGTAACCCACGAATACGGCCTTGCGCTGGTCCCACGCGACCACCTGCCTTTGGCCGACGCTGTCGTGCTGGCGGTGCCGCACGCCGCCTATTGCGCCGAGGGTTGGGGCCTCGTGACCGGTCTCCTGAAGGATGGTCGCGGCCTTGTCTTGGACATTAAGGGAGTGCTCGACCGCGCCGCCGTGCCGACGGGTGTGCGGCTTTGGCGGCTCTAGGCAACAAGCCTCTTGAGGGGAACGTGGGATTCAGTACGCGGTGGTCATCTGAACGAGGCGGTCGTGGTGACCGGGCGCGCTATCAGCACCGCTCAAGCTCCCTGTTTCGACTGTGAGGATAGCGGTGCTTTCGTCGCAGACGAAAGACGTTTACCTTTTGTTCGTGTTCAAGCATGATACCGCCATGCGCTCGACCACACCGTCTTTCAGCGCCGAGTTCCCGCTGCGCAGCGGACGAGCGGAGGCTTCAGGTGCGGCTGGAGGCGGCCCGGCACATCTACAATGCCTGCCTGGACGAGACGCTGAAACGCCTCGACCTCATGCGCCAGTCGAAAGACTGGCAGACAGCCCGCACCATGCCGAAAGGCAAGGAGCGGACCGTGCTGTTCAAGGCGACGTTGGCGCGCTTCAGGTTCTCCACCGCATCCATCCAGAAGCACGCCGAGGCGTGCCGCGATGGTTGTTGGATCGGCCAGCACCTCGGCAGCCACGATACCCAGACCACCAGCCGGCGGGCCTTCAAGGCGGTGTGTCAGTGCCGGTTGAATACTGGCCCATCCGCATTCCCGGTGCACCGGAATAGCTGGAGCGCCGCCTTTTAGGCGGCTTCAAGGACCCGATGGCGCAGCAGGTCGAATCCGCCGCGGCCGTTCATCGTGCGCTTGGTCGTCTTCAGTTTGCTGATCTGCCCCTCCACCGGCCCGGTGCTCCAGGGCAACGTCAACCCCGCACGCACCGCCGCCAGATCACGCTTGATGCCTTCGGCAAAGCCGCCCAGGGCCGTGTCGTCGGCCGCCGCGAGCCATCCATCCAAGTCGCCGCCCTGTTTGTCGCGCACCATGGCCCGGAAGGCGCGTCCCGCCTCGATGGTCCGTGTCAGCGTGGGCGCTCCAGCGATCGGGGCCGCGACGAAAGCCCGTTCGGTCGCATCGATCTCCTCGGGGTCACGCCATAGGACGGACGAAAATATACGTTAAGCGGACAAAGCCGGAACATCATGCGGCCAGGAGTTCGGTTGGCGCGCGCAACGGGCGATAGCCGGTAATGCTCGGCACTCGGTTCGCGCTCCAGAGATAGTCGCCGGTCAGGTTGATGGTAAGCGTTGCGAGCGCACCCTCGGCTCGGGCCGGGCAATCACCGCATCGATCTGTGGCGACGGACCTTGAAGTGTTCGCGGAGGTCGAGGATGGCCTTTGCCTGGGCGGGGACGTCGGCCTCGGCG
>NZ_QOKW01000038.1 GCF_008365375.1 Roseomonas genomospecies 6 | reverse complement strand
CGGTTGTCGCCGTCCACGTCGCTCCAGGAGCCGTTCGTCGTGCTCAGCGCGTTGCCCACCGTCGCCGTGCCCGACACCGTCGGCGCCACGCTGTTGGTCGGCGCGCTGTTGGCGATCGCCGTGTAGGTGGAAGTCGCCGTCGTGGTGTTGGAGTTGCCGTCGTTTGCGGTCACCACGACGCGCAGGTATTTGTGCGCGTCGGACGTCGTCAGCGTGTAACTGGCGCCCGTCGCGTTGCTGATCGAGGCGGCGTTCGTGCCGTTGGTGTCGTCGGCACGGTACCACTGGTAGCTGTAGCTCAGCGTGTCGCCGTCCGGATCGCTCCAGGTGCCGGTCCCTGCGTTCAGGGCGTTACCAACGGCAGCCGTGCCCGACACGGACGGGACCACACTGTTGGTCGGCGCGCCGTTGGCGGGGGCGGCGGTCGAGACGTCGACCTTGACCGGCGAGGCCATCAGGTTGCCGGCGCTGTCCTTGCCCACGACGTAGAGGTCGTAGGCGGTGCCCGCGGTCAGACCGGTCAGCGAGCCGCTGCCGGTGAAGGGCGCGGTGCCGGCGCTCAGGCTGCCCGACTTCAGGGCCGCCCCGCCGCCCGAGGCGGTGCCCGCCTCGACCTCCGCCGCGGTCGGCGCGGTGGCGCCGTCGGCGACCAGCACGTAGTAGATCGTCCCCGCCTCGTCGAGGCTGGCCGACAGCGAGAAGCCCGTCGTCGTGATGCTCGACGCCGCCGCCGCGACGTCGAAGCTCGGCGCGGCGCGGTCCACCGTGTGGGTGCCGCCGCTGGTGAAGCCTGCCGCGATGGCGTTGGGCGTGGTCGCCTGATCCTGGATGCCGGTGCCGGTGCCGTTGAGGTCCAGCCGCAGCGTGCCCGCCCCGGTGATGCCGGTGACCGTCACCGTGTAGGTGGTCCCCGAGCCGCTGATCGAGCCGATCGTGCCGTTGGCCGTGCCCGTCTTGGTCAGCGTGAAGTCGCTGGTGTCCACCCCGGTGACGCTCTCGCTGAAGGTCACCGTGTAGCTGATCGACGAGGCGTTCGCCGCCGGCGTCCCCGACACCGCGATGCTGCTCACCGTCGGCGGCGTCGTGTCGGCGGGGGCGGCGGTCGAGACGTCGACCTTGACCGCCGAGGCCATCAGGTTGCCGGCGCTGTCCTTGCCCACGACGTAGAGGTCGTAGGCGGTGCCCGCGGTCAGACCGGTCAGCGAGCCGCTGCCGGTGAAGGGCGCGGTGCCGGCGATCAGGCTGCCCGACTTCAGCGCCGCCCCGCCGCCCGAGGCGGTGCCCGCCTCGACCTCCGCCGCGGTCGGCGCGGTGGCGCCGTCGGCGACCAGCACGTAGTAGATCGTCCCCGCCTCGTCGAGGCTGGCCGACAGCGAGAAGCCCGTCGTCGTGATGCTCGACGCCGCCGCGGCGACGTCGAAGCTCGGCGCCGTGCGGTCCACCGTGTGCGTGCCGCCGGTGGTGAAGCCGCCCGAGATCGCGTTGGGCGTGGTCGCCTGATCCTGGATGCCGGTGCCGGTGCCGTTGAGGTCCAGCCGCAGCGTGCCCGCCCCGGTGATGCCGGTGACCGTCACCGTGTAGCTGCTGCCCGAGCCGCTGATCGAGCCGATCGTGCCGTTCGCCGTGCCGGTCTTGGTCAGCGTGAAGTCGCTGGTGTCCACCCCGGTGACGCTCTCGCTGAAGGTCACCGTGTAGCTGACCGACGAGGCGTTCGCCGCCGGCGTGCCCGACACCGCGATGCTGCTCACCGTCGGCGGCGTCGTGTCGGCGGGGGCGGCGGTCGTCACGTCGACCTTGACCGGCAAGGCCATCAGGTTGCCGGCGCTGTCCTTGCCCACGACGTAGAGGTCGTAGGCGGTCCCCGCGGTCAGCCCGGTCAGCGAACCGCTGCCGGTGAAGGGCGCCGTGCCGGCGACCATGCTGCCCGACTTCAGCGCCGCGCCGCCGCCAGAGGCGGTGCCCGCCTCGACCTCCGCCGCGGTCGGCGCGGTGGCGCCGTCGGCGACCAGCACGTAGTAGATCGTCCCCGCCTCGTCGAGGCTGGCCGACAGCGAGAAGCTCGTCGTCGTGATGCTCGACGCCGCCGCGGCGACGTCGAAGCTCGGCGCGGCGCGGTCCACCGTGTGCGTGCCGCCGGTGGTGAAGCCGCCCGAGATCGCGTTGGGCGTGGTCGCCGCGTCCTGGATGCCGGTGCCGGTGCCGTTGAGGTCCAGCCGCAGCGTGCCCGCCCCGGAGATGCCGTTCACCGTCACCGTGTAGCTGCTGCCCGAGCCGGTGATCGCGGAGACCGTGCCGTTGGCCGTGCCGGTCTTGGTCAGCGTGAAGTCGCTGGTGTCCACCCCGGTGACGCTCTCGCTGAAGGTCACCGTGTAATCGACCGACGAGGCGTTCGCCGCGGGCGTCCCCGACACCGCGATGCTGCTCACTGTCGGGGGAGTGGTGTCCCCCCCACTGACATCCGGAACCGCGTTACCAAGCAGCAAATCGTCGATCTGCAAGACTCTGACGTTTTGTCCAAAAGTCATAGTGAATGAATTGATATTTCGGAACGCTTCCTGATTTGAAAAAGTATGAGCAGTTTCTTCAGTGAACGCCGTATTTGAAACCGTAACAGTCCCGCGCTGAAGGTGATTTCCGCTGATCGTTACGGGAACCGATCCATCTGTAGCGCCCGAGAGTCTATAATAGCCCCAAACAAAAGAAGTAATAGAGAAAGCGCTGCCATCGTTACTTGAGATGGTTATTGTTGTAAGGCTTTCACTGGAGGTCGCAAATGTAAGCGCGGCATCTCCAGTTGCAGCGATACCAGACAACGCTGAATTAGCAACGCCGTAGCTGACTGTAACGTTTGTAGCTCCAGTCGCAGAAATATCCAGACCGCTTGCTGAACCGGTGCTGGTCAGCTTGATGTCAGTTGCAGTTACAGTTGTGTTGTTGTTTACAATTAGAGCGCCCGCTGTACCAAAGTCTATGGTGGTCCCTTTATACGGCGCTGTCAGCGCGGTATCGAACGAAGAAGCCGTAGTCACTCCGAACGGGCCGTCATGCTCGATGGCGCCGACACTCGTTTCCAGAACCCAGTTGCCGCCCGTTGTTGCCGCACCGGTAACATCCTGGGAAGCCGCTACGTCGGCGGCGGTGGCACGGGCCAGATTATCGATGAAGAACCGGCCTTCGCCGCTCGCCACCTGGCACCCGTACAGCAGCAGGTCACCGTCTTCGGTCAGTGCCTTCCCCAGGGTTTCCAAGTCGGCTGAGCGCGTGCTTACCGTAGCCGTGTCGAGCGTCAGGGCGCCGAGGCTCACGTAACCTTCGTTGCCGTGGCTCACGATGTGCATCGCATCGTAACCTTGATGCGTCTCCGCCCAACGGACCATCTGCGACAAGCCGTCCCATGAGGAGTCGAGCAGCACGACCTCTATCCCGGCCTTCGCATCTTCCGCCAGAGACTGCCAGCCGGCCACATTCTGGTCGATGAACACCACTTCCTTCCGCCCGCCGTTCGCCGACGGATCGGCCTGACGAAGGACTTGCGGAGCCGGAACCGCATCGGCCACCGGAGCGGAGACGGCGGGTGCCACCACATCGGCGATGGCCGTCTTCGCTGCCGCGTCGTGGTCGGTCGCCACCGGGTCGGTGTGCACGTCCGGCTGAACCGTGGCCGCGGGATCGGCTGCCGTTGCCACGCCGGCTGCATCGAACATGAAGCGCGGCTCAAGAGCCATCGCGAACATGGAAGAGGACGGTTTGCGCGTCTTGCCGGAGCCACCGTTCCCGCCAACGCCCTTCGCACCACGCATGCGCGCCATAGCCCTTCTCCCCAACATCACCGCACCGCCCGGCTCTACCCCGGAAGCGGCTATCCACAAGTATGAGATGGCGGGAAAGATACCACCTATTCACATCGTCGCACAACGCTTTGAAATCTCGGGGTTGCAAAATCCGCGTTCCAGTTTTGTCCGATTCGCGTCCTTACATGACGAGCATCACGCTTCATTCTGCAACACTTCGCAGCATATCGCTTCACGGGTTTCAATTTCGTCACAGAATCCCGCTTAGACTGCTCAATGCACCTTGCGCCACGCATACACTGATATGTATGGCATACTTAGGTATGCGGGCATGACGATTCGCATCGGTGAAAAAATATGTTTTGATTTCGTTATTGCCTCCGGACTAGCGCTTTCGGAGAATATACCGGTATGTTTTCTACCAGCCCAGCGCGGCAGCCTCCGCTCCGCCGGTGGGCGCTCATCGCCGCATGCATTAATTGGCACCAACCGGGTCGGAGAATTCTCCATGGAAGCCTATATCGGTCTGATCTTCCCATTCGCCGGCACCTTCGCACCGCAGGGCACCGTCCAATGTCTGGGCCAGCAACTGACCATTCAGCAGAACCAAGCGCTGTTTTCCTTGATCTACAACCTGTATGGCGGTGATGCCAAAACCGTCTTCAACGTGCCGGATCTGCGTGGTCGCGTTCTCGTCGGTGCCGGCCCGAGCCCGTATCTGAACACGACCCTGAATCCCGGCAACTTCGGCGGAACGGCGAACACGACGCTGAGCCTGACCAACCTGCCGCTGCACAACCACGCCGCCACCTTCACGCCGGGCGGCGGGTCTTCCACCTCCACCATCAACGCCAACGTGACGATCCCGATTTCGACGGCGCAGGGCAATCTGCCGACGCCGACGGGCGGCACCACCTATCTCGGCGGCATCAAGGTCAGCGACGCCGCCACCTTCACCGATTGGCAGACCGAAGGCCCCTACACCACCACCGCCGGCAGCGGTGCGAATCTGGTCGGCACCGCCACCGGCACCGTCACGGTGACCGGCGGCGGCGGCACGGTGGCCGTGTCGCCGGGTGGCGGTCAGGCGATGCCGGCCCCGTTCACGAACATGCAGCCGTATCTGGCGGTCACCATGTACATCGTCACCTTGGGTTACTACCCGACCCGCGACTGACGATGGGTTGGGAGGGCAACGTGTTCACCGGCATTCCAGCGACAACCATGGGCGCTGGGTTTCGCCGTTCGGACCATTGCCCCCCGCCGCCTCCTTTACTCGTCATTTCCACGGAAGCTTTCGGCGCTGGCTTTGCCAGCGTTCGAGGCGGGAATTCAGACCGTTCAGGCATTTGTCTGCGGAGCTTTCTGGCCCCCCGCCTTCGCGGGAGTGACGATGAGAGAGGTGGCAGACGGTCGGGACAGAGTCTTCTCCGTCATCCTCGTGGCGGCGTATCAGTGCACTTTTTAAGCGAGTAAGAAATGTAAAAGAGCGTGATTATCTTCTATACGTTGTCAAAGACTTCTCTTTTGGGGAATATTTCGATATATTTTCCACCGCATCCGGTCCTCGGCCCATGCCCCGTTCCGAAGCGGCGCAGCATCATCGCCTCAATCAGCCTTAAACACATTGGAGGTTTCGTCATGGAAGCTTATCTCGGCCTGATTTTCCCGTTCGCCGGCGCCTTCGCCCCGCAGGGCACCGTCCAGTGCTGGGGTCAGGATCTGCCCATGCAGCAGAACCAGGCGTTGTTCGCGATCATCGGCACCCTGTACGGCGGCAACGGCAACCCGAACTTCAAGGTGCCGGACCTGCGCGGCCGCGTCCTCGTCGGTTCCGGCGTCAGCCCGTATCTGAACAACGTGAACGTGGCCGTCGCCTCCAGCGGCGGTGCGGCGACCAGCACGCTGAACCTGACCAACCTGCCGCTGCACAACCACGCCGCCACCTTCACGCCGGGCGGCGGGTCTTCCACCTCCACCATCAACGCCAACGTGACGATCCCGATTTCGACGGCGCAGGGCAATCTGCCGACGCCGACGGGCGGCACCACCTATCTCGGCGGCATCAAGGTCAGCGACGCCGCCACCTTCACCGATTGGCAGACCGAAGGCCCCTACACCACCACCGCCGGCAGCGGTGCGAATCTGGTCGGCACCGCCACCGGCACCGTCACGGTGACCGGCGGCGGCGGCACGGTGGCCGTGTCGCCGGGCGGCGGTCAGGCGACGCCGGCTTCGTTCACGAACATGCAGCCGTATCTGGCGGTCACCATGTACATCGTCACCATGGGTATTTTCCCGACCCGCGACTGACGATAGGATGGCGCCCCGGCTCCGCATCCTGCGGGCCGGGGCGTCCCCGATCCGCGAAACGCCGCCCTGCCACCGGAATCCCGTCATGACCGCCGATTACAGCACGCTGTCCGCCGAACGGTTCACTCCCCACGTCGGCCAGACCTTCCGATTCCTGGCGCCGGAGGACCGGTCCACGATCGTCGAGGTCGAACTGACCGTGGTCACCGAACGGCCGGAGTTCACCCCCCGCTGGGCGAAGCGGACGTCCTTCACCCTGAAGTTCGAAACACCGGGAAACAGCGAGCTGTGGAACGGCAATTACCTGATCGACCACCCGACCGAGGGGCCGATGGGGCCGTTCTACGTCGTCCGGTCGATTCCGCGCGACCCGGCGCGGGCCTGCTTCGAAGTCGTCATGAACTGACCGGATTCGCGCAACCGCGCCTTTTCGCACCGCCGTTCCCACAATTGCGGGAACGGCGTTTTTGATTCCAGCGCCCGCTCTTCAGGGCGCGCCCGGCGCTCAGGCCGTGCCGCCCCGCTGCATCTGGGCCGGAAAGACCTGCGGCGGCAGGTGTTGGATGCCCGGATGGCCGGGCGGCAACCAGATCAGTTCCAGCGACGGCGGGGTATGCACCAGCAGGTCGAATCCCAGCCGGTGATAGAACCAGTGGACGCGCGTCTGCGTCTCGTTCACCGACAGGGTCATGGGCAGGCGGAGTTGCGCCGCCGTTCCCTGAAGGCTGCGCAGCAGGTCGGTGCCGATGCCCTTGCCGCGGGCCAGCTTGTGGATCTCCACCTCCGCCACGCGCCAGTCCCAGCGGCCCAGATCCATGACGATCCGGCCGACCGCCTGTCCGGTCTTCTCCACGACGAAATCCAGATGCTGCGGATAGCGGATTTCCTGCCCGGTGCGCGTGGCGCTGTACTGCTGCTCGTACAGGGAGCGGATGAAATCGCGGTCGTGATGGGCCTGGGCCAGCCAGGGCCGGGCGTCCATGAACAGACCCAGCAGAAAGTCGTCGTCCGAAGGCCGGGGATGGCGCATCGACAACCCGCCCAGCAGCGGCAGGGACCCTTGAAATCCGGCCATCGGCCATGCCCTTTTCGGTAGCGTAACTCGTCCCATTGCATAGCCCAGGATGCGGTGCGGAGGCAAGAATCCCGCGTCAGGTCACCGACTGGCGGGAAACGGGGGCGGCGCGCGAACCGTCCGGCGCGGTGTCCGCTCCGCGCGCATCGAGGCTGTCCAGAAGTTCATTGAGAAGCGCGGCGAAGCGCTCCCGCGCGGCGCGCTCCATCAGGCTGTGGTCGGCGCCGGGAAGGCGTTCCAGCCGCAGCCCGGGCATCCGGCGCAACCGGCAACCGCCGGCCCCGGCCTGGGTCTCCAATTCGCCCAGGGTCACGTCGCCCTCGCTGTGCACCATCAGCGTGCGGACGCCGCGGTCCGACAGGGCCCGGAACCCGTGCAGCACGTCGTCCGGGGCGTAGCCACGCCCCGTCAGCCCGGCGCGGAGCCGCCCCGCCCCGATGCGCAGGCGGCGAAGCGCCCGGTCCGACAGGACGCGGGCGACCCGCGCCGCCTTGCGGTCCTGGCGCAGGATGGCTTTCCAGGCCGCCCGCTCGGTCAGCCGGGTAAGATAGGCGGCGGCGGGCTTCACCGCGGTGCCGATGGCCTCCTCCTGAGTCACGCCGTCGCCCAGGACGAAGCGGCCCGGATTGACCAGCGCCAGCCCCACCACCCGCGGGTCGGCCAGCGCGGCATGGAGCGCCACCGCCGCCCCGGCGCACAGCCCGACGACCACCGCGCCGCCGTGCCCCGCTGCTGCGAGGACATCCAGCCCGGCGCGCGTGTCCTCCACCATGTCCCGGCAATAGATCAGCCCGTCGCGGCGGCCCGGCTTCGACGCGCTGTCCCCCAGCCCGCCCAGGTCCATGCGCAGCGACGCGATCCCCCGCGCCGCCAGCCGCCGGGCCAGCCGCACCGACATGCGCCCGGTGCCGGTGTGGGGGGTGGCTCCGCTGTTCAGCAGCAGCACGGCGGGCCGCAAGGCGGGCGTGGCGGCAGGCTCGCACAGGATGCCGAACAGCCCCTCGCCGGGACCGAAGCGGAGCGGGCGCTCCACCGCTCCGGGAAGGTGCAGGACGGGGGCCGGGCCTTCCGCAGGCCGGACGGGACGGGGCGGAGCGGCGTCGCGCGCCAGCCACGCCGCCGCCCGCCCGAAAGCCGTGCAGTCCATGCCCGCGTGCTGGACGCTGGTCATCAGCCGCGCGGCGTCGGGGAAGGGCGCCTCCTCCACCGCCGCGCCCAGCGCGCGGAACCGCTCCGCCAGGACGGCGCCGCGCCCCTCCGGCCGGTCGAGGATCAGCACGCGCCGCGCCGGGGCCGCCGCCAGCCCCTCCGCCAGCCGGGTGAGGTCGAGCGTCCGCAGGGCGTCCGCCGTCTCCGGCGTCAGGCGGAAGCCGGCGCTGTCGATGCCCTCCGGACCCACCGCGGGCGGGGCCTCCGGAGGGCGCTCAGCCAGCAGTGCCATGGCCCGCAACTCCTGCACGAAGGCCCGGCCCGAGGGGAAGGGCGCCAGCAGGACCAGCGCGTCCGCCCCGGCCTCCCGCGCCGCCGCCGCGGCCAGCAGCCCGCCCAGCCGCAGCCCGGCGAGCGCCACCTCCTCCACCCCCGCGACGGCGCGCAGATGGGCTACGGCGGAGCGGACGCCGCCGATCCAGGCGTCCAGGCGGCCCGGCTCCTCCTCCCCGCCCGCGGAATCGCCGGTCCCAGGGTGGTCGTAGCGCAGCACCGGCAGCCCCGCCGCCGCCAGGCCTTCGGCAAAGCCGCGCCACGCCCGGTGGGTCGCCGGCGCCTCCCCGCCGTAGGGCGCGCAGAGCACCACGCCGCGCCGTCCCCCCGCGGGGTGCAGCCAGCCGAAGCAGCCCTCGAAATACACGGGTGTCATGCGGTCCCCCGATACCGCGCCGGGTCCAGGCCGTTCAGCGCATGGACTTCGCCGTTCGGGATGGCGGCGGAGGGGTGGCGCGGGATCAGCCGGACCCTGCGCTCCGCCCCCGGCGGCAAGTGGAACCACTCGTCCTCCGCCCGGAACCCGTCGTCCTCGATGTGGACGGAGCGGGCGAGGCGCCGGCTGGACAGGACCAGGACCCAGCCCTCCCCCGTCCGCTCCGCTCGGACGTTCAGGCCCAGTTCCGCGCGCTCCATCCGCCCGGCCTGGAGGAAGTAGAAGGCTTCGGCGAGCGGCGCGCCGGCCACCGGATCGGCCAGCGCCGCCACGACCGCGTCATGGACGGGCGGGCCGAAGCGGTAGGCGCCGGTCAGGTCGAAAAAGCGGTCGGTCAGAGAGGCCGCCGGAACCGCCCGCGCGCTGCGCGGCGGCAGGGTCACGGCACGCTCCACCCGCAGCACCGGCACCTCGCCCCGGCGCAGGGCGGTCAGGGTCAGGACCGTTTCCACCGGCTCCGCCGTCTCGTTCAGAAGATGCAGTGCCAGCCCGTTCACCCCCTCGTCGGTCAGCAGGACCTGCACGGGCCGGAAGGCGCGGCGCAGCGCGTGCCACGCCGCCTTCGGAGCGCCCGCGGAATCGACGACGCCCCAACCCGCCCCCGGCCACAGGTCTTGGAACATCCAGACCAGCCCGCCCGCGCAGGACGAGCCAACCCGCCGCCACTCCGCGAAGACGGCCTCCATCACCTCCCCCGTCACCGCGCGCGACAACCTGGAATAGCGGTCCGGGGCCTCATAGCGCAGAAGCATCGGATCGCAACCGTAGAGTGTCCGCAAGTAATGGTCCCGCACATCCTCGAAATCCCACGAGGCGCCGGGGTCGCGGGGCACGCGCGCCTTCCAGCGCGGATCGTGCACCGCCGGCACGCCGGGCAGCGCCCCCGCCTCCGGCGCATTGGCGAAGGCGAGGCATTCGGAGGCGAAGCGCACCCCCGCCCGGCGCGCGTCCTCCAGCGGGCGCAGATAGGCGCCGACGCCGTAGTAATGGCTCACGCCCGCATCGGCTATGAAGGGCAGCGGCCCGCCGGTCGGGGAATTGGCGACATAGGGCACGTCGGGCCGCCGGCGCGCCGCCTCGTCCTGCAGAACGCTGTCGAACAGCGGCTGGCTCCAGCGCTCGCGCGGCAGGCCGAGCATGGCCGCCTGCTGCTCCGCCTCGCTGCCGCCGCACAGCACCGCGAGCGACGGCGACGCCTGCACCCGGTCGAGGAATTGCGCGGCCTCCCGCCGGACCCCGTCGAGGAACGGCTCGTCGGTGGGATAGTCGAAATTGGCGAACATGAAGTCCTGCCAGACGAGAATCCCCATCTCGTCGCACAGGTCGAAGAAGGCGTCGGATTCATAGGCGGCGATGCCCGGCACCCGCAGCATGGTCATTCCGGCTTGCCGGGCCAGTTCCAGCCAGGGAACGCAGGCGTCCCGCTCCCCCGGCAGGGCCACGATGTCGGGGCTGCTCCAGCAGGCGCCGCGGCAGAAGACGCGCTCCCCATTGATGCGCAGGGCGAAGCCGTCGCCGGGCTCCCGCTCGATGCGGCGGAAGCCGGTGCGGCCCAGGTCGATGCGCTCGTCGCCGACCGCCGCGCGCACGGTGTGGAGCGCCGGTCGGCCGTGGCTGTGCGGCCACCAGGGATCGATCTCCGGCAGGCGGATCTCGCCGCGCAGTTCCCCCGGCCCGGCCCAGCGGAGCGGCGTCCGCGCCTCCCCCACCTCCAGCCAGGACGGCGGATGGGCGGAGCCGCTCCACGCCACCGACAGCGCCAACGATAACCGGCCCTCCCGCCCCTCCAAGGTGGCGCGCAGGTCCGTCGAGCGGACGCGCAGCGGCCCGGTCTCCGCGATCAGTTCCACCGGGCGCCAGGGGCCGACCGCCGGCACCGGCGGGCACCAGCCGGGCATGTGGCCCAGCAGCGTTGTCCGCACCGCGCGCAGCCCTGCCGGCTCCGCCAGCCGCACCGGCCAGCGGCCCCGTCCCTTCTGCGCCTTCAGGACCGGGTTCAGGGCGCGGAAGACGATGCGCAGAGCGTGGACCCCGTGCAGTTGAACGGGAACGTCGTGGCGCTCGAACATGCTGGTGCTGGACAGGATGCGCTTCCCGTCCAGCCAGACCTCCGCGATGGTGGCAAGCCCGTGGAAGCGCAGCGTGTGAGGCCCCTCGCCGGTCAGCCGCACACGATACCAGACGTCACGGTCGTGCAGGGGAAGCGGCTCGCCGAGGCGGTAGAGCCCCGCCTCGCGCAGGGCCTGGGCGGCGGTTCCGGGCACCGGGGCGGGCAGCCAGTCCCCGCCGGGTGTCCCTCCCGGCTCGGTCACGCACAGTTCCCACCCCGCGGACAGGGGAACCACGCTGCGGCCGGTCACGGCGTGGAGGCGCGCCATCGTCCGTCACCCGTAGCGGCGGGCCAGGGCGCCGAGCGCGGCGTCGTAGGCGCTTTCCATCCGGTCCAAGAGGTCCGCATGATCGCCGAACCGCCGCCGGTTCACCCCGCGCGCCAACTGGAACTGGAACGCCTTCGCGGTGGCGGACAGGATGGCGGAGGCTTCCGCCGCGTCGGGCGGCCCGCCGATCCAGCGCAGGTAACGCCCCAGCAGTTCGAAATTGGCTCCCACCTGCCGCAACGTGTTGAAGGCGTAAAGGTGGAAGTAGTCCATGGGCCGGGTGGCCAGAATCTCCAGATGCTCCGGCAGAACGGCGCGATAGGCGGCGATGGGGTTCGCCGCCGGGCGCCGCCGCAGATGATGGGACAGCCGGTCGCGGGAGGCATCCTCCAGAGCCGCACCCTCCAGCGCCGCGCCGCCGCGCTTCACGAATTCCACATAGGGAAACAGGGGAGCGGGGGCGAACAGCCCGTCGTAATCCTCCCCCTCCAGCGTGAAGCGCCCGGCGTTGTGGATGTAGTCGAGGCGCCGCGCGTCCCTGTCCATGCCCAGGATCGCGATGGTCGTCTTGACATGCTGCGCGCGGTAGGAGGTGCCGCGCGTGTCCGGCAGGTGATACCCGTCCACCTCCACCAGGACCGGGCGCCCGCGCGCCACCTGCACCGCCGCGTGGGTCTCCACCCGGTCGTAGAGGGCGAGTTCCTGCACCTCCAGCCCGTAGAGGCGGCGCAGGTCTTCCGGCGGCACCTTGAAGAAGGTGAACTGGTCGCCTTCGAAATCCTGCGCGACGGTGAAGGCCAGGGCCGCCATCGGCTCCATCCCCAGCGCCCGCAGCAGGCCGATCCACAGGTCGGTGTAGCAGTTGGTCTCCGCCCAATCGCGGTCCGGTCCATCGAGCGGATGCGGCATGCTGCCCGGCCTCCCCTGCCCGCTCAACCCCACGGCCCGCTCAGCCCCACAAAACGGCGCGCACGGCGGCGGGCCACGCCTTCACGTCGAAACCGTGGTGGCGGAACAGGGCCAGCGCCACCCGCTCCATCCCGAAGCCCACGCAGGCGGTGTGGGCGACCGCGCCGTCCGGCGTCCGCAGGTCCCACACCAGCCCGAAATGATCCTGGTGGTAGTTGAAGCTGAGGCAGGCGGTGGGCTGCTGCTCCGACGCGATGGGGATCAGCAACTCGAACTTCAGCCCCTGGTCGCGCTGGTTGGCGGCGAGCATCCGCCCGGCCCGCCCGAAGAAGGGGTCGTTCGCCAGATCGACGGCGACCGGCAGGCCCAGCGATTCCATCAGCGCCCGCCCCCGCTCCACCCAGTTCCGCCGGAAGGCCATCACCTGCTCCGGCGTGCCGGCGCGCACGTATTCGCGCATCCGGAACAACTGCATCCGCGCCGGGTCCAGCGACGGCTCATGGCGGAAGCAGTAGGAATAGACGTCCACCAACGCGCCCTCGGGCGGCAGCGGCCCGCGCTCCGCGATGGTGGGATAGACGGGGTAGCAGGCGGCGGGGGTCAGGACGACGTTGGTCGCCATCTGGGCGTCGGTCCACTCCTCCCCCTCCTCCAGCCGCCGCAGCAGGGATTGGTGGGCGCGCTCATCCCCCTTGAAGGCATGCACCGTGCCGGCCAGATGCGGGAAGCTCTTCAAATAGCCGCTCTGTTCGAACTGGTTGCGGGCCAGCGCCGGGGGAAAGCGCATGACGTCCGCTCCGTCGCCGCCTCCCCAGGTGGTGATCAGGCCGTCGAACCGCTCCACCACGTCCTCGAAGACGCCGCTGCGGCCATACAGCCCATCGACCCCCGTGGGGATCAGCAGCCCGGCCGCGATCAGCGCGTCGCGGAACGCCGCCTGCCCGTTCTCCGCCGGACCTTTCTCCGCCGGTGTGTCTCCTGCCCGCATGTTCATCCGTCACCCGAAGAGAGAACCGTTGTCCTTGTGCGCCAGCAGCAGGTTCGCCGTGTTGCCCAGTATCCGGTCGTTGTTGATCATCAGCGGCGCCGAATGGGCGTCCCGCAGGTGGCGGCACAGGCTGTGGGGGCTGTCGTTCCGGTAGGCGGCCAGGCCGGCGGCCAGCATCGCCTGCTCCACGACCCTGACCACCGCCTCCGCCGCGCCGGTCTTCAGCGTGTTCATGGCGACCGCGAAGCCCAGGGAGGTGAGGCGGTCGGGGCTGTCCGCCGCCGCCTCGAACTGGGCGAGCGCGCCGCGCACCATGCCGCGCATCGCCTGAAGGCCGGCGGTCGCCTCGGCCAGCCGCCGCGCCCCCGGCGGCGGGGTTCCGGGGCGCTTGCGCGCCTCCGCCCGGATGAAGGCGCCGGCCCGCGTCACCGCGTCGGTGGCGATGCCCAGCCAGACGCTGCTCCACAGGATGTGGGTCACCGGCAGCATGGTCCGGGCGGAGATGTCGGCGTAGGGCAGCGGCAGGATCTGCGCCCGCCCGGCCTCCGCCACCAGCCGGTAGCCGACGCTGCGGGTGCCCCGCATCCCCAGCGTGTCCCAGCCGCCGATCTCCTCCAGGTGAGTCTGCCCGCGCAGAACCGGAACGATGACCTGATCGGACGGCGGCGAGTCCGCGCTGCGCCGCGCCGTCACCAGAATGGCGTCGGCCTCCGCCCCGTAGGAGATGACCGTCGCCTGCTTCTCCAGCCGGAAGCTTCCGCCCGTCTCGTCTTGGACCGCGCAGGCGCTGGACCGCACGTCGCCGCCGATCCCGGCCTCGGTCGTCGCGGAGGCGAGGAGGAGCTGCTCCTCGGCCAGCCGGGCCAGAAAGGCGCGGTGCCAGCCGCTGTCCTGCCCGTGCCGCACGAGGCAGGCCACCTGGATCTGGTGCATGGCGTGGATCAGCCCGGTGGACGGGCACTGCTGGGCCAGAGCGTGGGACACCGCCGCGGCATCGGCCAGACCGCCGCCCCCGCCGCCGAGGTCGCGAGGCACCATGAGGCCGAGCAGGCGGGCCTCCTTCAGGGCGGCAAAGGCTTCGGCGGGGAAGCGCGCCTCGCGGTCCACGCTGTCGGCATGGCGTCCCGCGATGGCGGCGGCCCCAGCGGCGGCCCCAGTGGCGGCATCAGCCGCGGCCTCTCCGGCCATCGCCGGTATGGACTCCGGCGCGGGCGCCCTCATCCGGCCCCCGTCCCGTTCAGCGTTCCATTCGGCGTTCCATTCGGCGTTCCGCCCAGCAGGCCGGCGACCGCCGCGCGGATCGCGGCGATGCTCTCGAAGGTGCGGCGGCGCAGCAGATGTTCCGGGAATTCGACGCCGTAGCGCTCCTCCAGCGCCAGCATCAGGTTCACAGACCCATGGGAAGTCAGGCCGGCGGCGTAGAGATCGTCCTCGTCGGACAGGGCGGCGGCGTCGGTGGCCAGCCCGCCGCTGTCGGCCAGAATCGTCCGGATGTCCGCCGCGCTGACCGACGGGGCATCGCCATCCCGCGGTCCGGTCCCCGCCGCGATCTGCCAATCCGGCTGGCGCATGCTCATTCCACTTACCCCCGTATTCAACCTCTGGCTTTCCCTGCCCCGGAGAACGCCACAAAACCTTAATTGTTCTGCACCTTCCTTTGCTTTTCCGTATGCTCCCAGTATTTTTCGGATGCCAAGCGCTCCTCTTGCTTAACACCTGTGGTGATTGCCGTTGCCCCGGACGGGTCTAATTTGTGCGGCGTTCCGTCCACCAAACACGCAATCGGGAGATCATCATGGCTGTGCGGCAATCGGATGCGGAATGGCGCGGCAACCTGGCCCAGGGGTCGGGCACCATGCGGCTGGGCAGCGGTGCGTTCGAGGGCGCCTATTCCTTTCCCTCGCGCTTCGAGAACGGCTCCGGCACCAACCCGGAGGAGCTGATCGCCGCCGCGCACGCCGGCTGCTTCTCCATGGCTCTGTCCGCCGGCCTGTCGAAGGCCGGACACACGCCGACGCGCGTGCACACCACCGCCCGCGTCCATCTGGACAAGGTCGGCGAAGGCTTCGCCATCACCAAAATCGAACTGGATTGCGAAGCCGAGATCCCCGGCATCGACGCCGACACCTTCCAGCAGCAGGCCGACGGTGCGAAAAAGAACTGTCCAGTGTCCAAGGCCCTGGCGGGAACGGAAATCACCCTGAACGCCCGGCTCGTGTAAACGCGCCGGCCCGGCGGCCTGCAAAGACGTGAAGGCCGCCGGGCGCGGTGGCGGGCACCTTCTATCGCCCCGTCCAGACCGGGCGGCGCTTCTCCAGGAAGGCCGCGATGCCTTCCTGATAGTCGGCGGACAGGTAGCAGCGGCGCAGCAGGTCGGCGTCGCCGTCCGCGGGAAGCGAGTGATCCCGCCAGCGCCGCAGCGCCTCGCGCGTCGTCCACAGGGTCAGCGGGGCGAGGCCCGCCAGTTCCTCCGCCAGTTCCTGGGTGCGCTCGGTGAGGGCTTCCTCCGCGACGACGCCGCGCAGGGCACCGGCGCCGGCCAGTTCGTCCGCGGTCAGCAGGCGGGCGCTGAAGATCATCTCCTTCGTCCGCGCGGTGCCGAGAATGGCCGACAGCCGGGCGAGGTTCTTGATGCTCAGGCAGTTGCCGACCGTGCGGGCGATGGGAAAGCCGAAGCGCACGGAGGGTGTCGCGATGCGCACGTCGCAGCAGGCGGCGAGCAGCGCCCCCTCCCCCACGCAGGCGCCGGCCAGGGCGGCGACGGTGGGGACGCGCACCGCTTCCAGCGCCATCGCCGCGGTTTCCGCGCGGTCCTCCAGGATGGTGTAGTCTTCCGGCGTCTTGACGCTTTGCAGGCAGGACAGGTCGGCGCCGGCCATGAAGGCGGGCTTGTCGCCGGCCGCACCGGTCAGCACCAGCGCCTTCACCGCCGGGTCGGCATCGACCTCCCGGCAGATTTCGATCAGGCGGTCCTCCATCCAGGGGGTGATGGCGTTGCGCGCCCTGGGCCGGTTGAAGATCACCCATTGGACGGAGCCGCGCCGCTCGGTCAGGATTTCAGGCAAGGCTCCGGCCTCGCCGGTCGTGGCGATGGACATCGTTGTGAACTCTCTTCGATTGGGCCGCGTTCAGGCCGCCGGCCCGAGGATCTGGCAGGAACCGATGGGAAGAAGCGCCGTCACCACGCTGCCCGGAGCGAAGCTCTGCGCGGGCGGGATGAAGGCGCGCAGAGTCCGCCCGCCGCCCAGGTCCACCAGCACGTCGCGATACTCGCCGAGATAGGCGGAGCGAAGGACCGTGCCGGACAGCACGTTGCAGCCTTCCGCCGGCAAATCCTTCTGCTCGGCGCCGAACAGCCGGACCTTGGAGGGCCGCACGCACAGCGACACCGCCGCCCCATGCGCCGCGCCGCTGCGGTCGGGTGCCGTCAGCACATGGCTGCCGACGCGGATCGCGCCGTTGCCCTCGCTGGTCCCGGCCAGCTCGTTGTTGGCGCCGATGAAGGTGGCGACGAAGGCGTTGGACGGGCGCTCGAAGATGTCCTCCGGCGAGCCGAGCTGCTGGAGATGGCCCGACTTCATGACGGCGATGCGGTCGGCGGTGACCAGCGCCTCCGACTGGTCATGGGTGACGTAGACGGTGGTCAGGCCCAGCAGGTCGTGGACCTGCCGGATCTCGAACCGCATCTCCTCGCGCAGATGGGCGTCGAGGTTGGACAGCGGCTCGTCCAGCAGGAGGATGCGCGGCTCGACGGCCAGCGCGCGGGCCAGCGCCACGCGCTGCTGCTGGCCGCCGGACAGCTCCGACGGGTAGCGGTCGCGCAGCGCCTCCAGACGGACCGTGCGCAGCGTGCGGTCCAGCCGTTCCGCGATCTCCGCCTTGGGCAGGCGGCGGATGGCGAGGCCGAAGGCCACGTTCTCCGCCACCGTCTTGTGCGGCCACACCGCGTAATTCTGGAAGACCAGGGAGATGCCGCGCTTTTCCGGGGGCAGCACGCCGCGGGCGGAGGACAGCAGCACGTCGTCGGCCCAGATCTCCCCCTCCGTCGGCGCCTCGAACCCGGCGAGGAGCTGGAGCGTCGTGGATTTCCCGCAGCCCGACGGGCCGAGCAGGGCCAGCAGCGTGCCGTTGGGAACCTGGAGGTCGATCCCGTGCAGCGCGGTGTAGGTGCCGAAGGACTTGCGGAGGTTCTTGATGCGAATCCCGCTCATGTGGGGAGAACTCCTTCCGCCGGGGCGGTCTTACGGGAGGTGCGGCGCACGGTGGTCAGGCGCGTCAGGGGACCGGCAGCGGCCACCAGCGCCAGCGTGATAAGGAGGAGAAGGACGCTCATGGCGCAGACGGCCTCGTAATTGCCGCCGTCCTTGGCGTTGTAGATCAGGGTGGTCATCACGTTGGTCTTGGGCGTGATGAGGAAGACCGCCACCGACAGCTCACGGATGATCGGGATGAAGACCAGGAACCAGCCCGACAGCAGCCCGCCGCCCATCAGCGGAATGGTGATGGACAGGAAGGTCCGCCCCTCCCCCGCGCCCAGGCTGCGGGCGGCGCGCTCCAACTCCGGCCCGATGCCCTTCAGGATCGACCCGCCATGGGCGTAGGCGATGGGCAGGAAGGTCGCCGCGAAGGCCGCCACCAGCAGCAAGGGCGTGCCGTAGAGGTTCAGCGGCGCCCGCGTGTAGGCGGCGAAGAAGCCGACCGACATGACGATGCCGGGGATGATGATGGGAACCGTCGCCACCGCGCCGAACAGGCTGGCGCCGAAGACCATCTTCCGCTCGACGATGTAGGCGATCACGGTGCCGAGCATCACGCACATCGTCGCCGCGAGCGTCGAGAAGAGCAGCGAATTGACGATGGCGGTGTGCGTCTCCGAATTGCCGAACAGCGCCCACCAGTACCAGTGCAGCGACAGGTTCTCCCACGACAGGCCCTGGCCCCAGGCGCGGGTCAGCGACACCAGCAGCAGGGCGGCGTAGGGCAGGAAGACCGAGACCAGCGGCAGCAGCAGCGCCGCGAAGAAGGCCGGCCAGCGCGCCGCGCCCAGCGCGATCCGCCGCCCCGCCCGGCTCTTGCCGGAGATGGTGACGAACTGCTTGCGGCCCAGGATGCGGCGGCGCATCCAGAACAGCATGGCCGTGACCAGCAGCAGCGGCATGCAGTAGGCGGCGGCCATGTAGATTTCCGGCGGGAAGAGCTGGTAGAACTCCGCCAGCTTGGTCGTCACCACGGGAATGCCGGTCGGCGTCAGCAGGAAGGCCGGAACGCCGAACAGCGTCAGCCCCTGGATGAAGGACAGGATGAAGCTGGCGATCACCGCCGGGGTGACCAGCGGGATGGTGATGCTGAGCATGGTGCGCAGCGTGCCGGAGCCCAGCGTGGCGGCGGCGTCCTCAAGCTCCACGGCCATCTCGTCGAGCGCGCTCGACACCATGGTGAAGCTGTAGGGGACGGTGTAGATGCCGCAGATGAAGATCGCCCCGGTCATCGAGTAGATGTTCAGCAGCGGCCCCGCCTCCGCCCCGGCGAGCGTGCGCCACAGCGCGTTCAGCCAGCCCGAATTGGGCGCGGCCAGCAGAATCCAGCCGGTCGCCCCAATGAAGGACGGGGTGACGAAGGCGGTCAGCGTCAGCACGCGGATGGTGCGGCGGAACGGCAGGTCGGTCCGCGACACCAGCCAGGCCAGCGGCACGCCGATGCCGACCGCGATCACCGCCGTCGCCACGGCCAGGACCAGCGAATTGAACAGCGGCTCCAGAAGATCCGCGGACTGGAAGATCCGCGCGTAGTTGCCGAGCGTCCAGCCCCCGGTCAGGTCGTCGTGGAAGCTGTTGTTGAGAACCCAGCCGAAGGGCAGAACCACCAGCAGGAAGAGAAGAAGGGCGACGGCGCCGAAGACCACCGTCCTGGCGAGCGGCACGCGGGCCATCGCCGGGCGCGCGGTCGCCGCGGCTGCGCTGTCTGGGCTGTCCGTAGAAATGACCCCCATAGGGTCCGCCTCCATTTTACATCAGAACCCTCTCCCCAGAGGGGAGAGGGAGTCAGCCGATCAGCGCACCAGTTCCTTCCACTTGGCGATGCCTTCCGCGACTTCCGGGCCGAGGTCGTCGCCGGTGTTGCGGTACCACTTCAACTGGTCCAGCGAACGCCCCTCCGCCCAGGCCACGTCCTTGCGCAGCGTCGGCCAGAAGTTCTTCTGAAGGATCTGCGACACTTCCGTGGAATAGAGGAAGTTCGTGAACAGCCGGGCGGCGTTCGGGTGCGGGGCCTTCGCCAGGATGCCGGTGATGCCCAGGTTCAGGATGGCGTCGTCGGACGGGGCCACAACGTCGATGGGGTTGCCGGCGGCCTTCTGGGTCAGCGTGTAGCTGAAGGGCGCGCCGGAGCCGACGACGCGCTCGCCCGCCAGGATGTCGGTCACGGTGTCCACGTTCGACTGGCCGACCTTCGGCTTCTGCTTGCCGAAGGCGCGCAGGAAGTCGTCGCCGTACTTGCGCCGGATGGCGACCACCCAGTTGGCGACGTCGCCGGAGAAGGCGGGGCTGCCCGTGGTGATCTTGCCGTGCCACTGGTCCTCCAGCAGCGCCTGCCAGCTCTGCGGCGGGGACGGGACCTTGCCCGGCGCGTAGTTGATGCTGGTCAGGCTGATGGCGCCGACATGGTACATCTGGTCCGGGTCGAGTTTGCGGAAGGCGTCCGGAATATGCACCGCGTCCGCCGGCTCGAAGGGGGCCAGCGCGCCGATCTTCTTCAGCTCCGTGTAGTGCAGCAGGTTGGTGGTGCCGAGGGAATCGCACTCATGGACGCCGCTCTGCAACTCCATGCGCAGGCGGGTGTAGACGGTCTGCGAGGCCTGACGGAGCAGGTTCACCTCGATGCCCGGATACTTCGCCTTGAAGGCGTCGCGGATCGCCTCCATCGTCTGCTGCTCGTAGGAGCCCCAATAGAGGTTCAGGGCGCCTTCCTTCTTCGCGGCGGCGTAGAGCGGGTCGTCCGCCGCCGTGGCGATGCGCGAGAAGGCGGTGCCGGCCAGCCCGCCGGTCACCAGGGCGGTGCCGACGAGTCCGCCGGTCTGGAGAAGGCGGCGGCGCGAGAATTCCATCATGATGCCAATCCCTGTCTTGTGTTGCGGAATCGCCGTTTCGGCGTCGTTCTTCGTTGCGGAGTGAAGGATCAGTAATCGCCCGTGGTCGCCCCACCGTCGGCGACGATGGTCTGGCCGGTGACGTAGGCCGCGTCGTCGGACGCCAGGAAGGCGACGACGGCGGCGATCTCCTCCGGCTTGCCGAGGCGCCCGATGGGGGTCTTTTCCAGCCATTGCGAGCGGACCGCGTCGGGCACGCCCTCGACGATGGCGGTTTCCACGACCCCCGGAGCGACGGCGTTGACCAGGATGCCCCGGCGCGCCCCTTCCAGGGCGGCGGTGCGGGTCAGCCCGACCACCCCGGCCTTGGAGGCGGAGTAGTTCGCCTGCCCGAAGGTCCCCAGGATGGCCGTGGAGGCGATGTTGACGATGCGCCCCCAGCCGCGGTCGCCGACCAGCCGGAAGGCGGTCTGGCAACCCAGCCACGTCCCGCGCAGGTTCACGTCGATGACGGCGCTCCATTCCGCGTCGGTCATCTTCGGCAGCGAGCGGTCGCGCACGATGCCGGCGACGTTGACCATGATGTCCACGCCCCGGAAGGCATCGGGAAGCCCGGCCACGGCGGCGTCCCAGCTTGCCCGGTCGGCGACGTTCAGCGCGGCGGCGTGAGCCTGGCCCCCTTCGGCGCGCAGCGCGGCGGCGACGGTCTCGGCGGCTTCCGCCCCGATGTCGGCGACGACCACGGCGGCGCCCTCCGCGGCCAGCCGCTCGCAGACGGCGCGTCCGATGCCGCCGCCGCCGCCGGTGACGAAGGCGACACGTCCGACGAGACGGCGGGGTTGGTTGGCGGTCGTCATGCCGCGGACTCCTTTTCCGGCATCTCCTTGCGGGCGACGGAGAGCACGTCCTCGCCCTCCTGCACGGTCTCGCCGCGCTGGTTCTTCACGGTGACGGCGACGCGGACGATGCCGCGGTCGGGCTTGGAGGCGCTGGGGCGGACCTCCGCCACCTCCGCCTCGTAATGCACGGTGTCGCCGGCGAAGACCGGGCCGACGAAGCGGCGCCGCGTCTCCAGGAAGGCGAGGATCGCCCAGTCGTCGATGGCGGAGCGCAGCCCGGTGCTGAGCGAGTGGGTCAGCATGCCGTGGGCGATGGTCCGCCCGAAGCCGTTGGCCTTGGCGGCCTCGGCGTCCATGTGCAGCGGGTTGAAGTCGCCGGTCAGCCCGGCGAACCAGACGATGTGCGCCTCGGTGACGGTGACGCGCGAGGAGCGCGCCCGGTCGCCCGGCTTGATGTCGTCGAGATGAATGGCGGTCATTCTGTGATCCTCTGGCCTGTGATCCTCAGGCGGTCCGCGGGCGGAACACGGGGAGGCTGGTGGCCTCGTCCAGTTGGTGGAAGGCCACGGCGAGCGGCAGTCCGGCCCGCAAGTCCCCTTCCGCGATCCCCTCCACGCGCGAGAAGACGGTGACGCCCTCTTCCAGCCGGATCAGGGCGCAGACGTAGGGATCGCCGCGCTGGTTGCCGCGATGGACGACGGAATAGGTCAGCAGCTCGCCGCGCCCGCTGGCCTCGACCCACTCCGGACGGGCGTGGGGCGCGTGGATGGAATGGGCGCGCGGATACCACTGGAACCGCCCGGTCTCCGGGCAGCGCTGGATCAGGAAGCGCCCCTCGCGCGCCGCTTCCCAGAAGGGGGCGGAGGTCTCGTCCTGGACGGGCGGGATGGTCATGGTGGTCATCGGGCACCTTACCGGGCAAGAATGGCGGTGGCGGCGGAGCAGAAGGTGCCGCCCAGCCCATGGGCCAGGGCGAGGCGCGCGTCGGGCACCTGCACGCCCGGCCCCTCGCCGCGAAGCTGGCGGACGCTCTCGATCAGGGTGAAGATGCCGCGCTTGCCGGGATGGTTGGACGACAGGCCGCCGCCGTCGGTGTTGGTGGGCAGGCGTCCGCCCAGCGTCAGGTTCCCCTCCGCGACGAAGGCGCCGCTCTCGCCCCGCCCGCAGAAGCCCAGATCCTCCAGCGCCAGCATCGGCGTGATGGTGAAGGCGTCGTAGATCTGCGCCACGTCGATCTCGGCCGGGGTCACCCCCGCCATGGCGAAGGCGCGCGGGCCGGACAGCGCCGCCGGGGTCTTCAGGTCGTCGGGGATCTGGCTGTTCTGGGTGCGCGCCACGGCGGCGCCGTAGCCGACGAGATGGATGGGGGGCTTCTTCAGATCGCGCGCCCGCTCGCGGCTGGTCATCACGATGGCGCCGCCGCCGTCGGTCACCACGCAGCAGTCCAGCCGGTGCAGCGGCGAAGCGATCATCGGCGAGGCCAGCACGTCGTCCACCGTGATCGGCTTGCGCAGCCGGGCGTCGGGGTTCTTCGCCGCGTGCTCGCGGAAGGTCACGGCCACCTGGGCGAGTTGTTCCGGCGTGGTGCCGTAGAGGTCCATATGGCGGCGGGCGAACAGGCCGTAGGTGGAGATCAGCGTCGGCGCGTAGGGGATCTCGTACTGACCGGGACCGGCGGGAAAGACGAAGGGGTCGAAGGACGGGGTGTTCAGCGGCCACCAGCGCGGGCAGGCGGCGTAGCTGATGACCACCACCTCGGCCAGCCCGGTCGCGATGGCCGCCGCCGCCTGCCCGGCCTGGAGGATGTAGGAGCAGCCGCCGACGTCGGTGCTGTTCACGTAGGTCGGTTCGATCCCGATGTATTCGGCCAGTTCCACCACATCCATGGTGCCGCCGCCTTCCGCCCAGTCGCCGGAGGCCGCGCACAACCCGTCCACGTCCTTCAGCGTCAACCCGGCGTCGTCCAGCGCGCCGAGAATGCATTCCATCTGAAGAGCGAAGGGGTGGACGCGCGGCGCATCACGGCGGGGCGATTCAAAAACGCCGGCGATGGCCGCCTTTCCCGAAAGATCCTTCACGCGCGGGTTGTCCTTTCCTGGTTGTGGAAGGCCGCGCATCGCTGCCGCGACGCGCGCCGAGCGGCTTCCCTGGACAGGCGACAAGAGTAAAAGGCCCGTCCGCTTCGGAAATCGCAAAGACTTTCCGATGGCCGGGAGAGATTTCGATCAGAGTGATCCGCCCCCGGCAAGATCAAGAGTACCGGACACGATCTTTGTCACAAGCAGAAAAAATGATGCGCTCCGGTGCACGCAACGCACCAATGCTGCGTCGGCATGGCCCAGGGAACGGTGCCTTCCATGCACCGGATTGGGCCAAACTAAGCGATTGTTTTCCAGTCGCGGTGGCGCAAGCCTGGGGCATCGATTTCCCGTCGCCGCCCTGGACCGGACAGGCTTCCTGCCGGGCGCGCGGCCCCGCCCGGCCCGCTTGTGCGGCGCCCGGCCATCCGAAGGATCATGCATGCTCAACACCGATACGCAACGCCGCGAAGGCCCCCTGGCCGGCGTGCGCGTGGTCGATCTCACGCACATGTTGGCCGGCCCCTACAGCACGTGGCTGCTCGGCGCGCTGGGTGCGGAGGTCATCAAGATCGAGCGTCCCGGCAAGGGCGACTTCACCCGGATCATTGCCCCCTTCAGCGAGGAGGAGAGCATTTACTTCCTCAGCGTCAACCGCAACAAGCGGAGTCTGACGCTCAACTTGAAGGAGGAAAAGGGGAAGGAGATTTTCAAAAAGATCGTCGCCACCTGCGACGTGCTGGTTGAGAACAACCGGGCCGGGGCGATGGACCGGCTGGGTCTGGGCTATGCCGACCTGAAGGCGGTGAACCCGCGGCTGGTCTACGCCTCCATCTCCGGCTTCGGGCAGGACGGCCCCTACCGCCACCGCCCCTGCTTCGACGTGGTGGCCCAGGCCATGTCGGGCATGATGAGCATCACCGGTGAGCCGGGCGGCGATCCCTGCCGCGTCGGCGCGTCGATCGGCGACATCGGGTCGAGCCTGTTCGCGGCCATCGGCATCCTCGCCGCGCTTCAGAAGCGGACCAGCACCGGCGAGGGCAGCTTCATCGACGTGGCGATGCTGGATTGCCAGTTGGCGCTGATGGAAAACGCCATCGCCCGCTTCCTGAACGCCGGGGAGACGCCGCGGGCGCTGGGCAGCCGCCACCCGCTGATCGCCCCCTTCCAGGCCTTCCCCACCGCCGACAAGCCCATCGCCGTCTGCGTGGACACCAACGAGCAGTGGGACCGGATGTGCCGCGCCATGGGGCTGGAGCATCTGCTGTCCGACCCGCGCTTCCCCACCGGCTCGGCCCGCAACGCCAACCATGCGGAGCTGGAGCCTTTGCTCCGGGAGGTGTTCCTGACCCGTGGGCGCGATGCGTGGCTGGACATCCTGGAGGAGGCCGACGTCCCGGCCAGCCCGATCAACAGCGTGCCGGACGCGCTGAACGATCCGCAGGTGGTTCACCGCAAGATGGTCGTGGAGGTTCCGGAGGGCTCGGGCAAGCGCTTCGCCGCCGTGCCGATCACCATGCCGGAGGCCCCGCTGCCGGCGGAAAGCCCGGCGCCGCGGCTGGGCGAGCACACCGACGCCATCCTGGCGGAGCTGGGCTTCTCCGCCGACGAGATCGGCGCCTTCCGGCGCGACGCGGTGGTGTGATGAGCGGAAGCGCGGGGGAGGAGCGGCGGGCGATGGGTGGTGAAGGGGCGCGTGCGGTGCTGGCGGAAATGTTTCATACTGCCGCCGGAATCGCTCCCGCCTCCGTCCACAGCCCAAAGGTCCGCATGGCGCGTCGTCTTCCGCCCCTTCTCGCGCTTCGCGCCTTCGACATCTTCGCCCGTCAGGGCACGGTGCGGGCCGCCGCCGACGAACTGGCGGTGTCCCACACGGTGGTGTCGCGCCACATCCAGAATCTGGAACAGTCGGTGGGGGTGAAGCTGGTCGCCAAGTCGGGGCGCGGCCTGTCCCTGACCCGCGAGGGCACCCGCTACGCCTCCCAGCTCCGCCGCGCCTTCGACCTGATCGCCGAGGCCAGCAACGAGTTGCGCAACGGTGGAATGGAGGCGGTGCACATCTGCTGCCTCGCCGGGCTGGCCTCGCGCCGCCTGCTCGCCCGCCTGCCGGAACTGGAGGAGGCGCTGACCGGACGGGAGGTGATCCTCCAGCCGACCTCGACCCGTCCCGACTTCAGCCGGGAGGAGGCCGACGCCGAGATCATGTATCTTGAGGACGGCAACTCCGTCGCCGAGGGGCTGCGGTCGGAGATGTTCGCGCGGCCCCGCATCCTCGCCATCGCCAGCCCGGAGTTCAAGGCGCGCTACCCCGATGTGCGCACGCCCGCCGACCTCGTCGGCCTCCCGCTGATCCACGAGCAGTCCACCGGCATGTGGGAGGCATGGTTCGAAGAGGCCGGCATCGCCGACCTGCCCCGGCTGCGCGGCCCCCGCCTGTGGCAGGCGCACCTGACCATCGAGGCGGCCCGGCTGGGGCGCGGGGTGGCCCTGGTCAGCGACCTGCTGGTGACCGATCCGCTGGCCAACGGGGAGTTGGTGGAGATGGTGGACAGCAACGTCACCATCGGCGGCTACTACTTCATCGCCCCGGCCCACCGCTGGAACACGCCGGTCATCTCCGCCATCCGGCAGTGGCTGCGCGCCGTCTTCCCGCCGGAACAGACGTCCACCCTCTAAGGCTCTTCCATGACCCAGGACCACGCCCTGCCGCCGGACATCTTGCCGACCAACATCCTGCTGTCCGACGTGCGGACCGTCGAAGAAAGCTGGATCGACCTGTACGGCCACATGAACATGGTCCGCTACGTCGCCCTGTTCGACGACGTCGGCTATGCCCTGATGGAGCAATGGGGGCTGGGCGAGACCTACACGCGGGACGAGGGGTTCGGCCTGTTCGTGGTCGATGTCGCCATCCATTACCGGCGGGAACTGCGCGTCGGCACGCCGTTGCGGGTGGCCCTGCGGCTGCTCGACGCCGACGACAAGCGCCTGTTGAGCCTGCTGGAGATCCGGCGGGCCGACGACGGGACGGTCGCCGCGACCATGGAGCAGCTTTCGATCCACGTTGATCTGGGCACCCGCAAGGTGACGCCCTTCGCACCCGCCCAGGCGGAGCGCCTGCGCGCCCTGGCGAAAGTCCAGTCCGCCCATCCCCTGCCCTCCGGTCACCGGCGGCGGCTGCATCTGGCGTCCAATCCCTCTCCCGCCCCGGGAGAGGGTGGCGCCGCAGGCGCCGGGTGAGGGTCGTACGAGGATCAAGGCGCTGATCCTCGGCTTTACCCTCACCCTTCCCACGCTTCGCGTAGGCCCCTTCCCTCTCCCGAGGCGGGAGAGGGGATCTTGAGTGCGATGTGAGTGGTTGCCGCCCGGCGGGACCTTCACGATATGTCCGCCATGACCTTTCTGCGCATCGCGTTGCGGCTGGCTTGGCGGGACCTGCGGGGCGGTGTCGCCGGACTTTGGATCGTGGTCCTGGGGGTGGCGCTCGGGACCGCCATGATGGCTGCCGTGGGGTCGCTCGGCGGCGGGGTACTCGACGGGATGCGGGCGACCGCAAGGGAGGCGGTCGGCGGCGATCTGTCCCTGCGCCTGTTCCACGCACCGGCGACGCCGGAACAACGGGCTTTCCTCGAAACGATGGGCACGGTCGGCGAGACGGCGGAACTGCGGCCCGTGGCGGCGGCGGTGTCCGGCAGCGCCCGCACCCTGGTCGAACTGAAGGCGGTCGAAGGAACTTACCCGCTGGTCGGAGTGGCGGCGGTGTCCGGCGCGCCATCCCTTGCCGACGCGCTGGCCCGCCGGGACGGGGTTTGGGGTGCGGCGGTGTCCGCCGACCTTCTCGGCGCGTTGGCGCTGGGTGTCGGGGACCGGTTGCGGATCGGAGCCGCCGAGGTCGCGATCCGCGCCGTGCTGGAGCATGAGCCGGACCGGGCGTTCCGCGCCTTCTCCCTCGGCCCGCGCGTCGTCATCGACCGCCAAGCGCTGGACGCGACGGGACTCGTGGAGCCGGGTGCCGCCATCTACTGGTACTATCGCCTCGTCCTTCCGGAGACGGTGCGATCCGACGCCGTTCTGCGCGATCTGGAGCGCCGTTTCCCCGACGCCGGTTGGCGGATCGTCGATGCCTCGCACGGCATTCCGGGCGTGGATCGCACCGTGCACCTCGCCCGCGCGCTGTTCCTTCTGGGGTCGCTGTCCATTCTGCTGATCGGCGGGGTCGGCATCGGGCGGGCGCTGTCGGCGCATCTCGCCCGGCGGTTGCCGGTTCTGGCCACGCTGAAGGCTCTCGGCGGGTCGCCGCGCCTTCTCTTCACCGCCTTCCTGCTGCAGACGCTGGCCGTGGTCGGCGTGGCGCTGCTGATCGGCGCGGTGGCCGGCGCGTTTCTGGCGGCGGCGGCGGCGCGCGCGCTGCCGCTCGACTGGCTGCCGGAGACGAGCGGCGCCGTCGATCTGGCGGCCCTGCTGCTGGCTGCGGCGGTGGGGCTTGTGGCGGCGCTCCTCTGCGCCGTGCCGCCCCTGGCCCGCGCCGCCGGAACCAGACCCGCCGCGATCTGGCGGGGACCGGTGGACGGCGCGCCGAAGCCTCTGGGATGGCGGGTGCGCGGTGCCGTCGCGCTTCTGGCGCTGGCGCTCGCCGGCCTGCTCGCGGGCTGGACGGGCATGCCGCTGGCGGTCGCGGGGTTCCTCCTCGCCGCCGGGCTGGTGGCGGCGGCGTTCGCGCTGCTGGGGCAAGGGCTTGCGCGGGCGGCCCGCCGGCTGGCGCGGGGGCGGCGGCCGGTGGTCCGGCTGGCGGTCGCCAACCTCGGGCGGCCCGGTGCGCCGACGGTCCCGGTGGCCGTGGCGCTGGGGATCGGCCTCACCCTGCTGGTGACGGTCGGCGTGGTCGGACGGTCGGCGAGCGGGCATGTCGAGGCGGTGCTGCCGGCGGAAACGCCCTCCGTCGTCTTCCTGAACATTCCCCCGCAGGATGGCCAGCGCTTCGCCGAGCGCCTGTCCGCCCTGCGCGGCGTCGAACGGGTCGAGGCGGTGCCCTTCCTCCACGCCCGGATCAGCCGCCTCAACGGCGCCGCCGTCACCGAGGCGGACGTCCCGCGCTCCGTGGGCTGGGCGGTGCGCGGCGACCGTGGCCTGTCCTGGCGCGACCGCCCCGCCGCCACGGACCGGATCGTGGCGGGGGACTGGTGGCCGGCGGGCTATGCCGGTCCGCCGCTCGCTTCGCTGGACGCGCAGGTGGCCCGCCGGTTGGGGCTGGCGGTGGGGGACAGCGTCACGCTGGCCCTGGCGGACGGCCCGGTGACCGCCAGGGTCGTCAACCTCCGGCGCATCGACTGGACGAGGCTCGGGCTGGACTTCCCGGTTCTCCTCTCCCCCTTCCCCGAACCGCCGCCGCACAGCCTCGTCGCCGCCGTCTGGTCGAAGCCCGACGCGATGCAAATGGTTGAAGCGGAGGCGGCGCGGACCGTCCCGAACGCCCCCGCTGTGCGCGCGGCGGAGGTTCTGGAGACGCTCGGCTCCACCGTCCGACAGGTCCGCCGGCTTCTGGACGGCCTGTCCGCCGTCGCCCTTGGCGCGGCTGCCGTGGTCCTTCTGGGTGCCGTCGCCAACGGCGCGCGGCGCCGGCTGCACGAAATGGCCATCCTGCACGCAATCGGGGTCGGGCGGCGCGCGATGGGTCTGGCCGTGGTTCTGGAGTTCGCCCTTCTGGGCGCCGCCGTCGCCGCGGTGGCGGTGCCGCTCGGCTGGCTCGGCGGAGCGGCGGTGGTCGCGGGCCTAACCGATGGCGCCCCCTTGCCCGGCGGCGCGATCCCCCTGGCCGCCTTCCTCGGCGCCGTCGCCGCCATGGCCTTGGCCGGAGCGGCACTGGTGGCCTCCCTGCCCCGGCGGGACGTGATGCGGTGGCTGCGCAGCGGCGCTCTCTCCGCGTGATCCGTCCTTTCGTCAGGCCATCGTGCCGTCATCGTCACCCCGCCTCAACAGCCGCTTGCCTGCCCACCCCGGAAGAACATATTAAGAACGCACGCGCACAGTGGGAATGGGACGATGGACGACGCCTTGATCGAGAAGCTCGGCATCCTGGCCGATGCGGCGAAATACGACGCCTCCTGCGCCTCGTCCGGCGCCAAGCCGCGCCGCGGCGGCAAGGAGGGGTTGGGCTCCACGACCGGGGCCGGGATCTGCCACGCCTACACGCCGGATGGGCGCTGCGTCTCGCTTCTGAAGATCCTGCTGACCAACCACTGCCTGTTCGATTGCGTCTACTGCATCAACCGTCGCTCCTCCAACGTCCGCCGCGCGCGTTTCACGGTGGAGGAGGTGGTGACGCTGACCCTCGGCTTCTACAAGCGCAACTGCATCGAGGGGCTGTTCCTGTCCTCCGGCATCATCCGCTCGCCGGATCACACCATGGAGCAGATGATGCTGGTGGCGCGGACCCTGCGGCGCGACCACGGCTTCGCCGGCTACATTCACCTGAAGACCATTCCCGAAGCCAGTCCCTGGCTGATCGAGCAGGCCGGGCTGTGGGCGGACCGGCTGTCGATCAACCTTGAACTGCCCTCCGACCACAGCCTGAAGGCCTTCGCGCCGGAGAAGAACGGCGGCACCATCAAGGCGGTGATGGGACAGGTCAACGAGCGCATCGTGGAGGCCAAGGAGGAGCGGCGCCGCTTCTCCCCCGCCGGCCAGAGCACCCAACTGATCGTCGGCGCCGACGACGCCACCGACCGCTCGGTTCTGGAGACCAGCGGCACGCTCTACCAGCGCTACGGGCTGCGCCGAGTCTATTATTCCGCCTTCAGCCCGATCCCGGAGGCCAGCTCGGTCCTGCCGGTCAAGCCGCCGCCCCTGCAGCGGGAGAATCGGCTGTATCAGGCCGACTGGCTGCTGCGCTACTACGGCTTCACGGTGGAGGAGATCGCGTCCGGCGGCGAGGACGGGATGCTCGACCTCGGCATCGACCCGAAGCTGGCCTGGGCGCTGAAGAACCGGGAGCGGTTCCCGGTGGACGTCAACCGCGCCGACCGCGAGATGCTGCTGCGGGTGCCGGGGCTGGGCGCCCGCGCCGTCGACAAGATCCTCTCGGCCCGCCGCCACACCCGCCTGCGGATGGAGGATCTGGCGCGGCTGTCCACCGGGCTGAGGCGGGCACGCCCCTTCCTGATCGCCGCCGATTACCACCCCACCGGCGGCCTGACCGACCGGCTGGACCTGCGCCGGCGGCTGGTGACTCCGTCCAGCCAGTTGAGCCTGTTCTGACGATGCACACGATCGCCTTGCGGGAGGGAGCGGACCTCGACGGCTTCCGCCGGGCGGTGCGCCGCCTCGCCGCCGCCCGGACGCCGCCCGAGGCGGTGCTGTGGAGTGTCGGCGCCCCGTCGCTGTTCGGCGACGACGCGGCGCTCCCGCCCGGCGACGGGGCACCGGTCCTCCTGCCCCAGGCGGTCGGGCGGCTGATCGAAACCGTGGTCTGTCACAGCGATCCGGAACGCTACGCCCTGCTCTACCGGCTGGTCTGGCGGGTGCTGAACGGAGAACGGGCTCTGCTCGACCAGCACGCCGACCCGCTGGTGCACCGGCTGGAGCGGCTGGACAAGGCGGTGCGGCGGGACATTCACAAGATGCACGCCTTCCTGCGCTTCCGCGCGGTGCCGGACTTGGACGGCGGCGAGCGCTACGCCGCGTGGTTCGAACCCGACCACAACATCGTCGAGGCCGTTGCCCCCTTCTTCGTCGAGCGGTTCGAAAGCATGGTGTGGACGATCCTGACGCCGAAGGGATCATTGCACTGGGACCGCCAACGCCTGATGACCGGCCCGCCCGCCGAGCGTCCGGACCCGCTGGACGACGACCGGTTCGCCGAGGGCTGGCAACGCTATTACGAGAGCACCTTCAACCCCGCGCGGGTCAATCCGACGGCCATGCGGGCGGAGATGCCGCGGAAATACTGGGCCAACATGCCGGAGACGGTGGCCATCCCCGCCCTGGTCCGCTCCGCCCCGGCCCGCGTCCAGGCGATGTTGGAGGCGGAGGCCGCCGTCCCCCGCCGCCGCATGCCCGAAAAGGCCGTGGCGGCCATGGCCCGGCAGGCCCCGGCGACCCTCGCCGAGCTGAACCTCCTGATCCGGCGCTCCGAACCGCTGGTGCCGGGCGCCACGCAGGCCGTGCTGGGCGAGGGGCCGGAGGGTGCCGCCGTCGCCATCGTCGGCGAGCAGCCGGGCGACCAGGAGGACCGCGAGGGCCGCCCCTTCGTCGGCCCCGCCGGTCAATTGCTGTCCGCCGCGCTGGAGGAGGCCGGCATCGACCGCGGCGCCGTCTACCTGACCAACGCGGTCAAGCACTTCAAGTTCGTCCAGCGGGGCAAGCGGCGCATCCACCAGTCCCCCACCGCCGGGGAGGTGAAGCATTACCGCTGGTGGCTGATGACGGAGCTGGGCTTCGTCCGCCCCCGCCTCGTCGTCGCGCTGGGAGCCACCGCGGCCCTGGCCCTGACCGGCCGCCCCGTCTCGGTTCTGCGCGAGAGGGGACCAATGGCCTTCGACGGGTGGAACGGCTTCGTCACCGTCCACCCCTCCTATCTCCTGAGGCTTCCCGGCGCCGAGGAGCGGCGGACGGCCCAGGCGGACTTCATCGACGATCTGCGCCGGGCCGCGGCCCTGGCGTGAGCCGTGCGGAGTATTCCCACAATAAAATTACCGATACCTAGAGATAGCTTTGAAAAACGCCCCGTTTCGGTAGCCATTGGAAACGGCGGCCGGCGATCGCCGAGCGCCAACCCACCGGCAACGGCTCTGTCCACTCAAGCGAAGGGAAACGGACGATGACCAGCGGCAAGACCGAGGACGGGTTCATCACCACGACGGACGGCGTGCGGATCTATTGCAAGGATTGGGGGCCGCGCGACGCGCAGACGGTCATGTTCCATCACGGCTGGCCGCTGACCGCCGACGACTGGGACTCCCAAACGCTGTTCTTCCTGAACAAGGGCTTCCGCGTCGTCGCCCACGACCGGCGGGGGCATGGCCGCTCGACCCAGACGGCGACCGGGAACGAGATGGACACCTACGCCGACGACGTGCTGGCCGTCGTCACCGGGCTGGGCTTGCGGAACGTCTTCCATGTCGGCCACTCGACCGGCGGCGGCGAGGTCGCGCGTTATCTGGGGCGCCACGGCACCTCGCGGGCCGGTAAGGCGGTCCTGCTGGGCGCCGTTCCGCCGATCATGGTCAAGACCGAGGCCAACCCCGGCGGCCTGCCGCTGGAGGTGTTCGACGGGTTCCGCGCGGCGCTGGCCGCCAACCGCGCCCAGTTCTTCCGCGACATTCCGTCCGGCCCCTTCTACGGCTTCAACCGCGACGGCGCCCAGGTTTCGCAGGGCATCATCGACAACTGGTGGCGCCAGGGGATGATGGGCGGCACCAAGGCCCATTACGACTGCATCAAGGCCTTCTCCGAGACCGACTTCACCGAGGATCTGAAGAGGATCGACGTCCCGACCCTGGTGATGCACGGCGACGACGACCAGATCGTGCCGATCGCCGCTTCCGCCCCGCTCTCGTCCAAGCTGCTGCCGAAGGGCACGCTCAAGGTCTACAAGGGCTTCCCGCACGGCATGGCGACCACGCACGCGGAAACCATCAACGCCGACCTGCTGGCCTTCTTCAAGGGTTGAGACGGTACACCGGCCAGCATCCTGGCTCTGTGCTCCGGAACACGAAAGGCCGGCCCCGTCTCCGGGGCCGGCCTTGCCGAGCAAATCGCCTTGAACGCCGCTCTGTGCTTCTGCCGAGCCTGCTTCACGTACGGCTCCTGTGTCTGCCCCACTTGTAGGAGCAGGACTCTCGCTTCGTCACCTGCCTCAGATGCGGGGTCCATCTCGCTACGCGCCGCCCCCGTCCCGCAGGGCGCGTATCACCACGTCGCCGGTGTGGCGCATGTGGTCGCGCAGGCGCTGGCCCATCAGGTCGCCGTCGCGCTGGGCCAGCGCCTCCATGAAGGCTTCGTGCTCCTGCACGGACTCGTCCCAGCGGGCCTGCTGGAGGTTCGCCATGTAGCGGGCGCGGCGGATCTTGCCGGAGAAGTCGGCCTGCATTTCCGCCAGAACGCGGTTGCCCGACACCTCGGCGATCCGCCGGTGGATCTTCTGGTTGGTGCGGAAATAGTCCGAACGCCGGCCACGGCGGTGGAAGTCGACCAGCCGCGCGTGCAGATCCTGCAACTCCTCCACCTCCTCGGCGGTCGCGCGCTGGCAGACGAGCTGCCCGGTCATGTACTCCACGCCGGCCATCAACTCGAAGATGTCGGCCACCTCCTGCACGCACATGCGCTTCACGATGGCGCCGCGGCTGTGCAGCAGCTCCACCAGCCCTTCCGATGCCAGCACCTTCAAGGCCTCGCGCAGCGGCGTGCGCGAGACGCCGAACGCCTCGCAGAGCTGGCTTTCCGGGATGCGGGCGCCGGGGGACAGCTCCCCCTCCACGATCATGGAGCGCAGGCGCGCCGCCACCTCGTCGTGCAAAGTGACCCGGCCGATGGCAGCCCGGCGCGCCGGACGCTCGTTTGCCGAATTCCGCATCACCATGCCTCCCCCCGCTGCCCAGGATTTGAGCGGACCACCGTACCTCCTCCGGAGGCGCGGAAAGCGGACAAACCCATCCCGCTCACATTTTTTCCGTTATTGTTCAATATGTTATACGTCATTGTAATTCAATATCCAGTTTTGGCAATTGACTTGCAATAGGACGAAGAGGATCGTGGTTCCAAGCATGAGGGAAAGTCAAGCCGGTCGAAAGGAGACAATCGACCCGCCGATTTCGCCGTAATTCCCTAATACTCGACCGCGTCCGGTGCAAGTATCGGAGCGTGCGCCCGCGCGCCGCTCGACTGGAACAGGAGAGGTGCATCCATGGGAACCCACTCGGGATTTCTGGCCGTCCTGGCCGTGGCTCTGGGCGTCACGGCGGGCAGCGCCAACGCCGAGACGCTCCGCATCGCCGGCAACTTCGCGCCGGAGCATTCCTCCTCCAAAGCCATGGAGCTTTTCAAGGCCGAGGTCGAGCGCGGCACCAACGGCGCGCTGACCATCGACCTGTTCCCGGGCATGCAGCTTGGCGGCGCCAAGGAGAACGTGGACGCCGTGCGCTCCGGCACGATCTTCGGCACCTGGGTGGGGGCGGCCTTCGTCTCGCGCCTCGTGCCCGAGGTGGAGGCGGTCAGCCTGCCCTTCCTGTTCGAGACCCGCGAGACCGCCTTCCAGGTCATCGATGGCCCGGTCGGCAAGGCCATCGAGGAGAAGCTGGCGGCCAAGGGCTTCGCGCCGCTCGGCTGGATGGAGCTGGGCCAGCGCCACGCCACCAACAACATTCGCCCACTGAAGACCCTTGAGGACTTCAAGGGCCTGAAGCTGCGCATGCAGCCCAACGAGACGCACCTCGCCACCTTCCGGGCGCTCGGCGCCAACCCGGTGGCGATGGACGTGAAGGAGCTGTATTCGGCACTCCAGCAGGGCGTGGTGGACGGGCAGGAGAACCCCTACCCCATCATCCGCGCCAGCCGGTACTTCGAGGTGCAGAAGTACCTGTCCAACACCGGCCACTTCTTCGACTTCATCCCCCTCGTCGCCAACAGGAAGCAGTTCGACGCGCTGAAGCCGGAGTACAAGCAGGCGATCGCCGCCGCCTCGGCCAAGGCCGTGGCCGAGCAGCGCAAGCTGGCCGCCGAGGCCGACGCCGAGGCGCTGAAGGACCTCCAGGCCAAGGGCATGCAGTTCGACGCGCTGACGCCGGAAACCCTGGCCGCGCTGCGCAAGGCGACCTCCGGCGTGGTGGACGAGGTGAAGAAGCGCGCGGGGGCCGACCTGGTCGATCAGGTGCTCGCCGCCGCGGGCAAGAAGGGATGAGCACGCTGAACGGCGTGGCCGCGCCGCCGGGGACCGCCGCCGCGGCCCTCGGCCGGGTGCTCGACGGCATCGACTGGATCGTCGCCAAGGCGGTGATCGGCGCCATGATCGGCATGGTCGTCATCGTCTCGGCCCAGGTCGTCATGCGCTACGCGCTGAACCTGTCCATCGACTGGGCGGAGGAGATATCGCGTCTCCTCTTCGTCTGGGCGGTGTTCCTGGCGATCCCGCTGGGCATCCGGCGCGGCGCGCATGTGGGCATGACGGTGCTGACGGACGTCATCCCCACGGGGCCGCGCGCCGGGCTGGCCCGGCTGATGGCGCTGCTGGGCATGGGCTTGATGGCGGTGGTCGGCTGGCAGGCGGTGATCCTGACGCTCGACCAGTGGGACGAGCCGATGTCGACGCTGGACGTCTCGGTCGGGCTGTTCATGCTGCCGGTCTGCATCGGCGCGCTGCACGGGGCGCTGCACCTGCTGTCCCAGGCGCTGGGGCGCGGCGTTCCGCCGGGCAGGGAGTAGAGCGACATGAGCCTGCCGATCATCCTCATCTTCATGATGCTGGGCCTGCTGGGCATGCCGCTGGCCTTCGCGCTGGGGTTCAGCGCGCTGGCCGGGCTGTCGCTGGGCGGCATCGACGTCAACATGCTGCCGCAGCGCATGATGCACGCGGTCAACGCCTTCCCGCTGATGGCGATCCCGCTGTTCATGCTGGCCGGTGAACTGATGATCCGCGGCGGGCTGGCGGAGCGGCTGATCGATCTGGCGAACGCCTTCGTCGGGCGCGTGCAGGGCGGCCTCGCCCAGGTCACGCTGGTCTCAGGCGCGGGCATGGCCGCGGTGTCGGGCGCCGCCGTGGCCGACGCCAGCGCGCTCGCCACCGTGCTGGTCCGCCAGTTGGAGAAGGTGTACGGCACCGGCTTCTCCGCGGCCATCGTGGCGGCGGCGGCGAACCTTGGCCCCGTCATCCCGCCGTCGGGCGCCATGATCGTCTACGCCTTCATGGCCGGCAGCGGCGTGTCGGTGGCCGGCATGTTCCTGGCTGGCGTGGTGCCGGGGCTGGTCTATTGCGCCGGCATGATGGCGCTGTGCTGGTGGATGGCGAAGCGCCGCGGCTACCCGCCCACGGGCGAGCCGGTCAGCCTCGCCAACATCGCCTATCAGATGCGGCGGTCGCTGGTGATCCTGCTGATGCCCATCGTGGTGATCGGCGGCATCGTCGGCGGTGCCTTCACGGCGACGGAGGGTGCCGCCATCGCGGTGGTCTACGCGCTGCTGGTCGGGCTGTTCGTGACGCGGCGACTGAAGCTGGCCGACCTGCCGGACTGCCTGCTGAAGGCGGCGGTCACCACCGCCATGGTCGGCGCGCTGATCGCCTTCGCGTCGGCCGTCACCTTCCTGATCACGGTGGACCTGCTGCCGATGCGGCTGACCGCCGCGATCAAGGGCCTGACCACCGACCCGCTGGTCTTCAACCTGCTGGTCGCGGCCATGCTGTTCGTGGTCGGCATGTTCCTGGAATCTAACGCCGCCTACATCATGCTGGTGCCGCTGTTCCACCCCATCGCCGTCTCCTACGGCCTGGACCCGCTGCACTTCGGCTTCCTGTTCGTCTTCAACCTGGTGCTCGGGATGCTCACGCCGCCGGTGGGTGTGGTGCTGTTCGTCGTCTGCGGCATCGCCCGGATTTCCATGGGCGAGATGATGCGCCACCTCTGGCCCTTCGTCGCCCTGGGCTTCGCGCTGCTGGTCACCGGCATGCTCTTCCCGCCCCTCATCACCGCCCTGCCGCACGCGCTGGGCTACTAGGGAGACCCCCTTTGCAGAAGCGTACGTTGATCGGAATGCTTACCCCCTCGTCGAACACGGTGCTGGAGCCGGTGACGAGCGCCATGCTGGCGGGGCTGCCCGAGGTGAGCGCCCATTTCGGGCGTTTCCGGGTGACCGAAATCTCGCTGAAGCCGCAGGCGCTGGGCCAGTTCGGCGACGCCCCCTTCCTGGACGCCGCGCGGCTGCTGGCCGACGCCCGGTTGGACGTGATCGGCTGGAACGGCACGTCCGCCGGCTGGATGGGCTTCGACGCCGACGCGCGGCTGTGCGAGTCCATCGAGGCGGAGACGGGCATCGCCGCCTGCACCTCCATGCTGGCGCTGAACGAGATCCTGGAGACGACGGGGCGCAAGCGCTTCGCCATCGTCAGCCCCTACCTGGACGAGATCCAGGAGAAGATGGTCGCCAACTACACCGCCGCCGGCTTCGAGGTGGTGGCGGAGCGGCACCTGAACGATCGCGGCAACTTCTCCTTCTCCGAGGTGACGGAGGAGCGGATCGAGCGCCTGTGCGCCGAGGTGGCGGAGGCCAAACCCGAGGCCATCGCCATCATCTGCACCAACATGCGCGGAGCCCCCGTGGCGGAGCGCGTGGAGAAGGCCCTGGGCATTCCCGTCTACGACACGGTCTCCACCGTGGTGTGGAAGGCGCTGCGCATGACCGGCGTGGACACCCGGCGCGTGCAGGGCTGGGGCAGCCTGTTCCAGGAACTGGCGTGAGGGAGGGCGGCATGGACCCGTTCGATCTGGTCATCCGGCACGGCACCGTCGCCACCGCCGGCGACGTCCAGCGCTGTGACGTGGGCATCCGCGGCGGGCGCGTCGTGGCGCTCGGCGAGGGGCTTGCCAAGGGCAAGGAGGAGATCGACGCCACGGGGCTGCTGGTGCTGCCGGGCGGCGTGGACGCGCATTGCCATTTCGACCAGCCGACCGGCGACGGGTCGGTGATGGCGGACGACTTCACCTCCGGCACCCGTTCCGCCGCCTGCGGCGGGACCACGACGGTGATCCCCTTCGCCTGCCAGATGAAGGGCCAGTCCTTGCGCGCCGCGGTCGAGGACTACCACCGGCGCGCCGACGGCAAGGCGGTGATCGACTACGCCTTCCACCTGATCGTCACCGACCCGACCGAGCAGGTGATCGGGCAGGAGCTGCCGGCGCTGATCCGCGACGGCTACACCTCCTTCAAGATCTACATGACCTACGACAGCCTGAAGCTGAACGACCGCCAGATCCTGGAGGTTCTGGACGTGGCACGGCGCGAGGGCGCCATGGTCATGATCCACGCGGAGAACAGCGACTGCATCGCGTGGCTGACCGACAAGCTGGAGCTGGCCGGCAAGACCGCGCCGAAGTACCATGCCGCCGCCCGCCCCATGGTGGTGGAGCGCGAGGCGACCCATCGCGCCATCGCGCTGGCCGAACTGGCGGACGTGCCGATCCTGATCGTCCACGTCTCGGGCGCGGAGGCGGTGGAGCAGATCCGCTGGGCGCAGGGGCGCGGCATGCGCATCTACGCCGAGACCTGCCCGCAATACCTCTTCCTCACCGCCGACGACCTCGACCAGCCGGGGCACGAAGGCAGCAAATGCATCTGCTCGCCCCCGCCGCGCGATAAGGCGAACCAGCAGGTGATCTGGGACGGGCTCCAGGGCGGGGTGTTCCAGGTCTTCTCCTCCGACCACGCGCCGTTCCGCTTCGACGGGCCGGACGGCAAGCAGGTGCACGGCGCCGACGCGCCCTTCTCCAAGGTGCCGAACGGCATCCCGGGCGTCGAGACGCGGCTGCCCCTGCTGTTCTCGGCCGGGGTCGGCGAAGGCCGCATCACGTTGGAGCAGTTCGTGGCGCTGACCTCGGCCAACCCGGCGCGGCTCTACGGCCTCTACCCACGCAAGGGGACCATCGCGGTGGGCTCCGACGCCGACGTCGCGCTGTGGGACCCGCAGCGGGAGGTGACCATCAGCAACGCCCTTCTGCACCACAATGTGGACTACACGCCCTACGAGGGAATCCGGGTCACCGGCTGGCCGGTGCTGACCCTGTCGCGCGGCGCGGTGGTGCAGCGCGACGGCACGCTGACCGCTCAACCCGGCCACGGCCAATTCCTGCCCTGCGACCTGCCCGCCCCCGCCCGGCCACGCACCGGCCGCGCCGGCGCCGTCTGATATCAAAAAGAACACGGAGGCTCACAGACATGACCAAGTCCCCCACCCTTGCCGCCCTCCTGCTCGCGACCGGCGCCCTTTTGGCGGTGGCCCCCGCGGCGCAGGCCGCCGACCCGACGACCATGCGCGCCGTCGGCAACTTCTCCTCCAACCGCAAGCATGTGGAGGGGATCGAGCGGCCCTTCTTCGACGCGCTCTCGGACAAGAGCGGCGTCAAGCTCCAGGTCAACTACAACCCGATGGACGTGGTCGGCGTGAAGGCCGACGAGGCGCTGCGCCTGATCCGCTCCGGCGCCTTCGACGTGATGAGCGTGCAGATCGGGCAGGCATCGCGCGACGACCCCTTCTTCGAGGGGCTGGACCTGATCGGCGTCTCCACCGACATGGCGCAGTTGCGCAAGGCGGTGGACGCCTACCGCGAGGCGTTCGACCAGCGCCTCCAGAAGAAGTTCAACGCCAAGGTCCTGACGCTCTGGCCCTTCGGCCCGCAGGTCTTCTACTGCAACACGCCGATCAAGAGCCTGGACGACCTGAAGGGGCTGAAGGTGCGCAGCTTCACGCCGTCCATGGCGGCGCTGATCCAGCACCTCGGCGCCACGCCGGTGACCCTGCAGTTCAGCGAGGTGTACCCGGCGTTGCAGCGCGGTGTGGCCAACTGCGGCGTGACCTCGCCCACCTCGGGCAACAGCGGCAAGTGGCCGGAGGTGACCACCCACTTCCTGCCGCTGTCGGTGTCCGGCTCGGTCCAGGGGCACTTCGTGAACCTGGACTACTGGAAGAAGTTCTCGCCGGAGAGCCAGGCGAAGATCCTCGCCGCCTTCAAGGGCATGGAGGACCAGATGTGGACGCTGGCGGAGACGGCCAACACCGACGCCGCCAACTGCAACGTCGGCAAGGACCCCTGCACCGAGGGCACGAAGTTCAGCATGACCCCGGTCGAGGTGACGCCCGCCGATGCCGCCAAGGTGAAGGCCGCGGTGACCGCCGTCGTCCTGCCGATCTGGAAGGAAAGCTGCAACCGCATCGATCCGGGCTGCACGCAGACCTGGAACGAAACGGTCGGCGAGGCCGCCGGGTACAAGATCGACTGACGCGCGTTGCCCCCACCCCAGCCCCCCCGCTTCGCGGGAGAGGGGGCCTTGTTCCCTCCACCGCGCCAGCGGGGGAGGGTCAGGGAGGGGGCAAAACACCTCGCACATCCAAGGACCACCCATGCCCTCCAGCCCCCTTCACAACCTCCTGAACCCGGTGTGCCGCTTCGCCGCGATCCTCTGCGGCTGGGGGCTTCTGGGACTGAGCGTGCTGACCTGCGTCGAGATCGTCGGACGCAAATTCTTCGGCTTCTCGCTGAACGGCATCGACGAGGTCGGCGGCTACGCGCTGGCGATCAGCACCGCCTTCGGCTTCGCCCTGGCCCTGGTGCGCCGCGCCCACACGCGCGTCGACCTGCTGCTGGTCAGCCTGCCGCCGAAGGCGCAGGCGGTGCTCAACGCGGCTGCCGCCGTGGTTCTTGCCGTCTTCGCGGCCTTCATGGCGGAGCGCGGCTACGCCGTACTCAGTGAAAGCCTGGAGTTCCGCAGCGTCTCCAACTCGCCCCTCCAAGTGCCGATGTGGCTGCCGCAGGGGCTATGGTTCGTCGGGCTGGTGCTGTTCGCCGCGGTGGCGGCGGCGCTGGCGGTGGACGCGGTGCGGCGCCTGCTGCGCGGCGAGGCGCGGCGCATGAACGCCCTCTACGGCCCGCCCACGGTGCTGGAGGAGATCAAGGAGGAACTGGGCACCGAGCTGCCCGACATGAACCGGAGGGCCGCGCAATGATCGGACTGTGGGAAGCGGCGTTCGGCTTCGCGGTGATGCTCGGGCTGATGTTCCTGGGCTTCCATGTGGCGGTGGTGATGTTCGCGGTGGGGCTGCTGGGGGCGGCGCTCACCATCGGCTCGCCCATCGTGCTGGCGGCGGGCACGCAGCTCTGGAGCGCGTCGGACAATTTCGTGCTGCTGGCGGTGCCGCTGTTCGTGCTCCTGGGCGAGATCCTGGTGCGCGGCGGCTCGACCGACCGCATGTACCGGGCACTGGCACACTGGCTTTCCCCGCTGCCGGGCGGGCTGCTGCACACCAACATCGGCGCGTCGGCGCTGTTCGCGGCGGTGTCCGGCTCGTCCGTGGCGACGGCGGCGACCATCGGGACGGTGGCCCTGCCGGCCTTCCGCAACCGGGGCTACGACCCGCGTCTCGTGCTCGGCACGGTGGCGGCGGGGGCGACGCTGGGAATCCTGATCCCGCCGTCGATCAACATGATCATCTACGGCGCCATGACCAACACCTCGGTCGGGCGGCTCTATTCCGCCGGCATCGTGCCGGGGCTGCTGCTGACCGCGCTGTTCATGCTGGTGATCGTGATGGTGAGCTGGTGGCGCCCGTCCATGGCCGGAGCGCGCGAGCCGATGGCGCCGCTGGGCGTGCGGCTGCGCGCGCTGTGGGGCCTCGTCCCGCCGCTGGGCATCTTCGCGGTGGTGATGGGCACCATCTACGCCGGCTGGGCGACGCCCACGGAATCCGCCGCGGTGGCCGTGGTCGTCGCGCTGCTGATGACGGCGGCGGGGCGCAGGCTGTCCATATCCATGCTGCACGACTGCTTCGTCGCGACGGTGCAGGTGACGGCGATGATCACGCTGATCGTCGTGGCGGCGTTCTACCTGAACTTCGTCATCGGCATCCTGGGCATCCCGCAGGCGCTGGCCCGCTTCGTGGCGGAGATCGGCGCGGGGCCGATCGAGACCATGCTGGTGCTGTTCGTCTTCTACCTGATCCTGGGCTGCTTCCTGGAGACGCTGTCCATGATGATCGGCACCATCCCCGTGGTCTTCCCGCTGGTGCTGACGCTGGGCATCGACCCGGTGTGGTTCGGCATCTTCCTGGTGGTGATGTGCGAGCTGGCGCTGATCACCCCGCCGGTCGGCATGAACCTCTACGTCGTGCAGGGCGTGCGGCGCGAGGGGTCGGTCGTGCAGGTCATCCAGGGAACGATGCCGTTCCTGGCGATGATGGTGCTGCTGACCTTCGTCCTGATCTACTGGCAGGACGTGGCGCTGTGGCTGCCGCGGATCACCTTCGGATGAGCGCGCTCCTCCTCGTCCCCGCCGCCGTGCTGGCCTCGGCCGAAGCCGAGGCGTTGCCCGGTCCGGCGGTGCTGGTGGAGGGAGGCCGGATCGCCGCCGTCGCTCCGCCTTCTCAACTGGAAGGCCGCGGGGCGGAGCGCATCGACCTGCCCGATGCGCTGCTCATGCCGGGGCTGGTCAACGCGCACCAGCACGGTCGGGGCCTCAGCCAGGTGCAGCTCGGCTACCCCGACGACCGGCTGGAGCTGTGGATCAACCGGCGGCGCGGGCGCGGCGCGCCGGACCCTTACCCGCTGGCCCTGCTGTGCGCCCTGGAGATGCTGCGCAACGGGGTGACCACGGCGCTGCACGCCAACATGAGCTACGGCAGCGGCGACTATGCCGGCGAGGTCCGCGCGGCGCTGCGCGGTTACGACGAGGCGGGGCTGCGCGTCACCTACTGCGTGGGCGCGGCGGACCGCGGCGGCATCGCCTACGATCTGGAGGAGGCGTTCCTCGCCACGCTGCCGGACGATCTGCGCGCCTGGATCACCGCGCCGCGCCCGCCCGCCTACGCCGAGGGCGCCGCCGGGACCAAGGCGCTGATGGCGGATCTCCGCGCGGACTTCGCCGGGCACCCGCGCGTCCGCTTCGCCTACGGCCCCGCCGGGCCGCAATGGGTGTCCGATGGCCTGTTCAAAGCGCTGGCGGAGGATGCGGACCGGCTCGGCCTTCCCGTCCACTTGCACGCGCTGGAATCGCCGGTCCAGGCAGCGGCTTGCCGGCGCCTTTACCCGGAGGGGGTGCTGGCCCGGCTCGACGCGCTGGGGGTGCTCGGGCCGCGGACCTCGCTGGCGCACGGTGTCCACCTGACCGACGCGGACATGGAGCTGGCGGCGGCGCGCGGCGTGTCGGTGGTGACCAACCCCGGCTCCAACCTGCGCCTCGCCAACGGGGCGCCGCCGCTGGCGCGGCTGCGGGCATACGGCGTGCGGCTCGCGGTCGGCACGGACAACAGCGCCTCTCAGGACGGCGAGGATATGCTGGGAGAGCTGCGGCTGGCCGGGCTGCTGGCCCGTGACCCGCAATGGGGCGGCCCGGCCGGGCCGGGCCCGGCGGACCTGCTGTCCATGGCGACGGTCAACGGCGCGGCGGTCGCGGGGTGGGACGACGTCGGCCGGCTGGAGCCGGGATGGCGCGCCGACCTCGTGGCGCTGTCGCTGGAGCGCGTCCGCGGCGGATGGCTCGACCCCGACATGCCTCTGCGCGACGCCGTGGTGGCGCGGGCCTTGGGACGCGACGTGGTGCTGACTATGGTGGACGGTCGAATCCTATACCGCGACGGCGCGTTCCCGCACCTCGATCCGGCGATGGTCAGGGAGGCGGCGGCGGAAGCGGCCCGCCGGGCGCGGGACCCACGGGACGACGGTGACCGTGAACGCGCGGTGCGGATCGGCGCGTCGCTGGACCGGTTCTGGAGCGCCCGCCTCACGCCCTGACCGGCCACTCATGCCGGAAGCCGAAGCGCCGTTCCAGCAGCCGGGCGCAGCGGAGCAATGTACCATAGCGGATCAGCCGCGCCCGCACCTCCAGCTCCTGAACGGTGAAGTCCTCGCAGCCCTTGAAGCGCCATCCTGGGCAGACCAGCCGTGCCAGACCTTCTGCCCCTGTTGCAGAAAAAGCCAGCAACCCTTTAGGATTGCTGGCTAATTTGGTTGCGGGGGCAGGATTTGAACCTGCGACCTTCAGGTTATGAGCCTGACGAGCTACCGGGCTGCTCCACCCCGCGGGTGTCTGAGAGGGCCAGTGGTCTGACGATTGTCGCGTGACTGTACAACGTTCCGCTGCGTCCGGACCGGTTCTGGTCTGGCGTGTGCCGTGGTGACCTGGCGGCGACCTACTCTCCCACGTCTTGAGACGCAGTACCATCGGCGCTGAGGCGTTTCACGGCCGAGTTCGGGATGGGATCGGGT
>NZ_QOKW01000037.1 GCF_008365375.1 Roseomonas genomospecies 6 | reverse complement strand
GCGGGAAACCCACCTCAAAACCAGAACTCCCTTGAGAGCCGTGACAGACCATCACGTCGATAGGAGGCATGTGGACCGGCGGCAACGCCTGAAGCTGAGCCTTACTAATCGCTCGATAGGCTTGATCCTTCATGAACGTCGCGTGCAGCGGCAAACCGCTCATGCGCTCGGAACATGCATCCTCACAATCTCGACTTTACGCACGACCCAAACGAAAAGGGCGCCCGCATCATCGCAGGCGCCCTTTTCGTTTGGGCGAAAATGCCTATTCACCGAGATCCTTGAAGCCCATGTCGCTGTCGGCGGCGGTGACGAACCAGTTCCTCGGGTCGCCGACCAACGGCGTCAGGTCCTGGCGGTCCGCCGCGGGACGGGCCATCATCCGGGTCGGCTGGCGCAGCCCGTTCTTCAGGCACAGAAAGCCCATCATCGACAAAGGCCGCGCGGCCTGGGCGTTCAGCGTGCGGCAGACCAGGGCGGCCATCCGTTCCCGCCGGGCGCGCTCGACCAGCAGGGAGAAGGCGGGCATCAGCCAGCCCGGACGGGCCAGATAATCGCACACCACCCCGACGCTCTCGCCGCGCCAGCGGTCCACCCGCAGCACCACATAGGCCATCACCGTGTCGCGGCGCGTGACAAGGAAGCGGCGGTGCCGCGCCGCGTTCGGGATCTTGTCGAAGCGCCACTGGAGAAAGGCGTGGTCGCGCCGGGCGGCGCAGAGATGCTGCGGGGCTGCGGCCTCCCACAGCCCGTCCATCCGCTCGTCGAAGCTATCGACCTCGACCAACCGGGCGCCGAAGGTCCGGGCCGCCGCGTGGCCGAGAACCGAGGCGGCTCCCATCGCCGGCTTGCCCAACCGCGCCACCAGCCGTGCGAGCCCGCCGTCGTAGGGGCTGACGCGCAGGCAGCGCGGCGGATCGATCACGCGCAGGTAGGTCGGGACGTTTCCCAGATCCAGCCAGCCCGCGCGCTTGTAGGACTTGTAGGCGGCGTCGGTCATCGACAGCGAGACGCTCACCTCGCCGGCGGCGGCGTGGGTCTCCGACAGGCCAGGCCCGACGCCGCGCAGCCGCCATTCCGGGGCGACCATCAGGTCGATCGCCCAGGAGGCGCGGCGCACCCGCTCCCCGACCTTCAGCGCGAAGGGAATGCCCGCCTGCTGGCCGACGATCCCCCCGTTCCGCTTGCAAACCCAGAGCTGCACCCCCTCCGGATCGGGAGTGGGCGGTTCCTCGAACAGCCAGTGGAAATGGGTGTCGTCCAGCAGCGGGGAGTCCGCGCCGAAATGGTCGCGCTGGAAGGACTCCAGCGCGACGCGATCTTCGGACATGAACCGTTCCACACCCCGCTGAAGCCAGGGCATTGCGGTCATGCGTCGCTCCCATCCACCTCGACCGGCTGCACCAGCGCGGCGTTGCGCAGGATGCGGCCCGACGTGCGGCGCTTCAGGACGATGTCCTTGTAGACCCGGCGGACCTGATCGACGGACAGGTTCAGGGCGCGGGCCGCCTCGTCCTCCGGCACGCCGCGGCCGTAGGCGCAGAGCGCTAGGTCCAGCTTGTCGTAGGGGATGGCGTAGTAGAACTCCTCCTGCGACTGCGGCAGGGTGTAGGTATCGGTGCTCGGCGACTGGCTTTGGATGTCGTCCGGCAGGCCGAGCCAGGCGGCCATCTGATAGACCTGCGTCTTGAACAGGTGGGCGATCGGCTTCAGGTCGGCCAGACCGTCGCCGCCGCGCACGAAGAAGCCCAGCTCATACTCCAGCCGGTTCGGCGTGCCGAGCACGGCGTAGTTCAGCCGGTCGGCGTGGGTGTATTCCATGGTCTTGCGGACGCGCTGCTTCAGGTTGGTGGCGGCAACCACCGACAGATAGACGTCCACCGGCATGCGGCTGGTCTGGCGCTCGCCCTCCGGCGACTCCACGGTCATGGTGAAGTAGTTGACGCGGTCGGCGTCGAGCAGGCCGGCGGCCAGACCGATCTTCTGCTTCCATCCCGGCCCATATTCCGGGAAGAGGCGGCGGATGGCGCTGTCGCGGCGGTCGTAGCAGCCGAGCGCGGTCAGCGGAGCGGTAAGGTTCTCCATGATCGGCTCGATGCCCAGGCTCTCGCAGAGCAACCGGCCCCGGCGGGTGCTGTCGGGCGAGGATTCCTTCTCCGGCATCAGGATGGCCAGGACGCGCTCCGGCCCCAGCGCGCGGACGGCCAATGCCGCGCAGACCGAGCTGTCGATGCCGCCGGACACGCCGAGCACGATGCCCTGGCGCTTCAGGTCGTGGGCGACGGTGCGCTGGATGAACTGTTCGATCTCCCGCGCAGCCGCCGCGCAGTCGAGCGAGAGGGCGTTGGCGTCGAAGGGATGCAGGGCGTTCAGCATGGTGTCGGTTTTCCCGGTTGGCGTTGTTGCATCGACTGTGAGAAGGGGACTGTTGGAAGGACTGTGCCTTGGGGACCTCGCCGGTCCGCCGGATCAGGCGGCGGCGGCGCTGTCCAAATGCTCTTCGAGAATGTGGATGGGAGCGGCGTCGAAGCGGGCGCGGAGCGTGGCGGCCCGGCCCGGCAACTCGTCCAGCATGTTCCGGGCGAGCATCTGGAGGGTGAGCACGCCGACCAGGGCCATCTCCTCGCGCTCGCCGGCCATGCGGCCATCCGTGCGGTGGGCCTTGGCGGCAAGGGCGGCGACACCGGCGGCGTCGACCAGCCCGTAGCGGTTCAGCGACTTCTCCGACAGCAGATCCCGGACATAGGCCGGGGCCTGCGCGCCGAAGAGGGCGGTGGTCATCGGGGCGCGGTAGGGGCGCTTCGGGCGGTGGAAGATCTCCGCCGGCAGCAGGCGCGAGGCGACGCGGCGCAGCGCCAGCTTGTCGCGCAATCCAAGCATTTTCACACGGTCGGGAAGGGCGGCGCAGAGGTCGTCCACCTCCGGGTCGAGGAAGGGATAGCGGACCTCGATGCTGTTGGCCATCGCCACCCGGTCGCCTTGGCTGGTCAGCAGATAGGGCGACATGAAGGCCGCGATCTCCGTCCACTGGGTGCGGGCGAGCGGGCTCCAGCGCGACCAGCCGGCGGGCAGATGGGCGGAGACAGCCTCGTCGAAGGCCTGCGCGTTGGCGGCGGAGCGCACGTCCGGCGCCAGCAGGCGCTGGGTCCAGGCGGTGTTCTGCCAGCGGATGCGGTGGGCGTAGAAGGGATCGTCCGTCTCCGTCATGCCGCGCTTCCAGAAAGCCTGCCAGAGCGGGCTGTCCTTCTGGCCGCTGGTGGCGGCGTAGGGATGGATGCGGCTGAGCAGTTTCGGGCGCGCCGCGGACTGCGGCTGCCGCGCCCAGAAGCGGCGGACCTTGTCCTCCTTGAAGATGTCGTAGCCGGCCAGCCACTCGTCGGCGCCCTCGCCGGACAGAACGACGCGGATGCCGCTGTCGCGGACGAGTCGGGAGAGCAGGAACAGCGGCGCCGGGGCGGTGCGGACCAGCGGCGATTCGCCGTGCCAGATCACGTCGGGCAGGGCGGCCTGGATGTCCTCCGCCGTGCAGAGGATGTCGTGATGCTCCGTCCCGACATGGCCGGCGACCAGCCGCTGCTGCGGCGTCTCGTCGAAGGCGTTGTCGGCGAAGCGCACGCCGAAGCTGTGCATCTGCGTGGTGTCGAGCTTGCGGGCCAGCGCCGCGATGACCGAGCTGTCCAGGCCGCCGCTGATGTAGACGCCCACCGGCACGTCGGCGCGCAGCCGCAGGCGGATGGCGTCGAGAAGCTTTTCCTCCAGCCGGTCCGCGGCCTCGTCCAGCGTGATGCGGGACAGGGCGGGTTCGCCGGCCATGTCCGGCTCCCAATAGCGGGCCTCGTGCAGGCGCAGGTCGGAGTCGATACGGATGGCGGTGGCCGGCGGCACGCTCTGCACCCCGGCGAAGACGCTGCCCTGGGGGGCGACGCTCCAGTGGGTGAAGACCTGGGCGAGGCGGGCGGCGTCGAAGCGCGGTTCGACGCGCCCGCCGCCGAACAGGGCCTTGGCCTCCGACGCGAAGGCGAGGTGGTCGCCGCTGCGGGCGTAGAACAGCGGCAGGATGCCCAGCCGGTCGCGGACCAGCCACAGCTCCCGCTTCACCGCGTCCCACAGGCCGATGGCGAACTGGCCGTTCAGCTTGGCCCAGGCGGCGGGGCCGTACTCCTCGAAGGCGTGGACGATCACCTCGGTGTCGGTGCGGGTGTAGAAGCGGTGCCCGCGCGCCTCCAGGTCACGCCGCAGCTCGACGTGGTTGAAGATCTCGCCGTTGAAGGTGATCCAGAGAGTCCGCTCCTCGTTGTGGATCGGCTGGAAGCCGCCGGCCAGACCGACGATGCTGAGGCGCGCGTGGGCGAGCCCGATCCGCCCGTCGCGGTAGAAGCCGTAGCCGTCCGGGCCGCGGTGCCCGATCATGGCGATCATGCGCTTCAGTTCGTCGAGTCCGGCGGGCTCGGCGCGCGGCCCGGCGAGAACTCCGGCGACACCACACATCGCGCGTTCTCCTGTGTTGAAGGCCCAGCGGAAAAGGATCAGGCGGAAAAGGATCAGGCGGGAAAGGGGTCAGGCGGTTTCGGCGAGCATCGCGCGCTTGATCTTGCCGGACTCCGTCTTCGGCAACTCGTCGCGGATCTCGATGAATTTGGGCACCAGATGGCTTTCCAGGCGGCCCCGGCAGTGCTGGCGGATCGCCGCCTCGGTCAGGGTGGCGCCGGGGCGGACGACCAGATAGGCCTTCACCGCCATGCCGTCGGCGGCGTCGGGCACACCGAGAACGGCGGCCTCGACCACGGCTTCCAGCTCGTAGAGGGCGTTCTCGACCTCCTTGGGGCTGACCTTCTCGCCGCGGCACTTGAACACGTCGTCCTTGCGGCTGACGAAGTAGAGGCAGCCGTCGGCGTCCATGGTGAAGAGGTCGCCGGTGTAGAGCAGCGTCTCGCCCTGCGGCCCGCTGCGCAGGCGCTTGGCGGTTTCCTCCGGACGGTTCCAGTAGCCGCGCATCAGGTTGGCGCCGCGGACCACCAGTTCGCCCACCTCGCCGGGGGCGGCGCGGTTGCCCAGCTCGTCCACCACATAGGCTTCGCAGTTGGGGATGGCCCGGCCCACCGAGGCGGTCTTGGCGCCGAGATCCCGCGGGTCGAGGTAGCAGATGCGGGTGCAGCATTCCGTCATGCCGTACATCGAGTAGAAGGCGGCATCGGGGAAGCGCTCGCGCAGGCGGTCGATGTGGGCGGTCGGCAAGGGAGCCGCCGCGTTGGTCAGATAGCGCAGGGAGGACAGGTCGGCGGTCTTCAGCGCCTCCATCCCCAGCAGGGTCGAGAAGAAGGTCGGCACGCCGGGCAGGCCGGTGATGCGGTGCTTCACCATGCGCGCCAGCGTTTCCGCCGGGAAGGCGAAGGAGCGTTCCAGAACCACCGTGAAGCCGACCCGCGCCCCGGTCAGGACCTGCGACAGGCCGTACCCGAAGGTCAACGGCAGGACGCACATCACGACGTCGTCGGGCGTGTTCTCCAGATAGGTGGAGATCGACCAGGTGGTGTTCACCAGGGCGGCATGGCTGAGCATCACCCCCTTGGGCCGCCCGGTCGTTCCGGAGGTGTAGAGGATGGCGGCCAGATCCTGGTCGATCAGGCCGCGGTTCTGCGGCTTGGTGCTTCCGGACTGGGGGTCCGGGTGAGTGGCCACGATGTCGCTGAAGGAGATCCCGCCGGCCCCGGCCGGCACGGCGGGTCCCACCCACAGCGTGGTGGCGAGGTGAGTCGCCTCGCCAGCCGCCGGCACGACCTGCCGGGCGAGCGCGGAGGGCGCGATCAGCGCCCGCACGCCGGCGTCGGTCAGGATGTAGGCCAGCTTGTCCGCCTTGGTGGACGGATTGACGGGGACATAGACGGCCCCGGCCTTCAGCGCGCCGAACAGCCCGGCGACATACTCGATCGAGTTCTCCAGCATCACCGCCACGCGGTCGCCGCGCACCACCCCGGCGGACTGGAGCGCGCAGGCGACGGCGTCGCTCTGGCGGTCCAGCTCGGCGAAGGTGACGGCGGTGTCGCCCGCGATCAAGGCGGTGTGATGTGGCCGCCTAGCCGCGGTTTCGCTGAGGAACTGATGAAGCAGGTGCGCCATGACGCTGTTCCCTTGCCTGGCTTCGGTGTCTGTCCCGATGGTCGTTCCGTCCGGCGGATGGCCTGCGGACTTGGATCAGGCGGAGCTGGATCAGGCCGCGTCCTTCAAGGCCCGCTTGCGCTCGACGTAGGCGGCGATGCGGGTGACCGACTCCAGATTATCGGCCACCATGTCCTCGTCCTCCACGATGATGCCGAAGTGCTCCTCCAGGAAGGCCACGACGTGCATGATGCCGGTGGAGTCGATGATGCCGGTTTCCAGCAGGGATTCGGTGTTGTCGAAGCCGGAGTCGCTGCCCAGCAGGAAGTTCTCCACGATGAAGGCGCGGATCTCCTGGGTGGCGGGTGCGCTCAGGGTCGTCGTTTCGGTGGTGATGGCGGTCCGCATGTCGCTGGCAACTCCTGTGGGTTTGATCGTCGATCCTTGGCCGGCAGATCGGGACGGAGAGGCCGGCCCCGGCGGGGTGTTAATCCAAAGGGGCCGATCCGTTCCTTTCGGCGTTACCACCTCGTTGCGTGGGATCGGAGAAGTCATTTCCCGTTCCTTGCAGAGAGGTTTTGGCGACGCCGCCGATTACGTCATTCTTTATTGCATCCGAATGCGGTGTTTTCGAGAGTGCAAAGGACGATCGAGCGGTGAAGACAGTGGCTAACCACTCAGGGGCATTGCAAGTGGGGAGGGAATACCTTCTCGTACTCTTGGGAGGCTCTCTCTGACTTGCGGCGTAGGAGGGCCTATCGCTCTCGGGATGGTGGAAGAGGGGTGGCGTACGAACCCCCTCCCCGGCCCTCCCCCGCTCCCGCGGGAGAGGGAGATTTGGTCTCCTCCCCCGCCCGGCGGGGGAGGGTCAGGGAGGGGGGAACGTGAATGCGCGCCGCCAGGGATCACGCCGCCGGCAGCGGATCGCCGTGCGTGGGGGCCGGGGCGGGCATCGCGCCGCCGCTCTTGCGCTTGCGCAGCCAGGCCGGGATACCGGTCACCTGGACGGACAGCCAGTCCACCGACGCGTCGTCGGAGATGGGCACGGCCCGCAGCCGCAGAGGGTCGGTCTTCGGGCCGTTCCAGCCCGGATCGATGGTGCGCGCGGTGCGGTAGCCCGCCTGCCGGATGATCGCCACCTCGCGGTCGCTGAAATCGCCGTTGGGGAAGGCGAAGTGGCGGCAGGGCAGGCCGGTGGCCTCCTCCAGCTCCGTCTTGCAGAGCGCGATCTCCTCCGCGCAGCGCTGGTCGTCGCATTGCAGAAGGATCGGGTGGGTGCGGGTGTGGGCGCCATAGTCGGTGACGGACGCCAGATGCCGGACCTCGTCCCAGGTCAGGGACTGGCGGTCGGCGCCGTCCAGGTCGGGGTCGTCGCCGGCCTCCGCCAGACGGCGGCGGCGCTCGGGGTCGGGAAGACGCTTCAGCGTCTCCACGCCGATCCGCCCGGCGGCGGCGGTCTTCCACCAATAGGGGCGGGCGGTGCCGACCACCCGGCTGCACAGATAGACGGTCGGGCGCACCCCGAACTCGCGGAACAGCGATTCCAGGCGGGCGTTGTCGCGGTGGCCGTCGTCGAAGGTGACGACCAGCGGGTAGGGCGGCAGGTCGCCCCACCGCCCGCTCTCCAGCGCGTCGGCCACCGCGTCCAGCGTGGTGAAGCTGTAGCGTTCGGCGTACCAGGAGAGATGGGCGCGCATGACCTCCGGGTCGGGGTCGTGATAGACGACGATGGTCACGTTCCGGCGCGCGAAGAGATTGCGGAACAGGGCACCGACTCCCGTCCAGCGCACGATTCCGGCCGCGATGGCTTGCTTCATGGGGATTGGACCTTTGCTGTGGTTCCGGCGCCTTGTTTCCGACGCACCTTATTTTTTGACGCTTCGCTTCCGTCCCTCAGCCGGAGCGCGCCCGGCGCGGGCCGATCGACGCGGCGGGCGACGGTTCGGCCATCCAGCCGCGGGCGTTGCGGCGGTAGATTTCGATGATGCGCTCCCGGTAGACGGCGATGTCGAAATGGCGCTCGAAGCGGCGGCGCGCCCCCTGGCCCAGCCGGCGGCGCAGATCCGCGTCGTCGATCACGCGGGCCAATGCGTCGGCCAGCGCCGCCCGGTCGCCCGGCGGCACCAGCAGGCCGGTCTCCTCGTCGGCGATGGCGTCGCCCACGCTGCCCACGGGGGTGGCGACGATGGTCAGGCCGTTGGCCATGGCCTCCAGCACCGACATCGGAAGCCCCTCGAACATCGAGGGCTGGACCAGGACATGGGCCTGAACCAGCTCCTTCCGGCAGCCGGTCTGGTCGAGCCAGCCGGTGAAGCGCACGCGCTCCTCCAGCCCCAGCGCCTTGGCCTGCGCGCGGTAGGTCTCCAGATCGCCGTCGCCGGCGATGGTCAGGTGCCAGGACCGGCTGCGGCAGACCTCCGACGCCAGCGCGTCGAGCAGGACGTCGATGCCCTTCAGCTTGATCAGACGGCCCAGGAACAGCAGGCGCACCGGCCCGTCCTCCGCGCGCACCGGGATCGTCTCCGGCCCCGGCACGGCGTTGTGCAGCAGGGTCGCGCGGCGCACGGCGGGGAAGGTGGTGACCACCCAGTTCCGCCAGTATTCGCCCAGCACCACCACCTCGCTGGTCATCTCCATCATGTGGCGGATGGCCCAACGGGACAGCGGCCTCGCGTCCTCGTAATGCTTGGGGAAACGGCCCCCGTGCAGATGCAGGACGACCGGCACCCGGAACAGCGAGGCCATCGCGACGATCAGCCCCTTGCGCAGCACGCTGCCGTACTCCGCCATGTGGATGTGAACGAGCTGGGCCTTGCCGGTGACGAAGCAGGCGAACAGGCGCAGCATCGCGGCGGCGAAGTAGAAGGGCATCAGGTGAAATTTCGCGTCCGGCCCGTAGCTGTCGATCACCTCGAACCTGACGTCGGGGCGGTGCTGCTTCAGGTCCGCCGTGAAATTGTCGACGATCCGCCCCATGCCGCCCTTTTCGAGCGTGCCACCGGGTGAAACGATGTAGATCATATCCGCTCCTGACTGTCGCGCTCCCCTCGCGAAGCTTCAGGGAGGAATGAATGGGGACCCCGCGGAAAAATGGGTTCCTATTGACGGCCCGCGCGGGTCAATGACGGCTTCGCCGCCGCGGCATCCGGCAATGCCCCCAGCGAGGGGCGCCGCACGGCGTCGGGGCGGTCCAGCTCCGCATAGATGTCCTGAAGGTTGCGGCCATAGGCCTCGATCACGAACTTCTCCAGGAACAGCCGCCGCCCCTCCGCCGACAGGCGCGTGTAGAGCGCCGGATGGGCGGCAAGGTCGCGGACGGCCTGGGCCAGCGCGTCGGGGTCGTTGACCGGGACGATGCGCGCCGTCTCCCCGTCGGTCAGGACCTCCGGGATCGAGCCCACCGGGGTGGTGACGACCGGCATGCCGGTGGCCAGCGCCTCCAGGATCACCATCGGCAACCCCTCGTGGGTCGAGGGAAGCAGCAGCATGTCGTGGTCGCGCAGATGGCCGTGCGCCTGTTCGCGCGAGATCCAGCCTTCGAAGCGGCATTCGCCGTCCACGCCCAGCTCCGCGGCCAGGCGGCGGTAGCCCTCCACGTCGCCGCCGCCGCCGATGGTCACGCGGAAGCGGAAGCCCTGCTCCTTCATCAGGCGGCAGGCGCGCAGCAGGGTGCCGATGCCCTTGCGCTCCGACAGGTTGGCGAGCACCAGAAGCGACACGCTGGCGCCCGGCGGCGGGGCCGCGCGGACGGGCAGGTCGGCGCCGATGTCCGGCACGGCGTTGTAGAGCACGCGCACCTTGTGCGGGTCCGTCCCGACCGATTGCACCAGGAAGTCTCGCCAGCTCTCCCCCAGCACCAGGGCGACGCCGCAGCGGTCGAACAGCCAGCGGCTGATCGCGCGGGACACCGGCCCCTTGTCGAAATACTCCATGAAGGACGCGCCGTGCAGATGCACCACCGTGGGGCAGGAGAACAGCCCGGCGAAGAGCTGGACCACCGCCTTGCGCCAGACGCTGGCGTTCTCCGACACGTTGATGTGCACGACCGACGGGCGGTGCCGCAGCATCATCGCGCCCAACCGTGCCAGCGTGCCCGCCAGATAGACCGGCGACAGGACGGCGCTGCCGGTGCCGCGGGTGTCCAGCACCACCGTTTCCGGAGCGGAGGGATTGTTGCGGAAGGCATCGACGATGTAGCCGGTCATCCGCCCGATCCCGCCGCCGCCGTCCAGCGCGCCGGGGGTGGCGAAGACAACGCAGGCGCGGTGCGCCATTTTTCGCCTGAAGCCCATGCTCTTCCTCACGCCGTGCCGGGAGCCGAGAAGATGGCCTGACGCAGCCGGCGCCGGAGCCCGACCGGCATCAGCGAATGCATCAGGAAGGTGGTCAGCGCCATCGGGGTCGGCGCGCCGTCCCGCAGCGCCGATTTCAGGATGCGCTTGCGCACCGCGGGGGTTCGCGCCGCCTGCTCCCCGCCGGTGGCCTGAAGAAGCAGGCTGGCGTAGGCGCGCGGCGACAGCATGGGCCGCACCGACTCCGCCCAGTTCAGGGCCATGTCGATGTTGTGGCAGGTGGACAGGGTGATGCGGTCTGATTCCGTGTAATGGATGGCCAGCACCTCCGGCACCGTGACCAGGGCGCAGCCGTCGATCCGCCCGCAGGCGATCAGCCATTCCCAATCGTCGAAGGCCGATTTCGGGATCGGCTGGCGCTGAAGCAGGGCCTTTGGCGCCAGCAGGGTGGTGGTGGGGGCGAAGGTCTCGCCCTTGAACAGCCCGTGCCGGACGAACAGGTAGTCGCCGATCCGGTCCCGCGGAGTGCACAGCCGCCGCGGCCATTCGAAGTCGCCGCGGGCCGTCACCACCTTGCAGCGGCAGCTCATGATCGGGTAGCGCACGCCGGGCGGGCGGGCGGCCATCTGAAGGGCGACCTTGCCCGGCATCCATTCGTCGTCGTCGTCGAGGAAGGCGATCCAGCCGCCTTGCGCGCGCTCCACGCCCAGATTGCGGGCGCCGGCGGCGCCGCGGTTCTGTTCCAGCGGGATCACGGTCAGCCGCGGATCGCCGAACGCCCGCAGGCGCTCCTCCGTGGCCGGATCGGGGCCGTCGATGACGACGACGACCTCCAGCGGCGCGTAGGTCTGGGCCAGGGCGCTTTCCACCGCCCGCGCGACCATGTCGGGCCGGTTGCGGGTGGGGATGACGACGGTGACCATCTCTTGCGGGGGCGTCATGACAATACCTTCTGTCGCGACGGAAGATCGGAGGGCGGAGATATGGGGCGGAACATGGGGGCCTCCTTCCGTCAGCCGGGCCGGGCCGGACCGCTCCAACCGGCGGACGGAGGCGCGCCGTAGGAGGTTCCGTAGGGGGATGAACTGGCAAAGGCCGCTTGCGGGGCGGGGTGGTGGTCCTGCATCCGGGCCTGCATCTTCGCCCAGCGGCGGCGCTGCACGAGGCGGGTCACCGCGATCACCATCACGATCCAGTTCAGCGAATGCCGCTCCAGGAACACGCTTTCGGAGATCGAGATGAGCATCAGCGCGCAGCCCACGGTGAAGATCCAGGCCGGCTCGCCGCGGTTCTCGCTGTAGCGGACGGCCATGAAGCCCTGGATCAGCAGGCGCCCCATCAGCACCGCCGTCAGGATCACGCCGGCCAGGCCCAAATCCAGCCACGCCTCCATCCAGCCGTTGTGGGCGGAGTTGATGCCCCAGCCCTGGGTGAAGGTGCTGCCCGGACCGTAGGCCCCGTACCAGTAGGCGCCGTAGCCCCAGCCGAGCAGGAAGCGGTCCTGGATCGACATCAGCGTGTGTTCCCACAGCACCGTGCGGCCGGTCAGCGTCGGGTCGCGGCCCAGCATGTAGAGGATGTCGTGCCAGAAGGTCGTGCCGCTGGTGATGCCGACCACCGCGACCAGCAGGATGAAGGCCATGGCCGGCGCGAAGCTGCGGATGCCGCCGCGCACGAAACCGCTGACGAGCAGCAGCCCGGCGACCAGGATCGAGGTGACCAGACCCGTGCCCGACCGGCTCATCACGATCAGCAGCAGGGCCATCAGCAGCAGCGGGCGGACCACCCAGCGCTTGCCCTCGCGCATCCAGTCGAGCCAGAGCAGGCAGAGCACCAGCCAGACCATCATGCGGCCCGTGACGTTCTTCTGCCAGAAGATGCCCTTCCAGGCGCCGACATGCTGCTCGCTGTCCAACCCGACCGCCGGCATGGCGAAGACCGAGACGTAGGACAGCACCATCAGGATCGACAGGCCCGTCGCCAGCATCCGGACGATCTCCGGGAAGCTGTAGCGCAAGGCGAGATAGACGGCGAAGGCCGTGGTGAACAGGAAGGCCACCGCGCGCCGCAGCGTCACGTCCGGATAGATCGACCACAGGGCGGACAGGAAGGCCAGCGCCACGATCAGCGACACCGCCGGGCTGCCCGTCGGCAGGCGGAAGGCCAGGCTCGGCCGCAGCCCGATCAGCGCCAGGATCATGACGTAGACGGCCATGAAATAGAGCACGGCGCCGGGCGCGTCCGGATCGGTCGCGCCGCCGCCGGTCAGCAGCGCCGGCAGCACCGAACCGCCGAACGAGACGATGCAGAAGACGGTGACGCTCTTTTCCAGAACTTCGAGGACTTTCATGGGGCCGCTGTTCCGGTGAAAAGGGCTGTGATGGGCAGTGAACGCCCATGACGGGCGCACCGCATCGTTTTCTGAAGATGCCAACCCGATGCCCGGACCTGTAGCCGGGCGGAGGCATTAGGCCGAAGGAGGCCGTCCCCGTCGGGGCTACCTCCGGTTGGACCCTGCACCACCATCTTGCGGGGCGGACGGGGCTTGTGCGTGCGGGGGCCAGAAAAGGGAAAGCCCCTCTCCCGCTTGGGGAGAGGGGCCTGGATGGGGTGGCGCAGGCTCATGACCCGTCGCCCTTCAGGACGATCACCGCGGTCTTGCACAGGATGTAGAAGTCGAACAGCAGGCCGCAGTTGCGGACGTAGAAGACGTCCATGGCGACGCGCTCCTGGAAGGTGGTGCGGTGGCGACCCGACACCTGCCAGTAGCCGGTCAGGCCGGGCCGGACGGAACCGATGACCTCCGCCGAGGCGCCGACCTCCGGCAGTTCCTTCGGCATGTAGGCGCGCGGGCCGATCAGGCTCATGTCGCCCATCAGGATGTTCACCAACTGCGGCAGCTCGTCGAGCGAGGTCTTGCGCAGGAAGCGGCCGACCGGGGTGATGCGCGGGTCGTAGGCCAGCTTGTGGTAGGTCATGTACTCTTCGCGCATCTTCGGATCGTTCTCCAGAAGGCGCTGGAGATGCTCCTCCGCGTTGATGTGCATCGAGCGGAACTTCAGCACGTCGAAGGTCTTGTCGCCGCCGGCCCAGCGTTTCTGGCGGAACATGACCGGACCGGGGCTGTCCAGCCGGATCGCCGCGGCGATGCCCAGCATCAGCGGCGCCACCGCCACCAGCAGGATGGCCGACAGCAGGATGTCCAGCGCGCGGCGGATGCGCAGGTAGCTGGTCGGCGGACGGACCGAGACGCGCAGCGCCAGCGAGCCGTGCAGGTTGTGGTAGGTGGCGTCCACGGCGCTGACGTTGCCCTCGCCCAACAGGCAATAGACCTGCTTGAAGGGCAGCCGCCCGACCAGCGTCGTCAGGTCCGCCCCATGGCGTCCGATGTCGGCGACGATGGCGGCCTGGGCCTGCTGGGCGTAGGCCGGGGACTTGGCCAGCAGCTCCGTCGAGCCGACCACCGGCAGGTTGGCGACGCGGGTCTGCCACAGCGTGTCGTCGTCGTCGAAGAAGCAGACCGGGCGCATGCCCAGCCAGGGCAGCCGCTGCAGCTTCTCGGCGATGGCGGCACCCTGCGGTCCGGCGCCGACGATCACCACCGGGGTGCGCCAGTTCAGGGCGCTGGCCATCAGGCCGTGCACCAGCAGAAGGTCGGCGGCGTAGGTGATCGCGAAGCCGAGCAGGGCGACCGACAGCGCCTCCACGAAGAAGGATCGGAAACCGTCCATCACGATGAAGGGCACGGCCAGGACGGCGACCGACAGCAGGGCCGCCTGGAAGGTGCGGCGGGTCCGCTCCAGATAGTCGAAGCGGCCCAGCGAGTAGATTCCGAAAACCGATTTCACCAGCGGCACCAGCATCAGGCCGGTGACCAGGGCGCGCTGCGACAGGTCCGCTTCCGCGGACAGGGTGTCGCTTCCGAACAGGTGGACGAGCGTCCAGCCGAGCAGGGCGAGCATGAAGCCGTCGGACAGCGCAAGCAGCAGTCCGGGTCCCACCGCCGGCATGGCCGTCTTCTTGACCGGGGCCAGATTGATGACCGCTTCTGGGTCGAGTTTGCTCATCGCAGGTCCCATTTATGTGTGAAACGGAATGTCATCCGCCTCGCGCCTGACCTAACGCGCCGCAGCGTGAGACGGTCTCTCATCAGCTTTTTCTTTGAGTCTTCCTGTGTTCCGAAAGACACACAAATATCAGCGCACGCTTCTCCCCCAGGTGGACAGAACAAGGGATGCGCTGTTTTCCACGAATTAGGATAAAGGCTGCCGCTAATCAACAAATCACAAGAGGCTTCCCCAGCCAGCGGCAATACCCCTTACATCGCGCGTGGTTTCCATTGAGCGATTTTAAAGAGATTAAGGTAAGTGGATGACTTCGTCCGGATCATCCGGATCGGTGGCGGCGCTGCCCCGGCTGTCCATCGGCTACCTCCTTCCTCCCCGCAATTTGGTGGTATGGGAGGGATGTTCCCCGACCCCTATGGCCGGATGCGTGATCGAATGGCGGCGTTCCGCCCCAGGTTGGTGCGACCGTCCCGCCGCGGCGTGGTCGGCGACGTATCCCTTAAGAAGCCGTCGGGCGATTCCGGGTGAGCGGGCTGCTCCAAAGCTCCGTTGATCGTGGTGGGGTGGGGTCGCACCCTGTCGGGATTGCGCGCGGGGCCGTTCATCCCTTTCCCCCTCCCCAACCCTCCCCCGCTTTCGCGGGAGAGGGTGCCTTCCGCGACGCGGCGGCAGTCCCCTCCACCTCGAAGAGGGGGAGGGCTAGGGAGGGGGCCGCGGTTGCTCATCGGAATAAGTCCGAAGAGGAAGGCGAAGGCCCCAACGTGAAATTGAAACGTCCCCTCCCGGTTCCAATCATCGGAATTGCGTTCGCAGGTGCGGCAGTGCCGCCCCACCGGAGTTAATGGCGGAGTTCCCGATGGCGTCCGAAGCAGCGACGATCTTGAAACACGGTTGGCTGTTCATGCTGGCCAACGTGGTGAACCGGGCTGCCGGGCTCCTGCTCCTGCCGCTCTACACCCGGCTTCTCAACCCTTCCGAATTCGGCGTCTACGCGCTGGTGGTGGTGGTCGCGGACCTGCTGGCGGTCATGCTGATGATCGGCATGAACAACGCCTTCACCGCCGTCTATTTCGAACACGCCGAGGAGGGCGACCGGCGTCGCGTCGCCAGCACCTGCCTGCTGGCGGTGGTCGGCACGTCGGTGGCGATGGTCGGGCTGGCCTGGCCGCTGGGCATGGCCGGAAGCTGGGCGATGTTCGGTGACACCGGCCACGCCGCGGTGATGGCGATCGCGCTGGCCGGCGTCGCGCTGACCACCCTGTTCGAGCTGGCGCTGGCCTATTACCGGGCGCGCAAGCGGTCGGCGCTGTGCCTGCTGGTGTCGCTGGCGAAGGTGGTGGCCCTGCTTGCCTTCAACCTGCTGTTCCTGTGGGGGCTCGGCCTCGGGGTGGAGGGCATCTTCCTGGCGAACGGCGCGTCCTTCCTGGCGCTTGGCCTTTTGCTGGTGGTGGCGATTCTGAAGGACACGGGGTTCTCCTTCTCCTTCCCGATCCTGAAGCGGGTGGCGGCGCTGGGGCTGCCCTACGCGCCGCAGTCGCTGCTGGACATCGCCAACAACTTCGTCTCGCGCTGGCTGCTGAACATCCTGCTGTCGACGGCGGCGGTGGGGCTGTTCGCCTTCGGGATGCGGCTGTCGCAGATCCTCTTCATGTTCCTGACCGCCTCCTTCCTGCAGATCTGGTCGGTCAGCCGGCTGGAGGCGCAGCATGGCGACGCGGACCATGGGCAGGCGGATTTCGTCTTCCACCTGTTCGTCGTCCTGCTGACCGGGGCCGGGCTGGGGCTGGCGCTGACCGCGCCGGAGATCCTGTGGCTGATCGCCTCCAGCGACTACACCCCGGTTCTGACCAGCATGCCCTTCCTGGTGCTGGCCTATGTGCTGCATGGGGTGCGGATGAATCCCGAGGTGGCGATCCTGAAGGCCAAGCGCGTCGGCGTGCTTCCCTGGATCTCCGCGGCCAGCCTCGCTGTGGGGTCGGCGCTGGCCCTGGGCATGGTCTGGCAGTGGGGCCTGCTGGGCGCCGCGCTCGCCAATCTGGGCCGGGAGGTCTTCCAGATCGCCCTGACCGAGACGGTGCGCCGCCGCATCTGCCGCGACGAGATGCCGCTGAACGCCGTGCGGATCGGCTGGATACTGGTGCCGGCGGTCTTCGCCTACGGGCTGGGCTGGTACCTGTTCGGCACCGAGATCGACCCCGCCTTCACCGCCGAGAAGGTGCTGCTGGTGCTGATGTTCCTGGCCACCGCGGTGTTCGGCCCGGGCATGGGGCCGGCGGGCCGGACGATGCTGGGCAAGCTGCTGCTGGGCCGCGTCCGCCGCCTGCAATCGGCCTCCTGAAGGCGCATACGCTGAAAAAGAAGGGGCCGTCGGATCGCTCCGCCGGCCCCTTCCCCGTGTCCGCCTCGGCGGTCGTTACGCGGCCTGATGGTCGAGCATCAGGTTCGCGGCGTCCACCGTCATCATATGCGAGAAGTCGATCGACGACAGGTCGATGCCGGACTGCACGCCCGCCGCCTGCGCCGAAGCCGTGCCCTGGGCCAGGCTGTGCGCCAGCAGGTCCGCCGACAGCGCCTGGGCGGTGCCCGGCGGGTTGATGGTGGCCATACCGGTGCCGTCGGCGATGGTCGCCTGCGTCGGGTTGGAGAGCTTCAGCGAGAAGTTCTCGATCCCTTCCGTGACGTCGTCGCTCAGCACCTTGACGGCGACCGTCTTGGTGGTCTCGCCGGCGGCGAAGGTCAGCTTGCCGCTGGCCGCCAGATAGTCCGAACCGGCCTTCGCCGTGCCGTCCGCCGTGGCGTAGTCCACCGTCACCGCCTGGCTGTAGGCCTGGGACAGCTTCACCGTGAACACCGCGTCGGTGGTCGCCGGGCTGGTGGAGCCGCTGTACAGGCCCGGCTTGATGGCGTTGTACTTGTTGTAGTCCACCTTCCAGCTATCGTTCATGATGCCGCCGGTGTCGCCCGAACCCGGGCTCCAGGCCCAGTAGGTCCAGCTCGCACCCTGCTTGCCCGCGGCCAGATCGATCTTGCCGTCGCCGTTCCAGTCGCCGTTCATGTACTGGATCAGCTTGGGCATCCACAGCTTGTCGATGGCGGTTTCCATGCGGCTGCCGAACTCGCCGACCAGGACGGGCGTCTCGTCGTTCTGGATGAAGTGGCCCCACATCTGGCCCCACTTCGCCGGCATGTTGTTCGGGAAGTTGTTGGCCTTGAACCAGTCCATCATGTAGAGCGACGGGCCGTAATCGTGGACCGAATAGACCAGCTTGTCGGGCGTGTTGAACTTGACCTCGTAGTTCTTCTCGCCCAGCAGGTTGCCGCCCCACCAGTACCACTGGTTCTGGTAGGTCTCGATGCCTTCGACGATCAGGAGCCAGTCCTTGTTGACCGACTGGATGGCGTTGCCGATGCGCTCCGCCGCGCGGGCCCAGTCGTTCGGGCCGCCGTCGCCCCAGGTGGCCGGGTTGTGCGGCTCGTTGTGCAGGTCGGCGCCGATCACGGCGTCGTTGCCCTTGTAACGGGTCGCCAGCATCTTCCAGTTCTCGATCATCTTCGATTCCGGGTACTGGCTGGTGTACCAGAGCCCGTTCTCGTTGGCCGACGCGCCGTCGCCGGAGCGGTGATGGTCGAGGATGATCTTCATGCCGATCTTGTCGGCGTGCTCGATGATCTTGTCGAACACCTCAAGCGAGGTTTTGCCGCGCAGATCGGGGTTCTTCGAGTAGTCGATGCCGGTCGGCATGCGGCCATTGTCCAGCATCGCGTCGGAATAGGGCAGGCGGATGGTGTTGAAGCCCAGATCCTGCATCTGCTTCATGTGGTTCTGGTAGCTGTCCATCCACAGCCCCTGCGGCGCGAAGGCGTAGCCCTCGGCCCCGAACCAGTTCACGCCGGTCAGCTTCACGGCCTTGCCGCTGCTGTCCATGATCTGGCCGCCCTCGGTGTGCAGGAAGCCCGGCGCGATGCCGCCGGCGGTCTTGCCGGTCGGCTCCGTCACCGACACGTCGCTGACCGTCAGGGACGGCTTCGCCGGGGCGGGGGGCGGCGGCGGCGGGTTGGTCGGGTTGGTCGGCGTCGTGGAGCCGGGGAAGAAGCTCTTGTCGGCGTCGACCACCAGCGTGCCGTTCCACCACATCCCGGACTGGCCCTTGACCACGTCCTTGCCGTCGAGCGCACCCTTGTCGTAGGTGACGATGCCGTCCGTGGGCAGGACCGACTTGCCGTTGATCGTGACCTTGTTGACCAGCAGGTTGCGGTCCTGGCCGTTGATGGTGGCGTCGTTGTCGTACTGGATCTGAACCTTGTGTGCCTGATCCGCCGTGGCGTTGATCGAGAAGGCATAGTCCTTGGCGGTCGTGCCGGCCACGCCCTCGCCGACCTTCTTGCCGTCGATCAGCAGGTTGAAATGCGCGTTGGTGCCGCCCGCGGCGTTGCCCGACAGGTTCAGGACGATCTGAGTGTTGCCCGCGGGCGCCTGCGGCGTCGCGACCGGGAAATAGTCCTTGGTCAGCGCGAAATCGAGCGCGCCGTCCCACCACATGCCTTCCTGGCCGGGGATCACATCCCTGCCGTCGAGCGCGCCCTTGTCGTAGCTGACCAGCGAGCTGGTGGCGGCGACGGATTTTCCGTTCACTTCCAGCGACTTGACGAGCAGGTTGCGGTCCTGGCCGTTCACATAGCCGTCGTTGAAGTAGACGATCTGAACCTTGTGGGCCTGATCCGGAGCGACCTGGGCCTTGAAGGTGTAACGGCCGGCGCTGGTCGAGCCGACCGTCGCCTCGCCGAGATTGACACCATCCAGGAGCAGCCGGAACTGCGGCCAGATCCCGCCGGCAGCCTGCCCCGAGGCGTTGACGACGAAGGTCGTGTCGACGAGACCCGTGGTGGTCGTTGCCATTGGAAATAACCTCTCTCCATTTTCGGTGAAGCCGAGGTTCGCCCCAATTGGTTAACGAGGTATTTCGGATTTTAACGAAATGCGTCTTAAAAGCCACGCCACCCTGTGAAAAGAATGAGGCGCGGAAAACCGCCTTTGCTGCGGTTTCCGCGCCACAGTGGGGCCTTGCGGCCACGGGGGATCGTAACTGTAAAGTCTTGTTACAGAAAGGTTCCCGGACGGCGCCCGCTCACGCCTCGTGACTTTTGTGAGCCACCATGAAGACCTCCGGCCGGAAGAGGTAGAGCTGGCCGAGCTTCCCGAGTTTGCGCCGCAGGGTTAATGGCATGGCCCCGATGAAGGACTCCACGGCCTTCACATAGGCCAGATAGCCCCGGCCGGAGCCATGGAGGTGCATCCGCTTCCGGACCGCCATCGGGGCGACGTAGACCGCTTCCATCCGGGCGAAGCCGGCGTCGCGCAGCGCCCGTTCGGTCTCGCTCCAGGTGTATTCGCGCAGGTGCATGCAGATCGGCTCGTCCAGACCGAACACCTCCGACAGGTCCATCGGCCCGGCGTGCTTGTGCGGCATGCTGAGCACGTAGCGCCCGCCCGGCTTCAGGATGGCGTGCACGTTGGACAGGTGCAGGGGCACGTCCTCGGGGTGGAGATGCTCGATGACGTGGGTGGAGACGACGGCGTCGTAATGGCCGCGCGGTTCGAACTCGGCGAGGTTCACGCCGTCGCAGCAGCGCCACGTCACGTTGGACCGCTCGTCCGTCCAGCGCTCGCCGCGCTCGCGGGTGATCTCCGTGGCGACGCAGCGGTGGCCGTGGCGGGCCAGATAGCTCAGCAGCCGCCCCTTGCCCGACCCGACCTCGTAGACGTCCCGCGCGCCCTTCAGAAGCGTCAGGAAATGGCGGAAGTCCAACTCGTCGTTCTGCGCCGCGGTGTCCACCCCGTCGTTCAACCAGGGACACTCGCTGTAGAGGGTGGTGTAGTTGCGCTCGAACACGGTCCAGCGTTCCTCGCGGCGGGAGTCCAGCAGTTCACGCGCGAGCTGGCGTTCCAAGTCCCAGTGCTGGCGGACCATGGTTTCGCTGAGGGGGTAGTTCGGGGCCAGACCGAACTTCCGCTTGTAGCGGGCGACCAGCTCATCCGACGTCAACGTATCCACGGATCACCTCTTTGGAAGAAACGGCGCTGTTCCGCTAATCTAAGGATGCTGTCGGAAATCCTTACAGGCGCGGACGGCGGAGCGGGCCGCGCGATCGGGCGGGGTAGTCGCGCCGATGGGGGTACCGCAGCCTCACCCGGCCCGCCTCACCCCGCCCGGCCGCGCCCGCGCAACGCCTGCACCGACGCTTCGTAGAGCGGCAGCGGGCGCGAGGCGGCGTCGTAGGGGGAGGGATGGGGCTTCAGCTCCGCCATTTCCCGGGCGATGTAGTTCAGGTCGGACCGCAAGTGCCACCAGCAGAGTTCGGCCAGCCGCGCGTTGCCGGCGATGTCGCCCAGATACTGCCCGGCCAGGAAGGCCATGGCGCGGTCCTTCTCCGCCCGCGACCAGCGGCGTGGCAGATGCTTCTCGTTCACATCGAACTCGGTGACGTGGATCGGCAGGCCCAGCCGGTCCATGGCCCGCAGAAAGCTCTTCATGCCTTCGCGGTCGTAGGGCTTGCCGGCCATCAAATGACTTTGCAGCCCCACCCCGTCGATCGGCACGCCGCGCTTGACCGCGTCGGTCAGCCAGGTCTGGAAGTAGGCCCGCTTGCGCTGCTGCCAGCCCTCGTCGATCTCGATGCCGAACTCGTTGATGACCAGCTTGGCGGAGGGGAATTCCTTGCGGATATGGTGGAAGAAGGGGTCCAGCCACTCCGGCCCCTTGGCGCCGCCCGCCACCACCCACCACATGCCCTTGCGGAAGCCGTGGCGGTCCTGTTCGTGAGGGTGGCTGCGCTCGGTCTCCCAGAAGAAGGCCTCGTTCATCACGTCGATGCGGTAGAAGCCGTCGCCGTAGCGCTGCTTGACCGCCGCGACCATGGCGGTGAAGCGCGGCCAGTAATTGTCCTCCGACAGCGTGCCGTCCGCCGAGAAATAGGCGTTCTCGCCGATGCCCAGCGCGCGCTGGCGGCTGGCCGGCAGCGTCATGTAGTCGGGCATGCCCATGTGCTGCCACAGGGCGCAGTGCCAGTTGGGCTTGGCGCCGATGCGGCGGGCCAGTTCCACCCCCGCGTCGAAGCGGCCCCAGTCGAAGTTGCCCTCCTGCGGCTGGAAGACGGCCCATTTGCCGCCGTTCTCCGGCGTCACCACGTCGCATTCCCGGGCCATCAGCGTGTCGAGCATGGGGTCTTCCGGCTCGATCAGATGGTCGCGGGCGGCACCATGGAGAATGCCGGCGGCCCGGCAGGCGTCGCGCAGCGTCGGGTTCGGCGCGGCGGCGGAAGGGGCGGCCTCGGCGATGGAGGGACCGGCGGCGGTTTTGCAGCTTGCCAGCACCGCAACGGCGGCGGCGGCGCGCAGCGCGTCCCGGCGGGAGAGGGAGGTGGCTTTCGGCGAGGTGGCTTTCGGCGAGGTCTGGGCCATGGGCGTCGGGCCTCGTGTGGTTCGATGGGAAATGGAAATTCCCTCTCCCCCCTGGGGAGAGGGTTAGGGTGAGGGGGCGCCCGTCAGGGCGTCCACGCACTGCAATGAGCCAGCGTGGTCGGCCTGCGGCCGCCCCCTCATCCCATACCCTTCTCCCCGGAGGGGAGAAGGGCTTTGGCCTCGCTTACGGCGCGGCCCGCAGGGTCTGGTCGCCGTAGTACTTCCGCGTGGCGACGTAGCTGTTGTACGGACCCTGATAGCCTTTGCTGGCGGCCTTCTTCAGGTTCACGTCGGTCATCACGCAGACGAACTTGTCGTGGTCGATCGGACCCAGGTCGGCCACCGCGTCCAGGTCGCTGGCCGTGGTGTGGCCCCAGCGGGTGACGAACAGCACCTTGTTGGCGGCGCCGCAGACGATGCGGGCGTCGGACACGGCCAGCGCCGGGGCGGTGTCGAAGACCACCAGGTCGAAGCTGGGCGACAGGCCGGCCATGAGCTGCACGAGGGAGTCCACGTTGAAGCGGTCCAGCGTCATCGGGTTCAGCTTGCCCGCCGGAACCATGGCGAAGGGCACGTCGTCGGCGGTGTGGACGATCTCGTCCAGCGTGGCGTCACCGGAGATCCAGTCCGACAGGCCCTTCTTGGCGGACAGGTCGAACAGCCCTTCCATCCGGGAACGGCGGAAGTCGGTGTCCACCACCACCACCCGGCGGCCGGCCTGGCTGGCCACCTGGGCCACGGCGAGCGTCAGGGAGGTCTTGCCGTCCTGCGGGCGGGCCGAGGTCACCGCCAGCGAGCCGACCGGGCCGAGATCCGACAGGTGGTTGCGGAACAGGGCGCGCAGGGATTCGCTGAACAGCGAGAAGGGATGGCGCTGGAAGATCTTGTAGAGCCGGCCCTTGGCCCCGCGGTCGCTGTGGTGCGGCACGATGTGGACGGTGCCGACGCCCAGGATGCGGCGCACGGCGTCCGGGGTGTGGATGCGGCGCTGGAGAAGCTCCAGACCGAAGACGCTGAAGATGGCCAGGGCGAGAGCCGCGACGAAGCCGGCCAACAGCAGCAGGACGCGGAAGGGACCCGACGGCTCGTGCGGGACCTGCGGCGCCGAGACCAGCTTGACGGCGGCGGGGAAGGCGCGGCTGTCCTTCTGGGCCTCGACCTCTTCCAGACGGCCCAGCAGGCTGTCGAGAAGCTGGCGCTTGGCGGTCGCCTCGGATTCCAGGGTGCGCAGCGGGATGGCCTGCTCCTGCATGGTGGCGTAGCTGCCCTCCATGCGGGTGATCATGGCGCGCAGCGCGGTTTCCTGCTCCACCGCGACCTGGGCGGCCTCGCGCACGCCGTTGATCTCACGGCGGATTTCCTGCTGGAGCGTGGAGTTGGCCTCGTTCAGCCGGCCCTGAAGCTCGACGATGCGCGGATGCCGCGGCCCGTACTGGCGGGAAAGCTGGGCCATTTCCGTGGAGATGGCGGCGACCGTGGCGCGGAGCTGGGCGACGACCGGGGAGGCGATGCTGCCGCCGATGGCGTTCCAGTTGCCGGCCTTCAGGTTGCGCTCCAGCGTGTCCGCCTGGGCGACCGAGCGGGCGCGGATGGCCGACGCCTCGCTCAGGCGCAGGCGGGTCTGCTCAAGCTCGTTCTGGGCCATCAGGCCGGTGCCGCCCTTCAGCAGGCCGCCCTTGACGCGGGCCTCCTCGACCTTTGCGTCGGCCTCGGCCACCTCGCGGCGCAGCAGGACGATGCGGTCCTGCAGCCAGGAGATCGCGCTGGTCGACAGGTCGCGGTCCATCTGCTGGCGGGTTTCCATGTAGCGGCGGACAATGCCGTCCACCACGTCGCGGCTGAGCTGCGGCTCCTTGGAGGTGAAGCGCACCTGGATCACGCGCGACCGGCCCACGATGGCGACGTCCAGCTTGCGGTGGATGCGCGCGATGATCTGGTCGTTGCCCAGCGCCGCGTGCGCCTCGCGCGCCCGGATGCCCTGCGCCACCTCGTCGCCGTGGCTCAGCAGCCAGGCGACCGGGGCCGGCGGGTTGCCGCTCCAGAACTGGTCGGCGAGGCCACGGCCGTAGGCCACCGCGCGCTCGACCAGCGGAAGCGTCTCGTCCTCCTGCGCCGGCGGGTTGAATTCCGGGTGCTGGGCGAGCTGAAGATCGTTCACCACCTGGTTCAGCACCTGCGGCGACTTCAGGATCTCGATCTCGCTCAGGATCGCCGCGTCCTCCGTGGGAATGGCGCCCACCACCTGCTCCACCTCGCGCACGATGCGGACCTGCCGGTTGTCCACCAGCAGAAGCGCCTCGGAGGTGTACTGGTCCTTCAACGTCGAGACGCCCAGAGCCGACAACCCGGTCAGCACCACCACGATGGCCGCGATCAGCCACTTGTGGCTGCCCAGCACGCGCAGGATGAAGCGGAAATCGGGCCCCATGGACGGGGTCTGGGCTTCGAACTCGCTGCGCCGGGACGGGCCGGGAGCGGCGGGCCATGCCGGAACCGGAGCCGGCGGACCGCCGTGGTGGCCGCCATGATTGACTTGGGGCAGATTTTCCACGTCTCAAAGCTCCTTATGCATGGGCGCTGGTGCTGGGGCGCTGGACGAACGCATGGCGGCACGGCGCATAAGCAGAACGGTGTGGGCGAAGCCGAAGGCGCCGACGCAATAGCGGCGGAACAGGCGGCGGGGCTCCTGGACCAGCCGGAACGCCCATTCCAGCCCGATGCGCTGGACGGCGGCGGGGGCCCGGGTGAAGCGCCCGGCAAGGAAATCGATGATGGCGCCGCCGTTGACGATCAGCACCTTATGGTCCAGCGCGCGCTTGAGCTGCACCGCGACCTCCTCCTGGCGGGGCATGCCCATGGCCAGGATGATGACGTCGGGTTGAAGCTCCCGCGCACGGGCGATGTAATGCTCCACGGAATGGAAGCCGTGCTGGGCATCGATATAGTCGTGCGGGGTCCGCTCCTTCAGCCGTTCGATCCCCTCGTCCAGCCAGGGCGCCGCGGTGCCGTAGACGGCGACCCGCCGCGGCGACAGGTGGCGGAGGAGAAGCGGGATGAAGTCGGTGCCGTTCATGTTCAACCCGACCGGCTGGTCCAGCCACGGCAGAGCCACCTCCAGCGCCACCCCGTCCCGCAACAGGACGTCGGAGGCGCGGAAGGCCGACCACGCGGCGGAGGACCCCGCGCAGAGATTCACGCCGTGAGCGTTCAGGAACGACAGGATGGTCGGGCGCTCGACGGCAGACAATGTCTTTATCAATGCATGGCGCTCGTCCTCGCAAGAAATACACCGTATTCTCTCGATCAGTGCCAGGACGTCACGAGGGGTCGGCATGCACATCTCCTAACCAAAATCAGCGAAGCGGCGACGGTTACGTTGTCTGTGCAACGATGATGCCCTACGGTTTGCGGTGCAGTAAGACGATATTGCTTGCTAACACTTTCGATTGGTGGCAGTCGGTAAGATCGTTACCGGTTACCCCTTTCGACCGGACCGCCCGGACAACAGGGAATGATGTGGCCGGCACCGCCCCTTTTTCGCAGCGGTGGGATGGGAGAGGGGGAAGTTCAGGCGAATTAGCCCGTGCACGCCGGGGGAACCCCTGAATCGGCTTGCCCTATCATACGGCTCCGACCATATAGGTACGCCCGTGGGGCGCTCATGTGCAGAATAGGGGTGGGCGCCCGCTTCGCCGCGCGGCACTGTTCCAGATCCCGGCGGAGCCCCCATCAGACCGCCAGCCTCCGGATTCAGCGGGCCGGCGACGGAAGAAGACCATTTCATGAGCAACGACGAAACCACCCCCCGCCAGTCCGGTACCGCAGACGAGTTCGACCGCCGCGACGCGCTGCGCGCCATCGCCGCGGTGGTGCGCGGCGATGGGATCGAGGTGGACGCCGACAGCACTCCGGCCCGCTGGTCGGTCGCCGTCGTCCACGAGGTGGTGGTTCCCGGCACCGACCGGAAGCTGAAGCTGCGATTCCGCGTGGCGCTCGGCCCCCTGCCCGACATCGAGGCGGATCTCTGGGGCCTGATGACCGCGGAGGAGGGCTTCGGCCGTCCGCAGGCGAAGGCGCTTGGCAAGCGGGTCAAGGCGGCCTGCCTGTCCTCCGCCGCCATCGAGAAGGCGCGCGGGCGGGTGGACGGCTGGTTCGCCTCCATGGCCCAGCGCGCCGCGAATTTCGGCGAGGCGTGGCGCCCCAAGGGCTTCGCCGACGAGCTGGGCCGGGTGATCGGCTTCGGCGGGCGCATCCCCCGCCTCCAGACCCTGCTGGACGCGCTGGAGGAGGCCTTCTCCACCGCCGCCGCGCGCGCCGGCCTGAAGGTCCGGCGGGAGCGGCTGGAGAACGCCTCCGGCATGGGCGTCTATCTGGACAGCTTCGCCACGGCCCGCGCCATGGTGCGCAAGCTGCGGCTGTTCGTCGGCCCGACCAACTCCGGCAAGACCCACGCCGCCATGGACCGTCTGGCCGAGGCGCAGAGCGGCTGCTACCTCGCCCCGCTGCGCCTGCTGGCGCTGGAGGGGCAGGAGGCGCTGGAGACGCGCGGGCGGGCGTGCAGCCTCGTCACCGGCGAGGAGCGCGACGTGCGGCCCGGCGCCTCCTTCACCTCCTCCACCATCGAGATGGTCAACACCTCGAAGGTCTGGGGCGCCTGCGTCATCGACGAGATCCAGATGATCGGCGATCACGACCGCGGCTGGGCCTGGACGCAGGCGGTGGCCGGCGTGGCCGCCCCGGAAATCCTGATGACCGGCTCCGCCGACGCCATCCCCTATCTCCAGCGCCTCGCCACCGCCCTGGGGGAGGAGCTGGAGATCGTGGAGTTCACCCGCAAGTCGCCGCTGCGCGTGCAGGAGGAGCGGGTGTCCCTGGACAGCGTCCGCCGGGGCGACGCGGTGATCGCCTTTTCGCGCAAGGACGTGATGGGGCTGCGGCGCGAGCTGCTGGCCCGCGACCACACGGTGGCGGTGATCTACGGCGCCCTGTCGCCGGAGGTGCGGCGGGCCGAGGCGCGGCGCTTCCGCGAAGGCACGGCGGACGTGCTGGTGGCGACCGACGCCATCGGCATGGGGCTGAACCTGCCGGTCGCCCGCGTCGTGCTGTCCACCACCCGCAAGTACGACGGGCGGGAGGAGCGCGACCTGAATTCCTCCGAGATCCGCCAGATCGGCGGGCGCGCCGGGCGCTTCGGCATGCACGAGGAAGGCCGCGTCGCGGTTCTGGAGGGGGAGAACATCAACCCGGTGCGCCGGGCGCTGACCACCCCGCCGGTTCCGCCGGAAGACCCGCGCGCCTGGATCAGCCCGAACCTGACCCATGTCGAGGCCATCGCGCGGGAACTGGACACCGACAGTCTGGCCAAGGTGCTGCGCACCGCGGGGCAGGAGCTTCTGCGCGCCAACCAGACCTTCCGCATGACCGACCTGGAGCAGCGCATCCAGGCCGCCGCCGCGGTGGACCGGGCGAAGCTGCCGCTGGCGGAGCGCGACATGCTGGCGCGCTGCCCGATCGACGTGCGCGACCAGAACAACCTGCGCCTTCTGGCGCTGTGGGCGACGAACCAGGGCAAGGGGGTGCCGAATTCGGCCCCCGACGCCGCGGAGCGCTTCCACCACCGCGTCGGCACCGACGTGGAACTGGAGAAGGCGGAGCGCGCGGTGAAGGAGCTGACCGCCTATGCGTGGCTGGCCTACCGCTTCCCCGACGCCTATCCGGACATGGACCTGTGCCAGGAGCGCCGGGCCATGCTGAACGCCTTCATCGAGCGCACGCTGGCCGAACGCTCGCTGGCCCGCGCCTGCCCGGTCTGCGGCACCCGGCTGAAGGCCAACCACCGGTTCCGGGTCTGCGACAGTTGCTACGCCGGGCGCGTGGAGGAGCGGCAGGGCGAGCGCCGCGGGCGCCGCGACGGGACTGCGCAACCCGGTGGGCATCCGCAATTCCACCATCCCGCGCCGGGACGGAAGCGCGGAAAAGGCGGCGCCGGACACCGCGGTCGCCGGACGGAAGGGACGTAGACGCCGGCCCGCAATCTCTCCCCTGCTTTCCCGGACAGGTTTCACGCTCTGTCCGGCATTCCCGTCTTCTGAAGGGTGACGGCCCCAAACCCGGAGGCGCAGTCGGAAGGTGGGGAGCAGGAAATGTGGAGCATATACTACGATCTGTTTAACTCGGCCACTTGCGGAGGGATGGCGCCGGAGTACGTGGGTGATGGAGAATTTGGCCAAGCCACTCTTCCTGAAGGGATGGCCATGTCCGGCATCTATGTGATTTGGAACGCGATAAGCAAAAACCGCTACGTCGGAATCTCCAACAACATCAAGGACCGCTTTAAAGGTCGACTTGAAGTCATTACGGAGATGGGATTTGATTCAAGAGATTTGAATAATATATGTATTTTTTGGGGGAGTGTATATGTGTGGAATGATAATTCAGAAATATTAAGATGGTATCAGCAGTTGTTCAACGGTCGCAGAAATATGGTGAAATATGGAGAAAAGCCGTGCAGTAAATGCAGTAATACTAAATGTCAAAACAGACAGCAATCGATGTTCAGCCAGTCAACGATGTTCAGTCAGCCATCTATGAATTTCATTCCATACAATATTCGGGAAAAAGATTTTTGGTGCATACCTGAGTTGGATGATAAAAATATTGTGCTCGTCTCTGATAGGTCAATGAAGGTCAGGCTGGTGGATTCATCTGCTAGCAACGGTAATATGGCTGTTGAAAGCCCTGTGATTAACAACCAGATTGGCAATAACCATAACAATACATTTTTAGGCAATATTCAGTTATCCAATAATCCATTGGCAAATATATTTAATTCTGTAGAATCATCCCCTTCCAAGGTTGGAGAAGTCGATCTGGAAAGATTGCTGATTCGCTACTTCCTGAAAAAATACGGAGACGGTGGAACTTTGTCGAACAATATGAAAGCGAAAGATTACTACGTAAACAAAACCGGAAAAGATGTCATGGTATACGTGGCATGGGACGGTAAGCACACCCACGGCGACAGGCCTTACTTCACCTCTTCCGCTTTCGACGCGGCCACCTGGAATGTCGACATGGCTTGGTAATGCGTCCCCGATAGGCGGGATTGCGTTCACGCCGCGGCGATGCCGCTGCGCCCCACATCGTCGCGCCCACCCCAGGTGATCTCCTCCACCGCGCCGCCGTCGGTCAGGAAATAGCGGCGCAGCGGGACCAGATCGGCGCCAAGCTCGTAGACCAGCGGGCGGCTGGTGGGGATCTCGAACAGCGGGATGTCCGGATCGGGCACCTTGTCCAGATGCTTGACGAGGCCGCGCAAGCTGTTGCCGTGGGCCGACACGAGCACCCGCGCTCCCAGCCGCAGGGCCGGGCAGATCCCCTCCTCCCAGAAGGGGATCACCCGGTCCGTGGTGTCCTTCAGGCTCTCGCCGCGCGGCAGGTTGGCCTTGCCCAGCCCGGCGTAGCGCCGGTCCGACACCGCGGAGCGCGGGTCGTCGGGCTCGATGGGCGGGGGAGGGACGTTCCAGCTCCGCCGCCACAGGAAGACCTGCTCGGCACCGTGGCGCGCCGCCGTCTCCGTCTTGTTCAGCCCCTGGAGCGCGCCGTAGTGGCGCTCGTTCAGGCGCCAGTGCTTGTGCACCGGCAGCCACATGCGGTCCATCTCCTCCAGAACGATGTCGAGCGTCTTGATCGCCCGCTTCAGGACCGAGGTGAAGGCCACGTCGAAATCGAAACCGGCCTGTTTCAGCAACCCGGCGGCGTGGCGGGTCTCGGCCACCCCCTGTTCGGTCAGATCGACGTCGGTCCAGCCGGTGAACAGATCCGAGCGGTTCCAGACGCTCTGACCATGCCGCAGCAGCACGAGTCGGTGCATGGCCCCTTCTCCCTGACGTGACGGTGTCCCGCTTGGGGAACGGAGAGGCGGGGCCGAGGGTTCCGGGCGGGTGTCGGATTGGCGGTCTTTATGTCAATTCGGAAACGCGCGCGACACATTCGGACAACAAATGCGAGGTAGCCTTCGGGGCAGGCGAAATTTAACGCCCGGCGTGTGCCCAGCCGCACTGCGACGCCGAGCCAACTTGCGTACCGAGGCCGCCATGCAGCATCATGACCTCCTCTCCAGGACCGTTTCGACCGATCGGGACATCACCCTGGAGGCGCTTCGTGTGTTCACCTATCTGAGCCGGCGGCTCCATTTCGACCGTCCCGTGCCGGTGCTGCAGTCCGAATTGGCTGACGCGCTGGGCATGCAGCGGCCCAACGTCAACCGGGCCATCAAGCTGCTGGAGACCAAGCAGATTCTTCTGCGGGACTCCAAGCTGGGGCGGGCGATCACGTTCCGGTTGAACCCGGAACTGGAGGGCGGCCGGGCCTAACCCTGGTCCGGAATGATCTTCGAAACCCGTCACCTCGTCTTCACGAACTCGGCCCTCAAGAAAGCCTTCGGCTGGTATCAGAAGGTGCCGAATCAGACCGATCTTCCGCTGGGCATGATCGCGTCCGTCGTCCCGAAGTCGGACGGGGGCGTGGTGGTCGTGGTGCAGCAGGGCGCCGCGAAGATGCGGGACGTCGCCTTCATGCCCAGCAAGACGCTCGGCGTGCTCCTGCTCTTCTGCCGCCGACAGAAAATCCCCATCCCGCGCGATGCGGAGAAGGACATTCTTCCATCCGACGACGGACTCATGCTGACGATTCGCGGCAGTTCGGTCACCTCGGCGCCCCCGCCGTGATCTTCGCCCCGCTTCGTCAGGCGGACAGGCGATGGGCGGGCTGGGCCACCGTCAGGGGAATGTCCGCTTCGGTGAAGCGGTAGCCGTGGCCGGCGGCGAAATCCACCAGATCGCCCAAGGTGAACATCCGGCGCGATGCCCGCCGCAGCGCCGCGCGGAGGGCCGGATCGGCCTCGGTCGCGACCAGGAATTGGATGTAGTCGCCACGACGCATGCCCAGACCTCCCCGCGCGTTCAGAGTTCGATTCCCTCTCCCGCCGCGGGAAAGGGCGGCAATCCATCGGCCCGAAGCGGATTGTCCGAAATCTTGATATCTCCAACTTTCCTAAAATTGTAGAGAAATTAAGGGAAGGACGATGCGGCGTCCTGCCGCACCGTCCCTTCGTGTCCTCGGCGCATCGGTCGCGACCCGCGCCTCACTCGCCCGGCTGCTGCACCGTCTCGGCGGGGACGGTGCCGGCGGCCCCGGCCCCGGCCCCGGCGTCCGGCGTCATGACCGTCACGGGCTCACCCGGCCCGGCGGCGGCGCGCAAGGCCCGCGCGGCGGCCCTCAGCCCGACGTCGGAGCGGCGGTCGGGCATCAGCTCGAACAGCAGCAGGGACCGCCCGTTGACGGGGATCTCGTCGCCGGTCCGGGCGGTTGCGACCTCCAGCCGGTCCGGCTCGGTGGTGTCCACCAGGGTCAGCCAGCGGCTGCCGCCCGCGACCTCCGGCAGCTTGAAGGGCACGACGTCGTGGTAGGCGTTGATGATGAGGAGCAGCGTGGCGTCGGACGCCGCCTTCTTGATGCCGGTGGCCTGCGCCCGCCCGTCCAGCAGCATGCCCAGACAACGGGCCATGGGGTCCTGCCACTGCTCGGTCATCTTCTCCTCGCCGGCGGGGGTGATCCAGGTGAGGTCCTTCACCTCCAGGTCGGGGTTGTAGGCGCCGGTGAAGAAGCGCCCGCGGCGCAGCAGCGGGTGGCTCTGCCGCAGCCCGATCAGGTGGCGGACGAAGTCGGTCAGCGCCCAGCCCTCGTCGCTGATGTTCTCCCAGTCGATCCAGCTTATCTCGTTGTCCTGGCAATAGGCGTTGTTGTTGCCGTTCTGGCTGCGGGCGAACTCGTCGCCGGCCAGGATCATCGGCGTTCCCTGGGACAGCAGCAGCGTGGCCAGCAGGTTGCGCATCTGGCGGAAGCGCAGGGCGTTGATCTCCGGATCGTCGGTCGGCCCCTCCGCCCCATGGTTCCAGGAGATGTTGTGGGAATGACCGTCGCGGTTGTCCTCGCCGTTCGCGTCGTTGTGCTTGTCGTTGTAGGACACGAGGTCGTGCAGCGTGAAGCCGTCATGGGCGGTGACGAAGTTGACGCTGGCCCAGGGCTTGCGCCCACGCCGGTTGAACACGTCCGCCGAGGCGGCCATGCGGGTCGCCAGTTCGGGCAGCTTGCCCTCGTCGCCCTTCCAATAGGAGCGCACGGTGTCGCGGAACTTGTCGTTCCACTCCGCCCAGCCCGGCGGGAAGCCGCCCACCTGATAGCCGCCGGGGCCGCAGTCCCACGGCTCCGCGATCAGCTTGACGCGCGACAGCACCGGGTCCTGCCGGCAGGCGTCGAGGAAGCCGCCGCTGTGGTCGAAACCGTAGGTCTCCCGCGCCAGGATGGTGGCGAGGTCGAAGCGGAAGCCGTCCACATGCATCTCCGTCACCCAGTAACGGAGCGAATCGGTGACCATCTGGAGCACGCGCGAATGCACGAGGTTCAGCGTGTTCCCCGTGCCGGTGTCGTTGATGTAGTAGCGCGGGTCCGGCGCCAGCCGGTAGTAGGAGGCGTTGTCGATGCCCTTGAAGGACAGCGTCGGCCCCATCTCGTTGCCTTCGGCGGTGTGATTGTAGACGACGTCGAGGATCACCTCGATCCCGGCGTCGTGCAACCGGGCGACCATCTCCTTGAACTCGTAGATCGCGCCGGACGCCATGTAGCGCGGGTCGGGCGCGAAGAAGGAGATCGAGTTGTATCCCCAATAGTTGCGAAGGCCCTTTTCCAGCAGATAGCGGTCGTCCACGAAGGCGTGGACCGGCAGAAGCTCCACCGCCGTCACGCCCAGCGAGCGGATGTACTCCACCACCTCCTGCTGGGCGAGGCCGGCGAAGGTGCCGCGGTACTGCGGGGGCACCGCCGGGTGGCGCATGGTGTAGCCGCGCACATGGGTCTCGTAGAAGATCGACCGCTCCCACGGGATCGCCGGGTGCCGGTCGTGGCCCCAGGTGAAGGCCGGATCGATCACCGCGCATTTCGGCATGCCCGGCGCGCTGTCGCGCCGGTCGAAGGACAGGTCTCCGCGCGGCGAGCCGACTCGGTAGCCGAAATGCGCGTCCGACCAGCGCAGCGGGCCGACCAGATGCTTGGCGTAGGGGTCGAGCAGCAGCTTGTTCGGGTTGAAGCGGTGACCCGCCTTCGGCTCGTACGGCCCGTGCACGCGGTAGCCGTAGACGGTTCCGGGCCGGGCGTCCGGCAGATAGCCGTGCCAGACCTCGTCGGTGTATTCCGGCAGCTCGATCCGCTCCAGCTCGCGGCGCCCGTCCTGGTCGAACAGGCAAAGCTCCACCTTGGTGGCGTTGGCGGAAAACAGCGCGAAGTTGACGCCCAGCCCGTCCCATGTGGCGCCGAGCGGGTAGGGCAGGCCCTCCCGTATGCGGGACTGGCGGAAAACCTTCGGAGCGAACGGCGGCTTCTTCACGGTTGAACCTCGTGTGGGCGCGTTGCGGCATGAAGCAGCACAGGAACGCGCAAGCCGCTCCGGTGATCCAGCCATCGGCGCAATTTCCGATCTTTGCCGAGGTTTCAACTCTTGGCCGAACCATTTCGTACCCCCTCACCCTAAGAGTGGGTCCGTTATGAGCATGGTCATAGTCGTCATGGCGAGTCGCGCCGATATTATCGGCGTGCTATCATCGGTTCCGAGAAATAAAGACAAATAAACTTCTGGTAGACTTCTGAGGGCTGTCTGATAAGCACTACAGAAGCGGGTGTAACCTGAATGAGAACTTCCGCCTTTCCGTGCCGTCACCGCTTCTTGGGCGCTGAAGAGCCAGAGAGATCAGTGAAGGACAGACCCGACGGTCATTCTTCTTCGGCCTTTTCGGACCAAGGGCGGCCTGCCTTCCGGTTCCCCGCGATCCGTGGACTCTGAACGACTCACATCGACCGTCGCCCCGGGCACGCACACCGCTGCCGCCCGGCGGCATCGTGCATCCGGTGGTCCGGCAGCGCTGTCCCGGTCCGCCTCACCACACTGCGTCCGCCCATGATCCGGCTTTCGGTCAACGCCTTGCTGAACTTTCATCCGAAGGCCATCCTGGCGGCCATCGTCCTGGCGATGACCCTGCTGGGCGGGGTGGCCTGGGGTGCGCTTTCCCTGGCCGATTACGTCAACACGCTCGACCGGGCGGAGCAGGGCACCCGGCAGGCCGCGGCCTTTCTGGAAGGGCACGGCGACGCGGTGCTGGACGGCGGCGCCATGGCGCTGGAACGGGTGGCCGACCGGCTGAAGGACGGCGGGCTGGCCTCCCTTGCCGACAGCGCCCTGGGTGAGGCGCTGTGGGCGTCGCGATTCGGGCCGCTGACCATCGTGGACACGCGCGGACGTGTGGTGTTCGGCCCGACGGTTCATCCGGACGGTGGCATGACCAAGGTGTTCGACGATCCGGAGGGCGAACAGACCGGCGGTCTGGGGCTTTTGCACGGGCGTGTGGACGGGGTGGACTCGATCCTGATGATCCGCCGCGTGACCGGGCTCGGCGGCTCCGTGGAAGGGGCGGTTCTGCTGGCGCTTCCCGCCTCCAGCCTGCACACCGTGCTGGACGTGTTCAACGACGGACGGCACGGCGTCGCCGGGCTGTACCGGCTGGACGGCGAGCGGCTGGCCGGCATCGGTGCCGCCAGCCTCGGCCCGCTTCCCGCCCTGGAGCCGGGAGGAGAGAGCGGCGACACCGATTGGACCGTGGGGGGGCATGGCGCCGGGCAGGGGATGGTCATCGGCCTGAAGCGGATGCGCGATTTCCCGGCGGTGACGGCGGTGGCCCTGCCGCGCTCCGTCGTCCTGGCGCCCTGGAGCAGCCGTTTGCAGCACGGCTTCATGATGGTGGGCGTCAGCGTCGTCGCCCTGATCGGGCTGGCCTCGCTCGGCTGGGCCAGCCTGCGGCGCGAGGCGGCGGCCCGCGACGCCCTGCGCGACGCCAACGCCCGGCTGGAGCAGCGGGTGGAGGAGCGCACCGCCGACCTCCGCTCCCTGAACCAGAAGCTGGTCCGCGCCCTGGCCGAGAAGGAGCGCGCCAATCAGGCCAAGTCCCGTTTCCTGTCGGCGGCCAACCATGACCTGCGCCAGCCCTTCCAGGCCCTGCGCCTGTTCCACCACCTGCTGATGGAGCGGCTGAAGGATTCGCGCGAGCGCTCCATCGCGGAGAAGATGGGGGAGGCGCTGGACAGCGGGGAGAAGCTGCTGCACGCGCTGCTGGAGGTCGCCACTCTGGACGCCGGGGTGGTCCGCCCAAACATCGCCGACGTGTCCATTGCCACCGTCCTGAACGGCGTGGCGTCGGAATTCCGGGGGCTGGCGGCGGACAAGCGGCTGGATCTGCGGGTGCGCGGCTGCGACGCGATGGTGCGCACCGACGCCACGCTGCTGACGCGGATGCTGGGCGACCTTCTGCGCAACGCCATCGCCTACACACCGGCGGGGGGCGTCGTGGTCGGCTGCCGGCGGCGCGGCCAGTGGTTGCGGATTGAGGTGTGGGACACCGGCTCCGGAATCGCGGCGGAGCATCTGGACGCCATCTTCGAAGACTTCGTGCAGTTGGGCAATCCGGAGCGCGACCGCCGACGCGGCCTGGGGCTGGGGCTGTCCAAGGTCCGCCGCAAGGCGGCCCTGCTGGGCCACGCGGTCGAGGTCCGCTCGCGCCTCGGCCAGGGATCGGTCTTCTCCGTCATGGTCCCGCTGGCGGCCAGCGAATCGCGGGCGGACCCGGCGCGCGCCCCGGCCGCCGCGGGAAGGGCGGAGGATCGTCCGGCCCGCCTGATCCTGATCGTGGAGGACGACCCGGTGCAGAGCGCCGGGATGCGGCTCCTCCTCGAAAGCTGGGGGCACGACGTGCTGACGGCGGACGATGGGCCGGCGGCGCTCGCGGCCCTGCGCGCGGCGCCGCGCTGCCCGGACGTGATCCTGTCGGACTTCCGTCTGCCCGGGCCGCTGACCGGAGCCCAGACGATCATCCGCGCCGGAGAGCAGGAGGGGCGGCCCATCCCCGGCATCATCCTGACCGGCGACACCGCCCCCGAGCGCATCCGCGAGGCGGTGGCCGCGGGGTGCCGCCTGCTGCACAAGCCCGTGACCCCCGACGTGCTCCGCGACGCTCTGAACGCCCTCGGGGCGGAACGCATGCCCGTCCGCCAGACCCAGCCCTCGGCGGCCTGATCCCCGGCACTTGATCCTTGGTTAAGCCGTCAGGGCGTCAGCGCCTCGATGATGCGGCAGTCCGCCATCCGGTGGGCGCCCCGGCACTGGTGGGCCAGACGGTCGAGTTCGACGCGCAGGCGTTCCAGGTCCGCGATCTTGCGCTCCACCTCGTGCAACTGCTCCAGCACCAGCGCGTCGACGTCCCCGCAGGGGCGGTCCGGCTGGTCGGCGAGGTCGAGCAGCGCCCGCACCGTTTCGAGCGGAAAGCCCAGTTGCCGCGTGCGCCGGACGAAGCTGAGCCGCCGCACATGCTCCGGCCCATAGCTCCGGTAGTTTCCGGCGGTGCGCGCGGGCACCGGCAGGATTCCGATCTTCTCGTAGAAGCGGATCGTCTCGGGCGTGGTGCCGGTCTGCTTGCCCAGCGCCCCGATGCTCAATCCCTTCGCCATGGCCCTTGACCCTGTAGTTGCTTCAGGGTCCATCCTTGCCGGCAACCTCGTCTTTCGCAAGGATTCCGATCATGGCCGCTGGTTGCTGCGGCGGAGGATGCCCGTCGTCTCCGCCGCCCGTCGACAGGACTTACCGCCGCGTTCTCTGGTTCGCGCTGGCGGTCAACGCGGGGATGTTCCTGGTCGAGCTGATCGCCGGGGCCGCCGCGGATTCGGTGTCGCTTCAGGCCGACGCCATGGACTTTCTGGCCGATTCCGCCAACTACGCCATTTCTCTGCTGGTTCTCGGCATGGCGCTGGCGTGGCGGGCGCGGGCGGCGCTGCTCAAGGGGCTGTCGCTGGGGGTCGTCGGCCTGTGGGTCGCCGGCCAGACCGCCTGGAACGCCGTCTTCCAGACCGTGCCGCAGGCCGAGGTGATGGGCGTCGTGGGGGTGATGGCCCTGGTCGCCAATCTGGGGACCGCCGCCCTTCTGTACGCCCACCGCGACGGCGACGCGAACCGCCAGTCGGTGTGGATCTGCTCGCGCAACGACGCCATCGCCAACCTCGCCGTGCTGGCGGCTGCGGCGGGCGTGTTCGGCACCGGGACCGGCTGGCCGGACATCGGGGTTGCCGCCATCATGGCCGCCCTGTCGGTCTCCGGCGCTTTGCAGATCGTCCGGCGGTCGCTGGCCGAACTCCGGCTGCCGCCGGTGCCGGCGGCGGGAACCCACGCCCATCGAGGGTTTCATTAATCATTCGTGAAGGCCGCAAGCCGTATCCTGAACCCGTGATCGGAGGCGAACACGGCCATGCAGCAGCGTCCTCTCACCCGCCTGGATCAGGTTCAACTCGACGCGGTGGTGCGCCGGCACGAGATGTTCCGGAACGCCCGCATCGGCGGGGCGCGGGCGACGCTGTCCTTCTTCGACCTGAGCGGGCTGGATCTTGCCGGGCGCGACCTTGCCCACGCCGACTTCGTCGGGGCCAGCCTGCGCGGGGCCAATCTGGCCGGTGCGCGGCTGGACTGCGCCTCGATGTTCGCCACCGACCTGCGGCAGGCCAACCTGGAGAACGCCAGCCTCATCAAGACCGACCTACGCGGCGCCTGCCTGCGCGGGGCGATCCTGGTCGGCGCCAACCTGTTCGAGGCCGATCTGCGCGACGGTTCGCTGGCGGAGAAGGACCGCGACGGCAGCCTGCGGATCATCAAGGTGGAGGCCCAGACGACCGAGGCGTCGGGCGCCGACCTGTCCGGGGCCAACCTGACCAACGCCCGCCTGTCCGGCGCCATGGCGATCCACACCGACTTCACCGACGCGCTGATGAAGGGCTGCAAGCTGGTGCGGGCCACCATGCGCGGGGCCAATTTCACCGGATCGAACCTGGAAGGCGCCGATCTGTCGGGGGCGGATCTGCGCGGCGCCTGCCTGCGCGGCGCGGTGCTGACCGGCGCCACCATGGTGATGACGGAGTTGTCCGACGCCGACATGGAGGACGCCCTGACCGACGACCCGGTGGGCCGCGTCGTGGCCGAACTCGGGCGCCCTCTGGACGAACTGCTGCACGACCACATCCGCTGGGTCGGGTCCAGCGGGGCGGAGGGGACGGCGCTCGACCTGTCGGGCTTCGACCTGCGGCACGCCCCGTCGCTGGCCCACAAATGCCTGACCATGCTGCGGGCGGCGGGTGCGACCTTGTACGGGCTGGACCTGACCAGCGTGCAGCTTCAGGCCGCCGTGTTGGAGAAGGGCGACCTGCGCCTCGCCAAGCTGGTGAACGGCGACCTGCGCGGCGTGAATCTGCGCCTCGCCAAGCTGAACAACGCCGACCTTCGCAAGGCCAACCTGCGCCCGCTCTATTTCGACGAGCGGCGGTCGATGCATTCGGACCTGTCGGGCGCGCGGCTGCGCTACGCCGACCTGCGCGGCGCCTGCCTGCGCGAAGTGACCTTCGCGGGCGCCGATCTGTCCTTCGCCAATCTGTCCGGCTGCGACCTGACGAAGACGGACCTGACCAACGCCCGCATGTTCGGGGCGAAGCTGGACCGCCGCGCCCTGTCCGACGGGGCGATCCTCGACGGCGTGGCCGGGCTGAAGCTGTAAAGGAAAAAGGCCCCTCCCCCGTCTGGAGGAAGGGCCTTCCCGATCCCGACCCGGATCACCAGGCGGGAACGATGGCGCCCTTGAAGCGGTCGACGATGAACTGCTTCACCTCGTCGCTCTGGTAGATCGTCACCAGCTTGGCGACCCAGGGCTTGTCCTGGTCGGCCTTGCGGACGGCGATGACGTTGGCGTAGGGGCTCTCGCTGGCCTCGCGGGCGATGGCGTCCTTGTTCGGGTCCAGACCGGCTTCCAGGGCGTAGTTGGTGTTGATGACCGCCACGGTCACGTCGTCCAGCGAACGCGGAAGCTGGGCGGCGTCGAGTTCCAGGATCTCGAGCTTCTTCGGGTTCTCGGAAATGTCGAGCGGCGACGCCTTCAGGCCCGCGCCCTCCTTCACCTTGATCAACCCCTTGGACTGGAGCAGCAGCAGCGCGCGGCCGCCGTTGGTCGGGTCGTTGGGGATGGAGATCTTGGCGCCGTTCGGAAGCTCGTCGAGGCTCTTCACCTTCTTGGAATAGACGCCCATCGGGAAGACCACCGTCTTGGCGACGCTGACCAGATCGTAGCCGCGGTCCTTCACCTGGTTGTCCAGATAGGGCTGGTGCTGGAACGAGTTGATGTCCAGGTCACCCTGCGACAGCGCCTGGTTCGGGATGACGTAATCGGAGAACTCCAGCACCGTCAGGTCCAGACCTTCCTTGGCGGCCAGCGGCTTGACCTTCTCCATGATCTGGGCGTGCGGGCCGGGGGTGACGCCGATCTTCAGGGCTTCGGCGGACGCGCCGACGGCGGTCGCCAGGGTCGCGATGCCGGCCACCAGACCGAAGGCCGCGCCGAGCACACGGGTACGGAACATCTCCAACTCCTCAGGACTTCAGGTTTCGTTTGTTGACGCGGCGGGCGATCCAGTCGCCCGTCGATTGAACGATCTGCACCAGAACGATCAGCACGATGACCACGGCCAGCATGACCTCCGGCAGGAAGCGCTGGTAGCCGTAGCGGATGCCGAGGTCGCCCAGGCCGCCGCCGCCGACCGCGCCGACCATGGCCGAATAGCCGATCAGGCTGACCACCGACAGGGTCAGGCCCAGCGCGATGGCGGGCATCGCCTCCGGCAGCAGGACCTTGCGGATGATCTGGAAGGGCGTGGCGCCCATGGACTGCGCCGCCTCGATCAGGCCGCGGTCCACCTCGCGCACGGCGCCCTCGACGATGCGGGCGATGAAGGGCACGGCGGCGACCGTCAGCGGCACGATGGCCGCGGCGGTGCCGATGGAGGTGCCGGCGATCAGGCGCGTGAAGGGGATGATCGCCACCACCAGGATGATGAAGGGGGTGGAGCGCGTCATGTTCACCAGCACGCCGGCGATCCGGTTGAAGGCGAGATTCTGAAGCAGCTCCCCCCGGCCCGTGACGGCCAGGAGCACGCCCAGCGGAAGGCCCAGCGCCGTGCCCAGAAGGCCCGACACCGCCACCATGTAGAGCGTGTCGAGAAGCGCCTTAAACAGCAGCGCGTAGATTTCCGGGGACAGCATGACCGAGCACCTCGACACCGAGCTTGTTGACGTTGAGGAGGCTGATGGCCGCCTCGATGGACTGCGGGTTGCCGATGGCCTCCACCACCAGCGTTCCGAAGGGCGCACCCTGGATCTCGTCGATCTGGCCGTGCCAGATGTTCAGGTCCAGGTTCATCTTGCGGCTGATCGCGCTGATGACCGGGGAGGTCGCGCGCTCGCCGGTGAAGGTGATGCGCAGCACCATGTTCGACCCCGGAACCGGCGTCGCCGACAGGCGGGCGCGCAGACTGTCCGGGATGCCGCGGTTGATGACCGGATCGACGAAGGTCTTCGTCGTCTCGTGCCTGGGGTGCGCGAAGATGTCGAAGACCGGCCCCTGCTCGATGATCCGCCCGTTTTCCATTACCGCCACCTTGTGGCAGATCTCCTTGATGACGGCGATCTCGTGGGTGATCAGGACGATGGTCAGCCCCAGCCGCTTGTTGATGTCGGCCAGCAGGTGGAGGATCTGGGTCGTCGTCTCCGGATCGAGCGCGGAGGTCGCCTCGTCCGACAGCAGCACCTTGGGCTTGCTGGCCAGCGCGCGGGCGATGCCGACGCGCTGCTTCTGCCCGCCCGACAGCTCCGCCGGGTAGCGGTCGCGCTTGTCGGTGAGGCCGACGAGGTCGAGCAGCGGCTCCACCGTTTCGCGGATCTGCGCCTTTCCCACCCCGGCCAGTTCCAGCGGCAGGGCGACGTTGTCGAACACCGTGCGCGAGGACAGCAGGTTGAAGTGCTGGAAGATCATGCCGATGCTGTGCCGCGCCGCGCGCAGCTCACGCGGGGACAGGGCGGTGACGTCCACCCCGTCCACCAGCACGCGGCCCGAGGTCGGCTTCTCCAGCAGGTTCACGGTGCGCAGCAGCGTGGATTTGCCGGCGCCCGAACGCCCGATGATGCCGTAGATCTCACCGCGCCCGATGGTCAGGTCGATGTCGGCGAGCGCCTGGACCGGCTGGCCGGTGCCGCGGGACGGGTAGGTTTTCTGAAGCTGTTCGAAGGTTATCATACGCTCTGGGCCTCCCGACGCGCGCCCAGGTCGCGGGCCGCGTCGCGCAGGACGGTCTTTTGGATTTTACCGGTCGATGTCTTCGGCAGATCGCTGAACACGACGGTGCGCGGCACCTTGTAGTGCGCAATGCGGTCCCGGCACCATTGAATTATGTCGGACTCAGAGGGGCGCTCCGCGCCGGGCTTCACCGTCACGAAGGCGCAGGGGCTCTCGCCCCAACGGTCGTCGGGACGGGCGACCACGGCGGCCTCCAGAACGGCGGGGTGCCGGTACAACGCCTCCTCCACCTCCAGGGACGAGATGTTCTCGCCGCCGGATATGATGATGTCCTTGCTGCGGTCCTTCACCTCGATATAGCCGTCGGGGTGCAGCACGCCCAGATCCCCGGTGCGGAACCAGCCGTCCTTCAGCGCTTCCTTCGTCGCCGTGGGGTTCTTCAGATAGCCCTTCATCACCGTGTTGCCGCGCAGCGCGATCTCGCCGATGGTCAGGGCGTCGGCGGGAACCGGCTGGCCGCTCTCACGGTCGAGGACGGTCGCGTCCTCCACCGCGATGTGGTTCACCCCCTGCCGGGCGAATTGCAGCGCCAGCCCGTCGGAATCCAGCCCGTTCCACTCCGGCTGCGGCGCGCAGACGGTGGCCGGGCCGTAGCATTCCGTCAGCCCGTACATGTGCACCACCTCGAAACCCAGCGCCGCCATGCCGGCCAGAACGGCCGACGGCGGTGCCGCGCCGCCGGTTCCCACGATCACCGGGCGGGGCGCGCGCCGCCGCACCGTCTCCGGGGCGTGGATCAGCATGTTCAGCACGATCGGCGCGCCGCACAGGTGGGTGACCCCCAGCTCCGCGATGGCGTCGAAGATCGCCGCCGGCTCCACCCGGCGCAGGCAGACATGGGTGCCGCCCGCGGCGGTGACCGCCCAACTGTAGGTCCAGCCGTTGCAATGGAACATCGGCAGCGTCCACAAAAAGACGCTCTCGGGCCGGACGTTCAGGGTGAAGGCGTTGCCCAGCGCGTTCAGGTAGGCGCCACGGTGGTGGTAGACGACTCCCTTCGGGTTGCCGGTCGTGCCGCTGGTGTAGTTCAGCGCAATGGCCTGCCATTCGTCGTCCGGCCCGCGCCAGGGGGCGGGTTCGGCGGCGGCGAGGAAGTCCTCATACTCCACCGCGCCCAGCGAGGGGGCGTCGGGCACCAGCGCGTCGGCGATCTCCACCACCGTGATCGGGCGTTCCGTCAGGGCGAGCGCGGCCTTGGCGACCGGGGACAACTCGCGGTCGACGATTAGCAGTTTCGTCTCGCTGTGGTCCAGGATGAAGGCGACGGCGGCGGCGTCCAGCCGGGTGTTCAGCGCGTTGAGGACCGCGCCGGCCAGGGGCACCGCGTAATGGGCCTCCAGCAGGGCCGGGACGTTGGGCGCCAGCACCGACACCGTGTCGCCCCGTCCCACCCCGGCCCGGAGCAGCGCCCCGGCGAAGCGCCGCACCCGGTCGTGGAACTGGGCGTAGGTGATGGTCCGGCGGCCATGGAGGATGGCGGGCTTGTCCGGATAGACCTTCGCCGCGCGCTTCAGGAAGCTGAGGGGGCTGAGCGGCACATGGTTGGCAGAATCGGGGGCGAGGCCGCGGTCGTAGATCGAGGCGGTGCGGCTGAACGGGCCGGTCATGACGGAGTTTCCTGGAAATTCGAGGTTCTTGCCCGCTAATCCCCCTCTCCCGCCCCGGGAGAGGGAAGGGGCCCGCGCAACGCGCGGGAAGGGTGAGGGTGCCGCCACCGGACGGTGTCCTATTCTCGGCAGTACCCTCACCCGGCCCTTCGGGCCACCCTCTCCCGGGGCGGGAGAGGGAAGAGATGGATGGCGCTCACCAGGTCGGGATGATGGTCCCGTTGAAGCGCGTGTTGATGAAGTCCCGCACCTCGGCGGAGCGGTACAGCTCGATGAAGCGCTTGATCGCCGGGTCTTCGGCGCGGTCCTTGCGGACGGCCCAGACGAGGTGCCACTTCGACTGGTCGTCCTCCAGAACCAGCGCTGTCTTGGGGGTCAGCCCCGCAAGAACCGCGTAGTTCAGCGTGATGACCGAGGCGTCCACGTCGTCCAGCGAGCGGGGAAGCTGGGCCGCGTCCAGCTCCACCAGCTTGATCTTCTTCGGGTTGGTGGCGATGTCGGCGATGGAGGTGTTCAGGCCCGCCCCGTCCTTCAGCCCGATCACCCCGGCCTTCGCCAGCAGGAACAGCGCGCGGGCGCCGTTGGTCGGATCGTTGGGGATGGAGACGCTGGCCCCCTCCTTCAGGTCGGCCAGCGACTGGACCTTCTTCGCGTAGATGCCCATGGGCACCACGATGCTCTTGGCGACCGGCACGATGTCGTAGCCGCGCTGCTTGATCTGGTTGTCGAGGAAGGGCTGGTGCTGGAAGTTGTTGGCATCGATGTCGCCGGACTGGAGGGCGGCGTTGGGCATGTTCCAGTCGGTGAACTCGATCACCTCGGCCTTCAGGCCCTCCTTGGCGGCGATCTTCGCCGTGTATTCCAGGATTTCGCCATAGGGTCCGGCGGACACGCCGAGCTTCAGCGACGCGGCGCCGGCTCCGCTGGAGACGGTGAGAAGAGCGGCGGTGAGGATGGAGGTCAGAAGGGCTTTCACGGAACGGGTCCTTTATGCGCGGTGTGGAATATGCGTGTCGGGCGATGGATGAGTGTGAAATGCGGGCGCGTCAGCGCCGCCGCACGCCGGTGCGCCGGGCCGCCAGTTGATGGGCGGCGCGCTCGGCCTGTCCGACGTTGCGGAAGGTCTTGCGGTCGAGATCCCTGAAGGACCAGTCGGACACGAAGAAGGTGAAGCCGCCCTGTCCGGCGACGACGATGCCGGCGGACCGGCCCTGGACTTCGATGGCGTAGGCGTTGGAGGTGCTCATGACGGTGTTCTCCCTGGTCCCGCGGCGCTGCGGCGCGCGGAAACCCTGCGGATCGGATCGTTCGGCTTGAATGGACGGGTCGGCGCGCTGGCTTCAGCGGCGACACGAGGCGCTGCGCATTCGGCAACACAGGCCCGTCATGGTGCCGGTCCGATCGGCGGGGGAGGGGAGGGTCATCATGGTCATTCCGGTCACTCCTTTCAGAGTTCCACGACCGGTATCGTGGCGCTTTAGCGTTTGGTGACGCGGCGCAAGCTGACGATCAAATTGCCGCGGGGCGCCCCCCTTGGGCGTCCGGAAATTTATCTACAATGTCGATGGGCAATCGGTCAAGGCGTAAAATGAGAGAGAATGTGTGAATATACCAAAACAACAAAAATATAGAGTACAATATAGGCCGCGCTGATGTTGCCCCTGTCTCCTGCGGATCGAGGGGCTGCCGGCCGCGTCAGCGCAAACCTTCGATTCGTGCGAGAGCTTCGCATGAGAGGGTGCCATCGGTGAGACGGCCGTTCCTGAATCGCGCCCGAATTTTCGGAGGATGTTCTGGTTGAGTGGGGCCGCCACGGGCCGCTTGCCGTGGTCTTGCTCAGCCTGCGGGACCGAGCGCCGGAGCGCTTTTGCAGACTTCAGTGGTGTATTGTGGGGATGACTGTGTCGTCCTGATGACCCCGGCTTCTCTGGAAAAGGGGTCTTCGGAGGGCTCTGGTCGAATCAGTTCCGCACACGCCCGCTCTCCGCGGTGTGTGCAGCCCGTAAGCTCTCAAAACTGCTGGCTGTTTTGGGAAGTTGGTTGGGGGACTAGGACCCCTTCAGTCCGCTCCAGCAACCTGTTGGTTCTGAATAGCCATTCCGAATCAACGGGTTGTCCTTACCTCTGAGGGTCCACATTGGGGGTCCACAGGCGGCTTGTCAACATTCGGCTGGGGCCTGCGCCGCGGCGTATGGCCCCACGCGCGGAGCGTGAACCCAAGGGCTGCTCTCTTTTAGGGAACCCCCGCCCAGCGGCGAGCGTCAGACTGCCGCGACAGCGGCAGTGTGGCGGGTTCCCTCCCCCCCCACACCCTTTTATGGAACCCCCCACACCCGTCTCTTTTACCCCCTCATCCCCGCCCACGGACAGGGTTATATGTGAGTTCACTGGCGTCCGTCTCACGTAAGGAAAAACATCAGCGCTCAATGCATCTCAGACCTCAACCAGACACTACCA
>NZ_QOKW01000036.1 GCF_008365375.1 Roseomonas genomospecies 6 | reverse complement strand
TCGATGACCGAGCGGACCAGCGTCTCAACCGTGCGCCAGGGGGCATCGGCGGGATCAGTTGAAAGCATCCCCGGAAAACAGAGCCCGGCGCACTCCGTTACGCCGGACACATCTATCGCATCAGCCTTATGTTAGCGCCTATGGGAGCTGAGGGGGGAGCGGTCGCGGTGAGGCCCCCCTCCCGACCTCCCCCCGCTTCGCAGGGGGAGGAGTTAAGCCCTGCCCTGCTCTCGGCGGACCTTGGTCCGCCTGCCGCGTCAGCGCAAGCTACACTTGCGCGAGAGCAAAGCGGGGGAGGGTTGGGTGGGGGCCCACCTCAACCACCCCCCCTCACGCCAGATCCGGCTGGCTCCCCGGAAAGCGCGGATCGCCGGGGTCCACGGGGCGGCCCGGCACCTTGCCGGGGATGATCCCCACCTGATCGGGCCGCGGGTCCTCGCGGCGCTCCTCCTCCGAAGGCATGGGCTCCGCCGGGATGGGCGGGTTCCGTTCGGGCTCGTTCGGGTCGCTCATGGTCACCTCCTGTCCCGAAAGGAACACAAGCTCCGGGTTGCCGGTTTCATCGGCTGCCGCACATAGTCCGCTCAACCTATCTCTTTGTGCGCGTTCGATGCGCCGCTTTGGCGCGTACCCGCCGCGCGCCGATTGGTGGTAGGCTCCGCGCACGCGAGAAGGAGGCAAAATCCCAATGTCAGCGCTCACCCGTTCGCCCGCCTGGGAAGCCCTGGCCCGTCACCGCCAGGACGCATCGGCCCTCCATATGCGCGACCTGTTCGCGGCCGACGCCGACCGCTTCAACCGCTTTTCCCTGGAAGCCTGCGGCCTGCTGTTCGATTATTCGAAAAACCGCATCACCGAGGAAACGCGGACCCTGCTGCTCGACCTCGCCCGCCAGCAGCGGGTGGAGGACTGGCGCGACCGCATGTTCGCCGGGGAGCGCATCAACATCACCGAGGACCGCGCCGTCCTGCACACCGCTCTGCGCAACCGCTCCAACCGCCCCGTCATGGTGGACGGCCAGGACGTGATGCCGGAGGTGAACGCCGTCCTGCACCGGATGGAGCGCTTCGTCCGGCAGGTCCGCGACGGCGCCTGGACCGGCTACACCGGCCATCCGATCACCGACATCGTCAACATCGGCATCGGCGGGTCCGACCTTGGCCCGGTGATGGTGACGGAGGCGCTGACCCCCTACCTGCACCCGCAGATCGGCGTGCATTTCGTCTCCAACGTGGACGGCACCCACATCAGCGAGACGCTGGAATGGCTGGACCCGGAGACGACGCTGTTCGTCATCGCGTCCAAGACCTTCACCACCCAGGAGACGCTGACCAACGCCCACACCGCGCGGCGCTGGTTCCTGGAAAGCGCCGGCGATCCCGCCCACGTCGCCAAGCATTTCGTCGCCGTCTCCACCAACGAGGCGGAGGTGCGCAAGTTCGGCATCGACCCGGCCAACATGTTCGGCTTCTGGGACTGGGTCGGCGGGCGCTATTCGCTGTGGTCGGCCATCGGGCTGCCCATCGCGCTCGGCATCGGCATGGACCGCTTCCAGGAGCTGCTGGCCGGCGCCCACGCGATGGACGAGCATTTCCGCACCGCTCCGCTGGAGCGCAACATGCCCGTGCTGATGGCGATGCTGGGCGTCTGGTACGTCAACTTCTGGGGCGCCAAGTCCCACGCCGTGCTGCCCTACGACCAGTATCTGCACCGCTTCCCCGCCTACCTCCAGCAGTTGGACATGGAGAGCAACGGGAAGACGGTGGACCGGCAGGGCGCGCGGGTGGACTACGCCACCGGCCCGGTGGTCTTCGGCGAGCCCGGCACCAACGGCCAGCACGCCTTCTACCAGTTGATCCATCAGGGGACGGAGCTGGTCCCCGCCGACTTCCTGGCCCCGGCGGAGACCCACAACCCCATCGGCGACCACCACCGCATCCTGCTGTCGAACTTCTTCGCCCAGCCGGAAGCCCTGATGCGCGGCAAGACCGCCGACGAGGTGCGCGCGGAGATGGCCACGTCCGGCAAGCCCGCCGACGCCATCGAGCCGCTGGTCCCCCACCGCGTGTTCGAGGGCAACAAGCCGTCCAACAGCATCCTGTTCAAGAAGCTGGACCCCCACACGCTGGGCGCCCTGATCGCGCTGTACGAGCACAAGGTGTTCGTCCAGGGCATCGTGTGGAACATCAACAGCTTCGACCAGTGGGGGGTGGAGCTTGGCAAGCAGCTTGCCGGCAAGATCCTGCCTGAACTCCAGAGCGGCCCGACCGCCGCGCTGGGGCATGACGCCTCGACCAACGGGCTGATCGGCTGGTACCGCAGGAATCGCTGAAACACCGCTCCCCCGCCCCGGTGGGGGAGCTTCCCATCCGACCGGCCACCCCAGCGGGATGAGGTCCAGGTTGGATGCACAAAGCACTGGCCATCCCGGCGCCGCACCGCCCGCTCCGCCAAATTGGTGCAATCGTTTGTAGCGCCATCAATCCTCCAGCGCCACGCTTTCCCGAACCGCTTCGGAAGCCCTTGCGCGTGTGGAGACGCTGATGCCCATCCTGAAATTCATCGAGGCCAACGCCGCCAAGGTCATCCTTGCGGAAGCGAAGCCGAAGAATATCACCTTCGATGGCGGCAAGCTGAACATCGGCATCGGCGTCGATTTCGAGAAGGAATTCATCGAGAAGCTTCAGGACGATCCGCTGTCCTGGCAGAAGCTCCAGGACGCCGCGTCCTCCGCCTACAAGGATTTCATCGCCGGCGCCGTCGCCGAAGTCACCAAGACGGACAAGGTGATCGGCCGTCTGGTCGGCGATCCCGCCATGCAGAAGGCCGCGGCGGATGTCTGCTACGCCGGCATCAAGATGAAGGCGTCGAGCCTCCCCAAGGAGGTGGACGCCAACGTCAAGAAGGCGTGGGCGCAGATCGTCAAGACCAACAAGGATTACAGCAAATACAAGTGGCGGGCTGCCGTCCATGTCGGCCTGCAGATCGGTGGCGTCGCGATCTCCGCCGCCGGGATCGGCGGGGCCGTGGCGACCGGCGGGGTGTCCGCGGTTATCGGCATCTACGGCATGGTCAAGAGCTGCCTCGGGCTGTTCAAGGATCTGGTCAAGCTCTGGCTGTCCGCCGAGAAGTTCCGCACGGCGATCAACGGGCAGGTCACGAAGCTCGTCAAAGCCTACAACGCGAAGAAGTCGGCCGCGCGGAACAGCTCCGATTCCGCGAAGGAGGTCATCAACGCGGTCTTCGGGACGGAACTCGGCACGATCGGGAAGTGCCGCGGCGACATCAAGCAGTATCTGAGCAAGCTGGACGGCGTGGACGTGAAATCCCACGAGATCTCGCGGGAACTCGGCAAGGTGATGTCCAAGCTCGACCGGGCCATGAAGGACCTGAAGACCGTCGCCAAGAACAACAAGGCGCTGGCCGCTGCGCTGCCGAAGCTGGAAACCCAGATCAACGACCTGATCGTCAAGATCGTCGCCAAGCAGGAGATGATCAACGAGGGCCGCGAGTGGGCGACCCGTATGGACGCGGCGCTGGAGATGCTTGAAAAGGGAAAGCCGGGCTGGCTGAAGGTCTTCGACAAGTCGCTCGTCCTGCTCGATCTCGGCCTTTCCTTCACCGATCTGTCCGCCCAAGCCGACAAGATCGTGGAAATCGCCTGGGGCGCCGCCCAGGCCGCCGAGGAACTGTACGACGACATCAGCGAAGCGGTCGCCTGACCCGGAATGACCGAAGCGCCGGGCGCCGTCCCGCCAGGAAGCCCTTGTGCGGCGGGACGATCCGGCGTAGGGTGCGCGTCATGAACCCCGTGCGCCTCACCTCGTCCGCCCTTCTGGGGCGATTTTGGTACCGCTGGTACACACCGGCGGCCTAGGTATCGCACACCCACGATGCACCCGAAGCCGCCCGACCCGAGGCGGCTTTTGTGTTTCCAGCACGCGGTGCACGCAAAATTCCCCTGACGGTCGCGGCGGCCTCCCTTACGAACCGGAGGTCACATCATGTCCGATTTCGATTTCGACGTCGTCACCGGCCCGTCCCGCGCCACCTGCCCCGCCACCCCCGCCGAACCGAAGACGGAGGAGGACGGCCACCCCGCCGACAAGACCGGCCCGGCGTGACCGCCTCCTTCGGAACCGCCCCGCCCGGGCGCGGAGCCGGGCGGGACGGTCGGACGGCCGGTGATTACGGAAGCGTGACCGGAGCGGTGGTGGCGAAGCCGAGCTGGCCCGCATACCCGTCGAAGAAGTAGTTGTACGACAGCAGCACGTTGATGCCCGTGTTGACGAAGGCAAGGTCGCCCGACGGCACGACCGGCTCCAGCGACGTCGGGGCCGCCGCGTTGGACAGCGACGTGTCGATGGCGTAGACGCCCTTGACCGGAGCCGCGGTGGAGACGGTGAAGCTGTAGCTCATGATCGGCTCCGCGGAGGTGCTGGAGCCGTTCGGCACCGCGATGGTGATCCCGGCCCCGCCCAGATTGGCGCCCCAGTTCCGCACCTGCGGAACGCTCATCATCATCAGGCTGACGCCGGTGTCGAGCAGCAGCGTGCCCTTCAGGGGCAGCCCGTCGTTCGCCGTGCTGATGGTGACGGTCGCCGGCCCGGTCTCCCAATAGGACTGGACCGGAGCCGCCGGCCAGGACGTGCCCGACGCCGGGGCGCAGTTGCAAGTGTTGGGGACGTTCTTGGGGATCGGGGGCTTACCAGCGGTCAGGGACACGGTCTGGCCGTTGAAGGGGCTGGCCGTGAACTGCTCCGGCGTGACGCCCAGCGTGATGTAGCCGTCCAGGCCGGACCCCGCCGAGGACAGCAGATAGGACGGATAGAGCGCCTGCCCGTCGACCGACCCCGCCAGGAACGGGTTGCTCAGCGTGTAGACGATCTCGTCGGACTGGCCGGCGTTGGCGGTGTAGCTCAGCGCCGGACGGCCGAAGCCGATGCCCATCATGCCCATGCCGGCATCGACGGGGTTCTGCACGCCGGGCGTGCTGGTGTTGCCGGCATACTGGGCGCCGAAGACCACCAGCGGCCCCGCCTCGCAGGCGGAGACGATCTGCTTCGACTCGTTCAGGGCGGCGCCGAGTTGCAGGCTGGGCACGAGGTAGAGGCAGCCGACCAGCGTGTTGCCGGACGGCTGGTAGGCGATCTGCGCCGGACCGAGGCACACCACGCCCGCGGCCAGACCCTTCGACGTGTCGCCGTCGACCATCAGCAGCGAGGCCGGGATGACGATGCCGGTCGAACCGGTGTCGACCTGGACCTCGTGCAGCAGGCCGCTCGGCGTGCCGATGATGATGCCCAGATTGTTGGCGCGGTTTTCCACATTGAAGGGCTGGCTGGCCACCGGAATGTTGACCGCCGAGGCGTAGCTGGTCGGGGTATCGGACATCGAACGCTCCTATGGAGGAATGAAAGGAAGAACACCATCACCGACACCCCTTGGACTCACAAATATTATTTCATATTCATGCGTTTGTATTATTTATCGATGTCCGCTTATTTGTTCTTGAGTCTGGATCACCACGAAATTTTTTGTTTTCACAGCAGCATGAAGAAGATCGTCTCTTCTTTTTATTTATCACCCACAAGCGATCGGCATGAACGACGACGCGCAACGACCTGAAGGCCGCGCCGTCCAAAGGATTGCCGATCCCTGACCCCTCCCTACCCTGCGCATGGTGGCATTCCTGCTGCCGGCCTACTATATTTGGGCCATGCCGATCCGCATGTTGCCAGACACGCTCGTCAACCGAATCGCCGCCGGCGAGGTGATCGAGCGGCCCGCCGCCGCCGTCAAGGAACTGGTGGAAAACGCCATCGACGCCGGGGCCACCCGCATCGACGTGGTGGTGCGCGACGGCGGAAAGTCGCTCATCACCATCACCGACGACGGCTGCGGCATGGGTCCGGATGAACTGGCGCTCGCCGTGGAACGGCACGCCACGTCCAAGCTGCCGTCCGACGACCTGCTGGACATCCGCTCGCTGGGTTTCCGGGGGGAGGCGCTGCCCTCCATCGGGGCGGTCAGCCGCCTGACCCTGACGAGCCGCCCGCGCGGTGCCGACAGCGCCTGGGCGCTGACCGTGGACGCCGGGCTGAAGGGCGCGCCGCAGCCGGCGGCGCTGGCCCAGGGCACCCGTGTGGAGGTGCGCAACCTGTTCGCCGCCGTTCCCGCCCGCCTGAAGTTCCTGAAGGCCGCCCGCACCGAATTCGACCACATCGGCGACTGCATCGAGCGGCTGGCCATGGCGCATCCCGGCGTGGCCTTCACGCTGGACGGCGACGGGCGCTCGGCGCTGCGCCTGTCGGCGGCGCAGGGCGACCTGCTGGACGCCCGGCTGACCCGGCTGGGCGCGCTGATGGGGCGCGATTTCCAGGACAACGCCGTGCCGGTCCAGGCCGCGCGGGAGGGGGTGACGCTGGCCGGCTGGATCGGCCTGCCCACCCTGCACCGCCCCACCGCCCGCCACCAGCACCTGTTCGTCAACGGCCGCCCGGTGCGGGACAAGCTGATGGTCGGCGCGGTGCGGGCGGCCTACGCCGATTTCCTGCCGCGCGACCGCCACCCCATGCTGGCGCTGTTCCTCGACCTCGACCCGCAGGAGGTGGACGTGAACGTCCATCCCGCCAAGGCGGAGGTGCGCTTCCGGGACCAAGGGCTGGTGCGCGGGCTGATCGTCGGCGCTCTGAAGCACGCCCTGGCCGAGGCCGGGCACCGCGCCTCCACCACCGTGGGGCTGGCGACGCTGGGCGCGCTCCGCCCGGACGGCGGGACGGAGACGGACGGAACCGCTCCGCCTCAGCCTTCTCCCCTGCCCTACCGCAATCCCGTGCAATCCTGGGGCGGCAGCTACGGCTCCGCCGTGCCGCGCGGGCTGGCCGACCGGGCGACCGCCTTCCAGGCGCCCCATCAGGCGCCGCTTCCCCCCTTGCAGGGCCGCCTCGCCGGCTGGCAGGCCGCGCCCGCCGCGCGTCCGCCGGACTACACGGCGCAAGCCGCCGCTTCCGCTCCGCCGCTCGACAGCCACCCGCTGGGCGCCGCCCGCGCGCAGGTCCACAACACCTACATCGTCGCCCAGACCACCGAGGGCATCGTCATCGTGGACCAGCACGCCGCGCACGAGCGGCTGGTCTATGAGCGGATGAAGGCTGCCCTTCTGGAGGGTGGGGTGAAGCGGCAGGCCCTTCTGATCCCCGAACTGGTGGAACTGGACGAACCCTCCGCCAACCGCCTGCTGGGCCGCGCCGCCGAACTGGCCGAGTTGGGTCTGATGGTGGAGGGCTTCGGCCCCGGCTGCGTCCTGGTGCGCGAGGTGCCTGCCCTTCTGGGCCAGAGCGACGTCAAGAGCCTCGTCCGCGACCTTGCCGAGGAACTGGCGGAGCTGGGCGACGCGCTGTCGCTGAAGGAGCGGCTGGAGGCGGTGTGCGGCACCATGGCCTGCCACGGCTCCGTCCGCGCCGGGCGGTCCTTGAGCGTGGAGGAGATGAACGCCCTGCTGCGCCAGATGGAGGCCACCCCCCACAGCGGCCAATGCAACCACGGGCGCCCCACCTACGTGGAACTGAAACTGTCCGACATCGAACGGCTGTTCGGGCGACGGTAAAGGGAAGCGGTAAAGGGGGGCGGGCTGTGTCCGCGAACGCAGCCCGCCCTGACCCGTCACGCGGCGGCGCGCAGGCGCATCGCCCCGACCAGATCCTCGATGGTCACCACCGGCATGCCGTGGCGTTCGGCGAAGGCCACCAGTTCCGGCAGGCGGGCCATGGTGCCGTCCGGGTTCATCACCTCGCACAGCACCCCCGCCGGGCGGCGTCCGGCCAGGGTGGTCAGCTCGATGGTGGCCTCCGTGTGGCCGCGCCGGGCGGACAGGCCGCCGGCGTGGGCACGGATCGGGAAGACATGGCCGGGCCGGGCCAGATCCTCGGGCTTGCAGCCGTCGGCGATGGCGGTGCGGATGGTGGTCACCCGGTCCACCGCCGACACGCCGGTCGTCACGCCCTCCCGCGCCTCGATGGAGACGGTGAAGGCGGTGCCGAAGCGCGCGGTGTTGGCCCCCACCATGGGCGGCAGGTCCAGACGGCGCGCGTCCGCGTCGGTCAGGATCAGGCAGACGATGCCCGACCCTTCGCGGATCAGCAGGGCCATCTGCTCGGCGGTGATGGTCTCGGCGGCGTAGATCACGTCGCCCTCGTTCTCCCGGTCCTCGTCGTCCACGACGACGACCCCGCCGCCCTTGCGGATGGCGTCCACGGCGCGGGCAACCCGCTCTTCGGCGGTGCCGAAGCGGTCGAGAAGGCCGGTGGAAGGTTGGGTGCTGGCAAAAGTCTGATTCACGGTTCTCACTCCGGTTGGGGCGAGCCTGAATCAGGGCGCAAAGAGACATCCGGCGGCGCGGGGGGAATTCCCGCGGACCGCCGTCGCAGGCCACCGCACGCGCGCCCACGGCAAGCGCGGGGCACGGTGATGACCGGCTCGTCCTCTTCCATCCGGACTGTAACCGTCGGCTCCGGCTTTTCACCGGATCTGCTGACCTCCCCGCCCGAAGGCCGGGAGCGCTCGCGGGCTCCCCCTCTTGCGAGGGGCTACCGCCGGTCGGGATTTCCACCCTGCCCTGAGAACAAGCGTCTGACAGACCGCCCCCGGATGGGGACGGCGGCGCCAGAGTCCGCCTCCGGGCCGGGCGATGTCAAGACCGCTTCACTCCTCCGTCCGGCGCAGCAGGTAATCCAGCCCGCCCAGCCGGTACCAGCGGTAGCCGTACGGCTCCAGCACCAGACGGTGCCGCCCGTCCTCGTCGGGTTCGTCGTGGTCCTCGGTCAGCAGGTTGACGAGCCGCGGCGACTTGCCCTCGCCATCCACCGCCAACGTGATCTCGTGCGGCCGGTCGTCGAAATTGTGGATCATCACGACCGAATTGTTCCGCCAGTCGTAGCGGATCGCCAGCACCGCCTGCGAGCCGGTGGGAAGCACCTGATAATCGCCCCAGCCGATTTCCGGGCACTCCTTGCGCATGCGGATGATGCGCTCGGTCCAGTTCAGAAGGGCCGTCGGCTCGCGGCGCTGGTGGGCGGCGTTGATCCGCTCGTAGCCGTAGGCTCCGCCGCTGATGACGGGCAGCACGGGCTCGTCCGACTTGGTGAAGCCCCCCTGCGGTTCGTCCGACCACTGCATCGGGGTGCGGGCGCAGTCGCGCTCCGGCAGGGACAGGTCGTCGCCCATGCCGATCTCGTCGCCATAGCGCAGCACCGGCGTGCCGGGCAGCGTGAACAGAAGGCTGTAGGCCAGTTCCAGCCACCGCCGGTCGCCGTGCATCATCGGGGCCAGCCGGCGGCGGATGCCGCGCCCGTACACCTGCATGTCCTTGTCCGGCCCGAAGACGTCGAACACGCGCTTGCGCTGCGCCTCGGTCAGGCGGCCAAGGTCAAGTTCGTCATGGTTGCGCAGGAACAGGCCCCATTGGTTGGTGGCCGGGCGCGGCACCCTGGTTGCGTCCAGCGCCTTGACCAAGGGCCGCGTGTCCGCGGTGGCCAGCGCGTAGAACAGGTTCTGGTTGACCTGGAAGTTGAAGACCATGTGCATGCGGTCGCCGTCGTCGCCGAAATACTCCTGGTCGATGTTCGGCAGCACGTTGGCTTCCGCCAGCAGAACGGCGTCGCCGCACCGCCATTGCACAAATTCCCGGAAGGTGCGGAGCATGTCGAACTGCTGTTTGGGCTTCTTCACGTCCGCCCCCTTGGACGCGATGACGAAGGGCACGGCGTCCATGCGGAAGCCCGACACGCCCAGTTCGATCCAGAAGCCCATGATCTTCAGCAGTTCGGCCTGCACCTCCGGATTGGCGGTGTTCAGGTCCGGCTGGAATTCGTAGAAGCGGTGGAAGTAATAGGCGCGCGCTTCCTTGTCCCAGGTCCAGGTCGTTTCCTGCACACCCGGAAAGACGACTCCCTGGTCGGCGTCGGGCGGCTTCCTGTCCGACCAGACGTACCAGTTCCGATAGGGGGACTCCGGGTCCTTGCGCGCCGCCTGGAACCAGGGGTGCTGGTCGGAGGTGTGGTTGACCACGAGGTCGATGATGACGCGGATGCCGCGCTGCTTGCAGGCGTGGCTGAATTCCACGAAATCGCCCAACGTGCCGTAGCGTGGATCGACGTTGTAGAAATCGGCGACGTCGTAGCCGTGATCCCTCATCGGCGACGGCTGGAACGGCCCCAGCCAGAGGCAGGTCACGCCCAGCCCCTGCAGATAATCCAGCCGGCGCTGCAAACCCTGGAAATCGCCGATGCCGTCCCCGTCGGCGTCCATGAAGCTGCCGACCGACAGGTTGTAGATGATCGCGTTCTTGTACCAGAGATCCTTGATCATGACCCGCCCCGCCCCGGATGCGGCGCCCGCCGCCGCTCGTCCTAGGCCTCAACAGGACCGACCGGCCAAGGTCCCCTCGCGTTGCCGCGCCGACCGTAAGGGGTGTCCTACGACCTTAGGAAAAAGGTTAAGGGAACGTTAAGGTCACAAGAAAGCCTGCAATCCTGCCCGCATGATGTCTCCCAAGACGCACCGAACCAGGGGAATCGTGCCATGAAGCGTGCCATGCGCCAGAACGCGCCGCAAAATGCCGGGACGCAGAATTCCGGGACGCAGACCACCACGACGCAGGCCATCAGCTATTCCTACGGGAACAACGCCGGCACGCTGGCGTCGGCTCCCGCGGCACCGGTCCCCACAAGCTTCGCCCCCGCGACCATCAATTACGCGGAAACGCGCGCGGACGGCGGCTTCGGCTGGGACGTGAAGTACGACCTGTCCTTCGACGGCTCCGCCTTCACCGTGCAGACCCGCATCCACCTGACCGGCGACGACCCCGGGTCGATGAAGCAGGTGTGGGAGCAGGGGATCGAAGGGATCTGGGGCGACAAGTACAGCCTGTCGGACGGCACCGGCAGCTACGCCATCCGCTTCGACGTCCAGTTCGTCAACTCCGGGAATCAGCACTACAACGTGAACGTCAGCAACAGCTACGGGCGTTGCGACATGCTGAACTGGTGCACCCAGACCGATTGGGGTCCCGATTACCAGGACGAACTGGCGGCCCACGAGTTCGGCCACATGATCGGCGCCTTCGACGAGTATGCGGGCGGCGCCACCTACGGCAATTTCGCCGCCACCGGCACCATCATGTCGGACCTGACCCCGACCCTGCGCCCCAACTACATGAACTCCATCGACTATTACGCCGAGCAGTTCACCGGACGGACCTTCGAGATCGTGGAGATCCCGCGGAACCTGACGCTGACCGGAAACACCTGGGCCGACAGCCTGCATGGCGGGGCCGGCAACGACACGCTGAGCGGGCTGAGCGGCAACGACCAGCTTTTCGGCGGCGCGGGCAACGATCTGCTGTGGGGCGATGCCGGAAACGACACGCTGCGCGGGCAGGTGGGGAACGACGCCCTGCACGGCGGCTCCGGCGCCGATCTGCTGATGGGGGACGAGGGGAACGACACGCTGTGGGGCGATGCCGGCAACGACACGCTGTGGGGCGGCGCCGGGGCGGACCTGTTCGTCTTCGCGCGCGGCGGCGGGCAGGACCGCATCGCCGATTTCAGCGGTGCGCAGAACGACCGCATCCAGATCGCGTCCAACATGACCTACCGTCTGGGGTCGGACGGCTCGGGCAGCGCGCTGCTGGACTTCGGGGGCGGCGACCGGCTGATCCTGGCGGGGATCGCGCCGATGCAGGTCTCCTCGTCCTTCTTCACCTACGGCTGAGGCGGCACCGCGTCGGAAATCCGATAGCGCAGGAACTGGATGCGGGTGTCGCCGTAGCGGCGCTCGTCCAGGTCCGTGAAGCCGGGCGGCAGGGGCAGCGGATCGCGCCCGGCGACCTCCACCACCAGCACCGCGCCGGGGGCCAGCCAGCCGGCCTTCGCCAGCCCCGCCAGCGCCCGCGGCGCCAGATCCTGGCCGTAGGGCGGGTCGAGAAAGGCCAGCGTGCAGGGGCGGGCCGCCGCCGGCGGGCGGGTGGCGTCGGCACGCAGGACGGCGGCGTTCGCACCCTCCCCCAGCGCCGCGACGTTGGCGCGCACGGCGTCCAGAGCGGCGCGGCCCACATCCAGGAAGCTGGCGTGGGCGGCGCCGCGGGACAGGGCTTCCAGCCCCAGCGCGCCGGTGCCGCAGAAGGCGTCCACGACGACGGCGCCCTCCAGCAGGTCGGCGCCGTCCGGCCCCCAGTCGGCGTGGCCCAGGATGTTGAACAGGGATTCGCGGGTGCGGTCGGTGGTCGGCCGCGTGTCGCTCCCCGCCGGGGCGGCCAGCCGCCGCCCCCGGTGCCTACCGCCGACGATCCGCACGGGTCCGCTCCGGTCCCCGGCCACCCGACGCGCCACCGCCGGACGCGCCGCCCCCAGAGGCACCGCCTGCACCACCCGCGCCGCGCGGCTTCGGCCCCGGCTTCCCGCCGCCGCCGGGCTTTCCGCCCTTCAGCGTCAGCGTTCCAGGCTTGCCGCCGGGTTTGGCCGCGGGTTTGCCAGGGGCGGAGCCCGCCGAGGCGCCTTTGGCGCTGTGCGGCTTGGCGTCATACGGTTTGGCGTCGCGCGGCTTGGCATCATGCGGCTTGGAGTGGCTGCGCCGGTCGGACGCGGCCTTCGGCTCCGCCTTGGCCCATCCGGCCTTGGCGTCGCGCGGCTTGGACGCCTTCGCCGGAGCGGCGGGGCGGCTCTTGGGGGCCTCGCCCTTGGCGCCCTCCCCTCTGGCGGCGGTCTTGGCGGCGCCCTTGGCCTTGCCATCCTCCGCCGGGTCGGCGCCGGTGAAGAAGCGGGACACCTGCTCCCGCACCACGCGCTTCGGCACTTCCTCGACGGTGCCCTCCTCCAGCTTGCCAAGCTGGAAGGGGCCGTAGGCGACGCGGATCAGCCGGTTCACCTGAAGGCCCAGAGCCTCCATCACCTTGCGGATCTCGCGGTTCTTGCCTTCCTTCAGGCTGACGGTCAGCCAGGCGTTGCGGCCCTGGATGCGGTCCAGGACGGCTTCGATGGGACCGTACTTCACCCCCTCGATGGTTGGCCCCTTCGCCAGTTCGGCCAGCTTGACCTCGTCCACCTCGCCGAAGACGCGCACGCGGTAGCGGCGGGTCCAGCCGGTGGCCGGCAACTCCAGGAAGCGGGCCAGTTCGCCGTCGTTGGTCAGCAGCAACAGCCCTTCGGTCGTCAGGTCGAGCCGCCCGACCGAGATGACGCGCGGCATGTCCGGCGGCAGCCGTTCGAAGACGGTGGTGCGGCCCTTCTCGTCGCGGGCGGTGGTGACCAGCCCGGACGGCTTGTAATAGCGCCACATGCGGGCCGGCTCCGGCTCCGGAATGACCTTGCCGTCCACCTGCACGACGTCGCCGGGCCGCACGACGCAGGCCGGGCTGTCCAGGGTCGTGCCGTTGACGGCGACGCGGCCGTCGGTGATCCAGCGCTCGGCGTCGCGGCGCGAGCACAGGCCCGCGCGCGCCAGCCGCTTGGCGATGCGCTCGCCGGCATCGGGCTCGCCCGCGTCCGCATCGGCGGCGCCGGGCATGGGTTCGGAATGGTCGAAATCGGGGGTGTCCATGGGCACGGACCATAGGGCTTGCAAGCCCCGCCCGCAACCCACGGCACGGGGTCCCCGCCGTTATTCTTCGCCTTTATTCTTCAAGGCGGAAGCCGACCTTCATCACGACCTGGAAATGGGCGACCTTGCCGCCGCTGACATGGCCGCGGATCTCGCCCACCTCGAACCAGTCCACGTTCTTCAGCGTCTTGGCCGCCCGCTCGATCCCGTTGCGGATGGCGTCGTCGATGGAGGTCTCGGCGGTGCCGACGATTTCCACCTTCTTGTAGACATGGTTGCTCATGACAATCCTCCCTGTTCCGTCCGATGCTTAACAACACCGGAGGGCGTTCCGCCGCTTGACGAAAACAGGGACCGCCGGGCAGGGTGCCCCGCATGAGCCGCCCCCCCTCCCCCATGGACATCGCCTTCCAGGAGGCCGAAGCCGCCGCTTCCCGCGGAGAGGTGCCTGTGGGCGCGGTCGTGGTCGATCCGGCGACCGGCGCCGTGCTAGCCCGCGCCGGCAACCGGACGGAGGAATTGAACGACCCCACCGCCCACGCCGAGGTCCTGGCGATCCGCGCCGCCTGCACAGCGCTCGGCGAGCCGCGCCTGCCGGGTCTGGACCTGTATGTGACCCTGGAGCCCTGCGCGCTGTGCGCGGCGGCGATCAGCTTCGCCCGGCTGCGGCGGGTCTATTTCGGCGCCTACGACCCCAAGGGCGGCGGTGTGGAGCACGGCCCCCGCTTCTACCACCAGCCCACCTGCCACCACGCCCCGGACGTCTACGGCGGCATCGACGAGACGCGGGCGGGGGAGATGCTGAGGGGGTTCTTCAGGGGGCGGCGGTAGGGTCTTCTTCAAAGTCGCCTAGGATGTCCGCGATCCGGCGGTCCACACCCGGAAGCCGGTGCACAACCACGTCCCACACGATGCTCAGATCGACACCCAGGTAGTTGTGGATCAGCACATCGCGCAACGCCGCCATATTCTTCCATGGCAAATCGGGATATCGCGACCGCAGTTCCGGCGACAGCTTCTTCGTCGCTTCGCCGATGATCTCCAGATTGCGGATGACACCGTCCTGAAGGAGCGTGCGGGCGAAAAAGTCGTCGCGCCCGGTTGCCGTGTACTCCATCACACGTCGGATCGACTCGCGAATATGCTCCAGATAGGCACGGTCACCGTTCACAGGGATCGCGCCGTTTGAAGAATGCCTTCGCGCATGTAAGGCGACAGTCCGCCCTCGGTCACCACGTCAACGGCGGCGCCTGTCCGTTCCTCCAAAGCGTGCTTCAACTCGATCAGATCGAACAGATCCCGCCCCGGTTCCAATTCCACCAGAAGGTCCAGATCGCTGTCGGGGCGCGCCCGCCCCAACGCACGAGAACCGAAGACACGCAAGTTCCTGGCTCCATAACGGGATGCCAGGGCCTTGATGTCTTCGGCTGAAACGCCAGCCGGCAGTTGGAGCGCCGTCGCCATCCTTATCTATATAGCGTCAAAGCGGGGCCCCGTCAGCGCCCCACCGCGCGCCAGCCGATGTCGCGGCGGCAGAAGCCGTCCGGCCAGTCCAGCGCATCCACGCCCTGATAGGCGCGCTTCTGCGCCTCGGCCACGGTCGGGGCCTTGGCGGTCACGCCCAGGACTCGCCCGCCGGTGGACAGCACCCGCCCATCGTCCGCCAGCTTCGTGCCGGCGTGGAAGACGGTCACGCCCTCCACCGCGTTGGCGGCGTCGAAGCCCTTGATCTCCGTGTTCTTCACGTAATCGCCGGGGTAGCCGTTGGCGGCCATGACGACGCACAGGGCCGTCTCGTCGTACCAGCGCAGGTCGATGTGCTTCAACTGGCCGTCCGCCGCCGCGATCAAGGCGGCCAGCGCGTCGGACTTCAGGCGCATCATCAGCGTCTGGCATTCCGGGTCGCCGAAGCGGACGTTGAATTCCAGCGTCTTCGGCACCGGATTTCCATCGGCGTCCTTCACGATCATCAGGCCGGCGAACAGCACGCCCTTGAAGGGACGCCCCTCCGCCGCCATGCCCTTGACGGTCGGCTCGACGATCTCGCGCATCACGCGGGCCTGGAGGTCGGGGGTCAGCGCCGGGGCCGGGGAATAGGCGCCCATGCCGCCGGTGTTCGGACCGGTGTCGCCGTCGCCCACCGCCTTGTGGTCCTGGGCCGACGCCAGCGGCAGGGCCGACTCGCCGTCGCACAGGGCGAAGAAGCTGACCTCCTCGCCGTCCAGGAATTCCTCGACCACCACCTCGGCCCCGGCGGCGCCGAAGCGGCCTTCGACCAGAGCCTCGTCGATGGCGGCGAAGGCTTCCTCCTGGGTGCGGGCGACGGTCACGCCCTTGCCGGCGGCCAGCCCGTCGGCCTTGACCACGATGGGAGCGCCGTTCTGGCGCACGAAATCCTTGGCGGCCTCGACATCCTTGAAGCGGCCATAGGCGGCGGTCGGCACGCCGTACTTGGCCAGGATGTCCTTCATGAAGCCCTTGGAGCCCTCAAGCTCCGCCGCCGCCGCGCTGGGGCCGAAGGCCTTGATGCCGATGGCGGTCAGCTTGTCCACGAGGCCCAGCACCAGGGGCCCTTCCGGCCCGACGACCACGAAGTCGATGGCCTTGTCCTGGGCGAAGTGGACCAGGGCGTCCACATCCTCCGCGCCGATGGCGACGCATTCGGCCACGTCCGCGATGCCGGCGTTGCCCGGCGCGCAGTAGAGCGTGTCGCACAGCGGCGAGTTCTGAATGGCCCAGCACAGCGCATGTTCGCGCCCACCCGACCCGACCACCAGGACATTCATGGCACCCCGTCCTTCCACGCTTGTTGCCGACACCGCGCCTTGTATCATGGTGCCGCCATGACTCAAGACCTTGATATGACCTCGCCTCTGATCGCCCCCGAACCGCGCCCCGGTTCGAACCTGCCCGAATTCTCGGTGGGCGATCTCGCCCGGCGCCTGAAGCGCAGCATCGAGGAGGAGTTCGGCTTCGTCCGCGTGCGCGGCGAGATCTCCCAGCCCAAGCGGCACAGCTCCGGCCACTGCTACCTCCGCCTGAAGGACGACACGGCGGTGATCGAGGCGGTGTGCTGGCGCGGCACCGCGTCGAAGCTGGCCATCCAGCCGGCGGAGGGGCTGGAGGTCATCGTCACCGGGCGCATGACGACCTACCCGGGCCGCTCGCAATACCAGCTCATCATCGAGTCGATGGAGCTGGCCGGCGAGGGCGCGCTCCTGAAGATGCTGGAGGAGCGCAAGAAGCGCCTCGCGGCGGAGGGGCTGTTCGACGCGGAGCGCAAGAAGCCCATCCCCTTCCTGCCCGACGTGATCGGCGTCGTCACCTCCCCCACCGGGGCGGTCATCCGCGACATCCTGCACCGGCTGCACGACCGCTTTCCGCGCCGGGTCCTGCTCTGGCCGGTCGCCGTTCAGGGAGAGCGGGCGGCGGCGGAGGTCACCGCGGCGATCGAGGGCTTCAACCGCATCGCGCCCGGCGGCCCGGTGCCGCGCCCGGACCTGCTGATCGTGGCGCGCGGCGGCGGCTCGCTGGAGGACCTGATGGCCTTCAACGAGGAGAATGTGGTCCGCGCGGCGGCGGCCAGCCGCATCCCGCTGATCTCCGCGGTCGGGCACGAGACGGACACCACCCTGATCGACTTCGCGTCCGACCGCCGCGCCCCCACCCCCACCGCGGCGGCGGAGATGGCCGTGCCGGTGCGGGCGGAGTTGCTGGCCCAGGTGCTGGACGACGAACGGCGCATGGTCGGCGCCGCCACCCGCCTGCTGGCCGAGCGGCGGACGCGGGTGGAAGGGCTGGCCCGCGGGCTGGGCGACCCGCGCGCGTTGCTGGAAAGCCATGCCCAGCGGCTGGACGACCGGGCGGAGCGGCTGACGCTGGCCGCCGCCGCCCTGCTCGACCGCCGCCGCACCCGCCTGAACGAGCTGGGCGCCACGCTGCGCCACCCGCGCGAGAAGCTGGCGGAGGCCGGGCAGCGGCTGGCGTCAGAGTCCCGCGCGCTGGACGGCGCGCTGCGCCACGCCGTCGTCGCCGCGCGGGGTCAATATGAGCGGGTGAGCGGGCGTCTGACGCTCGGCCCGATCCGGGTGAAGTTCGGCGACGGCAGCCGCCGCCTGTCCGACCTGACGCCCCGGCTGGACCGCAGCTACGGCAAGGCGGTGGAGGAGCGCGCGGCGAAGCTGACGGCGGTGGGGCAGCTTCTGGAAAGCTATTCTTACAAGGGCGTCCTGGAGCGCGGCTTCGCCCTGGTGCAATCCGGCGACGGCAAGCCGCTGACCAGCGCCGCCCAGGCCACGCCGGGACTGGCGGTGTCGCTGGTCTTCGCCGACGGCCGGGCCGCCGCGACGGTGGACGGCGGGCCACTCGTGGAGGCCCCGCCCGCCGCCGCGCCGGAGCCGAAGCCCAGACCTGCCAGACCGAAAGCGGAGCCGAAGAAGCCGAACCGTCCGCCCACCCAGGGAAGCCTGTTCTAATCCATCGGCCTCAAGGTGGATTTGCTCCATTCCGGAGCACCGGACTGGAGTCAGATGCGCCCCGTCCCGGGCATTTCCACCGCAACCGCCCTCCCCGCATCACCTATAGTGGTGCCGCGCCGCACGATAACCCGGCGATACTGGAGGGAAAGGATATGGAGCAGCGCGCCGCCTCGACCGGCCCGTTGGTGCAGGCTGCAACCTGGATCGAAAGCGAGCGGGGCCAGAAGGCCATCTTCGGGCTGATCCTGCTGAACGCGACCGTGCTGGGGCTGGACACGTCCCCCACCGTGTCCGACGCCATCGGGCCGCTGCTCGGCGCGCTCGACAGCGCGATCCTTGCCGTCTTCGCCGTGGAACTGGCCGTGCGCATCGCCTGCCGCGGACGCTCCTTCTTCCGCGACGGATGGAACCTGTTCGATTTCGTGGTGGTCATGGTCGCGCTGGCCCCGGTCAGCCCCGGCTTCACGGTTTTGCGCACCCTGCGCGTGCTGCGCATCTTCCGCCTCATCACCGTCATGCCGCGGCTGCGGATGATCGTCCACGCCCTGGTGTCCTCGCTGCCCGGACTGGCGATGATCGTCCTTCTGCAATGCCTGCTGTTCTATGTGGCCGGGGTGATGGCGACGAAACTGTTCGGCGCGGACTTCCCGGAGTGGTTCGGCACGCTTGGCGCGTCGCTCTATTCGCTGTTCCAGATCATGACGCTGGAAAGCTGGTCGATGGGCATCGTGCGCCCGGTGATGGAGGTCTATCCCTACGCCTGGACCTTCTTCCTTCCCTTCATCCTGGCCGCCACCTTCACGATGCTGAACCTGTTCGTCGCGGTGATCGTGAACGCTCTGCAATCCCTGCACGACCAGGAAACCAAGGAGGTCGGGGACGCCATCCTCAGCGAATCCCACCATGTGGTCGAGGAGCTGCGGAGCCTTCGCGAGGAGGTCGCCGCCCTGCGTCGGGCGCTGGATGGACAGCTCGACACGGCGGCGGGCCGGGCTCCGCTCCCGGCCCTGTCCGACGCCCTTCCGGGCGCCGGGGACTGACCTCAGGCGGCCCCGGCGAAGGTCCAGCGGGTCGCCTCGCCGCTGCGGAAGGGCAGAACGGCCTCGCCGTCGGCGGTCAGGACGATGTCCGGCGCGGTGGAGGGGGAGCGCTCCAGAACCACCTTGTCCTCGTTGGCCGGCAGGCCGTAGAAGCGCGGGCCGTTCAGGCTGGCGAAGGCTTCCAGCTTGTCCAGCGCGCCCGCCTCCTCGAAGGCTTCGGCGTAGAGTTCCAGGGCGTTGGCGGCGGTGAAGCAGCCGGCGCAGCCGCAGGCGCTCTCCTTCGCGGTCACCGCGTGCGGGGCGGTGTCGGTGCCCAGGAAGAACGGACCCTCGCCCGACGTCGCGGCCTCGACCAGGGCCACGCGGTGCGTCTCGCACTTGGCGATGGGCAGGCAGTAGAGGTGCGGGCGGATGCCCCCGGCGAACAGGTGGCTGCGGTTGATCAGCAGATGGTGCGCCGTGATGGTCGCCCCCACCCGGCCCGAAGCCGCGTGTTCGCGCACGAAGGCCACGGCCTCCGCTGTGGTCGCGTGCTCCAGAACCACGCGCAGCGCCTTGTAGCGCTCCAGCAGCGGAGCGAGGGTGCGCTCGATGAAGACGGCCTCGCGGTCGAAGATGTCCACGTCCGCGTCGGTCACCTCGCCATGGATCAGCAACGGCATGCCGACCTCCGCCATGCGCTCCAGCACCGGCGCGATCTTGCCGAGGTCGGTCACGCCATGGGCGCTGTTGGTGGTGGCGTTGGCCGGATAGAGCTTCGCCGCGGCGAAGACGCCGTCCTCGAAGCCCTCGGCCAGATCGTCGGCGTCGGTGCCGTCCGTCAGATAGGCGGTCATCAGCGGCGTGAAGGAGTGGCCCTCCGGCAGGGCCGCCAGGATGCGCTCCCGATAGGCCACGGCGTCGGCGGTCCTCGTCACCGGCGGCTTCAGGTTCGGCATGATGATGGCGCGGCCGAACTGGCGGGCGGTGAAGGGCAGCACCGCCTTCAGCATGGCGCCGTCGCGCAGGTGCACATGCCAGTCGTCGGGACGGCGAAGGACGAGACGGTCGGTGGGCATGGCGGCTCCGGGCGCGGAAGGGGGAGGATCGCCGGAGTTCTAGCCCCTTACGGCCCCCCGCTCAACGGTAACCGGCCACTGCATGGATGACGGGACCGGTGAAAGCCGCTAGAACCCTAGCCGATTCCCCAGGGACATTCGAAGCCGGACCCGCGCCGATGAGCCTCATTACCCCCCGCACCCCACCCGGAACGATGGAACTGCTGCCGCGCCAGCAGGTCGCCTTCCAGCGTCTTCTCGACACCATCCGCCGCGGCTACGAGCGGTTCGGCTTCGTGCCGGTGGAAACCCCGGTGTTCGAGACGGTGGACACCCTGCTGACCAAGTCCGGCGGCGAGACGGAGAAGCAGGTCTATTTCGTGCAGTCCACCGGCGCCCTCCAGCAGGGGAACAAGCCGGACATCGCGCTGCGCTTCGACCTGACCGTCCCGCTCGCCCGCTACGTGGCGGAGCATGAGCGCGACCTCGCCTTCCCCTTCCGCCGCTACCAGATCCAGCGCGTCTACCGCGGGGAGCGGGCGCAGCGCGGGCGCTTCCGCGAATTTTACCAGTGCGACATCGACGTGATCGGCAAGGACAGCCTGTCCCCGCACTACGACGCGGAGATCCCGGCGGTCATCTACCACGTCTTCCGCGAGCTGGACTTCGGCGGCTTCACGATCAACGTGAACAACCGCAAGGTCCTGCTGGGCCTGCTGGACGGGCTGGGCGTGGACGACGCGGAGAAGCGCGTCCTGGTCCTGCGCGAGATCGACAAGCTGGACAAGATCGGCCGCGACAAGGTGCGCGACAGCCTGACCGGCCTCGGCATGACCACGGAGGCGGCGGAGACGATCCTGTCCCTGATCGACGCCAAGGGCACGAACGAGGAGACGCTCGCTGCTCTCAACGCGCTGGGAATCGACAACGAGACCTTCCGCCAAGGCGTGTCGGAACTGACCACCGTCGTCGAGGGGCTGAAGGCCTTCCAGGTGCCGGACGGCATCGTGCGCATCAACCTCGCCATCGCGCGCGGGCTCGACTACTACACCGGCACGGTCTACGAGACCTTCCTGAACGACCATCCGGGCATCGGCAGCGTGTGCTCCGGCGGGCGCTACGACAACCTCGCCAGCCACTACACCAAGTCGAAGCTGCCGGGCGTCGGCATCTCCATCGGCGCGACGCGGCTGTTCTACCAGTTGATGGAAGCCGGCATCATCAAGGACGGCGGCGCCACCGCCCAGGTCCTGGTGACCCAGATGGACCCGGCCCTGTCCGCCGACTACTACGGTCTGGCGACGGCGCTGCGGGCCGCGGGCATCAACACCGAAATCCAGCTCGACGGCGGCAAGCTCGCCAAGCAGATGAAGTACGCCGACAAGGCGGGCATCCCGCTGGTCGTCCTGATGGGCTCCGACGAGAAGGCGCGCGGCACGGCGACGCTGAAGCATCTGGTGAAGGGTGAGCAGGTCGAAGTTCCTCTGTCCGATCTGGCCGCCAAGGCGAAGGAGTTGCTGGGCGCCTGACGCCCGCTCCTTCTCCGCCGCCGGCTCGACGTTAACGGTCTTGCCGGCGGCGCCCCGGTCACACACATTAACCACACAACCGAGGGGAGCATTTGTGGCTGCGCCGCCACGGCTTCCTGCGAATTTGAGTTACACCGATTTCGAGGCCGGATCGCACCCCTCCCGGACAGGGGATTACACCGGTTGTTAACCAAGGCGCCTCTACATTCCGGCCATATCGCTTGGCCTTTTTGCCAAGCATTTTAACCAATTCGCGGGTGTCGCCCGCGGTCATGGCTGGAGCCGGACATGACACGGTTGTGGTTGCGGCGTGCGATCTGGGGTGTGACGCTGGCGGCGACGCTGGGGGGCGGCGCCCTTCTGGCGCAGGAGGAGATCCGCACGTCGCGGTTGCAGGCCCGCCTGCTCGCCGACTACGCCAAGGACATGACCTACACGCTGCGCGAGGGGCCGAACCCCGCCGCGCGCCATCCCACCCAGGGTCCCTACAACGAGCGGATGGGCTATGTCGGGCTGCCCGGCTACCTGCGTTCGCTGACGTCGGACATGTATGCGGTGGAGATGCAGGCGCATCTGTCGCCCACGCTCGACCGCTTCATGGCCGCGGGCGGCTTCCCGATCTACCACGAGAAGACGCGCGCCGGCCTGACCCTGCTGGACCGCAACGGCACCGCGCTGTTCTCCGCCCGCTATCCCGAGCGGGTCTTCGCCAAGTTCGAGGACGTGCCGCCGCTGGTTGCCAACACGCTGCTGTTCATCGAGAACCGTGAACTGCTGAACGAGGACGAGCCGCGCCGCAACCCCGCCGTGGAATGGGACCGTTTCGCCGGCGCCGTGGCGATGCTGCCGGTGCAGTGGATCAAGCCGGGCCAGCGCTCCCCCGGCGGCTCCACCCTGGCGACCCAGATCGAGAAGTACCGCCACTCCCCGGACGGCCAGACCAGCGGCGCCACGGAGAAGCTGCGCCAGATGATCTCGGCCAGCACGCGCGCCTACCTGGACGGCGAGGACACCGGCGCCCACCGCCGCCGCATCCTGATCGACTACCTGAACTCCACCCCCTTGACGGGACGGCCCGGCTTCGGCGAGGTGAACGGGCTGGGCGACGGGCTGTGGGCCTGGTTCGGCACCGACCTCGCCATCGCGGAGAAGGTGCTGTCGGAGGAGCCCGCCGACGCCCGCGCCCTGCAAGTGAAGGCGCTGGCCTACAAGCAGGTGCTGAGCCTTCTGCTGGCCCAGCGCCGTCCCTCCTATTACCTGATCCAGGACCGGCAGGCGCTGGAGCGGCTGGCCGACAGCCACCTGCGCGTGCTGCACAACGCGGGCGTGATCGACACGGCGCTGCGCGACGCCGCTCTGGGCCTGACGCTGAAGTTCCGGGAGGACCCGCCCCAGGCCCAGACCGCCAATTTCGTCGAGCAGAAGGCCCCCAACGCCATCCGCGCGCGGCTTCTGTCCATGCTCGGCGTGCCCAGCCTCTACCAGCTCGACCGCATCGACCTGACCGCCGAATCGACGCTCGACGCCCCCGCGCAGCAGCGGGTGGTGGAGGTGCTGGCGAAGCTGGGCGACCCGGCCTTCGCCGCCCAGATGGGGCTGACCGGCGAACGGCTGCTGGACGTGAAGGGCAACGACCTGTCCAAGGTCATCTACTCCGTCACGCTGTACGAGCGGGGAACGGACGCCAACTACCTGCGCGTCCAGGCCGACAACCTCGACCAGCCGCTGGACATCAACGAGGGCGCCAAGCTCGACCTCGGTTCCACGGCGAAGCTGCGCACGCTGGCCACCTATCTGGAGATCGTGGCGGAACTGCACACCCGCTACGCCCATCTGCCCAAGGACTTCCTCGCCGACGTGCAGGAGGAGGCGTCCGACAACCTGACGCGCTGGGCGGCGAGCTGGCTGGCGACCTCCGGCAACCGCGGACTCGGCGCCATGCTGGACGCGGCCATGGAGCGCCGCTATTCGGCGAACCCCGGCGAGGCCTTCTTCACCGGCGGCGGGCTGCACAGCTTCGTGAACTTCAACAGCAAGGACAACGGCAGCATCCTGACCGTGACCGAGTCGCTGCGCCATTCGGTCAACCTGCCCTTCATCCGCATGATGCGCGACATCGTGCAGTTCTACATGGCCGAAGGCGGCGACGACAGCACGGACATCCTGCACAACCCCGACCATCCCGCCCGCCAGGCCTATCTGGCCCGCTTCGCCGACAAGGAAGGCAGCGACTTCCTGAACCGCTTCTACAACAGCTACCGCAAGCACACGCCGGACGCGATGCTGAACATGCTGGCCAGCCGGTCGCGCCCCATGCCGCACCGCCTGTCCGTCATCTTCCGCACCGTCCGTCCGCAAGCCGGGCTGAAGGAGTTCGGCGCCTTCCTGCGCGCCCGCCTGCCCGACGCCAAGCTGGACGACGGCGACATCGCGGCGCTCTACGGCAAGTACGGGCCGGACAAGTTCCCGCTGAACGACCTCGGCTATCTGGCCCGCGTCCATCCGCTGGAGCTGTGGCTGGTCTCCTACCTGCAGAAGCGCCCCGACGCCAAGCGGCATGAGGTGCTGGAGGCCAGCGTGCAGGAGCGCCAGGAAAGCTACCGCTGGCTGTTCAAGAAGGGGCAGTCGGCGCAGAACACCCGCATCCGCATCGGGCTGGAGGAGGAAGCCTTCCAGCGCATCACCGAGCAGTGGCGCAAGCTCGGCTATCCCTTCGAAACGCTGGTGCCGTCCTTCGCCACCGCCATCGGCAGCTCCGCCGACCGCCCCGCCGCCCTGGCGGAACTGGTGGGCATCATCCAGAACGACGGCGTGCGCCAGCCGACCGTGCGCGTGCGCAAGCTGCACTTCGCCGCCGGCACCCCCTACGAAGCCATCGTGGGGCTGGGCGAGATGCGCGGCCAGCGCGTGATGAAGGCGGAGGTGGCGGCCACCCTGCGCAAGGCGCTGACCGACGTGGCGCAGAACGGGACGGCCAAGCGCGTCTGGGGCTCCTTCCGCGACTCGTCGGGTGAGATCATCCCGATCGGCGGCAAGACCGGCACGGGCGACCACCGGCTGGACCGCTACGGCCCCGGCGGGCACCTGATCGAGTCGCGGGCGGTGAACCGGACGGCGACCTTCGCCTTCTATATCGGCGACCGCTTCTTCGGCACCATGACCGCCTTCGTCCAGGGGCCGGAAGCCGACAACTACCGCTTCACCAGCGCCCTGCCCGCCCAGCTTCTGAAGAGCATCGCCCCGGCCCTTCAGCCCCTCATCGACCCCGGCGTGACCAAGACGGCGGACACCGGCAAGCCCCAGACGGGCCTTTGACCGGCGGCCTTTGACCAACGGCCCGTGATCGGCCAACCCCGGCCGCCATTCCCTGCCAGCCAACGAAAAGGCCCGCCCCGGCGAACCGGAGCGGGCCTTTTTCATGGGCCGAGGATGCGGCGCCGGGCGCGCCTCACGCCAGGGCGGATTCCTGCGGAACGGAGACGGTCGCCGGCAGGGAAGCCAGCAGAAGCTCAAGCTCCGCCGCGGCGACGTTCGGCGGCAGGCCGGGACGATAACCGCGCAGCGTCTCCAGCGCCCGTTCGAAGGCGTTGTCATGATCGCCCTGATCCAGATCGCTGCTGTCCAGCGCCGCAAGATAAGCGCGCGCGACGGCGGCGTTTTCCTCCGGCGTCAGATCGTCAACCTGCAGGGACATGATGGAGAGCATGATGGCGGTTCCCGTACAAACTGAAGCGGAAACCCGCAAGCTACGCCAACATGGTTAACAAGGCGTTGCCACGCCCGCGCCGCGCCCCCCGCGCAACGCAAAAGGCGTCGGGGGCGCGGCCCAAAAGCCACACCCCCTCGACCGGCCTCGGAAGGCTCAGCTCTCGCCGTAGATCTGCTCCTGTTGGTAGGCGACGACGCCCACGCGCTGAATCAGGTCGAGCTGCGTCTCGATCCAATCGATGTGCTCTTCGGTATCGTCGAGCAGCACGGTGAGCTGCGCGCGGGTCTCGTAGTCGCGAACCTGCTCGCACAGCGTGATGGCGTCGATCAGGTCGGCGCGAGCCTTGTGCTCGACCTTCAGATCGTTGCCGAGAATCTCCGGCACGTCCTCGCCGATCATCAGCTTGCCCAGGTCCTGAAGGTTCGGGAGACCTTCCAGGAACAGGATGCGCTCGATCACCTTGTCGGCGTGCTTCATCTCGTCGATGGATTCTTCGTAGATCTTGTGCGCAATGCGCTTCAGGCCCCAGTTCTTCAGCATGCGGGCATGCAGGAAGTACTGATTGATCGCCGTCAGTTCGTTGGTCAGGATCTTGTTCAGATGGGTAATGACCTGCGGATCGCCCTTCACGTCCTGCCTCCAGCGGTTTGTTTATCGGATTGCGATGCTTCTGGAATGACCATGCCCGAATTGCGATGTGTTGGCAACCGGCTGGGCGGTAATCCGCAGAACAAATTCGTCGATACCGCACCAGACCCGCCACTGACATTGCGAGTGAATATCAACTCCGCTTGCCGGAGGAAAGGTCGGCGCACCATTTGATGACAAATTGGGCAGACGATTGTTGGCGCCTCTATTTGGAGAAGCCGTTTCCCGGAGCGCTTTATTGTTCAGGGTGGCGGGAAGCCGGCATGTCGCATCTGCGAATACAGGCGGAATGCAAAGGCCCCGGCCTCTCGAAAGCGGGTCCATGGCCGTCGGCCTGCCTTCGGCTTGGCCGAAGGAAACGTGCGGGACCGGGAACGTCATGACTGTTGAATGTGTGGTGCGGGCGGCGGGACTCGAACCCGCATACCAAAAGGCGAGGGATTTTAAGTCCCTTGCGTCTACCGATTCCGCCACGCCCGCGCACCATCGGCGGATCGGTTCGGAGAACGGGTTGCCCCCGCCCGCCGGAGTTGCATATCAGTGTATGCAGCCTGCCGTTCCGCCGGATTGACTTAGACAATCGGCGGGCGTTTGGTCAAGGATGCAGCGCGTTTCGGGCGTAGGACACGCAAAAATCCCCCGCAACCCTGGCGTTCAACGGAGGTGAGTTTGGAATCGATCAATTGGCTGGGCCTGGTGAGTCTGCTGATGATCGCCTTGCTGATCGTTCCCGGCGTCTTGAGGCGCAACCGTGGAACCTGGCTGCCCTATGCGGCGGTCTGGATCGCCGCCATCCTGGCGCTGGTCTGGGCGTACGACGCCTTCGGGCCGTTCTGAGCAGTCCGCACACGTCCCGCCATCAACCCCACCCCCCGGCCTTCGCCAGGGCGGTTCAGGGCCGCGTGTGGTTCAGGGCCGCGTGTCCTCGTTCAGGGTCATGATGCCGATGCCCATCGCCACGCTGCCGAAGGTGAGGATGAGGCTGGCGTACAGCATGAACGTGGCGACGATGCCATGATCGCTGCTTCCGATCAGGGTCGCCAGATTGGCGACATCGAAAATCAAGAGTCCCGTCGCCAGAACGACAGCCCCGGCCACGCCGGATGCAAGGTGTTTCAGCAAGAACAGGATCGCCGCTTTTTCAAAGGGTTTCATGGCGCGACTTTTCATGGCCAACACGTCCCACTCATCAACATAGAATTGCCCGCGGCGGCGACAATATGACCTTGCATGGCTTAGCGTCGTAGAAATCCCCCTAGCCTTTGGTTCCCACCGTGACGTTCGGCGTACCGCCCAAGCGCAGGACGATGCCCGCCAGTTCCTCCGTGGCCGCCGACACGCGGGTCTCGTCGGTGCCCCGCAACACGAGGCTGACGCCGAAGAAGCCGTTCCGGAAATACGGATAGCTGCCGATCTCCAGGTCCGGATAGCGGTCCTGCAGCGCCCCCAGATCGGCGGCGATCTGCCCCTCGGCCAGCGCGCAGGCGACCGTGCGGGCGTGCAATTCCGGTCCGCCTTCCAACTGCGGCAGGATGCCGTCCAGCATCGCCTGCATGATGTTGGGCACGCCCGCCATCACATAGACGTTGCCGATCCGGAATCCCGGCGCGGCGCTGATGGGGTTGTCGATCAGGGTGGCGCCCGCCGGGATGTTGGCCATGCGCAGCCGCGCCTCGTTCAGCTTCGACGGGTCGCCGTAATGGCGCTCCAGCCGGGCGACGGCCTCCGCGTTGCGTTCCAGCGGAACGCCGAAGGCCTTGGCGACGCAGGCCGAGGTGATGTCGTCGTGGGTCGGGCCGATGCCGCCCGTGGTGAAGACATGGCCGTAGCGTCCGCGCAGGGCGTCCAGCGCCGCGATGATCTCCTCCTCCAGGTCGGGGACGACGCGCGCCTCGCGCAGGCGGATGCCGATTCCGGCCAGCTTCTCCGCGATGTACGGCAGGTTGGCGTCCTTGGTGCGGCCCGACAGGATCTCGTTGCCGATGATGAGGACGGCGGCGGTCGGGTTCGGCGTGGTGGCGGCGATGGAGGGCGTGGACATGCGGAGTCGGCTCCGTTCTCGATTGGGGCGTGAGCGGCTGGACCGGCGGGCTTGCCGGACGGAGGGGGTGCGCTTTAACGTAGGGCTCAAGATGCTCTTCCCCACCCCCCTTCGGCAAGGCCGCCTCGTCCGCCGCTACAAGCGCTTCCTCGCGGATGTCGACCTCGACGGCGCCCTGATCACCGCTCATGTGCCGAATTCGGGCAGCATGATCGGGCTGGACGCCCCAGGTTCCGCCGTCTGGCTGTCGCGGTCGGACAACCCCAAGCGCAAGCTCGCCCACACGCTGGAGTTGGTGGAGGCGCTCGACGATCCCGGCACCCCCTGTCTCGTCGGCGTCAACACGTCGCACCCCAACGGGCTGGTCGCCGCCGCCATCGGCGCGGGCGCCATCCCGGAACTGGCCGGCTACGCCCGGCTGCGGCGCGAGGTGAAGTACGGGCGCAACTCCCGCATCGACATCCTGCTGGAGGACGACGGGCGCCCGCCGGCCTATGTGGAGGTCAAGAACGTCCACCTGCGCCGCCCCGGGCTTGGCGACGGGCTGGCCGCGGAGTTCCCGGACTGCGTGACCGCCCGCGGGGCCAAGCATCTGGTGGAGATGGCGGAGATGGTGCGCCAAGGCGCGCGGGCCGTCATGGTCTATCTTGTGCAGCGCGCCGATTGCGCCTACTTCCGAGTCGCCGCCGACATCGACCCCGCCTACGCCGCGGGATTGCGCCGGGCGCTCGAATCGGGGGTGGAAGCGCTGTGCTGGTCCTGTAGGATCACGCCGCAGGCGATCGAGCTGGAGCGGCCGCTGCCGATCCGCATGGATTGACCGCATTCCTGTTTCCTGGGACCTGATTTGTAAGGCCTGATCTGTAAGGGACGACTCTCTTGGACCACGACGACCTCGATTCCCATCGCATCCGGATTCATGGGCCGGAGGACTTCGAGGGCATGCGCAAGGCCGGACGGCTGGCCGCGGCCACGCTCGACTTCATCACGCCCTACGTCCAGCCGGGCGTCACCACCGGCGAGCTGGACCGGCTGCTGGAGCAGTACATCCGCGACCATGGCGGCGTTCCGGCCCCGCTGGGCTACCGCGGCTTCCCGCGGGCCAACTGCATCTCCGTCAACCATGTGGTCTGCCACGGCATTCCCGGCGACAAGCGGCTGCAGAACGGCGACATCCTGAACATCGACGTCACCCCCATCCTGGACGGCTGGTACGGCGACAGCAGCCGCATGTATCTGTGCGGCGACGTCGGCGTGAAGGCGCGGAAGCTGGTCGAGGTCACCTACGACGCGCTGATGATCGGCATTGCCCAGGTGAAGCCGGGCGCCACGCTGGGCGACATCGGCCACGCCATCCAGACCTTCGCGGAAGGCCACCGCTATTCGGTCGTCCGCGACTTCTGCGGCCACGGCCTGGGCCGCGTCTTCCACGAGCCGCCGTCGGTCCTGCATTTCGGCAACCCCGGCACGGGCGCGGTGCTGCGGGAAGGCATGATCTTCACCATCGAGCCGATGATCAACGCCGGGCGCTACGACGTGAAAATCCTGGGCGACGGCTGGACCGCCGTGACCAAGGACAAGTCGCTGTCCGCCCAGTTCGAGCATTCCATCGGCGTGACCAAGGACGGTTGCGAAATTTTCACCCTGTCCCCCGCCGGCTTCACCAAGCCCCCCTACGTCCTGGCCGAGGAAGCGACCGCGACGGTGTGATTTTCGCGCGAAGGAGGTATAGTCCCGGCGCACACGATCGCATGACGGCGCCGGGACGGTGGAACGCGGGATGGCGGGACGAAAGAGCGCGAAGGGGCTTGGGGACGCGGCGGCGGTCCGGGACCTGCCGGGGCTGGAGCCGCCCGCCTCTTCCCGCGTGGAGGAGCCCCGCCACGAACCCCATTACAAGGGCCATCGCCAGCGGCTCTACACCCGCTTCCTGGAAGGCGGGCCGGACGCGCTCCAGGATTACGAGCTGCTGGAGATGATCCTGTTCGCGGTGAATCCGCGCCGCGACGTGAAGCCGCTGGCGAAGGCTCTGATCCGCGACTTCGGCGATCTCTGGACCGTCGTCAACGCCCCGCCGGCGAGGCTCCGCACCTATTGCGTGGAGGAGGTGTCGCTGGCCTCCGACAAGGCGGTCGCCACGCTGCGGGCGGTCGGGGCGGCGGCCCTGCGCGGGATGCGGCAGCAGGTGATGGACCGGCCCGTGCTCGCCAACTGGCAGTCGCTGCTGGACTACTGCACCGCCGCGATGGCGCACCAGCCGATGGAGCAGTTCCGCCTGCTGTTCCTGGACCGCAAGAACAAGCTGATCGCCGACGAGGTGCAGCAGACCGGCACGGTGGATCACACCCCGGTCTACCCGCGCGAAGTGGTGAAGCGCGCGCTGGAGCTGTCGGCCAGCGCCGTCATCCTGGTCCACAATCATCCCTCCGGCGACCCCACCCCCAGCCGCGCCGACGTGGAGATGACCAAGGAGATCGTGCGCGCGGCCCACGGCGTCGGCATCGTGGTCCACGACCACGTCATCGTCGGCCGGGGCAAGCACACCAGCTTCAAGGCCCAAGGGTTGATGTAACCGCAACCCTGTCCCGCATGCCCATCTTGTCGCCCGGTCCGGCGCCCCCATATGTGCGGCGTTCGTCACCATAGGGGTAGCACCATGGGTCTTTTCGATATGTTCAAGGGATCGGCGCCGCTGGATCTCACCCCCCGCCGCTCACTGACCGTCTCGCTGATCTACTGCATGGGTTCGGACGGCGAGCTGGACCCGGAGGAGGTCGGCCATCTGTTGTCCGTGATGGGCCGCGGCGCGACGCGGGAGGAGTTGGACCGCTGCTTCAAGTATGCCCGCAGCACCCCGCCCGACGCCTTCCTGGCCGCCGCCACGCCGAACCTCAACGAGCAGCAGCGGCTGTGCATCCTGCTGAACATGCTCGACAGCGCCATGGCCGACGGCGAGGCCGAACAGGGCGAGCGTGACCTGATCGCGCGCTTCCAGCAGGCCTTCGGCCTCGACGACGCCAAGCTCGGCCCCTACTTCCAGGCGCTGGTCGCGAAGAACGACCGCAGCGTGCTGGGCGCGTAAGCCCCCCTCGCACGGCCTGCGAATCGCCCGTCAGCCGACCGCTTCAGGGGCGTCGGCGTGACGGGCGACGAAGGCGGCGAACTGCTCGAAGGGCATGGGGCGGCCCAGCAGATAGCCCTGGATCTGATCGCAGCCGAGCCGGGCGAGCCCGCCGAACTGCTCCTCCGTCTCCACCCCCTCGGCCAGGGTCTGCATGCGCAGGGAGCGCGCCATGCCGATGATCGCCTCGGCGATGACGCCGCCGTCGGACCCGTCGGTCAGGCTGGTCACGAAGGACCGGTCGATCTTCAGCTTGTCCACGCGGAAGCGCTTCAGATAGCTGAGGCTGGAATAGCCGGTGCCGAAATCGTCGATGGCCAGCGCCACCCCCATCTCCCGCAGCCGGGCGAAGGTGCCGGTCACCGCGTCGGAATCGTCCATCAGGATGCTTTCCGTCACCTCCAGCTCCAGGCAGCGGGCCGGCACCTTGTAGGCGTCCAGCCAGAAGGCCACCCGGTCGGCCAGGCCGGGGCGGCGCAACTGCACCGCCGACAGGTTGATGGCGATCAGGATCGGGTGGCCGCGGGCGATCAGGTCGGCGGCGCGGCGGCAGGCCTCCCCCAGCACCCAGTCGCCGATGGGCTGGATGAGGCCGGTGTCCTCGGCCACCGGGATGAACTGGCCGGGCGGGACCATCGTGCCGTCGCGGCGGCGCCAGCGCAGCAGCCCCTCCGCCCCGACGAGGCGCCGCCCGTCCACCGCGAACTGCGGCTGGAAATGCAGTTCCAGCTCGTTGTCGGCCAGAGCGTGGCGCAGGTTGCTTTCCAGCCACATCCGCTCCGACGCCCGCTTGTTCAGCTCCGGCGTGAAATATTGGTGGTTGGCGCGGCCCGCCTCCTTGGCGGCGTACATCGCCATGTCCGCGCATTTCAGCAGAACGTCGATGGTCTTGCCGTCATCGGGGTAGACGGCGATGCCGATGGACGGCGAGATTTCCAGCTCGTGCCCGTCCACCGGGAACGGCACGGTCATGGCGCTCAGCACCTTGCGGGCCACGGAGCCGGCCGCGTCGGTGCTGTCCAGGTCGTTGACGAGGATGACGAACTCGTCGCCGCCCTGGCGGCTGACGGTGTCGCTGGCCCGCACCGTCTCCAGCAGCCGCTCGCCGACCGCGCGCAGCAGCCGGTCGCCGACGCCGTGCCCCAGGCTGTCGTTGATGTTCTTGAAGCGGTCCAGATCGACGAACAGCAGGCCCACCTTCGTGCCGTGCCGGTCGGCGGACAGCATCGCGCGCTCCAGCCGGTCGCGCAGCAGGAAGCGGTTCGGCAGATCGGTGAGGAAGTCGTACTGGGCCAGATGGCGGATGCGTTCCTCCTGCGCGCGCTTCTCCGTGATGTCGGAGAAGGCGGCGATGTAGTTGACGGCCTCCCCCGCCTCGTTCCGCACCACCTGGATGCTGAGCCATTCCGGGTAGACCTCCCCGGACTTGCGCTTGTTCCAGATTTCGCCGGACCAGTGGCCCTCCTCCCTCAGCTTCGCCCACATGCCGGCGTAATAGACGCCGTCCTGGCGGCCGGAGGCGAGCATGGCCGGATCGCCGCCGATCACCTCCTCGCGGCTGTAGCCGGTGATGCGGCAGAAGGCGTCGTTCACCGCGACGATGCGGTTCTTCTCGTTGGTGACGACCATGCCTTCGGCGGCGTTGTCGAACACCTTGGCGGACAGGCGCAGCTCCCACTCCGCGCGCTTGCGCTGCGAGATGTCGCGGGCGATGGCGCAACAGTAGGCGTCGCCGTCGTAGGTCACGCGGCTGGCCGTCACCTCCAGCTCCAGCGTCCGCCCGTCGCGGGTGTGGTAGACCGTCTCGTAATGCGCCGACTCGTAATGCGCCGACGTCTCCGCCGCCCCGTCGCGGAAGCGTTCCAGAAGGTCCGCATGGGTTCCGACGAGTTCCTCCGGCGACGCGCCCAGCGCCTCGCAGCCGAAGGGGTTGACGTAGGCGATGCGCAGTTCCGCGTCGGCCAGCACGACGATCTCGGACACATGGTCCACGAAGAAATTGGCGAGGTAGAGCTGCCGCGCCCGTTCGCGCAGCATGCTGTCGCTCTGCCGCATGTTGGACTGATAGCCGCGCACGATGCGGCGCACCCAGCCGGTGACCAGCCAGGACACCCAGGCCGACGCGCCCAGCGCCAGCGCCAGGACCGCGACGGTGGTCAGGATGCGCTTCTTCATGCCGGCGCCGATCTCCGCCCGCCGCTGCTCCAGCACGGTGTCGACGTCGTCGGCGTAGAAGCCCGCGACCAGGACCCAGCCCCAGGCGTCCGGGGCGCCGGCGTAGGCGACTTTCGGGGCCGGGCGCCCGGTCACCGGATGCACCCAGTCGAAGCGCACCTCCCCGCCGCCCTGCGTCCCGGTCCTCAGCAGGCGGGTGACCAGCTCCCGCTCCTTTTCCCAGGGCAGGTCGCGGGCGTTCATGCCCTCGGCCGCGGGCGAGGTCGGCGAGAGCAGCACCTCCCCGTCCTCCCGCAGCACGGCGATGAAGCCCGAATCGCCGAAGCGCCGGGCGCGCAGTCGGTCCAGCGTCTCGTGCTGGATCTTCTCCTCCACCGCGGCGATGTAATCGCCGGTGCCGATCAGCCAGTCGAACGGCTCGAATCGGCGGACATAGGCGAACTTGTCGGACATGCTGTGCGGGTTGTCCGGCGCAAACCAGCGGTAGCGGGTGAAGCCCTGCATGTCCGGGTCGTCCACCGCGAGGATCAGGTTGCGCATGATCGGGCGCCCCTGGTCGTCCCGGTTGTCGAGCAGCGATGAGCCTTCCCGCTGCGGGTCGATGGGAAGCAGCACGCAGCTTCCGTCCATGCCGTCGATGAAGTAGTAGCCGCGCCCGCCGAAGAAGCGCAGGGGCCGCAGCGTCTCCTTGATCGACTGCCGGATCGACGCCTCCGGCAGATACTCCTTCTCGCGCTCGTAGATGGTCCAGGCGATGCCGTAGGCTTCGTCCACCTTGGCGCGCAGTTCCGCCCGCAGCAGCGGTTCGGTGCGCGACCGCATGTAGGCGATGTAGGACCGCGCGTTCTCCAACTCCTCCTGGAGGGTCCGGCGCTGTTCCTCCAGGTACCGGGCCTCGGTCTGCTTCAGGTCGGCCTCGAAATCCATCCGGTGCTGCCAGATGAAGTAGGCGCCCAAGCCCACCACCACGGCCGCAACCAGAAATAGGGAAGCCAAGAACTGGAGACGGTAAAGGCGCCTTTCGTCCGAAGTCCGGGACGGCTCGCGCATCAAATCGGCGATCGGGTCGGACAACGGAAGCCCTCCTGGAACCACGCCCGGCGTTGCCGTCCGTGGCGCACACCGCACATCATTAGTGCGCGCGGTGGGGGCTCGGCAAGATCAAGGTGAAGATAAAGGCGCGACGAATTGCCGGCCGTTTCGATTTTTCCGGGAACTGCGCCGTGTCCTTGGAAACCTTTGTGACGCCATCTGGGGCGGTGGCCCCTCGCGCAACCGGCTTCCGAAGGGGCTTTGCAGCGCCGTCCGGCGCGGCTATGGTCCCGCGCGCATGATCGGGGCGTCGTCCGCCGCCGCAGAGGCCGGATTCGTCCCGTCCGCCCCCAGTGTCAGGTCCGCCACCCCCGGAGAGTCCGATGATCCCCCGTCATACCGGTCAAGAGGGGATTCGGCGTTCATGGTCAGCGCGGTAGCGCGAAGGACTGCACGGCTGGGCCAGCATCCAGCCACCTACGGGTTGGCCGCTTGCTTCGGTTGGTGGAGCCGAGGAGGGTCATACATGCCTCATGTTGATCCGGTACGACAAGCCCGCTGGTCAAGTTTGCCTTGAAGCAGAGCCGATGTGTTGAATCCTACCGTCGTGGCGGTCGGCACGCTCTCACCTGATGACCTTGGCATCAGGCGAGAGGCGTCGCAGCGATCTCCTTCTTCACCTTCTGCACCGTGCCGACGCCGCATCCAACGAGCTTCGCGGTCTTGTGGATGCCGTGTCCGGCGTCGAGTTCCCGTCGGATGCGGGCAATGATGGCATCGCTGGTCTTGGGACGTCCGAGACGCCGTCCTTCGGCACGGGCGCGATTGAGGCCCGCCCGGATGCGGTCCTGGATCATGGCGCGTTCGAACTCCGAGAAGATGCCCAGCATCTGGAACATGGCGCGCCCCGCAGGGGTGGTGGTGTCCAGTCCCTGCTGGTGGAGGTAGAGGCCGACGCCGCGCGCGTTGATCTCGCCGAGGAAGGCGACAAGGTCCTGGAGGGACCGGCCCAGGCGATCCACGCTCCATGCGGCGATCAGGTCGAACTCCCGGCGGGCCACGCCTTTGAGGAGGCGATCGAAGCCGGGGCGCTGATCGCGTCCCTTGGCTCCGCTGATGCCTTCATCCCGGAACACTTCGACGATGGTCCAGCCGAGGTGCTGGGCGACCTGGGTGAGGTCCCGAAGCTGGTTCTCGACGGTTTGGTTCCGGTCGGTGCTGACGCGGGCGTAGATGGCGACCCTCATGCCGTCCTCCGTGTGATTGCTCCTACCCTATGCGGAGGTCACGCGGCGGCGGTTCGGGCAAGCCCGTCAGGAATCATGTGGTTCTTGTACTGGGGGAGAACCGGACAAACGAGCCAGCATCCGTGCGGGTTCCAACCAGCCTCGGATGGTGGGGATTCTTGTACAGCCCTGCGCGACTTCTCCATCGGCGTTGCGGCTGGTCATACGAGGGCGGGCCGACGCTGACCACCTCCAAGTCACTGCCAGTCCGGATCTATTCTGCCTCCTGGCCGCACTTCGGCGTCGTCTGGCAATGCAGATGGACGAAGACAGCGCCTGACCAAGGCTTGCACGCTCCCCTTTATGCAATTAGAAAGGGGTAACCTGAAAGCCGAATGAATGTTCGGCATTCGCGACCGGAAATTGCTCTGGGATAGGAATGTCGGCGTACACTCCGTACCACAGCCTGTACCTTGCCCGCCGCATCACGCTTCAGGGGGTAAGCGACGACGCATTCGCGAAATCTCTGTCCACCGCGCGCGTGGACATGAATCCCCATCAGGTGGACGCCGCGCTATTTGCCTTACACTCGCCCCTCTCGAAGGGCGTGATCCTGGCTGACGAGGTGGGTCTCGGCAAGACCATCGAAGCCAGCCTTGTCATTGCGCAGCGCTGGGCTGAGCGGAAGCGGCGCATCTTGCTGATTGTACCCGCCTCGCTGCGCAAGCAGTGGACCCAGGAACTCTGGGAGAAGTTCTCTCTGCCTTCGCTCATCATGGAAGCGAAGACCTATCGCGAGCGGGTCAAGACAGGGCACCGAAGCCCGTTCGATGCCGACGGCGTGGTCGTGGTCACCTCGTATGAGTTCGCGGCCCTGAAAGCGGACGAGCTTGCCGTTGCCAAGTGGGACTTGGTGATCTTCGACGAAGCGCACCGTCTTCGGAACGTGTACAGGAAGGGCGCGTCAGCGCGTGCGAAACGCCTGCGCGACACTCTCCGCGACCCGTTCAAGGTGCTGCTGACCGCGACGCCGCTCCAGAACAACATTATGGAGTTGTTCGGCCTCGTTTCGATAATCGACGACAAGGTGTTTGGCGACGAGGCGAGCTTCCGCACGCTTTATGGCGGCGCTCGCCCCGACCGGGGTCAGTTGATGGTCCTGCGCAAGCGCATGGAGCCGATCTGCCGCCGCACGTTGCGTAAGAACGTGCAGGAGGCGGGGCACATCAACTACACCCGCCGCATTCCGGTCACATTTCGGTTCGATCCGCATCCGAAAGAGATCGAACTTTACGAGCGGGTATCGGCTTTCCTGCAACGCCCCGACACGGTATATTTGGGCGGAAAGCCCAATGCGCTCGTGACCATGAGCTTGAGGAAAATCCTCGGCTCGTCGAGCCACGCCATCAGCGAAACCCTCGCGCGGATCGCGGAACGACTACGCGCCCAGCAGGAGGCCGACCTTGATGCGCTGGCCGATCTGGACACCATCGACGAACTCGTCGAGGAGTGGGGCGACCTTGATGACAATGCGTTTGGTGACGAGGACGCTGACGGGGTGGCCGTGCGGCCTGATCCCCAAAAGCTGGCAGCCGAAATTGAGGAACTTCTTGGCTATTACAACCTAGCGCGTTCCATCCAGTCGAACGCAAAGGGGGAGCGCCTCATCGCTGAGCTTCCGGTGCTTCTCGACGCGGTCGTTGAGAAGGGGGGCAGGCGCAAGGCGGTCATCTTCACCGAGAGCGTGCGGACCCAGACCTACTTGGCCGAACTGCTCGCGGCCAATGGCTTCGCGAGGCAGATCGCCCTGCTGAATGGCGCGAACACCGACCGGGAAAGCGCGACCATCTACGCGGAGTGGCTGGCGCGCTACAAAGGCTCCGACAAGGTGTCCGGGTCCAAGACGGCTGACATGAAAGCCGCCATCGTGGAGGCGTTCCGCGACGAAAAGACGATCCTGATCGCCACAGAGTCGGGTGCGGAAGGCATCAATCTTCAGTTCTGCTCCTTGCTGGTGAACTACGACCTGCCTTGGAACCCGCAACGCGTCGAGCAGCGCATCGGACGATGCCACCGGTACGGTCAGAAGATCGACGTAACTGTCGTAAATCTCCTCAACACCAAGAATCGTGCCGAAGAGCGTGTCTTTGAACTGCTGGATCAGAAATTCCGGCTTTTCGATGGCGTGTTCGGGGCCAGCGACGAAGTACTGGGCGCTATCGAAAGCGGCGTCGATTTCGAGCGCCGGGTGCATGAGATCGTGCAGACCGCCCGCACAGCGGACGAGATCGACGCAGCGTTCAACGAACTCACCGGCAGCCTCCAGCCTCAGATCGAGGCGGACATGCGCGAAGCACGTGAGAAGCTGCTCCTGAATGTGGACGAGGATGTCGTTCGGCTTCTACGCACCCGGAAGGACAGTATTGACCGCACGCTGAGTGAGTTCGAGCAGCGCCTTCTGGTGCTTGCCAAATCGGAACTGCCTGAGGCCCGCTTCTGGCGGCACGAGAATGGCAGTCCCTGCTTTGAGCACGGTGGCAACACGTGGACGACCGAGTGGCCCCTCGCCGACGACAAGGGATGGCAGTTCTTCCGCCTGTCAGACGGCAATCTCGCCCTGGACCTCGTGCAACGAGCGCAGGCGAGAGACCTGCCGATTTCCAACGTCGAGTTCAGGTACGACGCTTATCGGAGTGACGGCGGCGGACGACTCATCGACTTGGAAGCCTTTATCGGCGCATCGGGGTGGTTGAAGGTCAGCAAGCTGAGCCTGCGGGCAGCAGGCCAGACTATCGAGCACGTGATTTCAGCCGCCATCACCGATGACGGTCGCACACTGGACGGCAAGCTGATAGACCGCTTGTTCCTGCTCCCAGGCGCGACAACGGGCGTCGCGGGCGCGGCTCCAGTCGAACTCGAAACCGTGGAGTCGCAAGTCCGTGCCGCCCGCATCGACGAAGCTGCGCGCGAGAACGAACGCTGGTTGTCGGAGGAAACCGAAAAGCTCGACCGGTACGCCGACGATCTTGAGGTCGCGGCCGAAGAGGAGATCAAGCAATTGGAGCGTGAGGTCAAGGAACGCCGCAAGGCGCTGCGAACCAACCCCAACCTCACAGCGCAGCAGAAGATCGAGGAGCAGCGGGCGATCAAGAAGCTCGAAGGTCTGATCGACGATCAAAAGCTCGAAACTTATCAACGAAGAAAGGCAATCCGCTCTGAAGTCGAGGGCATCCTCGACAGCACTCAAGCGGACCTTGAACTCGTCCCTACGGTTGAACCCGTCTTTACTATTCGCTGGAGTTTGGTGGCATGAGCCGCAAGCAGAAGCTCGAACTTACGTGGATTGGAAAAGAGGAGCGCCCTCGACTGGAGCCGCGCATTCTAGTCCAGAGTGCCGAATTGAGCCATTTTGCGGCAACTCGCAAAGCTGGCGACATTTTCGACAATATGTTGATCCACGGCGATAACCTGCTGGCTCTCAAGGCTTTGGAGACCGAATTCAGAGGAAAAATTCGCTGCATCTACATTGACCCTCCGTACAACACAGGCTCCGCCTTTGAGCACTACGACGACGGCGTAGAGCATTCCCTGTGGCTGTCTCTAATGCGGGACAGGTTGGAGATATTAAAGCTGTTGCTCAGCGACAACGGCTCCATCTGGATCAACATCGACGACAACGAGGCGCACTACCTGAAAGTGTTGTGCGACGAAGTGTTTGGGCGGCGGAACTTCATTGCGAATATCGTCTGGCAGAAGCGCGCTTCTCGCGAGAACCGGGCGGCAATCGGTTCATCGCACGACCACATTCTCGTGTACGCGAAATGTCCTCCCTCTGAATGGAAGAACTACAGGAATAAGCTGCCTCCGTCCGATGCAGGGTTCGGCAACCCGGATAACGACTCAAGAGGGCCGTGGCGGTCGATTCCATTTACGGCCCAAGGCTACCGACCCAATCAGATGTACAAGATTACCACGCCTACAGGTAATGTTGTTGATCCACCAAAAGGTCGCTGCTGGGGTGCAACAGAACCAGCCTTCAACAAGCTGCTAGAGGAGAACCGCGTTTACTTTCCGCGTGGCGGAGATAGTAGACCTCGAATCAAACAGTTCATGGGCGAAGAGGACGGATTAGTTCCCTCTACGTGGTGGACTTCCAGTGAGTTCGGAGACAACGAAGACGCTAAAAAGGAAATCCTCGCCCTCTTCCCCGACAGAGAGCCGTTCGGAACACCCAAACCTGAACGGCTAATGGAACGAATTATCCAGATCGCCTCCTCGCCTGGCGACATAGTCCTAGATTCGTTTGCGGGTTCTGGGACGACCGGGGCTGTTGCGCACAAGTTAGGGCGGCGATGGATACTGGTTGAGCTCGGGGATCATGCAGTCACCCACATTGCTCCGCGTCTAAAAAAGGTGATCAACGGAGAAGACGACGGGGGAGCAACAAAGGATTCGGGCTGGTCAGGCGGCGGCGGTTTCCGCTTCCTTCGGCTCGCGCCATCTCTTCTAACGAAAGACAAGTGGGGGAACTGGGTCGTTTCCTCTGACTATAACCAAGCAATGCTTGCAGAGTCCATGTGCAAACACATGGGATACACCTATTCTCCATCTCAAGAAGCATCTGAGTACTGGAAGCATGGCTACTCGACTGAGCGGGGATTCATCTACGTCACCGCCCAAGCGCTAACGCATAGCATGCTCGAAGCTATTTCCCGAGATGTGGGGCCTGATCATCACCTCCTCGTTTGCTGCAAGGCGTTCAGCGGCAATCCGGAGCAGTTCGAAAACCTAACGGTCCGAAAGATTCCTCAAGCAGTGCTAGCGAACTGTGAATGGGGACGCGACGACTACAGTCTGCGCATCGCGAGCCTTCCGGTTGTGGAAGACACCGAACCCGAGGAGCCTAAGCCTGCGCCCAAGAAAGTGGCCAAGAACACCAAGGCCCAGGGGACCCCGACACCATCGCTTTTCGACGAACCCGCTGAGACGGAGGCTTAACCCATGCAGGAACGGGTAAAAAACGGCGAACGGACACGCCGTGACATTGCGGGTCGCATGAGCCTTCGCCTCCCACAGGAAGAGTCTCTTCGTATTCTTGCTAATGTCCTTGAGGACGTACCGCTCGCGAAGGACGGCGATGTGGCTGCTGCGCTTACGCTCATGAAGGCAGCGTACCCGAGTGTGGAAGATTTCGAACGAGACTTCCTGTCGTTATGTTTCGCTCTCGCGACCGGCGTTGGCAAGACGCGCCTGATGGGCGCGTTCATCACTTACCTTTACCAGATGGGTTACTCGAAGAACTTCTTCGTGCTCGCCCCAAACACCACGATCTACGAAAAGCTGGTCGCCGACTTCACGCCGGGCACGCCGAAGTACGTCTTCAAGGGCATTGCTGAATTCGTTACGAACCAGCCCGTGGTCGTGACGGGGGATACGTGGGATCAGTCCGCTCTGCTGATCCAAGCGGCTCAGAGAAACGGTGGTGCGATCATTAACGTGTTCAACGTTGATAAAATCAACAAGGATCAGGGGCGAATCAAAAAGCTGCATGAGTACATTGGAGAAAGCTACTTCGACTACCTCGCGGGGCTTCCAGACCTCGTGCTGTTGATGGACGAAGCGCATCGATATCGCGCGAAAGCGGGCTTCAAGGCGGTCGCAGACCTCAGGCCGGTGCTCGGCCTCGAACTCACCGCGACGCCCAAGACGGTTGGCGCGCGCTCGGTTGACTTCAAGAACGTCATCTACCGCTTCGGCCTGCGGGAGGCCATGGAACACGGTTACGTCAAGGAACCGGCGGTAGCAACGCGCGCGAACTTCAACCCGAAGGACTACTCGGACGAGGAGATCGAGCGCATTAAGCTCGAAGACGGTATCCATGCCCATGAGCAGGTGCGTGTCGAATTGGCGATGTACGCGGCCGATACCGGCAAGCCCAAGGTGCATCCCTTCATGCTGGTCGTCGCGCAGGACACGGATCACGCGCAGAGATTGCGGGAGATGATCCAAAGCGATGGTTTCTTCGGCGGGTACTACAAGGACAAGGTCATCCGCGTTGACAGCGCGCTTCGTGGTGACGAGAGCGATGAAGCAACCGAGCGGCTTCTCGCGCTTGAACACGACGCAAAAACCGAGATTGTCATTCACGTAAACAAGCTGAAGGAGGGATGGGACGTAACCAACCTCTTCACCATCGTTCCGCTTCGCGCTTCCGCCTCCGAAATCCTGACGGAGCAAACGCTCGGGCGCGGCCTCCGCCTGCCGTATGGGCAGCGGACGGGTGTAGAGCCAATCGACCGGCTTACCATCATTGCCCACGACCGGTTCGAGGCCATTATTGAGGCAGCCAAGAAGCCGGACTCCGTTGTGCAGATGAAGGCTGTGGTGATCGGCCCCGGTGGCGACGTGCCGCCTCAAGGTGCGGTGCTGGTTGAGGCCCCAACGCGCGTGGAGGCCGAACTGACCGGGAAGCAGTTGGGCGGCGGGGAGCAAGCCGCATCAGTGCTGGAGCGGCCAGAGGACCGCGCTGTTGCCAGCGCCACCCTTGAGGTCATCAGGGGTATGGAGCGCAAGCTCGGCGGCGTCGCTGACCTGAGCAAGCCCGAAGTTCAGGCCGAGATCGTCGCCAAGGTGGCGGAGATGACCAAGCCGGTGCAGGGCGTCCTTGAGGGCCTGGGGGCTGGTCCCGCGCCGGATGTCGCCAAGATCGTCGCCAAGGTTACCGAACACGTCGCGGCAGGCACCATCGAGATTCCTGAGATCGTCGTGATCCCTGATGGTGCCGTCAGTTTCACATTCAGAGATTTCGATCTTAAAAACCTCGACAGCATCGCGTACCGGCCGCTAGCTGACGAGATCATGGTTCAGCAGCTACGGACGGAGAAGAAGAGTTTTATCGCCGTTCGGATGCGCGCCACCAAGCAGGAACGGCTGGAAGATTTCATCGTCGCCGAACTCATCGGCTACCCGGAAATCGACTACGACACTCATGCTGACCTCCTATACAAGCTCGCCGGACAGGTCACGGATCGGCTCCAAGCCTACTTGACGGATGGAGAGGAGATTGAGCGGGTGCTCGTCAGCCACGCCAAGAAGCTGGGCGAGTTCGTGCACCAGCAGATGATGGAACACTACGAAGAGACGCCGACTACCTACCGGGCACGGGTGGACAAGGGCTTCCAAGTCCTCAAGAAACAGAATTTCAGCCAGCCAGCTGGGCAGGCACCTCTCGATTTCAGGACGGCGGTCACCCCGAAGTCAGATACCCGCAGGCACATCTTTGTTGGATTCAAGAAATGCTGCTACGCCATTCAGCAGTTCCAGTCGGATGATGAGCGTCGCTTCGCCGTATTGATCGACGACACCGCCAGCGTAGTGCGGTGGGTTAAGCCTGGGCGGGGCCAGTTTATGATCGACTACCGGCGGGGGCAGCGTTACGAACCAGACTTCATCGTCGAGACAACGGCGGAAAAGCTCATCTGCGAGGTTAAGGCGAGAAACGAACTGACCGACACCACCGTAGTCACCAAGGCTACGGCGGCCCGCACCTGGGTCGGTTATTCCAATGAGCACGCTCGGATCACCGGAAAGAAGCCGTGGCGCTACATGCTGATCCCACATGACGTGATCACCGCATCGGTAACGCTGGATGGCCTCGTTCGCAGCCATGAACAGCCGCCCATCACGGGACCGGCTGCGTTCAACCTGGAACCAGCATAAGCGACTGAATCGGACAGCGGGGTAGACGGAGCAGGTAGGGCAGGTACATCGAGGGGTACTGTGCGAGTCACTTTGGCTTGGGCAGTTCCCTCGCCCTATCGAGCGGGAGGCTCAGAACAGACGGTAGCCACATCGGCCATTGCTACTCGAAAGTCCTTCGGGGCGTCACGACATCCAACATGCGATCTTGCATGGGCGCGCCGAAAGGTATGCTGTTCGCCTCCTCCGCCCACTTGCGCCACAGCGCATCAAACACAAGGGAATAGTGCTCGTGCCCGACTCTCCGCTCATTGTAGGCGTCTCTACCCGCGCCTTGTTCAATCTTGAGGAAGAACATAAGGTTTTCGTGGAGCAAGGCGTTGAAGCATACGCGGCTCTTCAGTTGGAGCGCGAAAACATTGCCTTGAAACCTGGTGCCGCATTCGAGGTGGTGAAGAGGCTGCTGGCCTTGAACCCAGAAGGAGGAAAGCGGCTCGTTGACGTTCTACTCCTCTCTCAGAACTCTCCTGACTTGTCATTGAGAGCGTTTCATTCGGCTGAACATTACCAGCTTGGCATCAGTCGAGGCAGCTTCACCAGCGGCAGGTCAGTTGCGCCTTTCATCGCCGCGTGGAACATCGACCTGTTCCTCTCCAACAATGACGCCGACGTGAGGGACGCCGTCCACGCTGGTACCGCAGCCGCGAAGCTTGGCCCGGCCCCGCTGGAGCAAACCGAAGACCCTATGGACGAAGTGCGCGTCGCGCTGGACGGCGACGCTGTGGTCTTTAGCCCAGAGTCGGACACCATCTACAAGGAGAAGGGCTTGGCCGGGTTCCTTGATCACGAACGTCAGAACGCACAAGTTCCGATGGAGCGCGGGCCTTTCGGCAACTTCCTCCACAAGCTCGCCAAACTCAGGGAGCAGGCGAAGCGGCCGGACGGTTCAAGCCGGGTTAGGATTGCCATTGTCACGGCGCGAAACGCCCCGGCGCATGCCCGCGTGATCCACACCTTCCGTGCATGGGGTACTCCTGCTGACGAGGCCCATTTCGTGGGTTCTCATGAAAAGGCACCCATTCTCAAGGCCTTGGGGGCGCACATCTTTTTTGATGATCAGGAAAAGCACTTCCTGGGGGCTGCCGCCGTGGTGCCTGCCGGACTTGTTCCGGGGCCTCATGCAGCCGACTCAGTTGTGATTCCGGCGTCAGCATAGGCATGCACCTCACCTCATAGTCTGACGCTGACTTTTCGGTGTCAGACCATGAGAGGTGAGATGGTCCCGGACTTGAGACAATGGCAATGCCAAGGGCCTGGTTCGATAGAGCGCGTGTTTTATCATTCCCTGAGACCGATTCCATGGGGCAAGGCCAGACAGTAAAATTTACCTGGTTTTTAGCTTGGTTTGGACTTATCTGAACCCGCTCGACAATGCCCAACCCAAGACTAGCGCAACAGCGGCCAGTTGCCGTGTCGCGAAGAAAAGATTTCCCACTTTCGAGTGCATCTTACAAAGAATTCTCGGAAAATTGTGAGCCGAGGATTTCCAACACTTCGGCTCGCCTCGCCTTCTTACCAAGTCGAAAGCTCACACTACTTCTCCGCCCCAGGATCAACTTTGCTGTGAGAGAACATGGCTGGCAAGCAGGCGAAAGTGCTCACCCAGGTTCAGACCCGAACGGTCCTTACCCACCTCGCCGCCAGCCGGAATCTTTAGCGCGACACCGTCATGTTCCTGCTCTCCACCAAAGCCGGGTTGCGCGTCAAGGAGGTCGCCTCCGTCACCTGAGCGATGGTGATGGACTCGTAGGAGCGAATCGGCGATGCCATCCACCTGGAGGATCGCGCCGACCGCTCTGGTTTACGTGAGGTGGTCGGCGTCGGCGGCGAAGGGTGTGGACAGGGAGGGTTGGTGACCCCCATGATTCCAACATGGCTCACTATATTATTAGCGATGCGGATAAGTTGGGGGTGCCTTCCGATTTCCCGCTTTGGGGATCAGTAAGACCCGATTCCTCCCCCTCGCCTCTCTCGCCGCTTCCGGTCCCGATCCCGCCACCAGCGCGCGATGAACACGCCCGATCCGAACGGAGCGAAGGAGACGCCCAGCCAGCCGCCTCCTCCGCCTGTCGTCGCGTCACAGCGTGATCGCCGCACGCTGCCACAGCTCGTACCGTTCGTCCTCCCACAGCTTCGCCCCGCCCAGATTGTCGAACAGACGAGGGTGCATGATCACCCAATGCCCCGACGTGTCGAGTTGTGAGCGCCGAAATCCCATGTTCCGACCGATGTCCTGAAACAGAACGTCCCGGTAATACGTTCTGATGATGTCGGGCAGCGAGAACTCCTTGCCAATCAGGCAAAGCTCCGCATACTGACTGCCTCCGATGTACGTGAAGATGCTTACGATCATGCGATCGGCGAGATCATTGCGCCCACGCGCTGTTTTGTGAGGGCAGATGTCCGTACTATTCCCTGCATTGTCGGTGATGACAAAGACATCGCTGCGCTTCGCGCGAAGTTCCTCTATCAGGGCGCTAAGCTTCGGCTTTCCCTCCTGATCCTTAGCGGCGCGTAGATCGAGCACGAGCGGAATATGTTCGCGTAGAAAGGCCCCGGTCTGATCGAACGAATAAGCTTTGAAGCGCGGGTGGGGAGGAAGCGGTGACGCACTCCCAGTTTGTACGGCCTTCCTGCTCTCTGCTTCGTACTTCTCCATGCGCCGATCATGGTCCATTCTGCCGATGCTGGAGAAGAGGTCCGTGGGCAGTTGCTCCGTCGTCAGGAACACCACCCGAGCGCCCAAGCTGTCCCACCAACGGTGCGGGCGCAGATAGTACTTCCGTCCCTGCTGCCCCGTGTAGAGGCCCTGGGCGGTGTTGTCCCGCCCGAACGGGGCGAAGGTCGTATCCACTTCACGAAGATCGCGCTTCCTGTACTTGGCCCCTATGACGTCTTGAACGTGTCTGAACGATGGGGGGTTATCGACGGCTCCTGCGGCTCGTGCATAGGCGGCGTAGCGTTCGGGGAGCTTGGCGCTGTCCCAATCGGCCACGCTCTTTTTGATCTCCTTACACCACTCCACCGCCCCTTTGCCGTGGATCAGCACGAGGTCGCGGACGGTCACCTCGTCGTAGACAACGTCGGAGATCATCATCTCGTTCCTGATCTGGTCACGTTTGCTGGCGTCATGGCGGAGTCGCTCGTAGTGGGGATGCCACCACAATCGTGCGGACGTCTGATCGCCCCAACGCCGTGTGACGTCGTGCACCATGAAGAGGACCGTGCGAAGGGGGTCGAAGTCACGCGGTTCACCGTTTGCCCCAACTCCCCAAAATGCGTCCCGGTGTTCACACATACGGGCGTACACGTGCGGTTGCAGATGCTCCACAGCAGGCAGAAAAGACGGCAAGCCAGCGCAGGCGATGTCTTTGTATGTCAGCAGTTCTTCACCAAGCTCCGCACATACAACCTCATACAGCTTACGAACGGACCGAAGCACCTTTCCCTTGAACAACGCGCGATCAAAAGGCAGCGTACGCTCTGGAAACCTTAACTTGCTGCGCGCATCAGATGACAGGCGAAAGGAACGCGGACCTCTCGTCTGAGGGTGCGCATCGACGTCGCTGGTGAAGGTCGCCCTATCTAGCTGGGCGTCACGTGTCGAACACGCGCCGCTGCCCAATGAGGCCCTTGCGGGACGATTCAACACCACGCGGACCCGACGGCTGTGCAGCTTGTTGAACTCCCGTCGCTTTGCTTCGGCCTGCTCGTAAGAGCCGAATGAGAACGCTGCGAATCCGCTGAGGCGAGCCGGAGGCGGATAGGTTGGAAGCTGGTTACACTCTCTCCACTGGTTGGCCTGGGCATCGTCAAACCACATGTCAAGGCGGATGTGCGGAAGCTCCGCCATCAATGCGGACGTTTTCCCGATCCCCTCGACCGACTTTATGAGTGTGATCTGCTGGCGTCGCGCGGCGAGCAAGAGTGCCTGCCCAAGAGCCTTTCGAGCGCCGTCTGCGTCCCTGGCGGCGCAAGCGAACTTGCGTTCCAGCCAGTTTGCGCCATCGGACACTTTCATTGCCGGGAGCGGACTTGGGCTCGACGGTGCCATATCCCCGGTGATTATGCGGAGCGTGTCGCCCAATCCTTGAGGTAACAGGAATGCTCGGTGAAAATCGTTTCTCCCCTGGATCATCAGTTTTCGGTAATCACCCCTCACCACAGTGGAAGGGTGGACATCGCCCGGATTGTTCCTGAAGTAGGCCGCCGGTTCGCCGTCGATGTTGGTGACCAACACTGGTTCTGGATAGTCCTGGTTCCAGATGTTGCGACAGTAGGTACGAAGGCCGTCGAGCACCGCATCCGAGTCGAGGCTGGCGCTTGCCTCGTCCGGCGCGCGTCGCGCGCGCGGTGTGGTGGGCAGTGGCGGCTCGATGGATGCACAGTGATCGGGATGGATGAACCACCCCGTAGCGCCGTTAGGCGCGCGCGTAATCAACCACTCGAAAAGTACCAACTGAGGAACTGGAGTGCCGGGTTCGACGCCGAGAAGGTGGCCCTCCGGGGCGAGGCGAATTCCCCACGGAGTCCGCCGAAGCTGTTCGTACCGCTTCAACTGTGGATCAAACGGCTCCGTGCAAGAAATCACCTGCTTGAACTCGCCGACCACCCTGAGCCAAGCTTGCTCATACAGGGTGCGGAGCAGCGCCTCGGGTACATCACCTTGCCACCGTTCCTCCAGCAGCCGGTTTCCCTGGCACAGAGCCGATGATAGATGCCGGGTGTCGAAAACGAAGTGAAGATGAATACTCTTGTTGCCACCGTATACGGCAGTTGCACCCCGAAAATCCAAGAAGCGACTCAGACGCTTGACCAGCTTACCAAGGGGCGAGTTTACTGACTTTCCATCAGGTGAGCGAAGCCAGGATAGCTGAATTTCGAGGAATTCTCGATCGGCCTTATCGATCTCCAAGGTTACTATAAAGAATCCAATATTCGCGGTGCGCTGGCTTGGTGGCGGCCCCCAGCGCGGGCCGCCGCGTTCGTCACATCCGTAAAGAGCAGCGCTTTGCGTTGGAATGTGCATCCCATTGGTAAACAGTGGCGACCGCTCTTGGATCTTGTACGGATGAACGCTGGTTGCAAGAAGATTTCTGGCATGAACATGGCGACGAGCCTGATAGTCGGGCCGTTCAGCCAAGCAAATGTGCCAACCAGCCTGCTCGTTAACAAGATTTTCGAACAGATATGCATTCCATAGGCTGTTCCTCTTCTGAGAAAAACGCGGATTTTCCGCCCATGCCGAGAGAAACTGTTTTCTGGCTTCTCTCTTCAGGGCAGCACTCATGGTCATCACCGAAGCGGCAAGGGCTTCAGCATTGATGCACGTGATTTGGTCCACTTTCGAGGTTCCAAAACAGACATTGGAAGGGGACTGTGGCCGCCGAGAACAGGGTCAAGCGCGACCAATCAATCAAACTTCATGTTTTTGCCACCCAAAATCGCCGCCCGCTGACATCCACGAGGCGTGTCGGCGCAGTTGGGGAAATTGGCTAACGGTGTAAATTTTCGTAGATGAAACCAAACATCTTTACCCTCACCAACCACTCGCATTGACATCATTGCTCCACCGTTCCCATCGACATGTTTCCACATGTTCATAATTCATAGATGACGCCTGCACCGCCAGAAATCAATCAAAAAATTCGCGCCGACAACAGAGTGCTTTTTCTTCCTCAAGAATATTTTTGCTTCCGAACATTGGAGTGTTTCCGCTCGTGCGCACCCGGTGGCATTTTCTTTTACTTGTAAACTATTAGGCTATTTGCCCAAAGTGACGCCTCTACGCGCACAGCTCATGTCGTTCGCCAAGCCGCTTCGGCGGCTCCGGGTACAGTCAAAGTCGTGTGGTTTCTCGCAAAGCTGACCGGTATCCGTTTTCCCCTTAAGGCCCAAACACCCGTTTGTACGGATTGGTTGTTGTGTTGTTGGAGGGGATCACGATGGTCGAGATGGAACCAACAGAATGGGGTGCGACCCGCTTCGCGGTTGGTCGCCTAATCGTCAGCAAGATGCGCCGCCTTGACCTGTCCAGAGCCGACCTTGCCCGACGGCTGGGGTACAGCAACATCAGCAAGGGGCTGCGCCGCCTGGATCACCTGCTTTCCACCGGTGACGACCCCACTCTGGTGCCGAAGATCGCCAGCGCTCTTGGGATCGAACACGCGGCTGTCGAACAAGCGCTTGCCGCCACGCAAAAAGAACGTGCGGCGACGCGCGAGCAGGCCGCACGCCAGCGGGAGGAGCGAGACCGCGCCACCTTCCGTCAACATGTGCTCGTGCAGACCGAGCGCCAGATACCGGAACCGATCTTCGTCGCGGTCATTGCGTATGAAGCTTTGAAGCGCATCGTTCTTCCCGACGAAGTGGCGCAATCCACTCTGAGCGAACGCATCGCATGGGCCAGCCGGTCAGTGAGCGCGCACCACCAGAGATGCCACGGCCACGTCACGGCGTTCGGCGCGGTCACTGGCTACGCCCTGCGTCACACCTACGATCGGACCATCCTCTTCGACACAAACGGATGTGTGACCCATCACGTTGCTCCACGCCCGGAGGAACCACGCGGTTGGATGAGCAAAATGGGAAACCGAACGCCCCAGAGGTGACCGGGGCTGGGGCCGCTCAGAAGCACTGCCGGGAGGGCCATGGCGAGAGCGGGTATGCGCCATTGGTCGCATCGGCCCTTGTCACGGCAGCACGGATGGTCCTCGCGCGCAACCATGCACGAGAGCGGCCTTGACGCGCATCAGGGGCCTCTGGTCGCGATCGTTGATGCGGATCAGGAGTCCCTCGACGTTCAAGGCGGACAGAGCGGCGACGTCCGCCGCGCCGGGAGCATCGTCGATCCAGAACCATCCGGCCGGATGATTCAGGTCGATTGCTTTGACTTTTGAAACCGCCCAAGGCACCGCAGCGATCGGCCCGAGCACACCTGCCCAATCCTCAGGCAGCGTTGAGACGCCGAGCGCATGGCGAAAAGCGCGGCGTGCGCCGTCTGCGTTTCCAGCATGCGTGCGCGTGGACAGCCACCGGCAGTCAAAATACTCCACCGCCCACGTAAGGAACCCGTGCGTGTCCGGATCGACCTCGTAAGCGTCTCGAAGACCAGCAATGGCTGTCCGGCGACGGAGGAGGGTACCATCAATGTCGAGGTAGAGCAGCGGGCGCAACGATCCCGAGGTGGGGCGATCCGTCACACTCATTCATCATGCTCCGCGTCAGCGTCGTTGGCTCATCGAGAATGCGACCACGCTTAGTCGGATGGCGCAACCCGCCAGCGTCTATCGGTGCGGGCAGGTCCGTTCCGCCGTGATCCAGAACTGTTCATTCCGTCATGGAAAACACTGTGGCCGCATGAATGGCAATGTCAGATGCGTAGATTAAGCCGCAATAGGCGACATCCGCCGCCTGTGCTGTATCGAGAGCAGCGTTGGCGGTGTCGAGCGCGTCTGGCAAGGTGAGGCGAGGCTCTATCCGCCCGCTCCGACCTCATGCAACGGTCTCAAGCATCGCTCAGAGGCGTCGTCTACAATGTCAACCGCCATTTTCTCCTTGGTACTTGCGCCTGAAAATTTAGACAGAGCAAGGCACGCTAGCTAAGTCGCCCGTGTGTAGAGCCGAAGCCCTCCTATCTGTAACGGTTGATTTCGAGGTAGCACGGCCCTCGCAGGGTCACCGAGTAGGTGCGCAGGTAACGGCGACCGCAGCCATGCCATGCCCAGCGCGTGAAAGCGCGCGGCTTAGGCCTAAACTGCCACACCAGCTTGCCTCGATGCGGCAGCAGTACGTGGCGGCGCGTCCGGGTGAAAGGCTGAGCGTTGACGTTCTCGCGGTCGATCACGGCTGGCTCCTTCATGGTGGTCAGCTTTGCAACTCGATGGTCAACTCCCCTCACTGGGGGTGGTCGCCGACCTTCCCTGCGTGCTAATGGCAGAGGAGTATGACGCCGGGGTGTAGATCGTCGGCGTGCGGTCTCGGCGTAGCTGGGGAGTGTCAGGAGTTTCGTGCTTGGCGGGGCGTGTTGAGTATCAGGCGTTCATCGCCTTTGCGAAGCGCTCTCCGAAGATGACGACCATCTGTGCCTTTGCGGCCGTCCACTCCCGCGGCGGCATCTTCCAGTCTTTTTCAGCGCGGTTCAAGACGAGAAATAGGAGCTTCAGCGCGGCCTTGTCATTGGGGAAATGCCCCTGGCGCGCACCGCCCGACGCAGCTTCGAGTTGAGGGCCTCAATGGAAATTGTTGTGTAAAGGATACGCTGCACCTCGCGGGGGAAGGCAAAGTACGGGATGACCTCCTAATACTCCCTCGTGCTGAGCCTCATTGCTATTCAATTCAGCAGGAATCAGCTGCATCCCACATACCAGTCGCAGAAGCGGCCCACGATCTACATCACCACGCTTCCCTCGAATCTAGCCACTACCGCCCGTATGTCCTCCGGCAAATACTCCGCAGCCTTGATCCAGAGTGCATCGGGAATGCCGAACATTGCCTCAGCTATACTCCCCGAGATGGCAGCAAGCGTATCGCTGTCCCCGCCAATGCTCACAGCGTTGCGGATTGCATCTTCAAAATCATTTGCTTCAAGCGCACAGATGATAGCCGGGGGCACGGTGCCTTGGCAGGTGATATCGTACGAATAGCCGAGACGGATGTCGCCCACGCTGGGCGAGAGATCATATCTGTACCGCTCGGAGACACGAGCACGGATGGTATCGCAGCCAGCACCGCGCCGGGCGAGCCAAATGGCATCGGTCACTGCTTGCGCGCCGCGCATTCCTTCGGGGTGGTTGTGCGTGACGCGGGTCACCGCGCGTGCGAGGGACCGCGCCTCGCGATTGTTCGGCGCAAGCCAAGCACACGGAGACACCCGCATGGCGGCACCGTTCCCGAAGCTGTCGTAGGGTTCCGGCTCCTCAGCCCAAAGCCAGCGACCGAAACTCCCGCCATAACCCGCATCGGGGTAGCGCCTTCCCCAGCGCCGCAGATACGCCACCGGGTCTCCCCAATCCATAATGCAATGGGCCAGCGCCACCGTGCACACGGTGTCGTCCGTAAAGCTCCCATCCTCGACAAACAGCGGGAAGTCCTTCGTCTTGATGTTGTCCCACTCGTAGACGCTGCCTACGATGTCACCAATGATCGCACCTTTCATCGCGCTCCACTCCAGGTCCAACCTCCAGCCGTTGATGCTTTGGACACAGACCAATCAATCAAATTCATTCATCGAAACCGCACGCAACGGTCAGATCGACGCTCGCAATGTTCCGGATGGCTCTATTCTGTTCTGCCTTGTCCGTCTTGCGGCGCACGAAGACGGTGAAGGCTTTTCCAGGCAGCCCCTCCCTCAAATAGATCCGCCCCATGTTGGGAGCCGAAGGATCACCGGTCCGGATATGAACCTTGACCTTTCGAACGGTCGGGAAGCCGCTGAGAACGTGAACGGGAAGGTCGTCATTTTGGTCGAGCTTGCGCAGCGCCTCGAACAATGGCGCGCGTCGCGGAAACCGGACCAAGATTTCATTGTAGCTGTCGTCATCGAACCCCAGCCTTGGGAACGTGGCGTGAAGCAGGTCCTTCAGGATGTCCTCCGCGTCGCCCGTCACCCTCCCCACCCTACGATCAACACCCAACGCGCGCAGCGCCTGAAGCTCCATATTCAGAGCCTCCGCTCGACGCTCATGCGCCCGTCGTGCCTCCACCTCCGTCTGGAGATGCAGCGCCGCATCGCGTTCGAGCTCATTCGCATAGGTGACAAAACTCTCATGGTCCTGCTGAAGAGCGGCAAGCTCCGCTTCGAGCGCGGCGATCTTCTCCTCAGCCAGCCGATCACCAGCACGCAGCAATCCAGATGGTTGAAGGTCTTGGAAGTGGGCTGCCCACTCGTCTCGTTCGGACTTCGCCGCAGCCAGTAGCCGTTCAAGGACTTGGACTCTGAGCGCCGCTGATGCCTGCTGCTGGTTCAGTTGCTCCTTCAGTACCGAAAGCTCAGAGTCCTTATCGGCCAGCAGCCGCTCAACATTGGGCGCTTCGATACTGGGACGAACCGGCAGTGGATGCCCTGTTTGATCCGGCGACAGAACCGTCAGCGCCTGCGTGATGGCAGCGAGGCATTCCTCTGATGTGCCGTCAAAATCGAGGCGGACGAAGTGATCGTAATGATAGCCATCGAAGGCGGCACGGACACTCGCCCCCTGGCGGCGAACCCCGATTCCGGCAGCGAGCAGCGCCCGCACGACTTCGCTGCGCTGCTCCTCCTGTCCATCGTAAGCGTTGCGAGCGCACCCTCGGCTCGGGCCGGGCAATCACCGCATCGATCTGTGGCGACGGACCTTGAAGTGTTCGCGGAGGTCGAGGATGGCCTTTGCCTGGGCGGGGACGTCGGCCTCGGCG
>NZ_QOKW01000035.1 GCF_008365375.1 Roseomonas genomospecies 6 | reverse complement strand
CGCCGACGTGCTGGCGCGCATCAACGACATGCCCCAAACCCGCCTGCACGAACTCCTGCCCTGGAACTGGAAGGCAATCCCCGAGCAGACGAAAGCTGCCTGACCGCGCTACTCACCGGATGCGTACGATGGTTGTCGCGCAGGGTGCGGAGCTGTTCCACCTCGTCCTCGCCGCCGTTGGCGAGATCGATCAGGATCAACTCGGGCCGGACGCCCGCCGCCTCGACCGCGGGAACGCCCTCGCGCAGGCTGCCGGCCTCGCCCATCACCTTGAAGGGCGTGTTCTCGAACAGACGCTTCATCCCTTCGCGGAAGAGCTTGTTCGCGTCGATCAGGAAAACGTTCACGGGGTCCATTGTTCCTACCCGCCCTCTGATTGTTTCAATTCGGTCGTTCGTCTGGCGCCTCCGTGGACATCCGGTCCGGGGGGAGGGGCCGCTGTGCGCGGCTGTCCGTTTGGTTCCGGGGTGCCACGATTTGAATGAACCTTACCCCGGATTTGCGGAACAGAAAATTTCCCCAAAGGAAAAATCATGTCTCGCAATGGGCATATGCCCTAAGCCGAAATAAGACAAACCGTCCATCAAGCCGTCTCCGGACGTCGCGTGTGGAATAATCAATTGGCTCGAAGTTGCATTCAGCCTGTGATTTGTCTGTGACGCGGCGCGATTCACAGGAACCGATGGCCAATGGGACTTCCGGCCATTGTGATAAGGCGAGTGCCATTGGCCGTGGCATAGGTCATGCCGGGCGTAGACCGGCCCATGGTCCTAGGCCCGGGCCCTTCGTCGGGCCGTCCTGGCCGTTCCGTCCAGGGAAGGGGTTCGATGCGCCGGGGGGCGTGCTATATACGGTGTCCTCTCATTGATGAAGGAGGTCTCCCGCCGCGGGAGGCCCGCCAGCACATCCGCCAGAAACTCCGGTGCCGCATGTCCGATCCCTACGCCTACGACGATCCGCTGGGCCATGACCCTCTCAGTCACGCGGGCGGTCCGGCCCCCGCGCCGGTCCAGCGCTTCGCCTATCTGGACGGGCTGAATCCCGTGCAGCGCGAGGCGGTGGAGGCTCTGGACGGACCGGTGCTGGTTCTGGCCGGCGCCGGCACGGGCAAGACGCGCGTGCTGACGACGCGGCTTGCCCATCTGCTGATGACGCGCCGCGCCGCCGCCTTCCAGATTCTGACGGTGACCTTCACCAACAAGGCCGCCCGCGAGATGCGGGAGCGCGTCGCCCATCTGATGGGGATCGAGCCCGAGGGCTGGTGGCTGGGCACCTTTCACGCGCTGGCCGCGCGCATCCTGCGCCGCCACGCGGAACTGGTGGGGCTGAAGTCCAACTTCACGATCCTCGACACCGACGACCAGATCCGCCTGATCAAGCAGCTTCTCGAGGCGGAGAACATCGACTCCAAGAAGTGGCCGGCGCGGCAGGTCTTGGGCGTGATCGAGCGCTGGAAGGACCGCGGCCTGACCCCGGACCGGCTGAACGAGGGCGACGGCGGCGACGTGGCCGGTGGGCGTGTGGTGGCGCTCTACCGCGCGTACCAGGAGCGGCTGCGCACGCTGAACGCCTGCGACTTCGGCGACCTTCTGCTGCACAACATCACGCTCTTCCAGAAGCATCCGGACGTGCTGGCGGAATACCACCGCAAGTTCAAATACATCCTGGTGGACGAGTATCAGGACACCAACGTCGCGCAATATTTGTGGCTGCGCATCCTGTCCCAGGCGCACAAGAACATCTGCTGCGTCGGCGACGAGGACCAGTGCCTTGTCGCCGGGACGCCGGTCACGATGGCCGACGGCAGCCGCCGCCCCATCGAAGAGGTCCGGGCGGGCGATGCGGTGCTGTCCAATTTCGGCAGCGGCGACCAGCGCCCCGCCATCGTCGCGCGCACCCACGCCAAGGATTACCGGGGTGACGTGATCGTCGTCACCACCGCCGCCGGGCGGCGGTTGGTCAGCACGCCGGAGCATGTGCATTTCGCCGGTTACCGGCTGGGGCTGACGCCGCAGACCTATTTCACCTACCTGATGCACAAGCAGGGAATCGGCTGGCGGCTCGGCACGTCCCAGGTCTACACCGCCGGACAGGTGAAGCCGATGGTCGGCTTCGCGCAGCGCCTGTTGCAGGAGCGGGCCGACGCTCTGTGGATCGTCGGGACGCACAAGACCGAAAACGACGCGCGGGCCGACGAGTACATCACGTCGCTGCGCTATCAGATTCCGACACTGCCGTTCGTTCCCCGTAAGGGCCGGTCGGAAAACGGGCTGGTGCAGGACGCGGCCTATCTGTCGCGGGTCTTCGCGGCGTTCGACACGGACGCGAGCGCCGCGCGCCTGTTGGCCGACCGCGGATTGCCGGCGGATCACCCGCACCACCGCCCGCGCTCGCGCAACGCCAGCCGGCGCAACGTCGTGGTCACGCTGTGCGGTGACCGCCGCGGTCCGACGCCGATGCACCGCATTTCCATCGTCGGCAACGACGAGGACGGCGGCGGGATGCTGAGGGAACTCGGCTACAGCGTCCGTGTCGCCAAGGCGGATTCGGAAAGCTGGCGGGTTGAAACCGCCAATCGGGACTATGGACGGCTGCTGGCCGACGCGGAACGGATTCGCGAGGCTTTCGGTGCCGTGAACCTGATCCGCGTCGCTCGTCTGGGCACCAACCAGGGCGACGTGACGGAAGCCAATTCACTTCCCTTCACCCCGGCCGCAGCGGTGCTGCCGGGCATGGCCATGTTCTCGGACGATGGCGGTTACGACATCGTCACGTCCGTCGAGCGCGTCTTCTACGAAGGGACCGTCCACGATCTGGACATCGAATCGACCCACAATTTCCTGGCGGACGGGATCTACACCCACAACTCCATCTACGCCTGGCGCGGCGCGGAGATCGGCAACATCCTGCGCTTCGAGGCCGACTTTCCCGGCGCCAAGGTGGTCAAGCTGGAGCAGAACTACCGCTCCACCGGGCACATCCTGTCCGCGGCCTCCGGCCTGATCGCCAACAACAAGGGGCGGCTCGGCAAGACGCTGTGGACCCAGGCGGACGGCGGCGAGCCGGTGCGCGTGCGCGGCGTCTGGGACGGCGAGGAGGAGGCCCGCTGGGTCGGCGACGAGATCGAGGCGCTGCAGCGCCAGGGCGTGTCGCTCGCCCAGATCGCGGTGCTGGTCCGCGCCGGCTTCCAGACCCGCGAGTTCGAAGAGCGCTTCATCACGCTGGGCCTGCCTTACCGGGTGATCGGCGGCCCGCGCTTCTACGAGCGGCAGGAGATCCGCGACGCGATGGCCTATCTGCGCGTCGTCAATTCGCCCGACGACGATCTGGCCTTCGAGCGCATCGTCAACGTGCCCAAGCGCGGCATTGGCCCGGCGGCCCTGCAATGCCTCTATCAGGCGGCGCGGGCGCGCGGCATGCCGCTGACCGAGGCCGGCTGGGCGCTGACCGAGACGGACGAGCTGAAGCCGAAGGTGCGCGGCACGGTGCGCAACCTGCTTCAGGACTTCTTCCGCTGGCGCACCCTGTCGGCGACCATGCCCCACACCGATCTGGCGCGCATGGTGCTGGACGAATCCGGCTACACCCGCATGTGGCAGGAGGACAAGACGCCCGAGGCGCCGGGCCGTCTGGAGAACCTGAAGGAACTCATCACCGCCATGGCGGAGTTCGAGAACCTGCCGGGCTTCCTGGAGCATGTCGCCCTGGTCATGGAGAACGCCGAGGCCGCCGGGGTCGATCAGGTCACGGTGATGACGCTGCACGGCGCCAAGGGGCTGGAGTTCGACATGGTCTTCCTGCCCGGCTGGGAGGAGGGCGTGTTCCCCAACCAGCGTGCCCTGGACGAGACGGGCATCGCCGGTCTGGAGGAGGAGCGCCGCCTCGCCTATGTCGGGCTGACGCGCGCGCGCAAGCGGGCCTACATCAGTCACGCGGCCAACCGGCGGCTCTACGGCAACTGGGTCAGCGCCATCCCCTCCCGCTTCGTGGAGGAGATCCCGGGCGGCGACGTGGAGGCGGAGGCGGCGAGCGGCCTCTATCCCGGCGGGGGCGGCGGCTTCGGCGGGGGAGGGGGCTTCCGCGACTCGCCGAGCTTCGCCGCCTTCCGCGCCGGCCAGCAGGCGGCGGGGCGGCAGCAGCCCCCGGCGCCGCGCACCATCACGCTGGACGGCGGCTCCTACCATGTCGAACCGCGCGCCCGCCCGAACGCGCCTTTCCCGAAGGGCGCGCGGGTGTTCCACCAGAAGTTCGGCTACGGCACCGTCACCGCGGTCGATCAGGACAAGCTGGAGATCGACTTCGATCAGGCGGGCAGCAAGAAGGTGATGGACAGCTTCGTCGTGCCGGCGGAGAAGGCGGGGTAACAAGCCGGGCCAAAGGAAGCGGGGCGGCCGATTGCCGCAGCCTGCCGTTGCGGTGACGGTCGTCACAGTCCGCAGGGTGGCGGAGGGGTTACACCGGAGGGACCAGCATCCCGCCCACAGCCCCGGAACCACCCCCGTGTTCGGCAAGAGCAGCACCGCATTCGAGGTCCAGATCCGCCGCGAAGGCCGTTGGACGATCGAAGGAACCTTCGACGACGAACGTCGCGGACTGTCCTCCGCCCGCAGTTGGCTGGCGGTCAGCGGGGTGGAGGAGGTGAAGGTCCTCCGGTTCCGCACGCTGGCCGGGCTGTCGCTGGAGACGGTGATCTTCCAGAAGGCCGTTCCGGTGGTGAAGGACAAGCCCATGATGCTGGGCGGAACGGCGGAGGGCGCGCCCTTCTGCACGGCCTCCGGCGACCTTTACGAGTTCGAGGCGCGGGCGATCACCGGGCGGTTGCTGCGCCCCTTCCTCGACAAGTTCCGCATCACCCCGACCGAGCTTCTCCATTCCTGGACCTATCTGCGCAAGCTGGACGAGCAGGGCCTGCTGCTGGGCGCGGCGATCCAGGCGGTGGCCCGCCATCACGCGGACCGGCACGGGGTGGCGGTGCCGGCGCGGGCGCGCGAATTGCGGGCCTTCGCCGATGTGGTGATGGCCCGCGCCCGCGACTTCCAGGCGGAGCGCAAGGGCCTGCCGCCCTTCGACCTCGCCGACCTGTCCGCCTCCAGCCGGGCCATCGACGCCGCGGTGGGGGAGGAAAGGCACGATGTCGTCTTCCTCAGCCAACTCACCGTTTGTCTGGCGGACCGCAATTCCCTGGCGGGCAAGCTGGAGTTGCTGCTCGACCTGATCGGGCCGGACGTGGAGCCGCGGCACCTCGCTCTCATCGACGGGGTGATGGCCGACGCGCTGGGCTCCGCCGAACTGGTGAAGGAGCTTCTGGGCGCGCAGCCGAACCTTGCCCTGGGGCTGTGCGCTCTGGCCGACCTGATCCTGGGCCGCGATCCGCAACCGAAGAGCGAACCGGTGAGCCCCATCCTGGCTCACATCGGCACGCTGATCGTCCAGGGGCGGGCTCCCTGCTGCCGCGCCGTTCTGCTGGACCGCATCCGGCAGTCGCTCAACGGCACCCAGCCGCTCGACCGCCGCGACCCGAAGAAGGAGGCGCTGCTGGCCGACCACCTCGCCACCCATCTGCGCGATCCGCAGGGGCGCCTGCTGGGCGGCGCCGAGGTGGAAAAGGCGCTGGCCCGCCGGCTGGTCCGCCACCGGCAGGCGATCCTGCGCGAACAGGGAATGCACGACATCGCGGACCGGCTGTCGGGGCGGTGAGGGAGTGTCGGGTGGGGGAGGGGAAACCACGAAGACACGAAGGCACGAAGAAATTCACGAAGGACGTTTTCGCATGGATGGGGCCGTATCTTCCGCGCTGAACGCCTTGTCACGCGAGGTCGTGGATGCGGGCTATACGGTTCACAGCCGTCTCGGGCCGGGATTGCTTGAATCCGTGTACGAAGCTTGCCTTGTCCATGAGCTGTCCAAACGCGGCCTCTCGGTCAAGCGTCAGGTCATCGTTCCCATTCAGTATGATGACGTGCGGATCGACGAGGGATTCCGCATTGACGTCCTCGTGGACGATTCAATCGTCATCGAGATCAAGGCGGTCGAGCACACCCTGCCGGTCCACGAAGCGCAGCTTCTGACCTACCTGCGGATGACTGGGCACCGTCTGGGATTCCTGATGAATTTCAACGTGCCGTGCTTCAAGGAGGGGGTTCGGCGCCGGGTGCTCTGACGGACCGCACTGACTTTGTGAAAATCTTTGTGTCTTTGTGGCTTGGTGGTAAAACCGCTTCCACTACGACGATTCCCCCCGAAATGCGGATTCTTCATGTCCTCCTCCAAGCTCTGGCGCATCGCGCTCGTCATTCCCGAAGCCCACGCCCCCGCGTTCGCCGAGGCGATTGGCGACCATGCCGACGCGGTGTCCACCTTCGAGCTTGAGGAGCACGGCGACTGGCTGGTCGAGGCGACGGTCTATGGGCAGCCGGACGAGGCGCGGCTGAACGCCCGCGTCGCCGTTCTGGCGGAGGCCGTGGGCATTCCCGAGCCGAAGCTGATCGTCGAGGAACTGCCCCTCATCGACTGGGTGTCGCACAGCTACCAGGGCTTTCCGCCGATCCAGGCCGGGCGCTTCTTCGTCCACGGCTCCCACCATGAGGGGATCGTCCCGGCGGGCAGCATCCCGCTGCTGGTCGACGCCGCCACCGCCTTCGGCACGGGCGAGCACGGCTCGACCAAGGGTTGCCTGATGGCCCTGGACCGGCTGTCGCGCCGCATGGCCCTGCCGCACCGCGGGCGGGGCGGGGCGCTCGACATGGGCTGCGGGTCGGGCATCCTGGCGCTGGCGGTGACCAAGCGCTGGCGGGTGCCCGTCACCGCCGTGGACATCGATCCGGAGGCGGTGCGCGTCACCCGCGTCAACGCCGCCCTCAACGGGGTGAAGGCCCGCATCCGCTCGCAGGGCGGCGACGGCTACCACACCGCCATCGTGGGCAAGCACAAGCCCTACCGCCTCATCACCGCCAACATCCTGGCCCGCCCGCTGGCCCGCATGGCGCCGCAACTCAAGCGCCATCTCCAGCGCGGCGGGGTGGCCGTCCTGGCCGGGCTGCTGAACCGGCAGGAGCGCCACGTCATCCAGGCGCACCGCGCCCAGGGCCTTCACCTCGTCTCCCGCATCCCGGTCGGCGAATGGACCACCCTTGTGGTGAAGCGCCCGAAGCGGAAGGCCGTAAAGGGCTGACGCCTCTGGTTTTCGGTCCTCCCGTCGCCATCTCCTTGACCGGATGACTGGACGACCGGAGGAGGACCGATGCTGAACCGGATCAGGGCGCTGTTCCAGGAGAACGACCCCGGCGACGACCGCCACAGGCTGGAGGCCGCCGCCGCCGCCCTTCTGGTCGAGGCGGCGCGGACCGACGACACCATCTCCGCGGCGGAGCGCGCGCGCATCCTCGACGTCACCCGCCGCCACTTCCATCTGAGCGAGGAGGAGGCGCAGGACCTGCTGTCCGCCGCCGTGTTCGACACGGAAGGCGCCTCGCCCTATTACCGTTACGTCACGGTCATCAACGACCACTGCCCGCCGGACAAGCGGCTGTGGATCATCGAGATGCTGTGGGAGGTCGCCTACGCCGACGGCGAACTGAACGATCTGGAGGCCAACCTGCTGCGCCGCATCGGCGGTCTGCTGCATGTGCCGGACGTGGACCGCGGCGCCGCGCGCAAGCGCGTTCTGGAACGGCTGGGTCTGCCCGACGATTCGGGGATCTGAGAACTCGGTCGTTTGGGCCGGGCCGTTCGTGTGCCTATGCCCTTTCCCGCGCTTGCGCGGTGCGGCGTCCCTGCCTAGCCTGTCGCGGTCGGCTTCACCGGATGAGGATCAGCCCCCGTGTCCAGCGCTTACCGCGGCGACGAAACCCTGGCGCAGCTTTTGGCCCAAACGGGCGTGCCCCAAACCCCCGCGGATGTCCGCAGCCTCGTCGCCGGGGTGCTCGCGGCGCCGGAGGGGGTGGAGCCCGACGGCTGGATGGTCATGGTCGGGGAGCGGCTTTCCGAAGACCTCAAAGGCCAGCTCCGCGCCCTGAAGGCCGAACTGGCCGATGGCCGTGTTGCCGAGACTCCGGATTACGCCGCCCGCATCGCCGCCCTGCGCGGCGTCCTGGCGCGCGCCGATCTGGACGGCTTCATCGTCCCGCGCGGCGACGAGCATCAGGGGGAATATGTGCCGCCGCGCGCCCAGCGGCTGGCCTGGCTGACCGGCTTCACCGGATCGGCGGGCCACGCCGTGGTCGGGCGGCAGCGCGCCGCCGTGTTCGTGGACGGGCGCTACACGCTCCAGGTCCAGGCGGAGGTGTCGGGCGATCTCTATGAATACCGGCATCTGGTGGACGACCCGCTGACCGATTGGGCGGCGGACGCGCTGCCGCGCGGCGGGCGTCTTGGTTACGATCCTTGGTTGCACACCGCCGGCTGGGTGGAGCGCACCCGCCAGCAATTGGAGCGCATCGGCCTGTCCCTGGTGCCCTGCCCGGACAACCCGGTGGACCGCGTGTGGACCGGCCAGCCGCCGGCCCCGCTGGCCCCGGTGGTGGCGCAGGACATCGCCTTCGCGGGTGACGGCGCCGCCGACAAGCGCGCCCGCATCGCCGGGGACCTGAAGCGGAACGGCGTCGGCGCCGTGGTGCTGACCCAGCCCGACTCCATCGCGTGGCTGCTGAACCTGCGGGGGGCGGACGTGCCCTGCACGCCGTTGCCGCTGTCCTTCGCGGTGCTGAAGGACGACGGGCAGGTGGATCTCTTCATCGACCGCCGCAAGCTGGCGCCGGGCGTGGAGTCCCATCTCGGCAACCAGGTGGCCGTGCGCGCGCCCGACGATCTGGGCGCGGCGCTGGATGCGCTGGGGCGCGAGGGGCGCAAGGTGATGGTGGACCCGGCCTCCACCTCCGCCTGGATCTTCGACCGGCTGCATCTGGCCGGCGCGAAGCTGGAACGCGACCCCGACCCCTGCGCCCTGCCCAAGGCCTGCAAGAACGAGGCGGAGCTGGCCGGCACCCGCGCCGCCCACATCCGCGACGGCGCGGCGCTCGTCCGGTTCCTGCACTGGCTGTCGCAGGAGGCGCCCTCCGGCACCGTGACGGAGATGGCGGCGGCGGAGCGGCTTCTGGACTTCCGCCGCGTCAACGAGCGGTTCCGCGGCCTCAGCTTCGACACCATTTCCGGCGCTGGGCCGAACGGAGCCATCGTCCATTACCGCGCGTCGGAGGCGACCGACCGCCGGCTGGAGCCGGGCAGCCTGTTCCTGCTGGACAGCGGCGCCCAGTATCAGGACGGCACCACCGACGTGACGCGCACCATCGCCATCGGCGCGCCGACTCCGGAGATGCGGGAGCGCTTCACCCTCGTCCTGAAGGGCCACATCGCCGTCAGCACGGCGCGTTTCCCGCGCGGCACCACGGGGTCGCAGCTCGACACGCTGGCCCGCCTGCCGCTGTGGAGGCTGGGGCTGGACTACGACCACGGCACCGGCCATGGGGTGGGCAGCTACCTGTCGGTGCATGAGGGGCCGCAGCGCATCTCCAAGGTGCCGAACAGCGTGGCGCTCCAGCCCGGCATGATCCTGTCCAACGAGCCCGGCTACTACAAGACCGGCGCCTACGGCATCCGCATCGAGAACCTGATCGTCGTCCAGCCGCTCGACCTGCCCATGGCGGATCGGCCCATGCTGGGGTTCGAGGTGCTGACCCTGGCGCCCATCGACCGCAACCTCGTCGAGCCGGCACTGATGACGCAGGAGGAGATCGCCTGGCTGAACGCCTACCACGCCCAGGTGCGCGAGGTCCTGGAGACTCAACTCTCCAGCGAGGGAAGCGATGCGGTGATCCAATGGCTGCGGCAGGCAACTTCTCCGATCATCGTCTGATGGAGATGCCCCGCATCGGACCTTGGCCTGCGGACGGCGGAACTTCCGGGCGCAAATCAGCCCGTGCGTTCGGTCGGGAAATCTGGCAAGGTCCCCACCCGGTGCAGGGGTATGTCCGTTCGGACCGCCGCCGGAAGCGCGTCCGTGCCTGAAACGATGCTTCATCGTATTTGAGCACGAATGAAATTCGGCGGTCTTGGTAACCCGATATTTACGGGCTTACCTCACTGTGTCCGTGAGGGATGACTTTTCGGCAGACTTAGGGCATCACAGTCGGACCAGACCTCGACCTCGGCGCTCGCCATGCAGCGCCGGGCGGGCTGAACGCCGGGCCGGGGCCTAGCAACGGAAGAATGCGGAGACGCGTAGATGAAGATCCTTGTCGTCGATGACTACGCCACCATGCGGCGCATCGTGCGGAACCTCCTGACCCAGATCGGCTACACGGACATCGACGAGGCCGGCGACGGCGTCTCGGCTCTGCAGAAGCTGCGCGAGAGCAAGTTCGGGCTCATCATTTCCGACTGGAACATGGAGCCGATGACCGGCCTGCAGCTCCTCAAGGAGATCCGCGCCGACGCCAAGCTCGCCTCGACGCCGTTCATCATGGTCACCGCCGAAAGCAAGACCGAGAACGTGATCGCCGCCAAGCAGGCCGGCGTGAACAACTACATCGTCAAGCCTTTCAACGCCGATACGCTGAAGCAGAAGATCCAGGCCGTCATCGGCGGGTAAGGAGTGGTTGGGTTGGAACAGCTTCCGCAGCTTTCCGAGGAAGAGTTCGACCAGATCGAGGAAGCGATCGCCCGCACGAACAAGGGGCGTGCCTTCCTGCGCCGCTTCCACCGCCGGGCCCATGGGGCCGCGGCGGAGGAAGTGCGCAAAATGCTGGTGGAGTTCCGCAGCTCCTGGCACCAGCAGAGCGAGGTGGTGGAAGCGGCCAAGCACGTCGAGGTGCTGCGGCGCGAACTGATGGAGATGGCTGCCTCCATCGAGCAGGCGCGGCGCGAGGTCGCAGCCCTGCGTCCGCCCGACGGGGGCGGAGACAAGATCACATCGGCGACGAACGAGCTGGACGCCATCGTCATCTCGACCGAACGCGCGTCCTTCGAGATCCTGAACGCCGCCGAGCGGCTGATGGACCTGTCGGGCAAGCTGAAGGCGGAGGGCGCCGATCCCGGCCTCTGCTCCGAGATCGAGGGGGAGGTGACGAACATCTTCACCGCCTGCTCGTTCCAGGACCTGACCGGCCAGCGCACCAGCAAGGTGGTCAACGCGCTCCGCTACATCGAGCAGCGCGTCAACGCGATGATCAACATCTGGGGCATCGAGAAGCTTGCCGGCATCCAGGTCGCGCAGGAAAACACGGACACCCGCCCGGACGCCCATCTGCTGAACGGCCCGCAGCTCGACGGTCTCGGCGTCAGCCAGGCCGACGTGGACAGCATGTTCGACAGCCCGGCTCCGGCTCCGCCGCCGGTCCCCGAGCCGGCTCCTGCCGCACCGGCGACTGGAGCCAAGGCGAGCCAGGCGGACATCGACAGTCTGTTCGACAGCCCGGCTCCGGCCGCCGCCCCGGTGCAGGCCAGCCAAGCGGACATCGACAGCCTGTTCGACAGCCCGGCTCCCGCCCCCGCGGCTCCGGCGCCCGCTCCGGCCCCCGCTCCGGCCAAGAAGCCGGTGCCCAAGCCGCCCTCCGCGGCGAAGCCGGTGCCCAAGCCCGCGGCCAAGCCGGCGGCCCCGCCGCCGCCCGCGGCGGACGAACCGCCGGCCCCGCTGGATCAGGCCGCGATCGACGCTCTGTTCGGCTGATGACCGACCCGGAGACGGTTCGGTGTCGGAGTTGTGAAGAGTTGTCGCGGTGCCAATCGGCAGGCGAAAAGGACTGTGAAGTTTGTTATGACGATCGTCGTCCGCCGGGCCGATGCCGGTCCCGGCGGGCAGTGCTGACCAGACGGCCCGGCAAGCGCTGACGCCCCGGACGCTCATTCGGAAAGAGGCGGAGCCCGCATGAAGACTCTCTCGAAACCCTTCATGGCCGAGCTTCAGAAGGCCCGCCGGAACGGCAATCCCTATCAATCCGTGGTGGACGACGCCTCCGCCCTGGCCCCGGCGCTGGCGTCCCTGCCGTCCGGTCCGGTGACGGTGGACAACAGCGAGGTCATCCGCGCCATCGGCGACCTCGGCGCCAAGCTCGACCGCTTCCTGACCATGGACGCCCAGCAGATCGACCAGATCCAGGTCGAGATCGCCGACATCTCGGGCCGGATCAAGGCGACCAAGGTGGAAATGGCGGCCATCCGCCACCCTCTGGCCGGCGACGACAAGTTCCAGCAGGCATCCCAGGAACTGAGCGCCGTCGTCTCCGCGACGGAGGCCGCGACCAACACCATCATGGCCTGCGCGGAGGAGTTGGAGGAGGTCGTTCACGAGCTGAAGTCGTCGCTGCCGGAGGGCTATCACGCCGACCGCGTCAACGACATGAACGACGTGATCGTCCGCATCTACGAAGCCTGCAACTTCCAGGACCTGACCGGCCAGCGGATCACCAAGGTCGTGCGCGCGCTGTCCTTCATCGAAGAGCGCGTGGACGCGATGATGAGCCACTGGAACAAGCGCGAGTTCGAGGCGATGCCCCTGCCGCCCACCGTCACCAAGATGGACGAGACGCTGGAGCTGCACGGCCCCGCCGACCAGCAGGAAATGGGCAACATCAGCCAGGCCGACATCGACGCGCTGTTCGGCTGACCGGCGGTTATCCGGCCCCGCCGACACCGTGGTTCGAAATTTGTTCGCCGAAGCGGCTTGCCGCCCCCGCGCCCCGGCGTGCTATATAGGGCCAACTTCGAAAGCACTGCGACGACCATGCCCCGCCGTTTCACCCGCCTGCCGCTCGCGGCCCTCCTCCTGGCCTCCGCCCTGACCGCCTGCTCCTCGACCAAGCCCGAGGACCAGTATGTCGAGCGCCCGGCCGAGCAGATCTACCAAGAGGCCGACGCGGCCATGCGGGAGGAGCGGTTCCGGGTCGCCGCCAAGCTCTACGACGAGGTGGAGCGCCAGCACCCCTATTCCGAATGGGCGGGCAAGGCGCAGATCATGGCGGCCTACGCGCATTACCAGGATCTGAAGTACGACGACGCGATCCTGGCGCTCGACCGCTACATCCAGCTTCATCCGGGCAGCCCCGACGTCGCCTACGCCTATTACATGCGGGCGCTGTCCTATTACGAGCAGATCACCGACATCCGCCGCGACCAGCGCATGACCCGTCTGGCGCTGGACGCGCTGTCGGAGGTCGTGCGCCGCTTCCCGGACAGCCCGTACGCCCGCGACGCCAAGATCAAGATCGACCTGACCAACGACCATCTCGCCGGCAAGGAGATGGAGGTCGGGCGCTTCTATCTGAAGCAGGGGCAGTACACCGCCGCCATCGGCCGGTTCCGCACGGTGATTGAAAGCTACCAGACGACCTCCCATGTGCCTGAGGCGCTTCACCGGCTGGTGGAGTGCTATCTGGCGCTGGGAATCACGGACGAGGCGAAGACCGCCGCCGCCGTGCTCGGCCACAACTTCCCCGGCAGCGAATGGTACACGGACAGCTACGCACTGCTGGTGGACGCCAACGTGCGTCCGGAGCGAAACGAGAAGTCCTGGATCAGCAGAGCCTGGAGCTCCCTGTTCTAGGCCGATCCATGCTGGCTTCGCTGACGATCCGGGACGTCGTCCTGATCGAACGGCTGGGGCTGGGCTTCCGCAAGGGCCTGTGCGTCCTCACCGGCGAGACCGGTGCCGGCAAGTCCATCCTGCTCGACGCGCTGGGGCTGGCCCTTGGCGCGCGGGCCGATTCGGGCCTCGTCCGCCATGGCGCCGATCAGGCGTCGGTGACGGCGGAGTTCGAGCTGTCGGGCGACCATCCGGCGCTGGCCATCCTCAAGGAGCAGGGGCTCGACCCCGAGGAACGGCTGGTGGTCCGCCGCACCGTCAGCGCCGACGGGCGCAGCCGCGCCTGGGTCAACGATCAGGCGGTGGGCGTCGGCCTGCTGAAGCGGTTGGGAGAGGAGCTGGTCGAGGTCCATGGCCAGTTCGACACCCACGGCCTTCTGAACCCGCAGACCCACCGCAGCGTGCTGGACGCCTACGCCGGGCTGGCCGCGCAGGCCGCCCAGGTGGCCGCCGCCCACCGCGCCTGGAGGCAGGTGGAGGACGCGCGCGCCAACGCCGCCGCCGAGATCGCCCGCGCCCGCTCGGAGGAGGAGTATCTCCGCCACGCCGTGGCCGAGCTGGACGCGCTGGCCCCCAAGCCGGGGGAGGAGGAGGAGCTGGCCGAGACCCGCGCCGTGCTGATGCACCGGGAAAAGCTGGTCGACGCCCTGAACGCCGCCTATGGGGAGTTGTCGGGCGACCGCGGGGTGGAGCGCGCCCTGTCCGCGGCCATCCGCACGCTCAGCCGCATCGCCGACAAGGCCGGCGGCAAGCTGGACCCGGTGATCGCCGCGCTGGACCGCGCCGCAACCGAGGCGGGAGAGGCCATCGCCGGTCTCCAGGCCGTCTCCTCCGACGTGGACATGGACCCGCAGGCTTTGGAGAAGCTGGAGGAACGGCTGTTCGCGCTCCGCGCCGCCGCCCGCAAGCACGGCGTGGACGTGGATGCGCTGGCCCCCCTGCGCAAGGACATGGCCGACCGGCTGCTGCTGATCGAGGACCAGGGCGACCTGCTCGCCCGCCTCGCCCGCGAGGCCGAGGCCGCCCGCGACGCCTACCGCAAGGCCGCCGAGTCGCTGAGCCGGGAGCGTCAGCAGGCCGCCGGGCGGCTGGACGCCGCCGTCGCCGCGGAACTCGCCCCGCTGAAGCTGGAGAAGGCGAAGTTCCGCACGCTGGTCGAACCGCTGGCCGACGAATCGGACTGGACCGCCGCCGGCATGGACCGCGTGGCCTTCCAGGTTGCCACCAACCCCGGCTCACCCCCCGGCGCCCTGAACAAGATCGCGTCGGGCGGCGAGCTGGCGCGCTTCATGCTGGCGCTGAAGGTGGTGCTGGCCCAGACCTCGACCGTCGGCACGCTGGTGTTCGACGAGGTGGACACCGGCATCGGCGGCGCCGTCGCCGCCGCGGTGGGGCAGCGTCTGTCGACTCTCGGCAACGGGCTCCAGGTGCTCGTGGTCACCCACAGCCCGCAGGTCGCCGCCCGCGGCTCCATCCACCTGAAGGTTCAGAAGTCGGTGAAGGGGGAGCAGGTGACGACCGGCGTGATCGAACTGGACGGCGACGACCGGCGCGAGGAGATCGCCCGCATGCTCTCCGGCGCCACCGTCACCGCGGAGGCCCGCGCCGCCGCCGAAAGCCTGATCGCCGGGCGGGGATAGCACCCCTTTCATACCGGTGAGCGGATGAAGGGATTTTCTCCCTTCATCCGCTCACCGGAGCGCCCGACCGGGCGCCGCGCCCCATGGCGCGAAAAGCCTGCGTGGCGTTTGAACGCAATACGGCAAGCCATTGGCTTGCCGGTATGAGGTCACAGCAATCGCCCGCAGCGGTCATACGGCGGCCACAGCAAAAGCCGCATAGTCCAGCCTTGCGCGCCCGGAAACGGGCGCCGTTCTCCCAAGAACGAACAAGGTTGGCAAGATGTCGAACAGCTCCGCCTCCGCCGGCAACGTCGTCGTGATCGACAGCGGCCTGTCCTCCGCCTGGAACACGGGCCGGCTGGTCTATCAGTATGATTTCTACGGCAACGACAACGACGCCATGGTCGCCAACGCGAACACGCACGGCGCCCTGGTCACCGCGGAGATCCTGGAGAACGCGCCCGACGTCGGCATCATCGCGCTGAAGGTCATGCCGGACGACGGCAGCGGCGCCAGCGAGGCCAACATCGAGAAGGCCCTGCAATGGGTCGTCGCCAACGCCGACGCCTACAACATCACGGCGGTGAACCTGTCGCTGGGCGGCGGGGCGCAGACGACCGCGGCCAAGACCGCCATTTCCGACGAGTTGGCGGCGCTGGCCGCCAAGCGGGTGCTGACCGTGGCCGCCGCCGGCAACAGCGGCGACGGCGGGGTGACGCAAGGCGTGTCCAGCTACTCCGCCGACGTGAACCAGATCTGCGTGTCGGCCTCCACCGGTGACGGCGGCTTCCCATCCTGGGCGCAGCGCAGCCCGACCCTGACCGACGTTTGCGCGGACGGCACCGACGTGCGGGTCACCAATCTGGCGGGCGTCACCTACACGGCGAACGGCTCCTCCTTCGCCGCCCCGGCGGTCACCGCGGCGGTGGCGCGGGCGCAGCAGGCGTGGGTGGAGCAGACCGGCAGCCGGCTGACCCAGGCGGAATTCCTCGATCTGGCCCGCGGCACGGGCAAGGCCATGGGCACGTCGGGCTATTTCGAACTGGACGCCGACGCCCTGCTCGCCAAGATCGCCCAATCCGCCCCCGCGGCGACGGCGCAGAGCGCCACGACGGTCACCGTCAACGCCTCCGGCGCGGCGGCGGGCGGGGTGAATGCCCACTTCAAGCTGCTGGTGGACGGCAAGACGGTGGGGCAGGCCACGGTGGACTCGGCGGCCAAGGATTACAGCTTCACCACCACCCTGACCGCCGATCAGGCGCACAAGGTGCAGATCCAGTACGACAACGACGGCTTCGTGAACGGACAGGACCGCAACCTGTTCGTGAACAAGGTCACCATCAACGGCAACGCCCACAGCCCGGCCGCCGCCAACGTCACCTACGACAAGGGCGCGCTGGACGGGAAGGACGTGGTCAAGGGCCAGTCGTCGATGTGGTGGGGCGGCACTCTGGTGGTGGACGCCCCGGCGAAGGATTTCCCGGCCCAGGCCGCCCCGGCCAACACCACCATCACGGTCAACGCCTCCGGCGCCGCCGCGGGCGGGGTGAACGCCCATTTCAAGCTGCTGGTGGACGGCAAGGCCATCGGCGACGCGACGGTCGGCACCTCGGCCAAGGACTACAGCTTCACCACCAGCCTGACCGCCGATCAGGCGCACAAGGTGCAGGTGCAGTACGACAACGACGCCGTCGTGAACGGCCAGGACCGCTCTCTGTTCGTCAACAAGGTGACCATCAACGGCCACGCCGTCGCGCCCACGGCGTCGAACGTCACCTACGACAAGGGCGCTCTCGACGGGAAGGACGTGGTGAAGGGCCAGCCCTCGATGTGGTGGAACGGCACTCTGGTCGTCGATGCCGACAAGTCCTGGTTCCCCTCCGCCCAGAGCGGCGCGGTGGCGTCCGCCCTTTCCACCGATGGGCAGGACAGCGTGTGGCAGCATCTCGTCGCCCAGGGGCTCGAAGCTGCGGCGCCGGTTCATGGGGACATCGCCTCGACTATGGCGGAGTTCATGGCGGGGTCCATGGCGGACGGGGGTCTGTCGGCGGATGTCTACGCCCATGCCGCTCTGCCGGACCATCATCCCGACCCGCTGCACCCGTTCGACATGGCCTGAGGAGGAGCGCCCCCTACGGGGGGCGCCGGCCCGTTCAGGCCGCGCTTTTCCAGGGCTGCCAGCCGCCCAGGCGGAGCCCGACCGCGATGCCGGTGAAGGGAATGCGCAACTCAAGGTCGCGGGGCTGAAAGAAGGTCAGCCGTTCCGGGGCGCCGGTGGGGCCGTATTCCAGACGGGCGCCTTTCGGCTCCTCCGCGAACTCGTCGCTCATCACCTGCCAGATCTCCAGGTCGTCGCCGTGGTTGGAGATCTTGTACTGGCCGCAGCGCCAGACCGGCGCTTCGCCCACGCCGCCCTCGACCACCTTCTTGTCGCCGTCCATCTTCACGTCGCCCACGCCGGCGGCCCGGCCCGACATGGACGGCCCCTGGCTTTCCGCGCGGAAGCCCAGCCGCAGCCAGGCGGAGCGGGTGCGCGGGATCATGCGGCGCAGCAGGCGCGCGTCCTCCGTCGCGAAATGGTCCGGATCGTCGTACAGGATGCGGTCCAGCGCGGCGGCGATGACGAATCGATCGTCGATGGTCAGGCTGCCGTCGGTTGGGCGGCTGGTCGGCTCGTTCATGCAGCACATCCGTTCACGGGCGCCGGTTCATCATACACGCAACCCTTGCGTCCTCGCATCTGTCAAGGCTCTCGCGTCTGTCAAGGCCCTCGTATCTGTCAAGGTTGGTGTGTTTCGGGCGGAATGCCAGCCCGGCTCAGGCCGGACTCCACGGCGCGTTCCGCTGGCGTTATGCTGCGCCCCCTGCGCCATCCCCATGAGAAGGCACCGAAGAGACCCGCCATGAACGACCTGTTCGACACCCCCGCCGCGCTCCGCGGCATCCCCGTGGAGGAGCTGACGGTGGAGCAGGCGCAGGCGGAACTGGCCGCGCTGGCCCAGGAGATCGCCCATCACGACCGGCTCTATCACCAGCAGGACAAGCCGGAGATTTCCGACGCCGCCTATGATGCGCTGGTGCGCCGGAACAACGGCATCGAAGCCCGTTATCCGGAGCTGCGCCGCGCCGATTCGCCCTCGCTGCGCGTCGGCGCCGCCCCGGCGGCGGGGTTCCGCAAGGTGCGGCACGCGCTGCCCATGCTGTCGCTCGGCAACGCCTTCGAACCGGAGGAGGCGCACGAATTCGTCGCCCGCGTCCGCCGCTTTCTGGGACTGTCCGACGACGCGCCGCTGGAATTCGTGGCCGAGCCGAAGATCGACGGGCTGTCCTGCTCGCTGCGCTACGAGAACGGGCGGCTGGTGCTGGCCGCCACCCGCGGCGACGGGACCGAGGGGGAGGACGTGACCGCCAACGTGCGCACCATCCGCGATGTGCCGCATGTGCTGGAGGCTCCCTTTCCCGCCGTTCTGGAGGTGCGGGGCGAGGTCTACATGAACCGCGACGACTTCCTGGCGATGAACCGCGCCTATGCGGAGCGGGGGGAGGACCTGTTCGCCAACCCGCGCAACGCCGCCGCCGGATCGCTGCGCCAGAAGGATTCGAAGATCACCGCGTCGCGCCCGCTCTGCTTCTTCGGCTACGCGCTGGGCGAGCTGTCGGAGCCGATCGCCGACACCCAATGGGGCATCCGCGAGCGGTTGCGCGGCTGGGGATTCTCGCTGAACCGCCCGGCCAACCTGTGCGACGGGGCCGACGCCCTGCTGACCCACTACCGCAAGATCGGGGAGGCGCGCTCCGCGCTGCCCTTCGACATCGACGGGGTGGTCTACAAGGTCAACAGCCTGGAGCTTCAGCAGCGGCTGGGCTTCGTCAGCCGGGCGCCGCGCTGGGCCATCGCCCACAAATTCCCGGCGGAGCAGGCGCAGACCCGGCTGAAGGGCATCACCATCCAGGTCGGCCGCACCGGCGCGCTGACCCCGGTGGCGGAGCTGGAGGACATCACCGTCGGCGGCGTGGTGGTCAGCCGCGCCACCCTGCACAACGAGGACGAGATCGCCCGCAAGGACATCCGAATCGGCGATCTGGTGACGGTCCAGCGGGCCGGCGACGTGATCCCGCAGATCGTCGGGGTGGTGGAGGGGCAGCGCCCCGACGACGCCGTGCCCTACGTCTTCCCCGACCATTGCCCGGTCTGCGGCAGCCTTGCCGTGCGCGAACCCGACGAGGCGGTGCGCCGCTGCACCGGCGGCCTGATCTGCGCCGCCCAGGCGAAGGAGCGGCTGCGCCATTTCGTGTCCCGCAACGCCTTCGACATCGAAGGGCTGGGCGAGAAGACCATCGAGGAGTTCTGGGAGGATGGGCTGATCCGCTCCCCCGTGGACATCTTCACGCTGGAACGCCGGGTGGCGGCGGGGGAAATCGCCATCCTCGGCCGTCCGGGCTGGAAGGAAAAGTCGGTCGAGAACCTGTTCGCCGCCATCAACCAGCGGCGCGAGCGCATCGACCTGCACCGCTTCATCTTCGCGCTGGGCATCCGCCACATCGGCGAGGTGACCGCCAAGTCGCTGGCCCGCCATTACGGCTCGATCGACGGCTGGCTGGAGGGGATGGAGCGCGCCGTCGCCAACATGCCGGGCGACGCGTGGCGCGACCTGCACGCTCTGAGCGGACTCGGCCCCGTGAAAGCCGACGCTCTGCTCGCCTGGTTCGCCGACCCGGAGAACCTGCCGAAGCTGGACTTCTACGCCGGCCAGGAGGCGTTGCGGCTGGACAGCGTCATCAAGCTGCTGGGCATCAAGAAGGTGGACAGCCGGGCCGCCCAGGCGCTGGCCGAACGCTACGGCACCCTGGCGGACTGGAAGGCCGCGATGGTCGCGGCGGTCGGCGCGCAGCCCGGCCCCGGCTGGGGCGAACTGGTCGCCATCCCCGACGTGGGCGAGGTCGCCGCGGAGGAACTGGCCGGATTCTTCCAGGAGGAGCGCAACCGCGCCATCATCCACGACCTGCGCGCCGCGGGCGTGCGGGTGGTCGACGCCGAGCGCCCGAAGGCGGCCAGCGGCTCGCCCGTCGCCGGCAAGACGGTGGTCTTCACCGGCACCCTGGAAACCATGACCCGCACCGAGGCCAAGACGCGCGCGGAGTCGCTGGGGGCCAAGGTCGCCGGCTCGGTCTCCGCCAAGACCGACTACGTCATCTGCGGAGCGGACGCGGGCAGCAAGGCCGCGAAGGCCCGGGAACTGGGCGTCACCATCCTCAGCGAACAGGAGTGGGCCGACCTGATCGCCGGTTGAGGGGATCGGACGGGGAGGGGACGGCGCGGCTGAGTGCCGCGTTGACGCCCCCCGCCGCCGGCTCCATAAAGGAACAAAGCGCCATAATAAGAATGAGAAGGGGGATCGCCATGGACTCCATTCAATGGTCGCGCTGGATGAGCGTCGGCATCGAAGAACTCGATGAGGACCATCGCGTTCTCGTAGACATCGTCAACAAGCTGGGCGCGGACGAGAACCGCGCCTCTCCCGACGTCATCGAAGCGATCCTCGACGAGCTGATCCACTACACCAAGGATCACTTCGCACGCGAAGAAGCGCACATGGCGCAGGCCAACTACCCGACCTTCACCGCCCACAAGGCCCTGCACGACGCGCTGACGCGCAACGTGGAAACCTACCGCGAGCGCTTCCACGCCCAGCGCGACACCATCACCGGCGACGAGGTGTTCGAATTCTGCGCCGACTGGCTGGGCAAACACATCCTGAAGGAAGACACCCGCTTCGGCGCCTACGCCGCCGGCCAGTGAGGCTTCCTCGCGCCCCTCTCCCGCCCCGGAAGAGGGAAGGGGCCCGCGCCGAAGGCGTGGGAAGGGTGAGGGAGTTGCCAAGGTAAAGCGCCTCGTTTCCTGCGTGACCCTCACCCGGCTCTCAGCGGATGCCATAGGCATCCGCCTGTCGCCGTCAGCGCTGGCTTTCAGCCAGCGTGAGAGGCGCCTTCGGCGCCACCCTCTCCCGGGGCGGGAGAGGGGATTTTCACCGCGCCACCTCAGATAAAATCTCAAGAACACATAATAAAGTATTGATATAATTCAATATTATGGCGTTTCTTGATCGATCTCGCAAAAATCATCCCCTCCACTCCCCCGGAAGGGGAGGGGGCTGTGCGCAAGACTTGCCGCGCGCGAGTCCGGTAGGGGAGGGGAGTGCGCAAAAACGAAAATGCCCTCCCCGGAAGGGGAGGGCAGGGGTAAGGCGAAACCGGACGTCGCGTATCAGGCGACGGCGAGCTGCTCGGATTCGTGCCAGACGGCGCCCGGCAGCGCGTTGCTCGGCGGGGTCTCGTAGCACCAGGCGCTCGCGTCGGCGAACAGCGCGCGCAGGAGCTGGTTGTTCAGGGCGTGGCCCGAACGGACGCCGTGGAAGTGTCCGATGAAGGGCGCACCGGCCAGATAGAGGTCGCCCACCGCGTCCAGGATCTTGTGGCGCACGAACTCGTCGTCGAAGCGCAGGCCGCCTTCGTTCAGAACCTCGTCGCCGGAGATGACGACCGCGTTGTCCAGCGAGCCGCCGCGGGCGAGGCCCATCTTGCGCAGCCCCTCGACCTCGTGCAGGAAGCCGAAGGTGCGGGCGGCGCTGATCTCGTCGCGGAAGGTCTCGGCGTCCAGCTCCACCTCGTGGCTCTGCTGGGCGATGGCCTTGCTGGCGAAGTCGATCTCGAAGCTGAAGCCCGTCACATGGTCGGGCGTGAAGGTGGCGCTCTTGTTGCCCTCGGTCACGGTGACCGTCTTCAGGATGCGGATGGCGCGGCGCGCCGCGTTCTGGGACACGGTGCCGACGCGCTCGATGGCCTCCACGAAGGGGGCGGCGCTGCCGTCCATGATCGGCACCTCGATGTTGTCCAGCGTGACCAGGGCGTTGTCCACGCCGCAGCCGGCCAGCGCCGACATCAGATGCTCGACGGTGCCGATGGTGGTGCCGTGGGCGTTGCCGATGACCGTGCACAGCTTGGTATCGACCACATGGTCCCAGCGCGCGGGGATCACGGCCGCCGGGCCGCTGAGGTCGGTGCGCCGGAAGACGATGCCGGTGTTCGGCTCCGCCGGGGAAATCGTCAGGGTGACCATCGCGCCCGTATGCAGCCCGACGCCGGAGCAACGCACCGGCTTCGCCAGGGTACGCTGCAGCATGCCTTCGGTCTTGATGCGATTCTGAGCCACGGTGTCTGTCCCGCTTCTATCTTTGACTTCCTGCGGTCTGTCCGCGACCTGCCGCCTGTCTCCGCCGGAGGCGGGGCGGGTCGGCGCTTATGACCACATATGCTAGGTATCACTGGCCCCTGGGGAGGACAAATCACTCTTTGTTACCGTTTGTTGCAGGGCGGTAGAGCCCCATCCCCGGACGCGAAAAGACCGCCCCCGGAGCGTTCTCGCGAAGCTCCGAAGGCGGTTGAAGTCAAACAGGTTGTGGATGCCCGCCGATGCCGCTTCGAAAGAGGCGGCGGCGACCGGCGGGTTGCTGTTGCCCTCAGATCAATCGGGCCAGCCTCTTTGACGCGTCAGTTGGCCTGACGGCGCAGGAAGGCGGGGATGTCCAGCGCTTCCTCGTCGATCTTCGGGGTGGTGCCGTCGACGCCCATGGCCTGCGGGCGCGGGGCGGCCATCGGCTGCTGCTGCGGCGCGGCCATCGGCGGCTGCTGCATCACCGGCTGCTGGTGTTGGGGCTGCTGGTGCTGCGGCTGGTGATGGTGCTGATGGTGATGCTGCGGCTGGGGCTGCGGGGCCGGCTGCGGGGCCGGTTCCGCCTTGCGGCCGGCCAGCCCGGTCACCAGACCGAACAGGAAGTTCGGCTTGCGGGCCGGCGCCGGCTCCGCCTGGGCGGTGGCGGCGAGCTGGCTGGACATCGGCGGGGCGTTCATCGGCTGGCGCGGGCCGGGATCGGCGGCCTTCGGGGCGATGAAGTGGCCGTCGCGGCGCTCGCTGTGCAGCGGACCGGCGGCGACGCTGCGGGCCGGGGCGGTTTCCACCGGCTGCATGGCGTCGTGGGTCATCGGCATCGGCTGGTGCATGTGCTGCGGCGCGTGCTGCATCGGGGCATGCTGGACCATCGGCTCGATCGGCTGCTGGGCCGATTGCGGGCCCGGCTGCTGGACCGGGACATGCTGCTGCACGTCGATCGGCTGGGCCTGCGGGGCGCCCATCGGGCGCTGGGCCAGGCCGGCGCCGGGAATCGCCGGGGCGGCGGAGGCCGGGGCCACCGGGGCGGCCTGGGTCAGGCCGGCCGGGCCGGCGGGCTTCTTGATGCCGCCGGCGCCGCCGTTGCGGTCGGAGACCAGCGACAGGTTGACCGGATGCAGGGTGCGCGGGTTGGACATGGCCGCGGCGTCGATGCCGGTGGCGACCACCGACACGCGCATCACGCCGTCCAGCGAGCTGTCGAAGGTGGAGCCGAAGATGATGTTGGCGTCCGGATCGACCTCGTCGCGGACGCGGTTCGCCGCCTCGTCCACCTCGAACAGGGTCATGTCGTAGCCGCCGGTGATGTTGATGAGGACGCCGCGGGCACCCTTCATCGACACGTCGTCGAGCAGCGGGTTGGAGATGGCGGCCTCGGCGGCCTCGATGGCGCGGCGCTCGCCGCCGGCCTCGCCGGTGCCCATCATCGCCTTGCCCATCTCGGTCATGACCGAGCGGATGTCGGCGAAGTCCAGGTTGATGAGGCCGGGCATCACCATCAGGTCGGTCACGCCGCGCACGCCGGAATGCAGAACGTCGTCGGCCATCTTGAAGGCGTCCGCGAAGGTCGTCTTCTCGTTGGCGATGCGGAACAGGTTCTGGTTCGGGATGATGATCAGCGTGTCGACATACTGCTGCAGCTCGGCGATGCCCGATTCGGCCAGCCGCATGCGGTGCGCGCCCTCGAAATGGAAGGGCTTGGTCACAACGCCGACGGTCAGCAGGCCGCGTTCGCGGGCCGCGCGGGCGATGACCGGGGCCGCACCCGTGCCCGTGCCGCCGCCCATGCCGGCGGTGATGAACACCATGTTGGCGCCTTCGAGATGACCGATGATCTCCTCGAGCTGCTCCTCGGCGGAGGCCCGGCCAACGTCCGGCTTGGACCCGGCGCCCAGGCCGCGGGTCATGGTGGTGCCGAGCTGGACGCGCTTCTCGCAGAGCGAGCCCTTCAGGGCCTGCGCGTCGGTGTTGCCCACGACGAAGTCCACACCTTCCAGGTTGGACTTGATCATGTTGTTCACGGCGTTGCCGCCGGCGCCGCCGACACCGAACACGGTGATGCGGGGCTTCAGTTCGGGTTCGATGCTGGGGATGGTCACGTTGATCATTCTATGGCCTCCACAACCTTTTCATTGGTTCGATGTTTTGCGTCGCGGGTTCGCCCCGGTTGGGTCCGGGTGGTGTTTTTAGGCGGAAATGCCGTGGTGCGGCGGGAGCCTTTTTAAGTTCGGGTCAAAGGTTCTCCCGCAGCCACAGGCCGACGCGCCCGAAGAACCCCGTGCCGGAGCCAGCCTCATGGCCCGCCACGGGAAGTTCCGCCGGATTGCGCACGGCGTGGAGAAGAAGGCCCGCGGCGGTCGAATAGGACGGACCGCCTTGCGCCTCGTTCAGGCCGATGATCCGCGCCGGTCGCCCGATGCGGACCTGTTTGTCCAGGATCAACTGCGCCAGTTCGCGCATGCCCGGCAACTGGCTGGCGCCGCCCGTCAGGACGACGCGCCGCCCGACCAGCTTCGCGTAGCCGGAATGCTCCAGCCGCGAGCGGACATGCTCGAAGATTTCCTCCAGCCGGGGCTGGATGATGCGCACCAGATAGGATTTCGGCAGGTTGTTGGCGCCGAGGCGCTCCTCCTCGCCGACCTGGGGGACGTCGATCATCTCGCGCTCGTCGGCGGGGCTGGTCATGGCGCTGCCGTGCAGCGTCTTCATGCGCTCCGCATGGACGACCGGCGTGGTCAGCCCGCGCGCGATGTCGTTCGTGACGTGGTTGCCGCCCAGCCGGATGCAGTCCGCCCAGACCAGCGTGCCTTCCGAGAAGACGGAGATGGTCGTGGTGCCGCCGCCCATGTCGATGCAGGCGGAGCCCATCTCCATCTCGTCGTCGACCAGACAGGCGAGACCGGAGGCGTAGGGGCTGGCCACCGTGCCCTCGATGTCCAGATGACAGCGGGCGACGCAGGTCTGGAGGTTGCGCACGGCCCCGGCGGGCGAGGTGATGACGTGGGCCTGCACGCCCAGCCGCTCGCCGTACATGCCCTTGGGGTCGCGGATGCCGCGGCTGCCGTCGAGCGCGAATCCCACGGGGATCGCGTGCACCAGCGCCTGGTCCGGGCCGATCTGAAGGCTGCGGGCGTGGGCCAGCGCGCGGCGCACGTCGCCGTCCGTCACCTCCTGGCCGGAGACGGCGACCTCGGCGCTGAAGCCGTGGGAGATCGGGCAGGAAACGTTGACGATCACGTCGCGGATCGTCTCGCCGGCCATCTGCTCCGCCGCGTGGACGGCGGCGCCGATGGAGGTCTCCGCCGCCTCCATGTCGATGATGGCGCCGGCGCGCACGCCCGTGGCGATCTGGTGGCCGATCCCCAGGATGCGCACGGCCCCCGCATCCTCGACGCGGGCGATGAGGCAGCACACCTTGGTCGAGCCGACGTCCAGCGCGGCGATGATCCCGCCGCGGGTGGCGCGCTTTGGCTTTTTCGCCCCGTTGAAGCCCATGTTCAGCAAACCCTATGGCCTCGATGCGTCCGGTCGTCCGCGTTTCAGAAAGAGGGGTTCAGGAAGAGGGGTGGCGCGGGATCACGTCTTCTTGCCCGGCTTCTTCTTGTTCTCCTCCTCCGTCCAGGGAAGGACGGCGGTGGTGGAGGTCTGCAGCACGGCGCGGTCGTTCTGGCGCAGGTCGATGGCCACGATGTCGCGGTCCAGGACATGGCCCGCCGCGTCCAGCTCCGCCAACTGGCGCAGCGCGGACGGCATGCGGGCTTCCGGAAGCTTCACCACGACACCGTTCTTCAACTTCAGATCCCAGCGGCGGTCGCCGACCCAGGTGGCGGCGCTCACCTTTTCGCGCAGCGCCGGCACGTTGTCGAGCGCGGCGAGCAGCTTCGGCACCTGCATCGGCGCGTTGGCGCCGACGACCTGCGGAAGCGTCTCGATCCGCCGGTTGCCGCGGCGCGCCAGATCGGCTGCGTCGGCCAGCGGGCGGCCTTCGCGGTCGATCACGGTGAACTTGCGGTCGTGCTGCCAGATCGCCATCGGCTCCCGTTCCGTCAGGCGGACGAACAGGGTGTCGGGCAGGTGGCGCTCGATGGAGGCCGAGGCCACCCAGGGCAGGCTTTCCAGGCGCTCCCTGGCGTCGGACAGCGTGACGGCCAGGATCGGGTCGCCGCGCTGCGCGCCCAGCGCGCGTAGGACGGAGTTGCCGTCGGTTTCGGTCCGGCCTTCGACCAGCACCTCGGCGATGGCGAATCCGGCGGACGCGCTGGCCTGGATCAGGCTCTCCTCCAGCGCCGCGGTGGTCTCCGCGAAGGTGCCGCGCTGCCACGCCGAAACGGCCATGCCGGCGACGACCAGAACCGGAGTCAGCAGGATGGCCGCCTTGATCGCGGGACGGGTCCAGCGCGGCCAGGCGCGGCGGCGGTTGCCTTTCTGGGCGGACTTCGCCATGGCGCGCGGCGGAACGGGCCTGTCGTCGCGGCCCCGGTTCGCAGAGCCCCCGAAGCCGGGGCGGAACTGCGGATCGATGCTCAGTCGAGTTGGCATGCGGCGTTCTCCACCATCCAAGCGACGAGACCCCCGTAGGACATCCCCACGGATACGGCCTGTTCAGGCACCAGCGACAGCGGCGTCATGCCGGGCTGGTTGTTGATTTCGAGGAAAAAGAGTCCGTCGGTCCCACTTTTACGATCATCCCAGCGGAAGTCGCTGCGCGAAACGCCGCGGCACCCCAAGGTACGGTGCGCCAGGACGGCCAGTCTTTTGGCTTCTTCCGCGATGATCTCGGGAATTTGCGCGGGTACAGTATGAACGGCGTGACCGGCGCTGTATTTAGCCGTGTAGTCATACACCTGTGCTTCGAACCGGATCTCCGTTACGGCCAGGGCGCGGATATCACCGTCCAGACCGCCCATGACTCCGACGGTCAGCTCGCGGCCCGGGATGAACTCCTCCACCAGGGCGCGCTCGCCGAAGGTCCAGGCGTCGCCGACCGGGCTGTTCTGCCCCTCGCGCACCAGCGTGACGCCGACGGTCGAGCCTTCGTCCACCGGCTTGACGATGTAGGGGGCGGGCATCGGGTGGGCGCCGCCGGTCAGTTCGCCCTTCGTCAGGACGAGGCCGGTGGGCGAGCGCACGCCGACCGAGGCGAGCAGCGCCTTGGTCATCGCCTTGTCCATGGCGACCGCGGCGGCCCGCACGCCGGAATGGGTGTAGGGGATGCCGAGGAACTCCAGCACGCCCTGGATGGTGCCGTCCTCGCCGCCGCGCCCGTGCAGGGCGTTGAACACCACGTCGGGGCGCGGGTCGGTCAGCGCGCGGATCAACCCCTCCAGGTCGCGCTGCACGTCCACCGCGGTGACGCGGTAGCCTTCCTCCTCCAGCGCCTTGGCGACGCCGGCGCCGCTGACCAGCGACACCTCGCGCTCCGCCGACCAGCCGCCCATCAGGACGGCGACGTGCTTCTTGTGGGTCATGCGAGGTCTCCGCTGTTCCCTCTCCCCCCCGGGGAGAGGGTTAGGGTGAGGGGGTTTCGCATGCGCCGGACGTGAGGGAGCCGCGAGGCCGCCCCCTCACCCCGACCCTCTCCCCGGGGGGGAGAGGGAGAAAGATTGCGGTGGATGGTCATGGCACGCCGACCCGCTTGATTTCCCAGTCCAGCGTGACGCCGGAGGTCTCGAACACCCGGCGCCGGACCTCTTCGCCCAGCGCCTCCAGTTCCGCCGCGGTGGCGGTGCCCTGGTTGATGAGGAAGTTGCAGTGCTTCTCCGACACCTGCGCGCCGCCCATCGTCAGGCCGCGGCAGCCGGCCCGGTCGATCAGCTCCCACGCCTTGTGGCCGGGCGGGTTCTTGAAGGTCGAGCCGCCGGTGCGGGAGCGGACCGGCTGGGTGTCGGCGCGCTTGCCGGAAATCTCCGCCATGCGCTGCGCGATCTCCGCCGGGTCGCCGGGCGCGCCGCGCAGGGTGGCGCCGGTGAAGATCACGTCCTCCGGCACTCCCGCGTGGCGGTAGGTGAAGCCCATGCCCGCGTTGTCGTAGGACACGCTCTCGCCCCGGCGGGTCACGCCCCGGGCGGAGACCAGCACGTCCTTGATCTCGTGCCCATAGGCGCCGCCGTTCATGCGCAGCGCGCCGCCGATGGTGCCGGGGATGCCGGACAGGAACTCCAGCCCGGCGATGCCGGCGTCGCGCGCCACGGCGGCGACGTTCAGGTCCAGCGCCGCCGCCCCAGCCTCCAGCGTCGTCCCGTCCGCCGCGATGCCGGCGAAGCCGCGGCCCAGCCGGATCACCACGCCGGGGATGCCGCCGTCGCGGATCAGCAGGTTGGACGCGACGCCCAGCACCGTCACCGGCACGTCGTCCGGCAGCCCGACCAGGAAGCCGGCCAGATCGTCGGCATCCTCCGGACGGAACATCACCTCCGCCGGTCCGCCGACGCGGAACCAGGTGACGTTCGCCAGCGGCGCGTCGGCGGTCAGCCGTCCGCGGCAGGCGGGCATCCGGTCGATGAGGGAGGAGGAGGAAAGGCGTGTCATCGGAAGACCCGTCACGCCTTGCCCGACAGCTTGTCCAGCTCGCCCGGCAGGGCGTTGGCCCACTGGGTGATGTTGCCGGCGCCCAGGCAGACCACGAGGTCGCCGGGCCGCGCGATCTCGCGGATCAGTTGCGGCAGCTCGTCCGGGCCGTGCAGGGCGAGCACCTGACGGTGGCCGTGCATGCGCAGGCCCTCGACGAGGCTGTCGCGGTTGACGTTCTCGATCGGCTGCTCCCCGGCGGCGTAGACGTCCGCCACGATCACCGCGTCGGCGTCGTTGAAGCAGGTGCAGAACTCCTCGAACAGGTTGGCGAGGCGCGAATAGCGGTGCGGCTGCACGACGGCGATGGTGCGGCCCGTGCCGGCGGTGCGCGCGGCCTTCAGGACGGCGGCGATCTCCACCGGGTGGTGGCCGTAATCGTCGATCACGGTGATGCCGTTCGATTCGCCGGTCTTGGTGAAGCGGCGCTTCACGCCCTGGAACTTCGCCATGCTGTCGCGCATCACCACGTCGGGCAGGCCCATCTCGTTGCCCACCGCGAAGCAGGCCAGCGAGTTCTGGACGTTGTGCGGCCCGAACATCGGCAGGCGCACGCCGATGATGGTCCGGCTCTCCCCGGTGTGGCGGTCGTCGATCACCACGTCGTATTCGGCGCCCTCGGTGCCCAGCCGCATGTTCACGGCGCGCACGTCGGCCTGCGGGCTGAAGCCGTAGGTGATGATGCGGCGGTCCGACACGCGCGGGATCATCGCCTGCACCTCCGGATGGTCGATGCAGAGCGCCGCGAAGCCGTAGAAGGGGATGTTCTGGACGAAGCTGTCGAAGGCGGCCCGCATGTTGTCGAAGGTGCCGTAATAGTCCAGATGCTCCGGGTCCATGTTGGTGACCACGGCGATGCAGGCCGGCAGCTTGATGAAGGTGCCGTCGCTCTCGTCCGCCTCGACGACCATCCAGTCGCCGGAGCCGAGCCGCGTGTTGGTGCCGTAAGCGTTGATGATGCCGCCGTTGATGACCGTGGGGTCGAGGTTGGCGTGCTCCAGCATGTTGCCGACCATCGAGGTGGTCGTGGTCTTGCCATGCGTGCCGCCGATGGCGATGGCCCATTTCAGCCGCATCAGCTCGCCCAGCATCTCCGCCCGGCGGACGACCGGGACCAGCGCGGCGCGTGCGGCGACGACCTCCGGGTTGTCGCGCTTGACGGCGGAGGAGACCACCACCACGGCGGCCCCGGCGATGTTCTCCGCCCGGTGGCCGATGCTGATCTGGATGCCAAGCTCGCGCAGGCGCTTCACGTTGGCGCTCTCCGCCAGGTCGGAGCCCTGGACGGTGTAGCCGAGGTTCCGCAGCACTTCGGCGATGCCGCTCATGCCGATGCCGCCGATGCCGACGAAATGGATGGTGCCGATCGAGAGGGGGAGGGCGCGCATGTCTGGATTACTTTCCGCGGCGGAGCATCAGGCTGAGGGTGGCGTCCACGGCCATGTCGGACAGGCCGTAGGGAAGGGGCTGGGCGCCGGTGGCGACGTGCAGGCGGTCGCGCAGGAAGCCGGCGCAGGCGCGCGGCAGCAGCGGGCAGTCGGGCCGGTTGCTCCAGGCGCCTTCGGTCCGCGTCATGTCCGCCGGCCAGTCGCCCAGAGGCCGGGACGAGGGGGGCCGGGACGAGCGGGGGCGTGCGATGGTGCTGCGCGTTGCCTTGTTCATTCCGCGGCTTCCTTGGTTCGGGCTTGGTTCGGGTTGGCGATCATGTCGAGCACGGCGTCGGCCAGCCGGCGCGCCGCGTCGGCCATGCCCCAGCCGTGGGCGGCCCGCGCCGCGTCGGACAAGGCATCCGGCGACTTCAGCAGTTCGGTCAGACGGGCGGAGAGCGCATCGGCGGTGAAGTCCGGCTGCGCCATCACCCAGGCGGCCCCGGCGGCGGCGAGCTGCCGCGCGTTGGCCGTCTGGTGGTCGTCCATGGCATGGGGATATGGCACCAGGATGGCGGGACGCCCGATGCAGGTCAACTCGGCGATGGTCGAGGCGCCGGCCCGCGTGATGGCGAGGTGACAGCCGGCCAACCGGTCCGGCACGTCGCGGAAGAAGCTCTCCAGCTCCAGCCCGCCCAGGCCCATGCCGGCGTAAGCGGCGCGTGCGGCCTCCAGATCCTCGGGCCGGCACTGCTGCGCCAGATGGATGCGGGCGCGCAGCTCGGCGGGCAGGCGGCCCAGCGCTTCGGGGATGACCTCGGAGAAGACGCGGGCGCCCTGGCTGCCGCCCATCACGAGAATGCGGACGGGGCCGCCGGGGGCGGGAAGGGTGTAGGCGGCGTCGCGCTTGGCCGCGACGGCGGGGCGGACCGGGTTGCCGGTGCGGACGAGGCGCGGGCGATGCTCCTCCTTCACCGAGGCGACCTCGGGGAAGGCGACGGCGATGCGGCGGGCGGCGGCGGCGAGCATCCGGTTGGCGCGGCCCAGGACGGCGTTCTGCTCGTGCAGCATCACCGGCACGCGGGCCTGCGCGGCGGCGTAGACCGTGGGCACGGAGGGATAGCCGCCGAAGCCGACGACCGCCGCGGGCTTCAGATGGCGCATCAGCGCGTTGGCGCCCAGCAGGCCGAGGCCCATCTGCCACGCCGCGTTGATCTTGGCCAGCAGGTTGCCGCCGGGCGCGGCGGAGCGGATGCGGTGGACCGGCACCTCCGGCAGGCTGTCGCCGAAGGCCTGGCCGCGCTTGTCGGTGACGAGCGCCACGGCTTCGCCGCGGGCCAGAAGCTCGCGCGCCAGCGCTTCCGCCGGGAAGAAGTGCCCGCCGGTGCCGCCGGCGGCCAGGACGATCGGTCGCTGTGTGGTTTCGGCCATGGTCAGGTCACTCCGCCGGGCCGAAGCGTTTGCGGGTCAGCGCCAGCACCATCCCCATGCCGAAGCCCAGCGCCAGCAGCGAGGAACCGCCGTAGGAGATGAAGGGCAGCGTCATGCCCTTGGTCGGCATCAGGTGCAGGGCGGAGCCCATGTTGATCGCCGCCTGAAGACCGAACTGGATCAGCAGGCCGCTCGCCGCCAGCAGCACGAAGTAGTTGGTGTCGTTGAACACCCGCGCGAAGCCGCGCAGCACGATGAAGGCGAACAGCAGGATGATGACGAGGCAGAAGATCAGTCCCATCTCCTCGCCCGCGACGGCGAAGATGAAGTCGGCATGGCTGTCCGGCAGCGAGTATTTCACCGTTCCCTGTCCGGGGCCGGTGCCCATCAGCCCGCCGTTGGCGAAGGCCTCCAGCGAGCGGCTGACCTGATAGGTGTCGCCGCTGGACGGGTCGAGGAAGCGGTTGATGCGGCTGTGGACGTGCGGCAGCGTGAAATAGGCGCCGACCAGACCGGCAACCCCCAGCACGCCCAGGCCGGCGACCAGCATGATGTTCAGCCCGGCCAGGAAGAACTGCGAGAACCACACCGCCGACACCACCACGGTCATGCCCAGGTCGGGCTGGAGCAGCAGGCCGCCGACGGTGACGCCGTAGAGCAGGATCGACAGGATCGTGCCCGGAAAGCCCGGGTTGGTGCGCGACAGCGAGAACAGCCACGCCCCGACCACCGCGAAGGCGGGCTTCACGAACTCCGACGGCTGGATGGACATGCCGGGGATGTGAATCCAGCGCCGCGCGCCCTTGATCTCCACGCCGACGACCAGCGTCGCGTAGACCAGCGCCACCGCGATCAGGAAGACCACCAGCGCCACCCGCCGCACGCCGCGCGGGCTGAGCAGCGAGACGCCGCACATGATGGCGATGCTGGGGATCAGCATCAGCAGGTGGCGTTCGACGAAATGGAAGGTGTCCTGGATGCCGATGCGCTCCGCCACCGGCGGGCTGGCCGCGGTGATCAGGACCGTGCCGAGCGCCATCAGCACCGCCAGCGCGGCGAGCTGCCAGCGGTCCACCGTCCACCACCAGCGGCCGAAGACGGATTGGTCGGTGCGGTCGAAGGTCACCATCAGGCACGCTCTCCCGGTTCGCTGTTGCCTTCCAGGCGGTTTACGGCGTCGGCGAAGGCCTCGCCGCGCTTCTCGAAATTCGCGAACTGGTCCCAGGAGGCGCAGGCCGGCGACAGCAGCACGCAGGCGCCGGGCAGAGCCTCGGCCAGAGCCAGCTCCGCCGAGGCGTTGACCGCCACGTCCAGCGTGCCGCAGCGGGTGTGCGGGACCTTGTTGGCCTCCAGCCACGCGGCGAAGCGGTCCGACGCCTCGCCGATCAGGAAGGCGTGGCGGACGCGCGGCGCGTAGGATTCCAGCCCGTCCAGCCCGGTCTCCTTCGCCTGACCGCCGAGAATCCAGTAGATCGGGTCGAAGGTCGCCAGCGCCTTTTCCGTGGCGTCGGCGTTGGTCGCCTTGCTGTCGTTGACGAAGCGCACGCTGTCGATGGTCCGGACGAGCTGCTGGCGGTGGGCCAGACCGGGGAAGGTCGTCATGGCGGCGACGATGGCCGGCGTGGGCACGCCCGCCGCCTTGCACGCCGCATAGGCCGCGGCGGCGTTCTGCCAATTGTGCGTGCCGAGCAGCGCCGGGAAGACGGCAAGCTCGGCCACGCGCTCCGCCGCGCCCTGGGTGTCGTCGATCAGCCAGCCATCCTCGGCATACACGCCGCCGGGCACCGGACCCAGCGCGGAAACCGGCCAGATCACCTGATCGCCCTTGGCCTTGAGGTCTTCCCAGATGGCCCGGCAGATCGGGTCGTCCACGCCGATCACCGCGGTGCGCGGCTTGGTCTGGCGGTGGAAGATCAGCTTCTTCGCGGCGACGTAGCCATCCATGCCGCCGTGGCGCGCCAGATGGTCCGGCGTGATGTTGAGCAGCACCGCCACGTCGAAGGTGATCGAGTAGGTCAGTTCGAGCTGGTAGCTCGACATCTCCAGCACATAGCTGCCGCCGGCCCCCATGGAGGGGAAGGTCAGCGCCGGGGTGCCCAGGTTGCCGCCGACCGCGATGCGCCGCCCGGCGGCGTCCATCACATGGCCGATCAGCGTCGTGGTGGTGGACTTCCCGTTGGTCCCGGTGATGCCGATGTAGGCCGAATCCCGCTCCGACCGGGCGAGAAGCTCGATGTCGCAGACCAGCTCGATGTTCGCGGCGCGGGCGCGCAGGGCCACCGGGTGGGGGGCCGGGTGGGTGTGCGGGATGCCCGGCGACCAGACGATGGTGGTCAGCTCCGACAGGTCCGCCGTGGTCAGGTCGACGACCTTGTAGCCCTTTTCAAGCGCTGCGGCGCGGCTGGACTCGTTGTCGTCCCACACCCACACCTCGGCGCCGCTCTTGACGAGCGCCTCCGCCGTGGCGAGGCCGGACTTGCCCAGCCCCATGACCGCCACCGGCAGTCCTTCCATGTAGAACAGGTTGATCATCGGGCGGGAACCCTTACCGGAGCTTCAGCGTGGACAGGCCGACCAGGGCCAGGATGGAGGCGATGATCCAGAAGCGGATGACCACGGTGGACTCCGCCCATCCCTTCTTCTCGAAGTGATGGTGCAGAGGCGCCATGCGGAACACCCGCTTTCCGGTCAGCTTGAACGAGGCGACCTGGACGATCACCGACACGGTCTCCAGCACGAACAGGCCGCCGATGATCGCCAGCACGATCTCGTGCTTGGTGACCACGCTGACGGCTCCCAGCGCGCCGCCGAGGGCCAGCGAGCCGGTGTCGCCCATGAAGACCATGGCGGGGGGCGCGTTGTACCAGAGGAAACCGATGCCCGCACCGACCAGAGCCCCGCAGAAAACGGCAAGCTCACCAGCACCGGGCACATGGTGAATCTGAAGATAGTTGGCGAAGATCGCGTTGCCGGTGAGGTAGGCGATCAGGCCGAAGCAGCCCGCCGCGATCATCGTCGGCACGATGGCCAGCCCGTCCAGCCCGTCCGTCAGGTTCACCGCGTTCGACGCGCCCACCATGACGAAGGCGCCCACGGGGATGAAGAACCAGGAAAGCTGGATCAGGAAATCCTTCACGAAGGGCACGGCCAGACCGCCGGACAGTGGCGGCGCCGACACATACATGATGGCGGCGGCGGCGGTGACGCCGATGACGATCTCCCAGGTCAGGCGGAAGCGGCCCGACAGGCCCTTGGTGTTGCGCTTGGTCAGCTTCAGGTAGTCGTCGCCGAAGCCGATCAGGCCGTAGCCGATCGTCACCAGCAGCACGATCCAGGTGTAGGCGTTGGTCAGGTCAACCCACAGCAGCGTGCTGATCGACACCGCGATCAGGATCATCAGGCCGCCCATGGTGGGCGTGCCCTTCTTCTTCATGTGGCTTTCCGGCCCGTCCGAGCGGATCGGCTGGCCTTCGCCCTGCTTGCGCTTCAGCCACGCGATCAGGCGCGGGAAGAACACGAAGCTGATGACGAGCGCCGTCAGCACCGCGCCGCCCGTCCGGAAGGTCAGATACCGGAACAGGTTGAACGGCGTGAACACGTCCGCCAGGGGGAAGAGCAGATTGTAGAGCATCGTGGAGCGGTCAGCCTTTGTGTCCGTGCGCCGCGGTCTGATCCGTGTCAGCGGGCGTCGGGCCGTTGTTGTTCTTGTCGGTTCGGGGGGTGTCGTCGGTTCGTGCATCGAGGGCGGACAGGGCGTCCACCACCGTCGCCATGCGGCTGCCGAGCGACCCCTTGACCAGCACCACGTCGCCGCCGCGCACCGCGCCGGCCAGGATGGCGGCCAGCTCGGCGCTGGTCTCCGTCCAGGCGCCGCGCATGGCGGCGGGCAGACGGTCGAACAGCGCGCGCATGTGCGGCCCGCAAGCGTAGACCGCGTCCACCCGCGCGGCGCGCAGCGGCTCGGCCAGCCCGGCGTGCAGGGCGTCGGCGCGGTCGCCCAGCTCCCGCATGTCGCCCAGCACGGCGATGCGCTTGCCGCCGGCACCGGGGTCGATCCTGCCCAGCACCGCGAAGGTCGCGGCCATGGCGGCGGGACTGGCGTTGTAGCTCTCGTCGATCAGGGTGAAGGCGCCTTGGGCGGCGTTGACGCGCCGGCTCGTGCCGCGGCCCTTCACCGGTTTGAGGGTGGACAGCGCGCGCGCCGCCGCGGCCATGTCGGCGCCCAGCGCCTTCACCGCCAGCAGAACGGCGAGGCTGTTCATCACCCAGTGCTTGCCGGGCAGGGCCAGGGAATACTGGATGCGCTCGCCCCGGATGACCGCGGTCACGGCGCTGCAGGTCGCGTGCAGCGCGGCGTCCACCAGACGGGCGTCGGCGTCCGCGTGGGAGCCGAAGCTCCAGATGCGGCTCAGCCCCTGGGTGCGCGCGGCGGCCAGCAGCCGCCCGAAATGCGGGTTGTCGCGGTTCAGAACGGCGACGCCGTTGGGGTTCATGCCCTCGAAGATCTCGGCCTTGGCGTCGGCGATGGCCTCGACGGAGTCGAAGAACTCCAGATGCGCCGCCTCGACCGTGGTGATCACCGCCACGTCGGGCATCACCTGCCGCGACAGGGGGCCTAGCTCGCCCGCGTGGTTCATGCCCAGCTCGAACACGCCGAACTCGCTGTCGGCCGGCATGCGGGCCAGCGACAGGGGCACGCCCCAATGGTTGTTCAGGCTGCCTTCGGTGGCGAAGGTGCGCCCCTGCGCCGACAGGACGTGGCGCAGAGCTTCCTTGGTGCCGGTCTTGCCGACCGAACCGGTGACGCCCACCACCCTGGCCCGGGTGCGCAGCCGCGCGACGTGGCCGAGATCGCCGAGCGCCGCCAGCGTGTCCTGCTCCACCGCCAGAAGGGAGGCGTCGCCCGGCACGCCGGGCGGGACGGTGCTGACCAGCGCGGCGGCGGCGCCGGCCTCCAGCGCCTTCGCGACGAAGTCATGCCCGTCGAAGTTCGGCCCCTTGATGGCGACGAACAGGTCGCCCGGCGCCACCTTGCGGCTGTCGATGGACACGCCGGTCGCCGACCAGGGGCGCGTCGCCTGACCGCTGGTGGCGGCGGCGGCGTCCCCGGCGGTCCACAGGACTGTCTTGGTGGCCTCGCTCATGCTGCTCCAACCTCCGCCACGGCGGCCCTTGCCTCGGTCGCGTCGTCGAAGGGAAGGACCTCCGTCCCGACGATCTGACCATGCTCATGTCCCTTGCCGGCGATGACCAGCACGTCACCGGGCCGGAGGCCGCGGACGGCGGCGCGGATGGCCTCGCGCCGGTCGCCGATCTCCTCCAGGGCCGGGTGCCCCGCCAATACCTCCTTGCGGATGGCCGCCGGCACCTCGGTGCGCGGGTTGTCGTCGGTGACGATGGCGCGGTCGGCCAGACGGCCGGCAAGCTCCCCCATCACCGGCCGCTTCCCGCGGTCGCGGTCGCCGCCGCACCCGAACACCGCGATCAGGCGGTTCCGGGCGTGCTGCTTCAGCGCCAGCAGCACCGTTTCCAGCGCGTCGGGCGTGTGGGCGAAATCGACATAGACCGCCGCCCCGCAGGGGTGGGTGGCGACGTGCTGCAGGCGCCCCGGCACGCCGTCCAGGCGGGTCAGGGTGGCGAGCGCCGCGTCACAGTCCGCGCCGGAGCCGATCACCAGGCCGAGCGCGCACAGCACGTTCCACGCCTGGAAGCGGCCCGCCAGCGGCAGGTCCACGGTGAGATCGCGGCCCAGGACCGTCAGGTCCAGGCGCTGGCCGTGGGCCAGCGGCTCGACCCCGTTCACCCGGATCTCGCGACCGGCCAGACCGTAGCCGAAGACGCGGTGACCGCGCTGTGAACAAATCCCGGCAAGCTCGGCGAAGGTGCCGCTGTCGGCGTTCAGGACGGCGGTTCCCCCATCGGGCAACACCCGTCCGAACAGCATCGCCTTGGCCTGGAGATAGGCCTCCATCGTGCCGTGATAGTCCAGATGGTCGCGGGTCAGGTTGGTGAAGCCCGCCGCCTTCAGGACCACGCCGTCCAGCCGGAACTGCTCCAGCCCGTGGCTGGACGCTTCCATCGCCAGATGCTCGATCCCCTTGTCCTTGACGGCGGCGAGATCGCGGTGGAGCGACACCGGGTCCGGTGTGGTCATTCCGCCGTAATCGTCCAGCCCCGGCCCGATCAGCCCCAGCGTGCCCAGGCTGGCCGCCTTCAGGCCCATCAGGTCCCACATCTGGCGCGCGAACTGGACGGTGGAGGTCTTGCCGTTGGTCCCCGTCACCGCCACCACCGTGTCCGGCTGCCGCCCGTGGAAGGCCGCGGCCAGACGCGCGAAGAGACGGCGCGGCTGCGCGTCCTCGATCAGCAGCGCGGCGCTGCCGGCGGGCAGGGCGGTCCCCAAGGGCGCCACCACCGCGACGGCGCCCTTGGCGAGCGCGTCGGCGATGAAGGCGCGCCCGTCCGCCTTCGCGCCGGGCAGGGCGGCAAAGACGAAACCGGGCCTGACCGCGCGGCTGTCCGCGGTCAGCCCGGTCACGGTGACGGCTGGTACCTCGACGGTGGAGGAGGCCGCGTCAGTGCGGCTTGTTGCCAGCAGGTGGGACAGAAGCAACGGTGCTGCCTTTCGGTTGCGCGGGCGGAGGCGGCGGTGCGGGCGGGGTCGTCTGACCCGCGGCGTTGATGTAGGTGGCGTTGATGACCTCGGGCGAAGCCTCGTCCACCGGCTGGACGCCCAGCAGCGGACCGATCTGCTTCACGATCCGGCCGACCGCGGGAGCGGCGACCCAGCCGCCGGTGGCGAAGCCGTAGGTCTTCTTGGTGCCCTTCGGCTCGTCCACCATCACGTAGACGATGTAGCGCGGGTCGTGCATCGGGAAGGCCCCGAGGAACGACGACATGCGGGAGTTCTTGGCGTAGCCCCGGCCCTTCTGCTTGTCCGCCGTGCCGGTCTTGCCGCCGACGACATAGCCCTTGGCGTTGGCCGCCTTGGCAGTGCCGTCGGTGACCACGAAGCGGAACAGCCGGCGCATCATGGCCGACGTCTTCGGGCTGATGACCTGCTCGCCCGGAACCTCCGCCTCGTGGTCGCGCTTCAGCAGGGTCGGCGGGTGCAGCACGCCGCCGTTGATGACCGCGGCGGCGGCGTTCACCGTGTGCATCGGGCTGACCGACATGCCGTGGCCGAAGGAGATGGTCATGGCGTTGACCTCCCGCCACGGGTTCGGCACCAGCGGCCAGCCGTTCTCCGGCAGCTCCAGCGAGGTCGGGCGGGTGAAGCCCAGCTTGGTCATGAAGGATTTCTGGTGCTGCACGCCGAGCGACATGGCCATGCGCACCGAGCCGAGGTTCGACGATTCCTGGAACACCTCCGCCACGGTCAGATTGTGCTTGAACGCGTGGAATTCGCGGATGGTGAAACGGCCGACCTGGATGTTGTTGACGGTGTCGAAGGTGTCGGACACGCGGATCTTGCCCGAATCCAGCGACATCGCCGTGTTGAAGATCTTGAAGGTGGAGCCCATCTCGTACACGCCGAGCGTCGCGCGGTTGAACAGCGTGTCCGGGTCGAGCCCCGTCGGGTTGTGTGGATCGAAGTCGGGCAGCGAGATCATCGACAACACTTCGCCGTTGCGCACGTCGAAGACGATGCCGGTGGCGCCGATCGCGCTGAACTCCTCGATCGTCGTCAGCAGCTCCTTCTTCAGGATGTGCTGAAGGCGCAGGTCGATCGAAAGCTGCAACGGCTTCGGATCGGTGGTCAGGCGCTTGTTGAACTGCTGCTCCAGCCCGGCGAGGCCGTTGTTGTCGACGCCGGTGAAGCCGACCAGATGCGAGGTCAGGTTGGAGGCCGGATAGAAGCGGCGCTCCTCCCGCTCGAAATAGACGCCGGGAAGGCCCAGCCGGAACACCGCCGCCTGCTGCTTCGGCGTCAGGTTGCGCTTGAGCCAGACGAAGCGCTTGTCGCCGCTGAGCTTGGTCAGCAGATCCTTGTAGTCCAGCTCCGGCAGGACGGTGGTCAGCTTGCGCGCGACCTCGTCCGGGCGGCTGATCAGCTTCGGGTCGGCGTAGAGCGACTGGGTGGCCAGCGAGGTCGCCAGCAGGTTGCCGTTGCGGTCCACGATGTCCGCGCGCCCGACCGGCGGGGCGTCCACCTCCGCGGCCATGCGCGGGCGGGGCTCCGCCGCGCGGCTGAACAGGGTCGCGTCCACCAGCTTCACGCCGATGGCGGTAAAGACTACGGCAACCATGGCCGCGGTCACCATCAACCGGTTCCGGCCCTGTTCCAGCGCGACCGACAGCGACGTCCGCGGCTTGGAAGCCGGGGGCGGCACGCCATAGGCGCCGTGCGCGGGATCGGTGCCGGGCGGCGGGACGTTCATCGGTTGGCTCCGAGGCGGGCGACCAGAAGGCCGATGCTGTCATGCGCCTGGGGCTGCGGGGGACGGGCGGCAGCGGCACCCGGCGGCGGGGCCAGCGGCTTCGGCGCGGCAGCGGCCGGCGCCGGCTTGGCGGCGATCTCGGTCGGCCTGGTCGTCACCACCGGAGCCGGGGCGGACTTGGCGGCCGGGGCGGCGGGCAGGGGCGGGGCCTTGGCCGAGGCCGGCACGATGGCCGAGGGCTTGATCGGAGCCGGCTTCATCGGCGAGGCCGAGGCCGGAATCACCGCGCCGCTCTGGATGCCGCCCTGAACGATGGCGCCGCCGCCCACGGCGCTGTTCCCGGTGGAGGCCGTCGCCACGTTCGGCGCCGTGCCCGGGGACTGGTTGCGGACCATCGGCGGCAGCGGGGCCGGAGCCTCCTCCGGCGCCACGGCGGGAGTCGGGCGCATCGGGACGACGTTCATCGCCACGAACTGGCGCGCCTCGGTCGGCTGAAGCGCCAGATGCTCGCGCGACAGGTTCTCCAGGCGCGTCGGGTCGTTCAGGAAGCTCCATTCGGCCTTCAGGACCTGGATGGCTTCCTGCTCCACCATGATCTTGCGGTTGAGCGAGCCCAGCTTTTCCTCCAGCTCCTGGACCTCGTAGCTGGTTTCGAAGACGACGAAGCCGGCGGCGGCGATCAGGCCACCCCAGAAAAGCGCGGATTTGTATTTCATGCCGCCTCCTTGCCGGGCGCCGGATAGGCCGGCGCCGCCGTGCGTTCTGCCGCGCGCAGCCGGGCGGAGCGCGCGCGGGGGTTGCTGTGGGCTTCCGAGTCCGTCGGCACGATGGGCTTGCGCGACAGGAGCCGGAAGGACGGGGACCGCGCGTCCGCCACAAGGCTCGGCGCGTGTCGGGACGGGGAGGGCGGGGGCGAGGAGCGTTCCTTCAGGAACGTCTTCACTTCCCGGTCCTCCAGCGAATGGAAGGAGACGACGGCGAGGCGCCCGCCGGGCTTCAGCAGCGACTCGGCGGCGGCAAGGCCGCGGCGCAGCTCGCCCAGCTCGTCGTTCACATGGATGCGCAGCGCCTGGAACGTGCGGGTCGCCGGGTCGATGGCGTCGCCCTTCCCCTTCGGCACCACCGACCGCACCAGATCGGCCAGTTGCTTCGTGCGGGTGAAGGGGGCGGTCTGGCGCGCGGCGACGATGGCGCGGGCCACGCGGCGGGCCATGCGCTCCTCGCCATAGTGGAAGATGATGTCGGCCAGTTCGTCGGCCTCCGCGGTGTTCACCACGTCGGCGGCGGTCGGCCCATCCCGTCCCATGCGCATGTCGAGCGGGCCGTCGAATCGGAAGGAGAAGCCACGCTCCGGCTCGTCGATCTGCGGGGAGGAGACGCCGATGTCCAGCGCCACGCCGTCCACCGATTCGACGCCGTGCTCGGCCAGCAGCCGGTCCATGTCGCCGAATCGGCCTTCGACGATGTCCAGCCGGCCCGGATAGGCGAGGGCGAGCTTGCGGCCACGCTCGATGGCTTCCGGATCGCGGTCGATTCCCCAGACCCGGCAATCGGCCCGGTCGAGAATCGCGCGGGCATAGCCGCCGGCGCCGAAGGTGCCGTCCACATAGACGCCGCCGTCGCGCGGGGAGAGCGCGTCCACAACCTCGTCCAGCAGGACGGAGACGTGAGGGGAGACGGGGGTGGGGACGGTCATGCGCCCTCCCCTGCCCGGCCGGCGGCGGCGCGGGATGCCTTGGCGACGATCTGGCTCAGCGAAATGTCCTTGCGCACGACCTGGTCGCGCAGCGTCTGTTCATGGGCCTTCAGGGCGCCAGGTTCCCAGATCTGGAAGGTCTTGCGGCGGCCGATGAAGGCGGCTTCCTCATCGATTCCGGCGAATTCGGACAATTCCTTGGGCAGGACGATCCGGCCTTCGGTGTCCAGCGAGACGGGGATCAGCTTGCCGAAGATGAAGGTCTCGATCATGTCGCGCTCGTCCGAATCCAGATCGGGGGATTCCAGGCTTTCGGACAGGACGTCGAGATAGTCCTGATCGGCGCCTTCCAGCGCCTGATGGTTCAGCGAGGGCCACAGGTAGACGGTGCCGGGCGCCGACGTCTTGGCAAGCGACTGCCGGAACTGCGCCGGGATGGAGCAGCGGCCTTTCCTGTCAACTTTGTTGACGTATGTGGACAGGAAAATGGCCATCGGCCTGACGAACGCCCCCCTTCTCCCGTTGCCGGACTTCGCCGTCGCGAAGCCCTATCCGCTCTTGCCGCTGAACGCGCCCGGTCTGGCTACCTTGGTTGGGTAGTTCCCCCTCCAAACTGGGCTTTCATGGGATAGCATGGGACAGGGTGGGCGTCAACGCCCCCTCTAGTATTCAGATGGTGCTGTCAAGACTTTTCACCTGATGTGTTGCCACCGTGCAAATAGGTGAGCGGAATCGGCGAGAATCGGCAATATATCAGGGCGCCTATGAGCAAAAACGCGCCATTGCCTCACAGAGTTCGCAGGATGTTCCAGGATTCCCGAGAATGGTTCCCATCATGTGGCTTTCCATATGGGCGAATCGCACCCTACGAATGGTATAGCCTGCTGGGGTAACCTACCGAGATGCATCATGGGACGGCATGGGAATTTGCCCCACAGTTATCCACCGGCTGTGGATGAAGCTGGGGAAATCTGTGGACAGTGGGGCGCGATCCCAGTCCCGGCTGCGGGAAAGGGGTAGGTCAGTAATCCGGACGTGGTGGGGATAAGCGCCAGATGGCCTGTAAGCCGGGTTTTGTCCTCAGGTTTCCCTGATGGATGGCCATTCATCTGGGACGCCGGTTGCCCGGCGCCTCACGCAACCAACCCGGGCGGCGGCGCGGAAACGCGCTTGGCCCCAGACCATCCCAACCGATCAAGGATCAGGGGAGATGGCGGGCCGTGCCGCCCCTATTCGGTCTTGCTCCCGGTGGGGTTTACCGTGCCGCCCCTGTTGCCAGGCGCGCGGTGCGCTCTTACCGCACCCTTTCACCCTTACCATCGGCACGAGGCCGGTGGCGGTTTGCTTTCTGTGGCACTTTCCCTAGGGTCGCCCCCGCCGGCCGTTAGCCGGCACCGTGTTTCCGTGGAGCCCGGACTTTCCTCCCCCGATCCAAAAGGTCGAAGGCGGCCATCCGGCCATCTGGCGCGGCCCTGTGTATAGAGTTGCCGCCCGATTCGCAATGGCGCGATTCGGCGTCCGGACAGGGAATTCACCACAGAGGCACGGAGACACGGAGGAATCGAGAGGCGGAGGCCTGTGCGATTCGGGGGCATGGAGCCGGAACGCAGCCATGCGGCTCTTTGTGTCTCCGAGTCTCTGTGGTTTATCCCCCGGCTTTCAGCGCCCGGTCATCCGCAGCAGGGCGCGCAGGCGGCGCAGGGTCTCCGGGTTTGCCTCTCCGGTCAGGCGTTCCGGGTGGAAATGGCGCTGGAAGGACAGCAGCGTCCGCGATTCGGCGGCGTCGTACCCATAGCGTCCCAGAAGCGCCGCCACATCCTCCCCGGATTCGGGCAGGTCGTCCGCCGCGGTGGGCTCCGGCCACAGGCCGATTCCCCGCGCGGCCAGACCCGGCCAGTCGAACAGCTCGCCGGGGTCCTCCTTGCGGGCGGGGGCGATGTCGCTGTGGCCCAGCACGTCGGCGGGCGCGATCCCATGCCGGCCCATGACGTCCAGGCACAGATCCGCCACCGCGGCCATCTGGACGGCGGGGAAGGGGCGGTAGCCGAACTCGTGCCCCGGGTTGACGATCTCGATTCCGATGGAGCGGCTGTTCACGTCGGTCCGGCCCCGCCAGGACGACAGCCCGGCGTGCCAGGCGCGCCGGTCCTCCGGTACATGGGCGTAGACGGTGCCGTCCTCGTCCACCGTGTAGTGGGCGCTGACCTGGGCGGCGGGCTCGCACAGCCGGGACAGTGCCGATTCGGCGGTGGGCATGCCCGTGTAGTGGAGGATCAGCAACTCCACCCGCACCCCCTCGGGCCGCGGCCCGTGGTTGGGCGAGGGGCGGTCGATGCATCCGGCATCCGTCCTGGTCATTCCGGTTCCCTCAGGTCGGATTCGTCACCTTCTCCGCCAGCGCCGTCGGGCGCCGCTTCACGATGACGGCCATGCCGCCCACGGTCAACAGCCCGCCCAGCACCAGCCGGAGCGTGAAGGGATCGTCCATCAGAAGGACTCCCGCCAGCACCCCGAAGACCGGCACGGTCAACAGAAAGGGCATGGTCTGGTTCACCGAGTATTTCCGCAGCAACGGATACCACATTCCATAGGCGCCGATGGTCACGCCCACCGCCATGTAGGCGATGGCTCCCCAGCCCCACAGGGTGGAGTTGGTCAGCGCCGTCATCTGCCCTTCCTCGAACAGGAAGGAGAGCAGCAGCAACTGCGGAGCGGCGAACAGGGCCATCCAGCCGTTCAGAGCGAAGCCGTCCACCCCGACGATCATCTTCATCTGGATGCTGGCGACGGAGAAGGCGAAGCTGGCGCCCAGGATCATGAACAGCGGGACCAGCGACCCGGACAGCCGCGGCTCCCCCGCGATGACCATGACGCCCGCGAAGGCGGCGGCCATGCCGATGGCGCGGCTCCACCCCAGCTTGTCCTTGAAGACGATCGCGGCCAGCAGGGAGGAGAAGGGCACCTGAGCCTGCGCCGCCAGCGAGGCGGTGGCCGCGTCGATGCCGTCCAGCCCCATGAACATCAGCGGAAAATGCACGGAGCCCAAGGTCACCGACAGCAGCGCGATGGGCCGTGCCGCGTGCCAGGGAATGCGCTTGAAGGGCACGATCAGAGCGGCCACCGCGACGAAGCGCAGCGCCATGATGAAGAGGGGCGGGAACTCCGCCAGACCCCATTTCGCGACGACGAAGTTCAGGCCCCAGGTCGCCATGACCAGGAGCGCCAGCAGCGAGTCGCGCAGACTCATCCGCGGCCGCCTTCCAACTCCTCGCGCAGGGCCTCCAACTCCAGCCAGCGCTCCTCGGCGGCGGCAAGCTCGGCTTGTTTCGCCTGCAACCGGTCGGACGTCTTCTGGAACGCCGCGGCGTCGCGGGCGAACAGGTCGGGATCGGCCAGCGCCGATTCGAGCTTCGCCACCTCGGCGGTCAGCTTGTCCATGCGGGCGGGCAGGTCGTCCAGCTCCCGCTGGTCCTTGTAGCTCAGCTTGCCCTTCGGCTTGGCGGCGGCGGGTGCCGCGGCGGGCTTCGCCTTGGCCGGGGCGGCGGCCTTCTCCTTGGGCGGCGGGCGCTGCACCAGATAATCGGAATAGCCGCCGGGATATTCGGCGATCACGCCGTCCCCCTCCACCGCGATGGTGCTGGTGACCAGCCGGTCGAGGAAATCGCGGTCGTGGCTGACCAGCAGCAGTGTCCCCTGATAGTCGCCCAGCACGTCCTCCAGCAGGTCCAGCGTGTCCATGTCGAGGTCGTTGGTCGGCTCGTCGAGGATCATCATGTTGCTGGGCCGCGCGAACAGGCGGGCAAGCAGAAGCCGGTTGCGCTCGCCGCCCGACAGGGCCTTCACGGGGCTGTCGAGCTGGCGCGTGTCGAACAGGAAGTCGCGGATGTAACCGGCGACGTGGCGCGACTGGCCGTTGACCATCACACTGTCGCCGCCGAAGGGGCACAGCACCTTGCGGATCGTGTCCTCCGGGTCCAGCCCTTCGCGCCGCTGGTCGAAATAGGCGGTCTCCAGGTTGGTGCCCAGCCGGATCGTTCCGCTGTCCGGCTCCATCTGTCCGGTCAGCATCTTCAGCAGGGTGGTCTTGCCGGCGCCGTTCGGCCCGATCAGCCCCACCCGGTCGCCGCGCAGGATGCGGGTGGAGAAGTCCTTGACGATGGTCTTGCGGCCTTCCGCCGAATCGAAGCCCTTCGAGATGCGGTCGGCCTCGATGACGAGCCGTCCGCCGCGCTCGGCCTCGGCGACGGCGAGCTTGGCCTGCTGGCCGCCCTTGATGCGCTCGGCGCGGTCGGTGCGGAGTTGGAGCAGGGCGCGCACGCGGCCCATGTTGCGGGTGCGCCGGGCGGAGATGCCCTCGCGCAGCCACTTCATCTCGCCTTCGATCTTGCGGTCCAGCTTCTGGGCGGCGATTTCCTCCGATTCGAACACCTCGGCCTGCCAGGTCTCGAACTCGGCGAAGCCGCGGTCGGTGGCGCGCACCGTGCCGCGGTCCAGCCACAGCGTGCGCCTGGCCAGCCGGTTCAGGAAGCTGCGGTCGTGCGAGATCAGCAGCAGCCCGCCGCGGTAGGCCAGCAACTCCTCCTCCAGCCACTCGATGGTGGGGAGGTCGAGGTGGTTGGTCGGCTCGTCCAGCAGCATGACGTCGGGCTCGCCGACCAGCGTGCGGGCCAGCGCCGCGCGCCGCGCCTCGCCGCCCGACAGGGTGTTGGGGTCGAGATGGCCCGGAACCTGAAGCCGGTCCAGCACGGCGTCCACCCGGTGCGCCTCGTCCTGTTCATCGGCGGGCAGGCCGGCGGCGACGTAGTCGTGCACCGTGGCGCAGCCGGTGAAGTCCGGTTCCTGCGGCAGATAGGCGATTCGAGCGCCCGGCTGGGTGAAGACGGTTCCGCCGTCCGGCTGGATCATGCCGGCCAGCACCTTCATCAGCGTGGATTTGCCGGACCCGTTCCGCCCGACCAGACAGGCCTTGTCGCCCCGTCCGATAGACAGGTCGATCGTTTCGAACAGCGGACGGCCACCGAAGGTGACGGACACGCCCTGGAGCGCGGTGATGGGAGCGGGAGGAGCCATGACCCAACGGTACGGTGTGCGGAGGTGTGCTTATATAGCGTGCGGTCTCCGGAGCCGCGACACCCGATTGCGCCGGGGCGGGGATGCGTTTTCACGGAAATGGGGGTGGTTGCGTCGGGTCCCCCCACTCCCTCACCCCCGCCCGCGCTCCTTCTCGATCCGGTCATAGGCGGCGTTGATGGCGGCGATCTTCTGGGTCGCCAGATCCACGAACTCCTGCGGCATGCCCTGGGCGATCAGAAGGTCCGGGTGATGCTCGCGGACCAGACGACGGTGCGCGGCCTTGATCGCCTCGTCGCTGGCGCGGCGCGAGACGCCCAGCACGCGATAGGGATCGGTCTCGTTCGGCGTGCCCGCGATGTGGTGCCCGGCGACGATGCGCTCGAACTCCTCGTCGGAGAAGCCGAAGATGTGGGCGACCGTGCGCAGATACTCGACTTCCGTCTCGTGCAACTCGTCGTCGGCCTCGGCGATGGCCAGCAGGCTGTCGAGCAACTCCTCCAGGACGGCGCGGCGGTCGTCGAACAGACCGGCGATCTGCTGGGCGTATTCCTCGAACCCGTGGGTGTCCTTGCGGGCGAGGTCGAAGACGCGGCCCACCGTGTCCAACTCCTCCGCCGGGACGCGGAACAGGCGCTTGAAGGTGTCCACCTCCACCCGCTTCACCACGCCGTCGGCGCGGGCCATCTTCGCCGACAGGGCGATCACGCCGATGGTGAAGGCGATGGATTTGGTGGCGTCCGCCGGGCCGCACAGTCCACGGATACCGCGCTCCATCGCATAGCCGGCGGCCAGACCGATCAGCCCGCCGATCGGGCCGCCGACGGTGAAACCGGCCGCCCCGCCCATGACGCTGCCCCAGATGCTCATTCCCGTATCCGCCTCTTCGCCGCCGGGGCGCAGCATAGCCGGTGACCGGCGCCGCGCCAACCGGCCCATCCTTTTGCGTCGTCATCCCGGCGTCTTCGCGCGGGACCCGCTTTTCATCCGTTGGGGGTGGTGGCGCTTTACCCGGTTGCACCGCGGGGAAGGGGCGATCACAGGGCCGGCGCATCCCACCCTTTCGCCCACCCCGTCTTGACCTGCGGCGGCGTATCGTCACACTCCCCCGACATCAAGAAAGACAGGGAGTGGGACATGGCGCCCCAACAGCCGGGCCGATGGCAGTTCTGGATCGACCGCGGAGGCACCTTCACCGACATCGTGGCGAAGCGCCCGGACGGGTCGGTGGTCACGCACAAGCTGCTGTCGGAGAATCCGGAACGCTACCGCGACGCCGCCATCCAGGGCATCCGCGACCTGCTGGGCCTCGCCCCCGGCCAGCCGATCCCGGCGGAGGCGGTCGAGGCGGTGAAGATGGGAACCACCGTCGCCACCAACGCGCTTCTGGAGCGCAAGGGCGAGCGCACGCTGCTGCTCATCACCGAGGGGCTGGGCGACCAGCTCCGCATCGGCTATCAGGCCCGCCCGAAGATCTTCGCCCGCCACATCGTGCTGCCCGAACTGCTGTACGAGCGGGTGGCCGAGGTGCCGGAGCGGGTGAAGGCCGACGGCACGGTGCTGAAGCCCGTGGACCTGCGCGCCGTGCGGGTTCAACTGGAGCAGGCCTATCAGGACGGCTTCCGCGCCGCCGCGGTGGTGCTGATGCACGGCTACCGCCACCCCGACCATGAGAAGCAGGTGGCGGCGCTGGCCCGCTCCATCGGCTTCACCCAGGTGTCGGTCAGCCATCAGGTCAGTCCGCTGATGAAGATCGTCGGGCGCGGCGACACCACCGTGGTGGACGCCTACCTGTCGCCGATCCTGCGCCGCTATGTGGAGCAGGTGGCGGGCGACCTGTCGGGCGTGCGGCTGATGTTCATGCAGTCGAACGGCGGGCTGACCGACGCGCGCTGGTTCCAGGGCAAGGACGCCATCCTCTCCGGGCCGGCGGGCGGCATCGTCGGGGCGGTGCGCACCGCGCGCATGGCCGGATTCGACCGGGTCATCGGTTTCGACATGGGCGGCACCTCCACCGACGTGTCGCACTACGCCGGGGAGTATGAGCGCGCCTTCGACACGGTGGTGGCCGGGGTGCGGATGCGCGCCCCGATGATGCACATCCACACCGTGGCGGCGGGCGGCGGCTCCGTCTGCTTCTTCGACGGGGCGCGCTTCCGCGTCGGGCCGGAGAGCGCCGGGGCGAATCCCGGCCCGGCCTGCTACCGCCGCGGCGGGCCGCTGACCGTCACCGACTGCAACGTGATGGTCGGCAAGCTGCACCCCGACTTCTTCCCCCATGTCTTCGGGCCGGAGGCCGACCAGCCGCTCGACGCCGCCGTCGTGCGCGAGAAGTTCGCCAAACTGGCCGAGGAGGTGAACGCGGCGCTGGGCACCGGGATGACTCCGCATCAGGTGGCCGAGGGCTTCCTGAAGATCGCCGTGGACAACATGGCGAACGCCATCAAGAAGATCTCGGTCCAGCGCGGCTACGACGTCACCCAATACACGCTGAACGGCTTCGGCGGGGCGGCGGGGCAGCATGTCTGTCTGGTCGCCGACGCGCTGGGCATGAAGAAGGTGTTCCTGCACCCGCACGCCGGCGTGCTGTCCGCCTACGGCATCGGTCTGGCCGACACGGTGGCGATCCGCGAGCGCGCGGTGGAGGCCCGGCTCGACGAGGCCCTGGTGGACGAGCTGACCGCCACGCTCGGCGCGCTGGAGGCCGAGGGGCGCATGGAGCTGACCCGCCAGGGCGTGCCGGAAGGCCGGCTGGCCGTCCTGCGCAAGGCGCACATCAAGGTGGAGGGCTCCGACAGCCCGCTGGCCGTCGATTTCGGGCCGCTCGACGCCATGGCCGCGGCCTTCGAGGCGGCGCACCGCCAGCGCTACGGCTTCATGATGGAGGGCAAGGCCCTGGTGGTCGAGGCCGTGTCGGTGGAGGCGGTGGGCCGCACCGAGAGCGCGGACGACGAGGATCTGCCCAGCGTCACCGGCGCCCTGCCGCGCCGCCTCGCCACCGTCACCCTGCACACCGGCGGGGCGGACCGGGAGGCTCCGGTCTACGACCGCGACCGGCTCCAGCCCGGCAACCGGGTGACCGGCCCCGCCGTCATCAGGGAGAAGATCGCCACGACGGTGGTCGAACCGGGCTGGATCGCCGAGGTGACCCGCAAGAACCACCTCGTGCTCACCCGCTTCGAGGAGCTGCCGCAGCGCCTCGCCATCGGCACCAGGGCCGACCCGGTGATGCTGGAGGTCTTCAACAACCTGTTCATGTCCATCGCCGAGCAGATGGGCTTCACGCTGGAGAAGACCGCCTATTCCGTGAACATCAAGGAGCGTCTGGACTTCTCCTGCGCCCTGTTCGACGCGGACGGCGGGCTGATCGCCAACGCCCCGCACATGCCGGTGCATCTCGGCTCCATGGGCGAGAGCGTGCGCGCCATCGTGGAGCGGCGCCAAGGCGACATGAATCCCGGCGACGTCTACATGCTGAACGACCCCTACCATGGGGGCACGCATCTGCCGGACATCACCGTCATCACCCCGGTCTTCGACGAGGCGGGCGAGCGCGTGCTGTTCTACGTGGCCTCGCGCGGGCATCACGCCGACGTCGGCGGGATCACCCCCGGCTCGATGCCGCCGGACAGCACGACCATCGACCAGGAAGGCGTCCTTCTCGACAACATCCAACTGGTCGAGCGGGGCCGCTTCCTGGAGGAGGAGGTCGTCGCCCTCTTCACCGCCGGGCCGCACCCGGCGCGCAACGTGGCGCAGAACCTGGGCGACCTGAAGGCCCAGATCGCCGCCAACGAGCAGGGCGCGCGGGAGCTTCGCCGGATCGTCGCCCAGTTCGGGCTGGAGACGGTGAACGCCTACATGAAGCTGGTCCAGGACAACGCCGAGGAGCAGGTCCGCCGCGTCATCGACGTGCTGACCGATGGCGAGTTCGTTCAGGAGTTGGACAACGGCGCGGTCATCAAGGTCCGCATCACCATCGACAAGGACGAGCGGTCGGCGCGGGTGGACTTCACCGGCACCAGCCCGCAGCTCGCCAGCAACTTCAACGCCCCGACGGCGGTCTGCCGGGCCGCGGTGCTCTACGTCTTCCGCACGCTGGTGGACGACGAGATCCCGATGAACGAGGGCTGCCTGAAGCCCATCGAGATCGTCATCCCGCCGGGCACGATGCTGTCGCCCAGCCACCCCGCCGCGGTGGTGGCCGGCAATGTGGAGACCAGCCAGTGCGTCACCGACGCGCTGTATGGCGCGCTGGGCGTGCTGGCCTCGGCCCAGGGAACGATGAACAACACGACCTTCGGCAACGAGCGCTACCAGTATTACGAGACGGTCTGCGGCGGCTCCGGCGCCGGTCCCGGCTTCGACGGGACGGACGCGGTGCACACCCACATGACCAACTCGCGCCTGACCGATCCGGAGGTGCTGGAATGGCGCTTCCCGGTGCTGCTGGACAGCTTCCGCATCCGCCGCGAATCGGGCGGGGCGGGGCGCTGGCGCGGCGGCGACGGGGTGGTGCGGCGCCTGAAGTTCCTGGAACCGATGACCGCCGCCATCCTGTCCAACCACCGCCGGGTTCCCCCCTTCGGCCTGAAGGGCGGCGCCCCCGGCCAGATCGGGCGCACCTGGGTCCAGCGCACCGACGGCTCGGTGGAGGAACTCGGCCCCCAGGACAAGACCGCGATGGGCGAGGGCGACGTGCTGGTCGTCGAGACGCCGGGCGGCGGGGGTTACGGGGAGGCGTGATGCGGTTGTAGAATCACCACCTCCATCATTGCCCAACCATGAAGCCCGACCGATCGATGCACCAGCACTGATCGGGAGGGTCATGTCGGCGGCGCCTTCAGGCGCCGTCTGCATGAGGTTGCAACTCCGCCGTTTTCCGAACCCATCGGCGTCCGCCTTTTCGTGACGAGGGTGCTGCGGCACAAGGGAAGCCGATCGGGCACCATGTGTCCTTGTCGATGCTTCGCAATTCGGTCGCGTGTTCATATGTATGATTTGCGTGCGGGCATTCTGATAATTGATTTTCTCGTATTCTGATCTTGCGAAGATTGACTTATCGTTCATGTCGCGTATTGTTTGGGGATAAAGCGATTTTCAGTGGAGCGGGTCATGCCCACCGCGAAATGGCTTGTTCTTCGCGTGTTGGCGGGGGTGCTCGCCCTGACGACGGGCGCGTGCACGTACAGCACGGTTGACGAGGCCGGGAACCGCCGGATCGTCGGGCTGGTCGATATGACCGTCGCGCCGGGTGACGCCGGGCCGGCACCCGGTGTGCCCTTTGCCGGAACGGTGATCGATCTGACGACACTGGGGATCGCGGTCGCGCAGAATGAACAGGGATTCTCCCTGTCGCTCGGTTACGCCCGTGACGTATCCGCCGCGATCCGCGACGACGCGCTTGTCTGCGGCAACCCGCTTGCCTTGCGGTCGCTGCTTGCTACGAACCTTTCATCGACGGGGGGAGGGACGCGCCAATGACGCGGATGACGAGAGCTGTCCTGCCGCTGGCTGGGCTCGCGCTGCTGCTGACGGGGTGCGACACGACGGACCGGGCGGTCTTCGTGACCTCCACCAACATCGGGATCAACGCGGACGCGACCACCCGCGTGGTCAACATCGGCTATGACCGCACAGAGGGGTTCATCGGTCCCGACTATGTGGACAGCGGCGCAGCGCCTCCCGCGGTCGGCCATTTGCAATCCGACCTTGCGGTGTTTTCGCCCAAGATCAAGCAGCTCTATGCCACGGGGCGCGCGGCGGAACTCGTCACCATGCCGGAACTGCCGGGCGAACCGGAGTCGTCCGACGAACTGAAGGGCGTGCGTCGCCTGCTGATTTTCGGAACGTCGAGCAACATCGGCCTGAAGCTCGGTTTTGCAACCGCTTCCGGTCTGCCCGATGGGATCGTGTTCGGATACAAGCGCAAGGAGATGTCGGTGATTCCCTTCAAGGAGGCGGCGCCCAAGGAGGCGGCGCCCGGGGAGTCGACGGATCATTATGCGTCCGTTCTCGCTTCGATCGACATGAACCAGTCCACCGAGACGCTTCCCACATCCTCCTTCAAGCTGACCCAGTTCGTGGCAACGGGGATGGCGGCCCGAAATCTCGCGCGCAACGAACAGATCCGCAATCTTTTCCATTCCCAGGCGAAACAGGCCATTGCGCTGGCAAGCCTGGACGCGGACACCATCCGCGTGACGACAGCCGGGCTGGTCGAATGCGTGTCTGTCGGCGGGTCGGTCGATCAGGGGCGCTTGACCATGCTCCTCAACTCCGCTCTCGCCGCGCAGGTCATCTCAAAGGACGAGAAGGACAATCTCGTCGATGCCGGCGAGGCGAGCGTATTGAGAGCGCGTCTGTACAACAACGATGTGGTCGCAATGAAGTTGGGAAAATACGTCACCGACAACAATCTGTGCGTCAAGTAAAGGGAGGCAGCGATGGCTGAGGGGTATTGCAAGATCGAGCAGTATGCGGATGAAACCACGGCGAAATCCCGCCGCACGACGCTGGCATCCCTGGGCTACACGGCGATGGTCGCGGCGGGCAACGTGTTCCTGTACGAAAAGCCTGCGGCGGCCGGTGCCGGCGATCCACCCGACGGAAAGATGACGCGCCGGACGGGCAACTGGTTCGTCATCGCCATCGGGACATCCGACACATTGAAGTGAGAGGGGCGAAACAAGGGGGGCGAAACAAGGGGGGGGGCGAAACAAGGGAGGCACACAGCGCCGGCTCCCGAACGGGACCCCCGCCGGAACATGCCTGCGCGCTTGCCAGCCCACCTGCCGGGACGTAGCCTGTGTGGTCCTACCAACAGACCAAAGCGTCCGCAGGAGAGATTCCGTCCATGACCGCCGTACCCGCCGCCCAGCCTCGCGTCGCCTTCACCGACGAGATGAAGGCCGAGTTCAAGGCCCTGCTCGGGGATCGCTTCACCACCGCCGCGGCGGTGCGCGAGCATCACGGCAAGGACGAATCCTACCACCCCAACTTCCCGCCCGACGGCGTCGCCTTCGCCACCTCCACCGAGGAGGTCAGCGCCATCGTCACGCTCTGCGCGAAGCACAAGCTGCCGATCATCCCCTTCGGCACCGGCACCTCGCTGGAGGGCGGCGTCGCGGCGCTGGCCGGGGGCATCTGCATCGACGTGTCGAACATGAAGGCGATCCTGCGCGTCAGCCCGGAGGATCTGGACGTCACCGTCCAGGCCGGCGTGACCCGCAAGCAGTTGAACGAGCATCTGCGCGACACCGGCCTGTTCTTCCCCATCGATCCCGGCGCCGACGCCTCGCTGGGCGGCATGGCCTCCACCCGCGCCAGCGGCACCAACGCCGTGCGCTACGGCACCATGCGCGAGAATGTGCTGGGGCTGACGGTGGTGCTGGCCGACGGCCGGATCATCAGGACCGGCGGGCGCGCCCGCAAGTCCGCCGCCGGCTATGACCTGACCCGCCTGTTCGTCGGGGCGGAGGGCACGCTCGGCATCATCACCGAGGTGACGTTGCGCCTCTACGGCATCCCGGAGGCGATCTCCGCCGCCGTCTGCCCGTTCGCCGACATCCGCGGCGCCGTGGACACGGTGATCCAGACCATCCAGTCCGGCATCCCCGTCGCCCGTATCGAGCTGCTGGACGAGGTGCAGATGGACGCGGTGAACAAGTATTCCAAGCTGGATTACAAGGTCGCCCCGACCCTGTTCTTCGAGTTCCACGGCACCGCCGCCGGGGTGAAGGAGCAGGCGGAGATGGTCTCGGCCATCGCCGGGGAGAACGGCGGGACCGAATTCACCTGGGCGACCCGTCCGGAGGACCGCTCGAAGCTCTGGCAGGCGCGTCACGACGGCTATTACGCGGCGCTGGCGCTGCGCCCCGGTTCCAAGGGCTGGCCGACTGACGTGTGCGTGCCGATCTCGCGGCTGGCCGACTGCATCCTGGAGACGAAGAAGGACATCGCCGAATCCTCGATGCTGGCGCCGCTGGTCGGCCATGTCGGCGACGGCAACTTCCACCTCGTCTACGTCATCGACCCCGACAAGCCGGAGGAGCTGGCCGAGGCCAAGCGCCTGAACGACCGCATGGTGGACCGGGCGCTGGCCATGGGCGGCACCTGCACGGGCGAGCACGGCATCGGCTACGGCAAGCTGGAGTTCCTGGAGAAGGAGGCCGGCGACGCCTTCGCCGTGATGGGCGAACTGAAGCGCGCCTTCGACCCGGACAACCGGATGAACCCCGGCAAGGTCGTCCGGGTGTGAGGTGAGGGACAGGGGAGCGCCGTGGCGCTCCCCCTCCGCTCAGCGCGTCAGCCGCGTCATCAGGCTCGAGGTGTCCAGGCGGTTGCCGCCCATCGTCTGGACCTCGGCGTAGAACTGGTCCACCAGGGCGGTGACGGGCAGGGTGGCGCCGTTGTTGCGCGCCTCGCCCAGGACGATGCCCAGGTCCTTGCGCATCCAGTCCACGGCGAAACCGAAGTCGAACCTGCCGTCCAGCATCGTCCTGGCGCGGTTGTCCATCTGCCAGGACTGGGCGGCGCCCTTCGAGATCACGTCCACCACCTTGTGCCCGTCCAGCCCGGCTTTCTGCGCAAAGGCCATGCCCTCGGCCAGACCCTGGAGCAGGCCGGCGATGCAGATCTGGTTGACCATCTTCGTCAACTGGCCGGCGCCCGACGGCCCCATGTGGGTGACGGAGCGGCCATAGCAGGCCATCAGCGGCTCGGCGCGGGCGAAGGCGTCGGCGTCGCCGCCCACCATCACCGTCAGCACCCCGTTCTCCGCCCCGGCCTGCCCGCCGGACACCGGTGCGTCGAGGAAGAACAGGCCGCGCGCGCGGGCTAGCTCGGCCATCTCGCGCGAGACGGTGGCGGAGACGGTGGAATGGTCGGCGATGACGGTGCCCGGCTTCATGGTGGACATGGCCTCGCCGGCCACGGCCCGCACGTCGTCGTCGCCGCCGACGCAGAGGAAGACCACCTCCGCGTCACGGGCGGCGTCGGCCGGGGTGGGGGCGGAAGAGGGGGCGCCGGTGCCGCCGAAGCGGGACACCCAGGCGTCGGCCTTGGCGGCGGTGCGGTTGTAGACGGTCACCCGATGGCCGCCCCGGACGGCCAGATGGCCGGCCATGGGAAAGCCCATCGTGCCAAGTCCCAGAAAGGCGACGGAGCGGGAGACGGTCGCGGTGTCGGCCATGGTCCAATCTTTCTTTGATCGTTGTCGGCTGCGGATTGTTCTTCGGCGGCTGCCCTCGGACCGCCAAGCTAGGCCGGCCCCGCCCTCCGATCAAACGCCGTGCCGCCGGGCCAGGGCACCGAGGTCAGGTTAACAGGTTCAGTCGGAGCGACGCCCACTCCTTCTCCCCCCTGGGGAGAAGGTCGGGATGAGGGGGCGGCCGAAGGCCGGAAAAGCCCTGCATGGAGCAACGTTCCCCCCTCACCGGCCCTTCGGGCCACCCTCTCCCCAGGGGGGAGAGGTCGTGTCCCATCGCGTGGTGTAGGAGCTGTGGGTAACCGGCCCGCCGAAGCGTCCCCTCACAGCTGGCGTAGGCGGGCCGGTTATCCACAGCGGACGGTCATCGAGGTTCTTCGGTAGAGTCTG
>NZ_QOKW01000034.1 GCF_008365375.1 Roseomonas genomospecies 6 | reverse complement strand
CTCAACCGTGCGCCAGGGGGCATCGGCGGGATCAGTTGAAAGCATCCCCGGAAAACAGAGCCCGGCGCACTCCGTTACGCCGGACACATCTATCGCATCAGCCTCATGTTAGCGCCTATGGGAGGGAAGGGGCCCATGCGCAGCATGGGAAGGGTGGGGGCAACAACGCACCCCAGAACACAAAAAGGGCCGCCCCAGTGGCGGCCCTTTCCGTTCCGATCCGTCCGGAACCGCTTAGTAGCGGTAGTGGTCCGGCTTGAACGGGCCTTCGACCTTCACGCCGATGTACTCAGCCTGCTTGGCGGACAGCGTGGTCAGCTTGGCGCCGATCTTGTCCAGATGCAGGCGGGCGACCTTCTCGTCCAGGTGCTTCGGCAGGACGTAGACCTTGTTCTCGTAGCTGGCGGCGTTGGTCCACAGCTCGATCTGGGCCAGCACCTGGTTGGTGAAGCTGGCGCTCATCACGAAGCTCGGGTGGCCGGTGGCGCAGCCCAGGTTCACCAGACGGCCCTGGGCCAGGACGATCAGGCGCTTGCCGTCCGGGAACACGACCTCGTCGACCTGCGGCTTGACCTCTTCCCACTTGTAGTTGCGGAGAGCCTCGATCTGGATCTCGCTGTCGAAGTGGCCGATGTTGCAGACGATGGCGCGGTCCTTCATGGCGCGCATGTGGTCCAGCGTGATGACGTCCACGTTGCCGGTCGCGGTGACGAAGATGTCGCCCTGCGGAGCGGCCTCGTCCATCGTGACGACCTGATAGCCTTCCATGGCGGCCTGGAGCGCGGTGATCGGGTCGATCTCCGTCACCAGAACGCGGGCGCCCTGCGAGCGCAGCGAGGCGGCGGAACCCTTGCCCACGTCGCCGTAGCCGGCGACCACGGCGACCTTGCCGGCCACCATCACGTCGGTGGCGCGCTTGATGCCGTCCACCAGCGACTCGCGGCAGCCGTACAGGTTGTCGAACTTCGACTTGGTGACGCTGTCGTTCACGTTGATGGCCGGAACCTTCAGCGTGCCCTTCTTCATCATCTCATAGAGACGATGGACGCCGGTGGTGGTCTCCTCCGACAGGCCGCGGACCTCGGCCAGCATCTCCGGATACTTGTCGTGCATGATCTGGGTGACGTCGCCGCCGTCGTCCAGGATCATGTTCGGGGTCCAGCCGTCCGGGCCGCGCAGGGTCTGCTCGATGCACCACCAGAACTCCTCCTCCGTCTCGCCCTTCCAGGCGAAGACCGGGATGCCGGCGGCGGCGATGGCGGCGGCGGCCTGGTCCTGGGTCGAGAAGATGTTGCAGGACGACCAGCGGACGGTCGCGCCGAGAGCGGTCAGCGTCTCGATCAGCACGGCGGTCTGGATGGTCATGTGCAGGCAGCCGACGATGCGGGCGCCGGCCAGCGGCTTCGCCTCGCCGAACTCCGCGCGCAGCGCCATCAGGCCGGGCATCTCGGTCTCGGCGATGGTGATTTCCTTGCGGCCCCACTCGGCGAGGCTGATGTCCTTGACCTTGTAGTCGGTGAAGTTGGCGGGCGCGGCCATCGGGGGTGTCTCCTGGGCGGCTGTTTGCGGGACAGCAATGAAAAGGGGCGGGCGCACCGGCCCGCTGTGAGCGCTGGTGTAGCAGCGCATTCGGAACCCCGCAAGCATAAAGATATCTTTATGTTTGCGGGGTTAGCCATTCGCCCGAATCCATCTGCCCGATCGTCGCTCTCGCGTGTTTTAACGGGCGAAGCGGCGGGCGATGATGCGGCGGGCGCGTGGCAGAGCCATGGGACGGGGCGGACGATGGCATTGAGGAGTCTGAAGGACGGCAACTGGGCTCCCGGCTTCTGGACGAGGCTCGGCCGGCACGAGCTGACGCTTCTCCTGGGAATGGCGGTCAGCGCCGGGCTCATCCTGGCCTTCGCCCTGATCGCCGGAGAGGTGATCGAGGGCGAGACGGCGGCCTTCGACCGGGCGGTGCTGCTGGCGCTGCGGGTGGCCGGCGATCCGGAAACGCCGCTGGGGCCGCCCTGGCTTCGGAACGCGGCGCGCGACGTCACGGCGCTGGGCAGCATCACCGTGCTGTCGCTGGTCACCGCGGTGGCGCTGGGCTTCCTGCTGCTTCAGGGCAAGCGGGGGGCGTCGCTTCTGGTGCTGCTGTCGGTCGGCGGCGGCATGGCCATCAGCGGCCTGCTGAAGAACCAGATCGGGCGGGAGCGTCCGGACCTCGTCCCCCATGGCGACATCGTGTTCACCGCCAGCTTTCCCAGCGGCCATTCGCTGCTGTCCGCCGTCGTCTTCCTGACGCTCGGCGCCATGCTGGCGCGCTTCGTCGAGGGCAAGCGGCAGAAGGCCTATGTGCTGGTCGTGGCGATGACGGTCACCCTGCTGGTCGGGTGCAGCCGCGTCTATCTGGGCGTCCACTGGCCGACCGACGTGCTGGCCGGCTGGTGCGTCGGGGCGGGATGGGCCGCGCTGTGCTGGCTGGTCGCCCTGTGGCTGCAAAGACGCGGTGCCGTCGAACCGGAAGATGAAACCGAAGCGGTGCCGGATCGCACTTGACCCCAACCGGACCTAGCCGATATTTCGGGTAGCTCCGCCGTTCAAACCACAGCATGTCGATGTCCGGAAGCACGTTAGACCGCGAAACCCTGCAAGCCGTCGGCGTGTTGAAACGCGCGGTGGACGAAGCGCGGGTGCCGGGCGTCCTGGAATTCCGGCTGCTGTCCAGCGCGCTGGACCGCACGCTGGAAACGGAAGACCTGCATGAACTGAACGAAGCCAAGCGCGTTTACGAAACGCTGGACGGCGAATGCCGGACGCTGGTCGTGGAGCGCGCCACCTTCCTGGCCCATGCCGAGGTCGCCGAAAGGCGCGCGCCGCCTGCTGAGGTGGCGGATGAGGTTGTCGCCGATGCCCTCGCCGCCGCTGCCGGGCCGCAATCCCCGGCGCCGCCGCCCGGATTGCGGGGCGGCCGGGCGATGCGTCCGGCCACCGGCTTTCTGGCGGCGCTGAACGGTGTCCGCCACGCCGCCCGGGTCCCGCCCCCGGCGGACGGTCCGCCCGACAGCCGCGTCACCGCCAAGTCGCGGTTGATGGCGGCGGTGGAGGAGCGGCGGGAGAACGACCAGGCGTTGCGGGATCGATCGGGCGAACCCGCGCCGAACGCCGATCGACACGGTTGAAGGACATGCAGGTGAAGGACATGCAGGAATGACGGCGTTCAAGGTTGGGGATCAGGTGACGATCCACAACAGCCAGACCGGCCCGGAGAAGATCGCCACGGTCGAAGCCTTCACCGAGGGCAACCGCTGCATGGTGCTGTCCGACGGTACCAAATGGCGGGCGGACGGCCAGCGCCAGTGGCGGGTCGGCAGCGGCTATTACAAGGGGCCGGTGGTCGAGCGGACCCGCCCCGGCGATTTGGACATCGTGACGCGGCGCCGCGCCATCGGCGTGATCCGCAAGTTCGCCCAGGACCTGAGCATGGAAAGCCCGCTCGACGCCGCCGCGCTGACGCGCATCGTCGAACGGATTCAGGCGGAGCAGGCCGCGGTGCCCAAGGGCGACGACCCGGCATAGTCTCCACGGGGGCCTCCACGGGGTGCATGCCGGGATTCGCGCAGGGCACCGAGGTCAGGTTAACAGGTTCAGTCGGAGCGACGCCCACTCCTTCTCCCCCTGGGGAGAAGGTCGGGATGAGGGGGCGGCCGAAGGCCGGAAAAGCTCTGCATGGAGCAACGTTTCCCCCTCACCGGCCCTTCGGGCCACCCTCTCCCCAGGGGGGAGAGGGTTATTCGATGCCTTTGGGACAGAAATCAACCTGACCTCGTTGCCCTGGGGTATCGCGGCATGGCCTTGCGTTGGTGTGCGAATGCGTATCAATATCATGGTATGCAGTATGACCATGCCGCCGTGAACCGGCCAGACAAGCGCATTCGGGCTGAAATCGCATGACGGAGACGGGGACGGACGGGCCGCCGCGTCCGGAGGACCGCCTGTCGCGCGGGCGGATGATCGTCGCGCTGGACGCCCTGCTGTCGAAACGGAACGTCACGCTGGCCGCCCGCGACCTCGGGCTGCAGACCTCGGCGCTCAGCCGGCTTCTGGCGCAGATGCGCGAGGCGTTCGGCGACCCCCTGTTCATCCGCTCGGGCCGCGGTCTGGTGCCCACCCCCGTCGCGGAATCGCTGCGCCCGCGCGTGCAGGCGCTCGCCCGTGGGATCGACGCTCTGTTCGATCCGCCGGGGCAACAGCCGCCGGTCGACGAGACCTTCGACCCCCGCTGGAACGTGCCGACCGGGATCGACGCGCCGCCGCTCCAGGTCCGGCCCGCCGGGCTTCTGGAAGGGCAGCCGTCCCCGGCGCAGCTCGACGCCAGGCTGGAGCGGATCGCGCCGGACGCCCCCGCCCAGGACCGCCTGGCCCGCCACATCGGCGTGCTGGGCATCGCCGGGGGCGGCCATGGGCGTCCCCTCACCGCCGAGGAGGCGGAGGAGGCGATGAGCATCATCCTGGCGGGGGAGGCCGATCCGGTGCAGATCGGCGCGCTGCTGGGCATGATGCGGATGCGCGGTTCCACCGCGCCGGAGCTGGCCGGGATGGCCCGGGCGATGCGGGCGCACGTCGCCGCCGGTCTGGGCCGGACGATCCAGGTGGACGTGGACTGGCCCTGCTTCACCTCGCCCAACTATCACAACCCGCCCTGGTTCTTCCACGCGGCCCGGCTGGTCGCGCAGGCCGGGCATCGCGTGCTCCTGCACGGCAGCACGGGGTGCAGCACGGCCTCCGGGCGGTACGAGTTCATCGCGCCGACCGTGGGCATTCCGGTCTGCACCAACGCGCGGGAGATCGCGGCGGCGCTGACGGCCCACAAGATCGCCTACGCGCCGCTGGCCGCCCTGTCGCCGCAGATCTACCGGCTGATGGGGCTGCACCGGCTGACCCAGACCCGCTCCGCCGTGTTCGAAGCCGTGCATCTGCTGAAGCCGGCGAAGGCCAAGACCTCCCTGCTGGGGGCGGCGAAGCCGACCTATCGGGAGTTGCACCGCGACGCCGCCCGCATCCTGGGCTGGAAGCATCTGGCGGTGCTGGGCAGCGTGCGCGACGTGGCCCAGTTCACGCCCTTCCGCCCGACCTCCATCCATCGTCTGGTCGATGGCGAGGCGGAGGATCTCGTCCTGCCCGCCTGCCTGGAGGAGCCCCCGCCCACGCCGCGCCCGCGGGGCACCAGCCTGGAATATTGGCAGGGGGTGTGGACCGGCGCGGTGCGCGACGCGCGGGCGGAGCGGATCATCGTCGGCACCGCCGCCTTCGCCCTGTTCGCCCTTCCCGGAGCCACCGGACCGGACTTCGCCGACGCCCTGCGGCTGGCCGAGCAGCTCTGGAAAGCCCGTCATGGGCACCGTCATGGGCAGGCCGCGACGGCGGCCCGGATTCCGTCCTGACGGGCGGGGGACGGGCCGTTCCCCGGCGGCCTCTCAATTGAGAATAATTCTTATTAACATCGTTGCTGCTCTGCAACAGTCGCGCCGGACGACCATCCGCCCGCTCCTTTCGAAAACTATGAACAAGCGCTGTAAGTTCTCGGAATGGAAAGGAAAAATTCGCCCGCCTCGGGGTGTGGAGAGGCCGCGGGGACGGTCGTCGTGGGCCTCCGACAAACGGCATATCCCTGCAGGAACCGGGTTTAAATGACGGTGATTTTGCAATTTAGAATTATTCTGAATGATCGCCGTTGATGGGGCCGCCTCCCCGATTGGTAGATACCCGCCGCTGATCGGCGCATCCGCCACGACGAATTCTCGGGAGAGCCTCATGTTGCAAACGAATGTCCCCGACCGCCTCCGACCCATCATCGCCGGCGCCGCCGCGACGGCGGGGCTGGCGATGTCCTTCTCCACCCTGGCGACGGTGGCCGAGGCGCAGACGGCCGGTTCGGGTCCGGGGACCGCGCCGGGGACGGCGCCGGGGGTTGCGGCCGGCGACGCCACCATCCTCGACCCGGTGCGGGTCGGCGCCGACCGCCCGGCGGACACCGGCAACGTGAACGCCAGGCCCACCGGCATCTCCCGCCTGCCCGACACGGTCAAGGACACGCCCCGCGTCGTCAACGTGGTCCCGGAAGAGATCATCGAGCAGCAGAAGGCCTCCACGCTGGAGCAGGTCCTGCGCAACGTCCCCGGCATCACCGTTTCGAGCGGCGAGGGCAACGGCGGCCAGAACGGCGACCAGTTCCGCATCCGCGGCCTGACCGCCCGCGGCGACATCTACACCGACGGCCTGAAGGACTTCGGCGTCTACACCCACGACGTCTTCAACACCGAGACGGTGCAGGTCTTCAAGGGTCCGTCGGGCAACGGCTTCGGCGTCGGCAACTCCGGCGGCGTCATCAACCAGGGCACCAAGAAGGCCGGGCTTGAGAAGCGCTACAACGTCGAGCAGTCGGTGGGCACCGGCCCCGTCTACCGCACCACGGTGGACGTGAACCAGCCGATCAACGAGACGACCGCGCTGCGCTTCAACGGCCTGTTCCACGACCAGGACGTCGCCGACCGCGACAAGGTCGAGGCCAAGCGCAAGGGCATCGCCGCCGATCTGGGCGTGGGGCTGGGCACCCCGACGACCTGGCACCTGAACTACGCCTACCTGAACGGCGACAAGGTTCCGGACATGGGCGTGCCGATGATCCGGGGCCGCGACGGCATCGCCCGCCCGGCGCCGGAATTCGGGCTCGACCGGTCCACGTCCTACGTCCGCAACCTGGACCGTGACGACACCGACAACCACATCGTCACCTCGACCCTGGCCCACGAGGTCAGCAAGAACCTGTCCTTCTACAACGACAGCCGCTACAGCCATTACAAGCGCGACTTCGTGTCCACGGCCCCGTCGGCGCTGACGGCGGCCAACAACACCATCTTCCTGAACGGCGGCAACCCGGTGATCGGTTACGGCGCCGGCGGCGGCATGGCCTTCAAGCAGAAGGGCTGGGGCGTCCAGAACGTTGCGGGCGTGAAGGCGGAGGGCACGTTCCTCGGCCTCTACCACAAGGCGAACGGCGGCCTGGACCTGAACTATCAGAAGGACGAGCGCCGCGGCGGCACCTGGGTCAACCGCACCAACACCCAGACCATCCGCAACCCCAGCCACAACTACCCGGCCAACGCCTTCCTCACCTATCCGGCGACCGGCCTGCGCGAGTCCAGCGTCGCCAACACCGGCCTGTTCATCACCGACCGCATGTGGCTGTTCGACCAGCTTTCGGTGCAGGGCGGACTGCGTTGGGACTATTTCCGCACCACCTTCAAGTCCGCCGACCCGGCGGTGGTGGGCGGCAACGAGACCACCCGCACGCTCAGCCCGTCCGCCAGCCTGATCTACGAGCCGACGAAGGACGTGTCGCTGTACGTCTCGTACGCGCGCTCCAACAAGCCGATCGGCGTGGACATCGCCGCGCAGGTCACCAACGGCACGGCGGAGACGCCGCGCGCCGGGCGTGACTTCGATCCGGAAAAGACCGACCTGTACGAGATCGGCGGCAAGGCCGACTTCTTCAGCGGGCGCCTGGGCCTGAACGGCGCCCTGTTCCAGATCGAGAAGAGCAACACCTACTCGGTCGATCCGGCCACCGGCACGATCACCGACGGCTTCTCCGAGGCCGGTCTCGGCACCCGCATCCGGGGCTTCGAGGCCGGGTTGAGCGGCAAGGTGGTCGAGGGCTGGAGCGTCTACGCCAGCTACGCCTACCTTGATGGCGAGGTGAGGGAGTCGCGCACCAACCCGGCGGTCGTCGGCAACGACGCCCCGAACGTGCCGAAGCACAACGCCAGCCTGTGGACGACCTACGAGTTCGGCGCCGGCTTCGTGCCCGGCAAGTTCCTGGTCGGCGGCGGCATCCAGTACGCGTCGGAATACTGGGCCGACAGCGCCAACACCGCCCGCGTGCCGGACACGGTCTCGCTGGACAGCGTGGTGTCCTATGAGATCAACAACCTGTCCCTGGCGCTCAACGCCTACAACCTGACCGACCACCGCAACTACGCCTCGGCCTTCAACGCTTCGCGCGCGGTGCCGGCGGCGGGCCGCACCTTCATGCTGACCGCCGGCGTCACCTTCTGATCCCGGCCAGGCCGGACCGCGTTCCCGGACCATCCTCCGGGGGCCGGTCCGGCCTTCTTCTTTCGCAAAAGGAATTCTCCCCGTGCTTCTGCAAATCCCCGATGTTCTGACCGCCGACGAAGTCGCCCACTGCCGCGCGGTTCTGGAGGCGTCGCCCTGGGTGGATGGCCGCGTCACCGCGGGCTCCCAGGCGGTGCTGGCCAAGAACAACCTGCAGATTCCGGAGGAGAGCGACACCGCCCGCGAGTTGGGCGTGGTCATCCTGAAGGCGCTGGGGCGCAACCCGGCCTTCAATTCCGCGGCCCTGCCGCTGCGCGTCCTGCCGCCCATGTTCAACCGCTACGACCTGGGCATGACCTACGGCAACCATGTGGACAACGCCATCCGGGTCGTTCCGGGCACCGGCGGCATGCGCATGCGGGCCGACGTCTCCACCACGATCTTCCTCAGCGATCCCGGCGAGTATGACGGCGGCGATCTGGTCGTCGAGGACACCTACGGCACCAAGGGCGTGAAGCTGCCGGCGGGGCACGCGGTGGTCTATCCGTCCAGCAGCCTGCACCGGGTGACCCCGGTCACGCGCGGCTCGCGCTGGGCCTCCTTCTTCTTCACGCAGTCGCTGGTCAAGGACGACGGGCTGCGGGCGATGCTCTACGACCTGGACGTGGCGATCATCGACCTGCGCCAGGAACTGGGCGACCAGCACCCCTCCGTGCTGTCCCTGGTCAACCACTATCACAACCTGCTGCGGCGCTGGGCGGAGGTGTGATGAGCGGTGTTGCTGCGGCCCTTCCCGCGGAGGGGCCGGACATCATCGACGTGCAACTCGCCCTGGGGCAGCAATGCCTCGACCGGGGCGGGGCCGAGCGGGCGCGGGCGGTGGAGTGGTTCCGCATCGCCGCCCGCAGCGGCGACGCCCGCGCGGTCAACATGCTGGGCCGCTGCCACGAGCACGGCTGGGGCGTTCCCGCCGATCCCGTCCAGGCCGCCGCCTTCTACCGCCGGGCCGCCGAGCTTGGCGATGCATGGGCGCTGTTCAATCTGGCCGACCTGCATGGCCGCGGCGCGGGCGTTCCGGCGGACGACGCCGAAGCCTACCGTCTCTACGCCGCCTCGGCACGCAAGGGCAACGCGAAGGCGCTGAACATGCTGGGCCTGTTCCACGAGTCCGGGCGCGCGGTGGTGGAGGACGGGGCGGGCGCTCGGCGGCTCTTCCAGGCCGCGGCGGAGGGCGGGGACTGTTGGGGCCGCTTCAACCACGCCCGGCTGCTGCTCCAGGACGGGCGGACGGAGGAAGCGTTGGCGTGGTTCGCGCGGGCGCTGGAGACCGGCTTCCCAGATTTCTACCGCGCCATGGCCGCCGCCCTGGCCGACCAGCCCGACCCGCGCCTGCGCGCCCTGGCGCGGCGGGCGGCGGTGTTGGCGGGGGGCGATTCTTAATAACCCTCTCCCCCCCGGGGAGAGGGTGGCCCGCAGGGCCGGTGAGGGGGTTGCGCTTTTGACGGACTTTCCAACACGCGCAACCCCCTCACCCTAACCCTCTCCCCGGAGGGGAGAGGGGACAATCCTTGAGGACATCCGCGATGAGCGTTCCTGCCGACACCGTCTCGCTCTACGACTACGAGCGCCATTTCACGGCCCGCGTCGATGCGGCGACCCGCGCCTACATCGCGGGGACCGGGGCGGACGGCATCACCCGGCAGGCCAACCGCGACGCCTACGACCGGATGCGCCTGATGCCGCGCGCTCTGCGCGACCTGTCGCAGGCCAGCGCGGCGACGGCGCTGTTCGGGCAGGCGATGCCCTATCCCATCCTGATCGCGCCCATGGCCTTCCACCGGCTGGTCCACCGCGACGGGGAACGGGCGACCGCGCAGGCGGCGGGGCTGACCGGCACCTGGATGACCGTCAGCACCCAGTCCAGCGTGACGCTGGAGGAGGTCGCGGCGGCGGCGGGCGGGCCGCTGTGGTTCCAGCTCTACACCCAGCCGCGTCCGGAGGACACGTTGACCCTCGTTCGGAGGGCGGAGGCAGCGGGCTACCGCGCGCTGGTCCTGACGGTGGACGCTCCGGTCAACGGTCTGCGCAACATGGAGCAGCGCGCCGGCTTCCGACTTCCCGAAGGCATAGCGCCGGTCAATCTGGCCGGTCTGGCGCCGGACAGCTTCACCCCGGCCCGGCCCGGCAGCCCGGTCTTCCAGGGGATGCTGCACGCCGCCGCCACCTGGGACACGGTGCGCTGGCTCACGTCGCAGACGCGCCTGCCGGTGCTGCTGAAGGGCATCATGAACCCCGAGGACGTGGACCCCGCCATCGAGGCGGGGGCGGCGGGGATCGTCGTGTCGAACCATGGCGGGCGGACGCTGGACACGCTGCCCGCGGTGGCGGAGGTGCTGCCGCTGGTCGCCGCCCGCGCGGCGGGCCGCCTGCCCATTCTGGCCGATGGCGGCATCCGGCGCGGCACCGACATCCTGAAGGCGCTGGCGCTGGGCGCCGACGCGGTGCTGGTGGGGCAGCCGGTGCTGCACGCCCTGGCGGTCGGCGGCATGGCGGGCGTGGCCCACATGCTGACCATCCTGCAAACCGAGCTGGAGGTCGCCATGGCGCTGAGCGGACGGGCGCGGCTGGCCGACATCGACCGTTCGGTGATCTTCGACCCGCCGCGCTTCTGAAGGGACTCTTACTGGTAGTACAGCGCGATGCGCTGGCCGCCGTTCTCCATCACCTGGGCTTCGACGCCGTAGACGTCGCGGATCACCTCCGGGGTGATGATGACCTCCGGCGGTCCCTGGTGCACGACGCGGCCGTCGCGCATCGCCACGATCCGGTCGGAGTAGCAGGAGGCGAAGTTGATGTCGTGCAGGACCAGAACGATGGTCTTGCCGAATTCGTCCGCGGTGCGGCGGAACAGCTTCATCATCGCCACGGCGTGCTTGACGTCCAGGTTGTTCAGCGGCTCGTCCAGCAGGATGTATTCGGTGTCCTGGCACAGCACCATGGCGATGAAGGCGCGCTGGCGCTGGCCGCCCGACAGCTCGTCCAGGAAGCGGCCCGCGAGCGGCTCCAGGTCCAGATAGCGCAGCGCCTTGGCGATGTGTTCCCGGTCGGCCTCGGTCAGGCGGCCCTTGCTGTGCGGGTAGCGCCCGAAGGCGACGAGATCCTCCACCGTCAGGCGCGACATGATCTGGTTGTCCTGCCGCAGGATGGACAGGCGGCGGGCCAGCACCTCGCCGGGGGTCGTGGTGACGTCCAGACCGTCGATCGCCACCGTGCCGGCGGTCATCGGCAGCAGGCGGCTGATGATCGACAGCAGCGTCGATTTTCCCGCCCCGTTCGGCCCGATCAGCGAGATCACCCCGCCCGCCGGAAGGGACAGGGTCACCCCGCCCACCACGACGGTGCCGTTGTAGCTCTTCTTGATGTTCTTGACGTCGATCATCGGGACGAACCCCGCACCAGGATGAACAGGAAGGCGAGACCGCCCACGAACTCGATGACGATGCTGAGCGCGGCGTTGTAGCCGAACACCCGCTCCAGCACGAGCTGGCCGGCGACCAGGGTCAGGACGGCGATCAGCACCGCGGCGGGCAGGATCAGCGCGTGCCGGTGCGAGCGGATCACAAGATAGGCGAGGTTGGCGACCAGCAGACCGAAGAAGGTCACCGGCCCGACCAGCGCCGTGGACACCGACACCAGGATGGACACCATCACCAGCACGCCCATGACCGCGCGCCGGTGCTCCACGCCGAGGTTGATCGCGGCGTCGCGCCCCAGCGCCAGCACGTCGAAGGTGCGCCGCCACCGCCAGCCGGCCAGCGACACTGCCAGCACGATCAGCGCCGACACCGTCAGCAGCTCGACGTCCACCCGGTTGAAGTTGGCGAACAGGCGGTCCTGCACGGTCAGGAAGGCGTTGGGGTCGATGATGCGCTGAAGGAAGTTGGTCACGCTGCGGAACAGCACGCCGAACACGATGCCGACCAGAAGCAGCAGGTGCAGGCTGCGCCGGTTGTCGCCCCGCCCCGCCCCGTTGAACAGCCACCAGTAGAGCAGGCCGGAGAAGACGACCATCGACGCCACCTCCACGCCGAAGCGCAGGCGCGGGTCGAGCGCCGCCACCAGACCGCTGCCGAACTGGAAGACCAGCGCCGTCTGGATCAGCCGGTAGAGATAGTCGAACCCCATCACCGACGGGGTGAGGATGCGGTTGTTCGTGATGGTCTGGAACAGCACGGCGGAGACGGCGACGGCGTAGCCGACCAGCACCATCGCGGCGATCTTGGTGCCGCGGAAGGCTAGGATGAAGTCCCAGCGGCCCCGCGCGCCCAGCGTCATGTACAGCGCGACCGACAGGAGCGTGAGAGCCGACAGCCCGCCCAGGACCGCCATCGGCGACAGGAGGCGGCGGTCAGCCGGCATGGCCGTTCCTCCGCAGCAGCAGATAGAGGAACAGGGCGCTGCCGATGACCCCCATCATGGTCCCGATGGGAATTTCGTAGGGATGGATCACCAGCCGCCCGGCGATGTCGCAGGCCAGCACCAGCCCGGCCCCCATCAGCGCGACCCAGGGCAGGGACCCACGCATGTTGTCGCCGCGGACGAGGCTGACGACGTTGGGAACGATCAGTCCCAGAAAGGGGATCATGCCGCAGGTGGCGATCACCACCGCGGTGGTCATCGCCACGATGACGAGGCCCAGCGCCATCACCTTGCGGTGGTCGATGCCCAGATTGGTGGCGACGTCCCGCCCCATCCCGGCGACGGTGAAGCGGTCCGCCGCCAGATAGGCGACGCCGGTCAGGGCGGCGCTGAGCCACAGAAGCTCGTAGCGGCCCAGCAGGATGGCGGAGAAGTCCCCCATCTCCCACCCGCGCACGGACTGGATCAGGTCCTGGCGGTAGGCCACGAAGTCGGTCATCGCCGTGATGACCCCGCCCAGCATGAGGCCGACCAGCGGCACGACCAGCGGCGAGCGCAGCGGCACCTGCCGCAGGATCGCCAGGAACAGCCCCGTCCCGGCCAGCGCGCACAGGCTCGCGACCGCCGTCCGCCCGAACACCGGCATCTCCGGCGCGAGCAGCGAGACCATCATCATCCCGAAGATCGCCGACTCCGCGGTCCCGGCGGTGGAGGGCTCCACGAACCGGTTGCGGACGAGCATCTGGAGGAGCAGGCCGGACACCGCCAGGGCGGCGCCGGCCAGGATCAGCGCCAGCGTCCGGGGAAGGCGGCTGACCAGCAGGACCTGCGCGGCCTGCGTGGCTTGGTCCGGGGCACCGCCGCCGAACAGCGTCCCGAGGCTCACGTCGCTGACGCCGACGAACAGGCTCCAGACGGCCAGCAGGCCGATGCCCGCCATGGCAATTGGGAGCGTCGCGAGTGGAAGGGGCTTCACCGGTCAGGACTTCCGGGTCAGCGCCGCCAGGAGGTCGTCCACATTCCGCTGGAGCGCGGTCAGCCCGCCGCCGACGATGTACCAGTTGCCGCCGTTCAGATAGACGACCTGATTCTTCCGCCAGGCGGTGGTGCGGCGCACGATGTCGTTGTCCAGGAACTGCCGCGCCGGCTTGCCGTCCTGCCCGATGGCCGCGTCGCGGTCGATCACGAACAGCCAGTCCGGGTTGGTCTCCAGGATGAATTCGAAGGAGATGGCCTGCCCGTGGTTGGCGACCTTCAGGTCCGGGGCGGCGGGCTGGATGCCGAACTCCGTGTGCAGGATGCCGAAGCGCGACCCCGGCCCGTAGGCGCTCATCTTTCCGCCGGTGGTCAGCACCAGCAGGCCCTTTCCGGCGGTGGCCGCCGCCGCCTTCAACTCGGCGATGGAGGCGCGCAGCCGGTCCGCCTTCTGTTTCACCAGGGCGGTCTTGCCGAAGATGCGCCCCAGTGTCTCCGCGTTGGCGATGGAGCTTGCCAGGAAGTCGTCCTGGTCGGTCGTCATGTCGACCGTCGGCGCGATGCGCGACAACTCGGCGTATTTCGGGGCGGCCCGGCCACCCGCGATGATGAGGCCGGGATCGGCGGCGTTCACCGCCTCGTAGTCCGGTTCGAAGAAGGTGCCGATCTTCGCGTAGGACGGCCCGTCATACTTGGCGAGGTGCGGGGGCTTCAGGCCGGTGGGCACCCCGGCGACGGCCACGCCCAGCGCGTCCAGCGTGTCCAGCGCCGCCATGTCGAAGACCAGGACGGGGTCGAGCTTCGGCGGAAGCCGCGTTTCGCCCTGCGCGTGCCGCACCGTCATGTCCTGGGCATGGCCCGCGACGGGCGCCAGGGCGGCGAGGCCGATGGCGGCCGCGGTCATGGCGAGGGCGTGGCGTCGGGTCAACTTCATCCTTGAAACTCCTCAACTTTGCCGGGGCGGCTCATGCCGGAAGGGCGGGCACACTGTGGTCCCGATCCTTCCCCATCGTCAATGCGAATTGTTCGCATTCGCATTATGCTTGCCGGGCGGGGCTCCGAAGGACGATGATCCCCGGCGGGAGGCCGCGGCGTTCGCGCACCAGCATCCCCAAGACACAGGAAGGGTCATCATGAGACATGCGAGCCGCGTCCGCGTGCCGACCGTCAACGGCAGCCGCTACCTTCAGCAGCTTTGCAAGCACTGGGCGCACAATCTGGCCGTCGAACACACGCCGGAGACCGGCCGCGTCGTCTTCCCGCGCGACGCCCGCGGCGCCGATTGGCCGGGCGACGCCACGCTGACGCTGCAGGCCCATGCGGACGGGCTGGACTGCCGCCTGGACGCCAGCTCCGCCGAGCATCTCGCCGCCCTGAAGGGGGCGCTGGAGCGGCACCTCGACCGCTTCGCCTTCCGCGAGGTCCCGCTGGCCTACGGCTGGCAGGACGAAGCGGCGGCCTGACCAGATTGGGGCCGTTGACGGGCGCATTGTCACGGCAATGTTCGCCCGCATGCATGGATATGCCTTGAACTCACCCGCCCGAATACGGGAAGAACCATTCGGAACGAACGAGGGTGGCAGGAGGGCTGACCATGCCGAAGCGCGGCAAGGGTGACGTGAGGCGTTTTTCCGGCTGGCGTGCCGCTGTGGCGACCTGTGTGGCCGCCTGCGCCGTCACGGCGCTGGGTGCGTTCGCGCCGGCCGCGTCGGCGGCGGAGCTTTCCATCGTCTTCACCTCGACGATGGCCGACATCGAGCCGGTGGAAGGCGAGGGCGGTCTCGCCAACCTCGCCACGCTGCTGCGCACCAAGCGGGCGGAGGGCAACACGCTGTTCCTGCACGGCGGCGCGTCCCTGACCGCGGGCGTCCTGTCCACCTTCGACAAGGGCGCCCACATGATCGACCTGCTGAACGAGCTTCAGCCCGAGATGATGTCCGTCACCAAGCGCGACCTCGGCTTCGGCAAGGACGAGCTGACGCTGCGCAGCTACGAGGCGCGCTTCCCCTTCGTCAGCGCCAACACCATCGACCGCCACACCGGCAAGGTGATGGAAGGGCTGGAGCCCGCCTCGCTGATCGACACCCCCGTGGGCAGGATCGGCGTGGTGTCGGCGATCTCGCCGGAATTGACGGTGCAGTACATCGTTCCCGACATCGAGGTGCGGCCCCCTGCCATGATCGCCGCGGAGGCCCGCGCGTTGCGCGCCCGCGGGGCGGATTTCGTGGTCGCCATCCTGGACAATTCCCCGGAGGCCGTGGAGGCGCTGCGTGGAGAACCCGCCATCGACGCGCTTCTCCAGCTCTCCGCCACCGGCAAGGACGTGCTGGAAACGGACAAGGGCGCCGACAAGGGCAAGGTCTTCGGCGTCCATGTGAACGTGAAGGGCTCGGCCTTCGTCCTTCGGCTGGACGGCGACGGAAAGGCGCCGCCCGCGCTGGCCGGGGCGGAGATCGTGCCGCTGGCCGGGCTGACGCCGGACCCGGCGATGGAAAAGCGGGTCGGCGTCTATCTGGCCCGGCTGTCGGAACTGCTGGACATCGACATCGGGACGACGGCGACCGCGCTCGACACCCGACGCGCCGCGGTGCGCAGCGGCGAGAACGCCTTCGCCTCGCTGATCGCGGACGCCATGCGCGGCCATTTCAACACCGACGCGGCCTTCATCAACGGCGGCAACATCCGCGGCAACCGCCAGTACGAGGCGGGGACCGTGCTGACCCGCCGCGACATCCAGCGCGAACTGCCCTTCCGCGACACCATCATCGCCGTCCCGCTGACCGGCAAGGCCCTGCGCGAGGCGCTGGAGGTCAGCGCCGCCGGGGTGGACAACCAGAAGGGCAGCTTCCTCCACCCGTCCAACATGGCCGTGGTCTACGACCTGAAGCAGCCGGCGGGAAGCCGCGTCGTCTCCGTCACGGTCGGCGGCAAGCCGCTGGACCCGGAGGCCTCCTATTCGGTTGCCCTACCGAACTATCTGGCCCAGGGCGGCGACGGCTACGCCATGCTGAAGTCCGACGGCGGCGGTTCCACGGCGGCGAGCGGGAAGCTGCTGTGGGAGATCATGGCCCAACATCTGACCGACCGGGGAACGGTGTCGCCCCGGATCGACGGCCGCATCACACTGCGTTGATGGATGTGGAAACCGCCACCGGCGCGCCGGCCCGGCGCACCGCCGTCCGGGCCGCCTTCCGGGGCGGCGTGGGGCGGCGCGTCGGGCTGGGACTGCTGGTCATGGTCGGGGTGCTGCTGAGCGTGTCGGGCACGGCGCTCTACGATCTGGCGCAGTTCCGGCACGCCCTGTCGGACCTGTCCAACGGGGCGCTGCCGCGCATCACCACCGGGGCGGTGCTGAACGGCGGGTTGCAGCAGGTGCTGTCGCAGGCGACCCGGCTGGGCGTGGCGGCCAGCCATCCCGAACGGCGGGTCACCCTGGCGGAGCTGACGGCCAACCTGACGGCGGTCACGCAATCGGCTCATGCCTTGTCCGACATCGAGGGCGGGGCCACCCTGGCCGGCGTCCTGGGCACGCTGGTGCCGACGGTGGAGGACCTGGACCGGCTGGTGGCGGAGCGCATCGACGCGGCGGCGCGGGCCGACGCGGCGCTGGACGAGACCCGCAGCCTGTCGGCGGAGGCCGGCACCCTGGTCGCCGCCGTGCTGCCGACCCTGCCGCCGGACCGGCTGGGGCCTCTCACCGCCTGGACCAACACGGTCAACCGGGTGCTGAACGAAAGCACCCACGCCGGCAACAGCCGCTTCCAGCGCGAGATCCTGCGCGCGCAGAGGGACGCGGCGGCGGCCCTGTCCGCCCTGCCGGCGCTGCACGCCGGGTTGCCGCCGGAACAGGCGGAGCGCTTCGCCGACCTGAACCGGCGGCTGGAGACGGCCCTGCTCGGCCCCTCCGGCCTTCTGCCCAGCCTGATGGAGCGGCAGGCGGCCACCGCCCGCAGCAAGGCGCTGACCCATCAGGTGCTGGTGATGGTGGAGGAGGTCGCGAAGATCGCCCACGCCCTGTTCGAGCGGATCAACGCGGCGGCGGCGGACGAGGCGGGCGGCCTCTCCGAACTGGCCGCGACCCAGAACCGCATCCTGGTCGGGCTGGGGGCGCTGGGCTTCCTGGTGGCGCTGGGGGTGTATCTGTACCTGCGCCGCTTCCTGACCTTGCGGCTGGTCCGGCTGAACGACGCGGTGCTCGACCGGGTGGAGGGGCGGGAGACGCCGCTGCCCGATGGCGGCACCGACGAGATCGCCACCATCTCCCGCTCCATCCGCCATTTCCTGGACGAGATCGCGCGCCGCCAGCAGCAGGTGGAGGAGGCGCGCCGCCGCGCCGAGGAGGCGTCGCGCGCCAAGAGCGACTTCCTGGCGAACATGAGCCATGAGATCCGCACGCCGATGAACGCCATCCTGGGGCTCAGCCATCTCGCCCTGCGCGCCGGGGCGCCGCCGCGCCAGCGCGGCTATCTGACCCGGATTCGCGCCTCCGCCACGGCGCTTCTGGGGATCATCAACGACATTCTGGACGTCTCGAAGATCGAGGCGGGGATGCTGACGCTGGAGCGCGTGCCCTTCGACCTGTCCGCGGTTCTGGACATGGTGGCCGGCACCGCCCGCCTCTCCGCCGAGGAGAAGGGGCTGGCCCTGCGGCTGGAGGTCGCTCCGGATGTGCCGGCGGCCCTGCTGGGCGACCCGCTGCGGTTGGGGCAGGTGCTTCTCAACCTCGTCAACAACGCGGTTAAGTTCACGGAGAGCGGTGGCGTGGACCTGTCCGTGACCGCCGCGCCGCAGGGCGCCGGAGAGGCCGAACTGCGCTTCGCCGTGCGCGACACCGGCATCGGCATGACGGCGGAGCAGGTGTCCCGGCTGTTCCAGCCCTTCGCCCAGGCCGACAGTTCCACCACCCGCCGCTACGGCGGGACCGGGCTGGGGCTGGCGATCAGCCGGCGGCTGGCCGTCATGATGGGCGGCGGCATCACGGTGGACAGCGCGCCCGGCCAGGGCAGCACCTTCCGCTTCACGGTGACGGTCGGCGTGCCGGACGGCCCTGCTGCGGCTCTGCCCGCCTTGGCGGATGTGGGGATCGCGGGCTTGGAGGTGAACGAGCCGCTGCGCGGCCTGCGCGTTCTGGTCGCCGACGACAACGCCGTCAACCGTCTGGTCGCGCGGGAGATCCTGGAGGACGCCGGGCTGGCCGTCACCGCCGTGGGCAGCGGCGCGGAGGCGGTGCGGCTGGCGCTGGAGCCGGGAGCGGGCTACGCCGCGCTGCTGACCGACATCCAGATGCCGGACATGGATGGCTATGAGGTGGCGCGGGCGATCCGCAGCCGCTGCGGCCCGGACCGCCTGCCGATCATCGCCATGACCGCCCACGCCCTGGAGGAGGAGCGCCGGCGCTGTCTGGCTGCGGGCATGGACGACCACATCGCCAAGCCGGTGGAGCCGCACCGTCTCGTCGCCGTCCTGAACCGCTGGCTGAAGCCGTCGGGGGCGGCGCGGCCTCCGCCGGTCGCCAAGGCCGCCGCTGCGGACGGGGTGCTCCCTGGCGCTCTGGAGGGGTTCGACCTCGCCCCGGCGCTGGCGCGGATGAACGGGCGGGCGGGCACGCTGCGCCGGGCGATCCTCGATTTTCTCGACCGCTACGGCGACGCGCCGGCCCGGCTGGAGCATATGTGGACGGCGGCGGACTGGCCGGCGATGGAACGCTTCGCCCACGGGCTGCGCGGCAGCGCCGGGACGGTCGGCGCGATGGCGGCCAGCCGGGCCGCCGCCGCGCTGGAGCTGGCGGCGCGCGAAGGGCGGGCGGAGGCGATCCCGGATCGTCTGGCCGAACTGACCGCCGCGCTCGGCCCCGCGCTGGCCTCGGCGGAAACGCTGCGGACGGTGGAGGTGGCGCCGGATAACCCGGTGGTTCCGCCGGGAAACCCGGACGGGCTGGACGAGGCGCTGCACGCCCTGGAGGAGGCGCTGCGCAGCGGCAGCCTCTCGGCGGCGGCGCGGTTCGGCGCCGTGCGCGGCCTGCTGGCGGGGCGCGGCTTCGACGACGCGGTGGACAGCGTCGGGCGGGCCGTGGATGACTTGGACTTCGCCGCCGCCCGCGCGGCGCTGGAGCGGCTGTCCGCCGCTTGGAACAGGGAACGGGACCGGGAGACGACGCCGTGAGCGGTGGCCATATTCTGATCGTCGACGACGACACCGCGAACATCCGCGCGCTCGCCAGCGTGCTGGAGGACCGCTACGAGGTGCGCTTCGCGACCTCGGGCCGCCGCGCGCTGGAACTGGCCGCCGCCGACCCGCCGGAGCTGGTGCTGCTGGACGTGATGATGCCGGGGCTGGATGGCTACGCGGTGTGCCGCCTGCTGAAGACGGACCCGGCGACCGCCGACGTTCCGGTGATCTTCATCACCTCCCTGTCCAGCCCGGAGGAAGAGGCGTTCGGGCTGGAGACCGGGGCGGTCGATTACGTGACCAAGCCCTTCAGCCCGGCCATCGTGCGCGCCCGCGTCGCCACCCACCTGTCGCTGCGCCGGGCCAACCGCCGCCTGAAGGACGAGAACGAGCATCTGGAGGCGCTGGTCCGCGAGCGGACGCGCAAGCTGGCCCAGGCCCAGCGCGAGAAGATGGCCGGGCTGCGCCAGATGGTGGCCGGCGTGGCGCACGAGATCAACACGCCCATCGGGGTGGCGCTGGGCAGCGCGTCCCACCTCGGCGACCGGGTGGCCGCGATGACGGAGCGTCTGGCGGACAACCAGCTCCGCCGCGCCGAACTGGAACGCTTCCTGGCGAGCGCGGGCGAGCTGGCCACCCTGCTGACCGCCAACATCGCCCGTGCGGGCGAGATCGTGCAGTGCTTCAAGGGGGTGGCGGCGGATCACGGCGGTCTGCGCCAGACCATCGCCCTGAGGCCCTTCCTCGAACAGATGTCGGAAAGCCTGCGTCCCCAGTGGGAGCCGCCGGGGCACCGCATGGCCGTGGACTGTCCCGCCGACCTGCGCATGGTCAGCAATCCGGCGATCCTGTCCACGATCCTGGAACAGCTCGTCCGCAACGCGCTGGACCACGCCTTCCCGGAGGGGCGGAGCGGTCTTGTGACGCTGCGGGCCGCGGCGTCGGGGCCGGAGACCATTCTGCTGGCGGTCGCCGACGACGGCGAAGGCATCGCCGAGGGGACCGCCGGGCGCATCCTGGAGCCCTTCTTCACCACCCGCCGCGGCACCGGGTCGGTCGGGCTCGGCCTCAACATCGTGGACAATCTGGCGGCGGACCGGCTGGGCGGGTCCTTCACCATCGCCTCGCGCGCCGGGGGCGGCACCCTGGCGACCCTGCATCTGCCGGTCCGCACCCCGCCGGACCTCTAAAAGGCCTGCGCTAGAGAATGAGAGTCATTCTCATTTTTCTGGACGCCTCATTCCGTTTCAAGGAATATGACCGCCGAGCGTGATGCGGGGGGCCGGGCGGGGCACCGCGCACCGGAGTCCTGAACGCGCGGGTGATGTCCTGATGACGATCTTTCCATCACGGTACGGCCGGGGGCTGGACGTGGCGTCCCGCAGCCTTGCCGGGATTGGCGGCGGCGGCGGCCATGTTCCTCGGTCTGGCCTTGCCCCTTGCCGTCTCGATGCCGCGGGCGGAGGCGGTCTACACCGCCACCATGCTGTCCTTCGCCATCCACACCGGGGCCATCGTCTGGTCCTTCTCCGTGCGCGCCCGGCGGGTCTGGCCGGGCCTGTTGGTGCCGACGCTCCTGCTGGGCGGCGGAGCCTGGCTGCTGCACGGCCTGCAACAGGGGGCGCCGTCATGAAGGACGGGTTCCGCCAATCCATGGCGTGGCTGCACACCTGGGCGGGGCTTCTGCTCGGCTGGCTGCTGTTCGCCGTCTTCGTGACCGGCACCATCGCCTATTTCCGGCAGGAGGTGACGGTCTGGATGCAGCCGGAGCTTCACGGTTCCGTTCCCGGCGCCGGGACCGCCGAACGGGCGGTGGAGCGCATGGTGCGGATCGCCCCGGACGCGGCGCAGTGGACGATCACGCTTCCCGGCGACCGGACCCCGGCGGTGTCCGTGTCCTGGCGCCCGCCGGACGCCAAGCCGAACGACCGGGCCGCGCTGAAGCGCGCGACGCTCGACGCCGGGACCGGCGAGGTGCTGGAGCCGCGCGAGACGGCGGGCGGCAACTTCCTCTACCGCTTCCATTTCGAGCTGTACGGGATGCCGCGCGAGACCGCGCGCTGGATCGTCGGGATCGCCACCATGGCGATGCTGGTCGCCATCGTCAGCGGCATCATCACCCACCGCCGCATCTTCAAGGACGTCTTCACCTTCCGCCCGGAGAAGGCGGCGCTGCGCTCTTGGATGGACGGTCATGTGGCGGCGGCGGTTCTGGCGCTGCCCTTCCACCTGATGATCACCTATTCCGGCCTGCTGCTGTTCATGACGATGCTGATGCCCTGGGCGGTCGATCTCGCCTATGACGGCAACCGGCAGGCCTATTTCGCCGAGAGCGGTTTCCGCCGCGCGGCACCGACGCCCCGGCCATCGCCGGACGCCGCGCCGCTGACCCCGGTGGCCCCGCTGCTGGCCGAGGCGGAGCGGCGGTGGGCGGCGCTGGGCGGGGTGGGAAGCCTGACCGTCACCAACCCGGGCCGGGCCAACGCCACCATCGAACTGAGGCCGGCGGAGGCCGATTCCATCGGGCGCGGCGCGGGCGGAACGGAGCGGCTGCTGTTCGACGGGGCGACGGGCCGGGCGCTGGAGGTTCCCCCGGCGGATGCGCAGCCGGCGGCGATGGCGACCGGCAATTATCTGATGGGGCTTCATCTGGCGCGCTTCGCCGGGCCGGGGATGCGCTGGCTGTTCTTCGTCTCCGGAATCGCCGGGACGGTGATGGTGGGCAGCGGCCTGATCCTGTGGGTGGTCAAGCGGCGGTCGCAGCGCAGCCGGGCCGACAACGGGCGGGACGGCCCGGAACCGTTCGGGCACCGGCTGGTCGACCGGCTGAACATCGGTGTGGTGGCGGGCCTGCCGCTGGCCGTCGCCGCCTATTTCTGGGCCAACCGCCTGCTGCCGGCGGGGTTGGAGGAGCGCGCGGGCTGGGAGATCGGGGTGTTCTTCCTGGCCTGGGCCGCCGCTTTGCTCCACGCTCCGCTGCGCCCGTCGCGGCGCGCCTGGGCGGAGCAGTTGTGGGCCGGGGCGGCGCTCTTCGCTCTGCTGCCTGTGCTGAACGCCGCCACCGCCACTGGTCACCTGGGCAACAGCCTTCCGGCGGGGAACTGGCTGCTGGCTGGCTTCGACCTGACGGCGCTGGCGGTCGGCCTGCTGCTGGGCTATGCGGCGCGCAAGGTGGGGCGGAACGTCTTTTCCCGCAAGGCGTCCCCCCCACCCGTCCTGCCCGCCGGAGCCGTCGCGGAGGAGCTGACATGATCCTGTCGTCGCTGTGCATCGCCTATGCGGGCTTTCTCGCCCTGGCGCTCTCCATGGACCGCCACCACGAGCAGGTCTTCGCCCGCCGCCCCTCCGCCCGGACCAGCCGGTTCCTGGGCTGGGCGGGTTGGATGGCGCTCGGGCTGTCGCTGCCGCCCGCGGTTGTCGGCTGGGGATGGGCCATCGGCCTGCCGGCGTGGCTGGGGCTGCTGACCGTGGCCGCCGCGGCGCTCGTCCTGCTGCTGCCCCACGCGCCGCGCGCGGCGCTGAGGCTCGGCCCCGCGGCGCTGGCCTGCGCCCCGCTGCCCGTTCTGCTTGCGTGAGATTGCCCCGCGCGATCGTCGCCCCCTCTTGTTGAGCGCGCGCAGCCGGATTATATAAGCCGCTGAGGTCCGGGCCCCTCTGGCAGCGTCGCCCGGCGCTGTGATGTCGGACTTCCCATTGAGCCGTCGCCTTGGCGCGGCCTTGCGGAAGCCGGCACCGTTTTTTCCCTGGGTCCTGCTTCCCACGAGGTCCACCGCCGGACGACGGCATCCCGACGGGCCTTTGGGAGACATCGACATGGACCGCAAGCAAGACACAACCTGACCGACGACCGCCGCCTCTCCACGACGAACACGGGAGACGGTATGCCCTGACGCGCCACGGCGGAGCCGTCGCGCGCGTTTTTGTTGGCTGCAATCCTGCGGCCGCGATTCCAGTCCGGGCCCCTCTGGCCGATGCGCCCCGCCGTGGCGGATCGGTGATGTCGGACTGCTCATGTGACGATCGATATCTCCGCTTGCGGGAGCGGAGTGCATGAAGCAAGGGACAGTTCCATGGACGCAACCGTTTTAATGTGGGCCGGCTTCGCCGTTTTCATTGGCGTGCTTTTGGCCTTTGATCTTGGCGTATTTTCCAAGAAATCCCATGTGATCTCCGGTCGCGAGGCGCTGATGCGCTGTGCGGCCTATTCCACGCTCGCCATGATTTTCGCTGCCGGCGTCTTTCACTTCCAAGGCTCCCAGAAGGGGCTGGAGTTCCTGACCGGCTACCTGATCGAATACAGCCTGAGCGTCGACAACATCTTCGTCATCGCCCTGATCTTCACGCATTTCGCGGTGCCGCCGCAGTACCAGCACCGGGTGCTGTTCTGGGGCATCCTGGGCGCGCTGGTGATGCGCGGCGTGCTGATCGTGGCCGGTACGGCGCTGATCCAGGAGTTCCACTGGATCATCTACATCTTCGGCGCCTTCCTGATCTTCAGCGGCATCAAGATGCTGATGTCGGTGGACGAGGAACCGGACATGGAGAACAACCGGATCGTCCGGTTCGTCCGCTCCCGCTTCCGCATGACCGACGGGTACGAGGGGCAGCAGTTCTTCGTGATGCGCGACGGCGTGCGGATGATGACGCCGCTGTTCCTGGTGCTGATCCTGATCGAGTTCACCGATCTGGTCTTCGCCGTGGACTCGATCCCGGCGGTCTTCTCGGTGACCACCGATCCGTTCATCGTCTGGACCTCCAACGTCTTCGCGATCCTGGGCCTGCGCGCCCTCTACTTCGCGCTGGCGTCGATCATCCACCGCTTCCATTACCTGAAGTACGGCCTGTCGCTGGTTCTGGTGGTGGTCGGCACCAAGATGCTGATGGTCGACATCTACAAGATACCCACGGCGGTCGCGCTCGGCATCACGGCCTTCCTGGTCGGCGGCTCCATCGTCTTCTCGATGCTGAAGACCCGCGCCGACGCGGCGCCGGGCGAGGCCGAGGCGGAGGCGCGCCGCTGGTGGATGCCCGGCAGCCCGGCGAAGGGAACGGCCGGCGAGTCCGCCGGCGTCTCGACCGGTGAGTCGGTCACGGCTTCCTCGGACAGCAAGAGCCAGTAACGCCCGCTTGACCGGGATGGATCGGGTGGCGGTGTGCCGGGGGGCATGCCGCCACCCGATGTCGTTTGGACCGATGGGTGTGGAGCCCCTCAGCCCTATAGGGTCAAGGCCCGCCGTGTCATGGCCGTGCGAAGCCGTAGCGCTCGAGCACCGTCTGGCCGGCCGGCGAGAGGATGTAATCGGCGAACGCCTCCCCGCGCGCCGGCTCCGCCGCCTTGATGACGGTGAGTCCGTACTCGGCCCCGACGGCCAACTCCGCCGGCACCGCCACGATCCTCAGCGCCGGGACCTCGACCACCGCCAGCCGGGCGTTGGTGCAGTAGGTCAGGAACAGGTCGGCCTGCCGCTGCTCCATGACCCAGGCGTAGGGATTGCGGCCCTCCGGCGGCTTGGCCGAATCCGGCCCGCCGGTGAGCTTGAGCGCCTTGCCGCCCAGCGCCGTCAGGCTGCCCGGCCGCAAGGCGTCGGCCTTGCGGAACAGCTCCCAGGCGTAGTCGCCGGCGGGGTCGGCCTTCGGTGTCGACGTGCCGACGCGCACCGTCGGGTCGAGCAGGCGCTCCAGCAGCGTCGCCGGGGTCACGTTCACGTCGGGCTGGGCCAACGCGCAGAGCTGGTTGCGGGCGAACGGCCGCACCGGGCCGGACTTGCCGGCCATGCTGAGCGCTTCGGGATGCTCCATGTTGGCGGAGGCGAAGACGTCGCCGGATTCGCCCTTCTCCAGCCGCTCCTTGAGTAGGCCGGACGGGCCGAAGGTCGCCTCGACCGGCACGCCCTTGGCGGACTGGTACTCCTTCGCCAGTTCGGTGAGCGCGGCCTTCAGGCTGCCGGCGGCGTACAGCTTCACGGCATCTGTAGCGGCGGCATCGCCGCCGAACAGCATGCCGAGGGCGACGGCGACCACCGCAGCCCTCCGCTTGGTCCGATATGCCAAGACCGGTCCCCCCATCAGGCGCCGGGTTCGCCGGCGTTGGGGAAGAACAGCGGCTCGCCGCCGATCGTGTAGGACGCGATGGCGCCCTGTCCCTCCGGCGAGCGCAGCCAGTCGATGAACGCCTGCCCCTCGGCCGTCTTGACGTGCGGGAACTTGGCCGGGTTCGCCAGGATGACCCCGTACTGGTTGAACAGGCGCTTGTCGCCCTCGACAGCCACCTCCAGCTCGCCGCGGTTCTTGAAGCTCAGCCATGTGCCGCGGTCGGCCAGCGTGTAGGCGTTCATCGCGGCGGCGGCGTTCAGCGTCGGCCCCATCCCTTGCCCCAGCGCCTTGTACCAGTCGCCCGACTTCGGTTCGACCGCGGCGGTTTTCCACAGGCCGAGTTCGGTCTTGTTGGTGCCGCTGTCGTCGCCGCGCGAGGCGAACGGCGCCTTCGTCTCGGCGATCTTCTTCAGGGCGGCGGTGATGTCCTTTCCGCCCTTCACGCCGGCCGGGTCGGACTTCGGACCGACGAGAACGAAGTCGTTGTACATGACCGGGAAGCGCTGCACCCCGAAGCCCTCGGCGACGAACGCGTCCTCGGACGGCTTGTGGTGGACGAACAGCACGTCGGCGTCGCCGCGCTTCGCCTGATCGATGGCCTGGCCGGTGCCCTTGGCGACCACCCGCACTTCGATCCCGGACTTCGCCTTGAACAGCGGCAGGATGTGCTTGAAGAGCCCGGAATCCTCGGTCGAGGTGGTCGAGGCGACGGTGATGAAGCGGTCCTCGGCGTATGCCGGAGCCTTCGTGGCCGCGACCGTCGCGACGATGGCGAGAGCCGTCAAAAGGGATCGGCGGGACAACAGGGACATGACGATGAATTCCTCCCAGGCGTTATGTCATCGACACCATAACGGGGTTTCCATCATGCTCAAAGCGAACATTCGCGTACCGCGCTTTAACGGTCGGTTGGTTTCACCCAAGGCCGGCGTACGGCGCCGGGCCACCTCCCACCCTGCCAAGGGATGGGCTCGGGTTGTGGATGCCGATGCGGAACGCGGCGCAGCCGAGATCGGTTCCCGTCACAACGCTGGGCTTGTCAATCATTCAGACATTAAACAGCGCTCATGAGGAGACGTTTTGGTTCTTGATAAGTATTTTTGCCGCATTGGTTTCTGAAATTTGAGTGTGTCCTCCTCACTAATAATGAATGCGCGGATTAATCACTATGAAAGTCTTTCATCGGAAATGCCGTTTTCATAACATGGGCATTGCAGATCGCGTTTCGGTGTGATTATCACGTCAACTTTCCTATACGAACGCTTGCAATGTCAGAAGCTTCTGGCCGTGTGCGGGAGCCTCCGAACTCGGAAGTCATGTTTTCATGAAGCCATGGGCATGGAGAATTGCGAGGAGGATGATCGCGCTGCTCGCCGTCAGCGCTGTGGTTCTGCTTCTGGTGCGCGCCTATGACTCGCAACGTGGTCTGCCGCTTGAGAGTTGGCATACCTTCGTGCCTCAGGAGCTTTCTCATGAGGACCTGGAGAACAGCGACTGGACCGATTACCTGAAGGCCGAGGCCGCCATCTTCGACAGCGTGCGGGCGGAAGTCACCCGGAAGTTGCCTCCGGAAGAGCGCGTTCCGGTCAACCGGTATTTCGATGGAAGCCCGATCTATCCCGGGCGGTTCCCACAGGACTGGAACCGATCATACGTGCTTGAACCCGACGGTCCCGTCAAAGGCGCGGTGCTGTTCCTTCATGGTTTGACCGACTCACCCTACAGCCTTCGTCACATCGCCCGCCTTTATCAAGCCTACGGATTCGTCGCCATCGCCATCCGGTTGCCCGGACACGGCACGGTCCCCGCCGGACTGGCGGACATCGCGTGGGAGGATTGGTTGGCGGCCACCCGGTTGGCGGCGCGGGAAGCGCAGCGGCGCATCGCTCCGGACCAACCGTTCCATGTGGTCGGTTTTTCGAACGGCGGGGCGCTTGCGATGATGTATGCGCTCGACGCCCTCGACGATGCCCGGCTGAAGCGTCCCGACCGCATCGTTCTGATCTCGCCGATGATCGGGATCACCGCGTTCGCGCGGTTCGCCGGTCTGGCCGGCTTGCCCGCGATCTTCCCCGCCTTCGCGAAGGCCGCCTGGCTCAGCGTCGTGCCGGAATTCAACCCCTTCAAGTACAACTCGTTTCCGGTGAACGGCGCGCGGCAGTCGCATCTGCTGACCGCGGCTCTTCAGAGCAGGATCGCGAACCGCGCGGGCGGCGGGCTGGACGGGCTGGCCCCGATCCTCACCTTCCAGTCGGTGATGGATTTCACCGTCAGCACGCGGGCGATCCTGTCCGGGCTGTACGCCCACCTGCCCGCCAACGGCAGCGAACTCGTGCTGTTCGACGTGAACCGCAACACCAAGTTCGGCCCGCTCCTGAGTTCGGCGTCCGACACCATGCTGGCGCGCATCCTGCCCGACCCGCCCCGCCGGTTCAGGACCACGATCATCACCAACGCCGATCCGGAGCGCACCGACGTGGTGGCGCGAACGATGGAGCCGGGCACGGAGACGGAGCAGGTGCAGGAGCTGGGGTTGGTTTATCCCTTCGACGTCTATTCGCTGTCGCATGTCGCCCTTCCGTTCCCGACGACCGACTCCCTTTACGGTCTGCACCCCGACCCCAACGAGGATTTCGGCATCCATCTGGGCGCGGTGGCAGCGCGGGGTGAGCGTGGAGCGCTGATCGTCAGCATGGATGCCCTGCTCCGCATGTCGTCCAACCCCTTCTTCCCGTACCTGCTGGAGCGGATCGAGGAAACCTTGACCCCGGAAACGTCCGGGGAAGCGTCGAGCCACCTGTCGCCCGGCGACCGGTCTCCCTAGACACACAGGAAGGCGGTGAAGACATGCCCACCAAGAGGGTTGCGATCGCTTGCCAAGGGGGAGGAACGCACGCGGCGTTCACCTGGGGCGTCCTGAGGACCATTCTGATGACGAAGCAGAGCTGGGACGAGAACCCTCAGGACGGCGACACCTTCGACATCGTCGCGATCAGCGGCACATCGGCGGGTGCGCTGTGCGCGCTGGCGGCATGGTACGGCCTCGCTCCGAACGGCGCCGACACGGCGTGCGGCACCATCGGCAAGGCGATCGAGCGTTTGGACTTCCTGTGGACGACCTTCGCCGCGACCACCCCGGTCGAAGCCGCCCACAACCATCTGGTCGCCGCCTTGCTGGGATGGAAATCGCAGGGATTGCCGATGCCGGCGGCCAACCCCTATTCCAGCGCCGGCAAGTTCGGGATGGCCGGCCTCACCATGATGGGAGCGCGCCGGCAGTATCTTGGATTCACGGAACTGCTGAAGGACCTGTGTCCGGATTTCGAGGCGATCGACTGGCCGCGGGTGGCCGAAGCCGACATCCGGATTCTCGCCGGCGCCATCGAGGTGCTCAGCGGCAACTTCGAGGTCTTCGATTCCAACAAGACCCTCGAACAGATGGGCCTGCGGCCGGACGGCCGGGAGATCAACCAGTACGACATCACCCGCTGGCGCATGCGCCGGGCGATCTCGCTGGAAGGCGTGGCGGCGTCGGGGACGCTTCCGGAGGTCCTGCCCGCGCAGGTCATCCCCGGCATGGTGTTCCCGACCTGCGTGCCGGGCCGGACCGTCACCCGCAACGGGTATTACTGGGACGGCCTTTACTCGCGCAATCCGCCGGTGCGCGACCTTCTCGACGCCAGGGTGAGGGACGAGAAGCCGGACGAGGTCTGGATCGTGCGCATCAACCCCCAGGAGTTCCATCCCGCCTCGCCGAACATCGGTCTCGAGGACATCCGGGACCGGGAAAACGATCTCGCCGGCAACCTGTCGCTCAACCAGGAGCTGGACGCCATCATGACGATCAACGAATGGATCGAGCGGCACGGAAACGGGCGCCCGCCGCTGGACAACCACAAGATCGTCGCGGTCCGGACCATCAAGATGACCCGCGACACCGCCTGGGGGCTCAAGCACACCTCGAAGTTCAACCGCTGCCCGGACTATTTCGCGACGCTTCGCGAGGAAGGGCGAACCGTCACCGAACGGTGGCTGGCGGACTGGCGGAGGCTCGGCAAGGACTTCCCCCGCTATCCCTACGACGCGCGCTACCCCGAGCCGGCCCAACCTGCATCGCATGGAGCATCCTGAGAAGGTCCCTACGGAGCCACCGCCATGATCGATCTCGCCTCCGTCCTCGCCGCGCTCGCGCTGCTCATCGTGCTGGCCTACCGGGGCGTGACCCTGCTGATCGCGGCTCCGGCGGCAGCGCTGCTCGCGGCGCTTCTGACCGGCGGCCTGCCGATCCTCGGCGCCTACACCCAGATCTTCATGACCAACACCGGCTCCTTCATCGTCTCCTTCTTTCCCCTGTTCATGCTCGGGGCGATCTTCGGCAAGCTGATGGACGACACCGGGTCGGCGCGGTCCCTCGCCCGGCTGGTCAGCGCCCGGCTGGGGCCGGAGCGCGCGGTCGTTTCGGTGGTGCTGTGCTGCGCCGTCCTGACCTACGGCGGCGTGTCGGCCTTCGTCGTCGCCTTCGCGATCTACCCCGTGGCCGCCGCCCTGTTCCGCGACGCCGACATCCCGAAGCGGCTGATACCGGGCACCCTGGCGCTGGGCGCCTTCACCTTCACCATGTCGGCCCTGCCGGGCACGCCGGCGATCCAGAACGCGATCCCGATGCCCTTCCTGGGCACCACGGCCTTCGCCGCGCCGGGTCTCGGGATCGTCACCGGGCTCGTGATGTTCGTTCTGGGTGTCCTGTGGCTGGACCGCCGGGCCGCCGCCGCGAGGGCCTCCGGCGAGGGGTACGGCGACCATGTCGACGGCACTCCGGTGTTGGACCGCACGACGCGCGAACGCGCGCAGTGCGAGGGATTCGACATCGCCGAACTCTCCGCCGAACCCAGCCCACGAGAACGCACCGACACCGAAACCCTGCCCCCCGCGGCGCTGGCGGTGCTGCCGGTCGTCGTGGTCATCGCCAGCAATTTCCTGTTCATCCAGCTCGTCGCCCCCCGGATGGACACCGCCTTCCTCGCCGACCCACGGTTCGGAGCGACGACCATCGAGGCCGTGCGTGGTGTCTGGGCGGTCATCGTGGCGCTGTTCCTCGCCATCCTTCTGCTCATCGCCGGCAACTGGAACCGCCTGGACGATCTGCGCACGAGCCTGGACAAGGGCGCCGACGCGTCGGTCCTGCCGATCTTCAGCACGGCGAGCCTCGTCGGATTCGGCGCGGTGGTCGCGGCCCTGCCGGTCTTCGAGGCGATCAGCCAAGCCATCCTGGCCGTCGGCGGGGGCAACCCCCTGGTGTCGGTCGCGGCGTCCGTGACGGTTCTTTCCGCGATCACCGGCTCGGCGTCCGGCGGCATGAGCATCGCCCTCGACACGCTGGGTCCGACCTTCGTGGGCATGGCGCAGGCGTCCGGCATCTCGCTCGACGTGATGCACCGGGTGACGGCGGTCGCCTCGGGCGCGCTCGACGCGCTGCCGCACAACGGCGCCGTCATCACGCTGCTCACCGTCTGCAGGCTCAACCACCGTGACTCCTACGGCGACGTCTTCGTCGTCGCCACCGCCATTCCGATGCTCGCGCTGGTCGTCCTGATCGTTCTGGCCAGCCTGTTCAAGGGCTTCGGACTCTAGGACGAACGTCACATCGGGATCGCCGGACGCCGCAAAGAGGGGGGAACCCGTGAACCATGATCGAGCCGAACGCGCACGCCGCCGATGGGCGCTGCTCGCCATCGCACCGTCGATCCTGCTCGCGGCATGCGGTTCCGACGAGGAACCCGCCGCGGAGCCGATCCGCCCCGTCCGGGTGGTGACGGTCGAAAGGCACGAGGGCGGCGAAACCCTGTCCTTGTCCGGGCAGATCCAGGCGCAGGACGAGGTCAGCCTCTCGTTCCGCATCGACGGGCGGATGATCGAACGTCTGGTGAATGTCGGCGATCCGGTCGAAGCGGGGCAGGTGGTCGCGCGCATCGACCCGGAGCCCGCCCGCAACGCCCTGAGAACGGCGCAGGCGAATCTGAGCGCCGCCATGGGGCAGCAGACGCTGGCACGCAACGATTACGAACGGCAGGAAACCCTTCTGAGCCAGGGCTGGACCACCCGCGCGCGCTACGACGCGGCGGCGCAGGCCCTGAAGGCCGCCGCGGCGCAGGTCGATTCGGCGCAGGCGCAGTTCGACACCGCGCAGGACCGTCTGGGCTACACGGAACTGCTGGCCGACGGCCCCGGCACGGTCACCGCCCGCGGCGCCGAGCCGGGCGAGGTGGTGGCGGCGGGCCGCATGATCGTCCATCTGGCCCGCCGGGACGGGCGCGACGCCGTTTTCGACGTGCCGGCATCGGTGATCCGGACCGCACCCGCCAACCCCGTCGTCACGGTCGCCCTGACCTCCGACCCCACGGTGCAGGCCACGGGCCGCGTGCGCGAGGTGGCGCCGCAGGCCGACCCGGTGACCCGCACCTTCACGGTTCGGGTCGGCCTCCAGAACCCGCCCGACGCGATGCGCCTCGGCTCGACGGTCACCGGGTCGATCCAGGCCGGCGAAGTCGGAGGGGTCGAGATACCCGCCACGGCCCTGACGCAGGCGAACCGGCAGCCGGCGGTCTGGGTCGTCGATCAGGCGACGAACACCGTCGCGTTGCGCAACATCGACCTCGAACGCTACGACCTCGCCCGTGTCGTCGTCGCGCGCGGACTCGAAGCCGACGAGATCGTGGTCACGGCGGGCGTGCAGGCGCTTCGTCCGGGCCAGAAGGTCCGCATGCTCGGGGCCGGACCATGAGCGGCTTCAATCTCTCCGCCTGGGCGATCCAGAACCGGTCTCTGGTCCTCTTCCTCATGATCGGGGTCGTCCTGGCCGGAACCGTGGCGTTCCTGAAGCTCGGTCGGGCGGAAGACCCGGCCTTCACCATCCGCACCATGGTCGTGCAGGCGCAATGGCCGGGCGCAACCCTGGACGAAACGCTCCAGCAGGTGACCGAGCGGCTCGAAAGGACGCTTCAGGAGGTGCCGAACCTCGACACGCTGCGCAGCTACACGGTTCCCGGCACGACGGTGATCTTCGTCGATCTGGTGGGAAGCACCCATGGGCGCGCGGTGAGCGACACCTGGTACGAGGTGCGCAAGACGGTCGGCGACATGCGGCACACGCTTCCGCCGGGCGTCCTCGGTCCCGGATTCAACGACGATTTCGGCGACACCTTCGGCATCATCTATGGCTTCACCGCCGACGGGTTCACGCATCGCGAATTGCGCGACGCCGTGGAGGACATCCGCTCGCGCCTGCTCCTCGTCCCGGACGTTTCGAAGATCGAGCTTCTGGGCGAGCAGGACGAGCGCGTCTACGTGGATTTCTCTCTGGAGACGCTGGCGGGGCTGGGGGTCGAGCCCAGCGCCCTGGTCGCCGCGCTTCAGGCGCAGAACGCGGTGCGTCCGGCCGGCGTGCTGCGCACCGGCAGGGAGGCGCTGTCCCTTCAGGTTTCGGGCGCCTTCGCGTCGGAGCAGGACATCCTCGACGTCAATTTCGTGGCCGGAGGACGCATGCTGCGCCTGCGCGATCTGGCCGAGGTGCGCCGCGACCTGGCCGATCCGCCCCAGCCGCTGTTCCGGGTGAACGGCGAGCCGGCCATCGGGCTCGCCATCGCGATGCGTCCGGGCGGCGACATCCTCGCCCTGGGCCGGAACGTCTCGGCGGCGATGGCGCGCATCGGCGCCGGTCTGCCGATGGGGATCGAGGCGCATTTGGTGGCCGATCAGGCGCGCACCGTGGACGAGGCGATCTCCGACTTCATCACGTCGCTGTGGCAGGCCGTGGTGATCGTGCTGATCGTCAGCTTCGTCGCGCTCGGCCTGCGCGCGGGCACCGTCGTCGCGATCACGATTCCCCTGACGCTGGCCATCGTCTTCGCCGTGATGGATCTGCTCGGCATCGACCTGCAACGCATCTCGCTGGGCGCGCTGATCATCGCGCTCGCGCTGCTGGTGGACGACGCCATGACCACCGTCGACGCGATGACCCGGCGGCTCGCCGCCGGCGACCGGAAGGAGGTCGCCGCCGTCTACGCCTACAAGGCGCTGGCCATGGCGATGCTGTCCGGCACGCTGGTGACCATTTCCGGCTTCGTGCCCATCGGATTCGCGCAGAGCTCCGCCGGTGAGTACACCTTCTCCATCTTCGCCGTCGTGGGCATCGCGCTGGTCGCGTCGTGGCTCGTCGCGACCGTCTTCGCGCCCGTCCTGGGCATGATGCTGCTGCGGCCGCCCAAGCCGGGGCAAGGCGGGGAGGCCGGCGCCGTGCTGCGGCTGTACCGCCGCGTTCTGGGCGCGGCGATCCGGGCCCGCGGGTTGACGATCGCGACGACGCTCGGCCTGTTCGTCGCCGCGATCCTGGCGCTGGGCCTCGTTCCGCGGCAGTTCTTTCCGCCGTCGGACCGGGTCGAGCTTCTCGTCGATCTGCGCCTGCCGCAGAACGCCTCGATCCACGCCACGCGCGAAGCGGTCGAGCGGTTCGACGCGCTGCTGGCCAAGGAAGCGGGGGTCGCGCGCTGGAGCAGCTATGCCGGGCGCGGAGCGATCCGCTTCTATCTGCCGCTGAACGTCCAGCTCGCCAACCCCTTCATCGGGCAGGCCGTGATCGTGACCACGGACGTGGCGGCGCGCGAACGGCTGCAATCCCGCCTGGAGACCCTGCTGGCCGAGGCATTTCCGGAGGCCGTCGCCCGTGTCTACCCGCTGGAACTCGGGCCGCCCGTGGGATGGCCGCTCCAGTACCGCGTCGTCGGGCCGGACCCGGGCGAGGTGCGCGAGATCGCGCTGAAGCTGGCACAGGTCGTCGCGACCTTTCCCGAGACGCGGCGGATCAACTTCGACTGGATGGAGACCGCCCGCAAATTGCGGGTGCGGATCGACCAGGACGAGGCGCGGCGCCTGGGCCTGAGTTCGGCCGCCGTCGCCGGGATGCTGAACGCCGCCGTCTCGGGAAGCGCCGTGACGCCCATCCGCGACGGGATTTACCTGATCGACGTTCTGGCACGGGACGCCCGTGGGCAGACCCTGTCGGTGGAAACGCTGCGCAGCCTGCCGGTGTCCCTGCCGAACGGACGAAGCGTTCCGCTGAACCAGTTGGCGTCCTTCGGCTACGCCCAGGACCTTCCCCTGGTCTGGCGGCGCGGGCGTCAGCCGACCCTGACCCTGCAGGCGGACGTGGCGCCCGGCACCCTGCCGGAAACCGCCATCGAAGCCCTGGCGCCCCGGATCGCCGACCTGTCGGTCACCCTGCCGCCGGAATACCGCATCGAGGTCGGCGGGATCGCGGAGGAAAGCGCCAAGAGCCGCGCGTCGGTCTTCGCCGTCATTCCGTTGATGCTGCTCCTCGTGCTGACCGTGCTGATGGTCCAACTCCGCAGCTTCCAGCGCCTGGCGATCGTGCTGAGCGTGGTGCCGCTCGGTCTGATCGGCGTCGTTCTGGCGCTTCTGGCGTCCGGCCAGCCGCTCGGTTTCGTCGCCATCCTCGGGGTCCTCGCGCTTGTCGGCATGATCGCGAAGAACGCGGTGATCCTGATCGAGCAGATCGAGGCGGAGCGGGCCGCCGGACGAACCATCCCGGACGCCGTGATCGAAGCCTGCGGCTCCCGGTTCCGCCCGATCATGCTGACCGCCGCCTCCACCGTGCTCGGCCTCATCCCCATCGCCTTCACCGTGTTCTGGGGTGCGATGGCCTTCGCGATCATGGGCGGACTCCTCGTCGCGTCGCTGCTGACGCTCGTCTTCCTTCCGACGCTCTACGTGGCGTGGTTCGGCAGCCGTGAGACGGTGCCCAGGCCGGCTCCGGCTCCGCCCTCGGCGATGCGGCCGCCCCGGGATGTTCGGTCTTGAACGCGGAGATGACGATGCAGGTCGAAAAGGCGAGCGATGCCATCGACGATGTCATTGACGTCAGGCTCAGCCACCTGTCGCAACTGTTCGACAGCGTCGATCCGTCGCCCTTCCGCGAAGGCCGTCTGACGGCGGGCGCCGAGGAGTATTTCCTGAGGCGGGTGAAGGCACAGCCTGGGAACCAGCCGGTTCGCATCGTCATCCATCTTCCGGCCAAGGAGATGATGCGGTCTCCGCCCTTCGACATCGCCGCCGCGCTGACCGGTCACTTCGCCGCCTGTGCCGCGGGCGAGTCGAAAAGGATTCGCGAGTCGGTCCGGACATGGCGCCAGGCGGCCTTGATCGGCTTCGTGGTGCTGTCCATCTGCCTTTTCCTCGCCTGGCAGATTTCCGATAATCTTCCGCCCCGCCCGATGACCCGGATTCTTCAGGAAAGTTTCGTCATCCTTGGTTGGGTCTCGGTCTGGAAGCCCATCGAGACCTTTCTTTACGAGCTGCTGCCGCCGGGAAAGCGCCGCCGCCAGCACCTGTTGCTTCGCCTTGCGTCCGCCGAAGTCATCGTGTGCGATTGAAGCGGATTGCGATCCGCTTTGGACTGCGACGGCAGTGAGCTGGTCCCCGTTTGCCGGACTTGAGTGGACCCGCGGTGAGTTCATCATACGCCTGCGTGGGACGGGGATTGGTATCGTCGGCCGCGATGCCTTTGCCGTGTCAGCGCCGCCGGAGGCTGTCCGTGCCGCGCTCGGCGCTCCGAAGGGCCGCCAGGGTCTGAGCGAGGCATTGCGGCGAGTGGTCGATCTTCTGGCCGAGGCACCTGCCATATCCACCATAGTTGTATGGATTTGGACGGCATATTGGATGCATTCAAGTTGACATTGTCGGTCTCAGGGGAGCATACGAACACGCATTGCATGCAGGCATTGCTTGCCATTGCCGCCCGAAGGAACGCGCGATGTCATCCGAACAGGAGTGGCCGCCTCTTCCCCCTCTCAGCACCGGCCTGCGTGGTCGCTGCCCACGCTGCGGCCAGGGTCATCTGTTCAGCGGTTTCGTGAAGCTGCACTTCCCTGCAAGCTCTGTGGTCCGGACCACTCCTACGCCGATCCGGCTGACGGCCCCGCCCGCAGACAAAGACCCGCGTGCGATCTGACTGCCGTCAGGTTCTCCTGACGCGAGATGGTGTCATAGCTTGGAGATGTTCAAAATGTATGATTGGTTTCCTTTGGTTTTCTTTCCGTTCAAGATTCTCGTGTTGGGCACGGGCATGTTCTTCGCCATCAAGTGGCATCACGATCAAGCGAAGAAGGAAAAGGCGAAGAAGAATAACGAAACCAGCGGACCGTGAGCGTCCGCCGAACACACCCTTGAGCCACGGTCGAGACCCTGGATATCGAAGCCTTGTTGCTGTGGATGGGCTGGGCCTTGGCGAGGTTCGAGCCGAGCCGTGATGCGGCTCCCTATCCATAACGAAGAGAAGCGCACGTCAGCGGTGCTGCTCCATCGGAGTGCGCCGCATATCTGCGTCAATGTTCAAGCTTCAGGTTGTTCGGGCAATTTCAGGAGCGGCCAGGAGCAAACGTTCTTGTCGATGCGTAGACTTTCTTGCCAATGTGCAAACATTTTTGCCCGACTGCAAGAGACCAAACAATGTCACAAGAATTCATGACGTTAATATAATCTTAACCAACATTCTTATTTTTCCGTTAAGCGTGGCACCTCACCCTCTGGGCTAAGACGATTGTCTAGAGTTCTATGAGGTCCGAGATGGCTGCCGATACGACCGAACTGATGGACGTCACCTTTACGGTGAACGCCTGGGGCGCTCCCGCAGGCGGAAAGTGGCCGCATTTCGTGCTGCGGCTGGATGGGGTGGAGATCGGGCAGGCGACCGTCGCTTCGGCGTCGCTGGGCCGTTACACCTTCAACGCCCGCGTTCCGGCCGACAAGGCCCACAAGCTTCAGCTCCAGTACGACAATGACGGCTCCGTGAACGGAGAGGACCGCAACCTCTTCGTCAAGTCGTTCGAGGTGAACGGGAAACCGATCCTCAGCATCGACCCGCTGGTGACCTACGACACCGGCGACATCGACGGGAAGAACGTCATCGCCGGGCAGACGGAGATGTACTGGCGCGGGGCGCTGAACGTCGATCTGCCCAAGACCATGTTCGCCAGCGCGCAGGCGCCGGAGCCGGAGGCGCCGCCCACCATGACGACCGAGATCGTCGTGAAGGCCTGGGGCGTCGCCGCCAACGGCACGCCGCCGCATTTCAAGCTGATGGTGGACGACAAGGTGGTCGGCGACGCCTGGGTCGGCGCGACCAGCCCGACCGGCTACACCTTCAAGGTCGATGTGGACCCGAACGAGGCCCACAAGATCCAGATCCATTACGACAACGACGCCACCGTCAACGGCCAGGACCGCAACCTGTTCGTCCAGGGCATCACCATCGACGGGCAGGAGATCAAGGCCACGTCCCCGATGGCTTCCTACGACAAGGGACCGGTGGACGGCAAGTTCGTGGTCGCCGGGCAGGAGGGGCTCTTCTGGGGCGGTGCCCTGACCTTCGGCGTGCCGGAGGAGTATTTCGGCGGTCCCTATGTTCCGCCGCCGCCCCCGCCGCCGCCGGTGAAGCTGACCCCGACGGACATCGTCGTCACCGCCTGGGGCCAGTCCGCCGGCGGGGTGGCGCCGCACTTCAAGGTGCTGGTGGACGGCAAGGTCATCGGCGAGGGCCGCGCCACGTCCGGCGACCCGCAGCCTTTCCGCTTCACCGTCGATCTGGACGCCAAGGACGCCCACAAGATCCAGATCCACTACGACAACGATTCCGTGGTGAACGGGCAGGACCGCAACCTGTTCGTCAAGTCGGTGTCCATCAACGGCCACACCGTCGCGGCAACCGACCCCATCGTCACCTACGACAAGGGGGCGGTGGACGGAAAGGATGTTGTGAAGGGGCAGGAGGGCCTCTTCTGGGGCGGTGCGCTGAACGTGAACGCTCCGGCGTCGCTGTTCCAGCCCCCGGCCGAGCCGCCTCCCGCGCCGCCGTCCGGTCCGGCCTTCTATGTGGCGGCCAACGGCAAGGACAGTTGGTCGGGCAAGCTGTCCGCTCCGAACGCCGACGGCACCGACGGTCCCTTCGCCTCGCTGGAGCGCGCCCGTGACGCCATGCGGGACAGCGACATCGACACCACCTACGTGCGCGAGGGCACCTATCGCCTGACCAAGACTTTGGATCTGACCGCCGCCGACAACGGCCACAGCTTCCGCAACTATCCCGGTGAGACGCCGGTGCTGAACGGGGCGGAGAAGGTCACCAACATCGTCAGCGAAGGCAACGGGATCTATTCCGCGAAGCTGTCGCAGGCGACCGACCTCGACCTGACCATCGGCGGCGTGCGCCAGACCTTGGCCAGCAAAGGCATCGTCGATGCCGACAACCCGTACACCACGGGCTGGTACTTCGCCGACGCGGCCAACGGCGGCCCCAGCGGCTGGTCGGTGCGCTACCACACCGGAGACATGTCGTCGGGCGACATCATCCCCGGCATGAAGATCCAGTTGATGGACGCCGAGCGGCTGTCCGACACGCTGACCGAGATCGCCGGGGTCAACGACGCCACCCGGACCATCACGCTGAAGAACGGCACCTCGCTGCCCTTCGCCGAAGGCACGACCTACAAGCTGCTGAACAACCCGTCCTTCGTCGATCAGGCGGGCGAATTCGCGTGGCGCGCCTCGGACAAGGCGCTGGTGTTCAAGCCGGCCAACCCTGCCACCCTGACGCAGGACGGCGTCGAGGTGGCCCGGCTGGGCACGCTGATCCGCCTGAACGGCAGCAGCGACGTGACCATCGAAGGGCTGGGCTTCACCAACACCACCACCTGGGGCTATGCGGTGGAGCTGAAGGGAGCGTCCGGCAACAGCATCGGCAACAACAGCTTCGTCAACGTCGGCACGGCGATCAAGCTGACGGCGGCCTCCTCCAACAACCTCGTCGGCGGCAACACGCTGGAGCATCTGGCCGTCAACGGGATCGAGCTGGACGGGCGCAGCAACGGCAACACCATCTACGCCAACGACATTTCCCATGTCGGGGAGGTGCGCAAGGGTGTGTCCGGCATCATCGGCACCGGGGTGGACAACAACCTGATCGCCCACAACGACGTCGACTCCAGCGCGCGTTACGGCATCTCGCTGAAGAACTGGGACTCCACCAACATCAACCGCAACAACGTCATCGAATACAACCGGGTCACCAACTCCAATCTGGAGACGGCGGACGGCGGCGGCATCGAGGTGCTGGGGCGGTCCAGCGTGGACACCGGCACCATCATCCGCGGCAACTGGGTTGAGGGCGTGGGCGGGCTGGCGACCAGCAACACCGACCAGTGGCTGACCAACCACAAAGGCTTCGGCATCTATCTGGACGACATGGCCGGCGGCGTCACGGTGACCGGCAACTTCCTGAAGGACACCGGTCTGGCCGGGGTGCACATCCACGGCGGCGACAACAACGTCGTCACCAACAACTTCTCGATCATCGCCAGCAACGCAGAGGAGTTCATCCGCGTCGGCTGGGCGCCCAAGCACGGCGACCCCGGCCTGCCGCGCAACAACACCATCACCGGCAACGTCATCAGCGGGACCCTTCCGCTGGACGACTACATCGAACTGCTGACCGCCGGGAACCCGGTGATCAACGGCAACCTCGTCCACAACGTGCCGCGCTACGGCGACAACGACGTGACGGGCAAGCCGTTGTTCAACAACCCCTATTGGGGCGACTACTCGTTGCAGCCGGACTCGCCGGCCCTGGGCATGGGCATCCATGACCTGGACTGGGCGATGATCGGCCAGAGCGGCTACACGGCGTCGGACGGCATGCCCCATTTCTGGGACGCCTGATCGCCGGCCCGCAAGGGACCATCGCGGGATCAAAGGCGGGCGGAGCCGCGTTCTTCCGGGACATGAACCCGGGGAAAGGCCCTGGGAAAGGAGGTTCCGCCCGTGTTCCCGCACCCGCAAGCCCGCCGCAGGCCCGCCGCGGTCCTTCTGCTCGCCGTGGCGGGGCTGGCGGGGTGCGCCGACCCCCGCGCCGATCTCGCGCTGGCGGCCCAGGGTGCTCTGATCGGCATGCCGAAGGCAACGCTGCTGTCCTGCGCCGGCGCGCCGCACCGGCAGGTCGCCAGCGGCGGTCTGGAGTTCCTCGCCTATCAGGCGGGGTCCATCGAATATTACGCGCCACCCCCGCCGCCGGTGGGATATGGGTGGGGCTATCCGGGCTGGCGCTATCGCGGGCTCGACTACGATCCCTGGGGCTACTATCCTCCGGGGCCGGGGGACGTGGTGGACAACCGGTGCGAGGCGACGTTCACGTTGAGGAACGGAAGCGTCGAACGGCTCGTCTACCGGGCGTCTTCGACCGGCGCCTGCGCCGCGATCGTGCAGAACTGCATGGCCCTCGTGCCGCAGAGCATCCCGCCAAGGGCGACCCCGTCAGGATAGAGCCGGCAGAGGCACCCACCTTGAACGCACCCACTTTGAACGCACCCACTTTGAACACTGCGACGAAGACACCGGTACGGATCGCTCTGCTGGCCCTGTGCGCCTTCGGCCTGCTGACGGGCGGGGCCGTCGGGGCGCAGGACGCGCAGAGCGAGACGAAGCCGAAATTCGGGCCGGACGCCGTCCCGATGACCGGGGACCGCGACTACCTGCGCCGGGCCGAAGCGCCGGATTTCTGGGCGCTGATGCCCTATTACACCGCCCAGCAGACCGGCAGCGCCTGTTCGGTCGCCAGCGTGGCGATGATGATCAACGCACTGCGCGGCCTGCCGCCGCTCTCGTCCAACCGGCTGATCACCCAGACGCGGGTGCTGAACGAGGTGGACGACGACGGCTGGAAGGCAGCCTCGGCGGAGAATGGGGACGGGGTGTCCTTCGGCGACTTCGCCGGGCTGGTGCGGAAGTCGGTGGACGCCTTCGGGCTGGAGGCCACGGTTGAGGTCTTCCGGCCGAAGGACACCTCGCCGGAGACGCTGGAGGCGTTGCGGCGCATCCTGGACGAGAACGAGCGCGACGCCTCGGACATCATCCTGCTCGCCTACGACCAGGGCACGCTGACCGGCGACGCCACGGTGGGACACATCGCCCCGCTCGGCGCCTACGACGCGGAAACCCATCGGGTGCTGGTCATGGACGTGGACCGGCTGTGGTACGTGCCCTACTGGTCGAGCGACGAGAAGCTGTTGGAAGCGATGGTGAAACCCGACCGGACCGACCCCACCGGCAGCGGCCTGATCCATGTCCGGCTGAAGGGGCGGACGGCGGGATAGCAGTCTTGATTTATATTGCGTTGCAGCGCGACCCGTTGTCGCATTCCGGTGTCAGGGTTCAACCATCACCCGGCTAATGTTTAACCGTCTGTCGGTTAATTTTGGACGTTTTGGAGCGAAATTTTCGCCGTTACCCGCCTGATGTAATTTAATTTCGCTTTTTGCTGCCGTGCGCCCAGGGTTATTGCTGCGATGCGCAATGCCTGGGTTCCAAGAAAAGCGATAACAACATGTCAGACGAGATTTACGAGCGGGTGCTGTCCAACCCGAAGTTCGCCGAAATGACGGCGAGCCGCGCGCGCTTCAGCTGGCGGCTGGCGCTGATCGTCCTGGCCGTCTACTACGCCTTCGTGTTCGCGGCGGCGCTGGCCCCCGATCTGCTGGCGCGCCCGCTGGCCGAGGGCATGACCTTCCCGGTCGGGCTGGCCGCCGGCATCGTCATCACCGTCTTCTGCTCGCTGATGACCGGCGTCTACGTGCTGCGTGCCAACGGCCGCTACGACGCGATGAACCGCGACCTGCTGGAAGAGGTGGGCCGATGAGCGCCGCGCGTCTTCTCGCCACCCCCGTCGCCGTCGCCTCCGCCGCGCTTCTGCCGGCGCTGATCGCGGCGCCCGCCTTCGCCGCCGCCATCGACGGCGCGGTGGAGCGCCAGCCGGTCAACGTGACGGCCATCGTCATGTTCCTGCTGTTCGTCGCCGGCACTCTGGGCATCACCTATTGGGCCTCCAAGCGCACCCGCTCGGCGTCGGACTTCTACACCGCGGGCGGCGGAATCAGCGGCTTCCAGAACGGGCTGGCCATCGCGGGCGACTACATGTCGGCGGCGGCCTTCCTCGGCCTGTCGGGCATGGTCTTCGCCAAGGGCTTCGACGGGGTGATCTACACCATCGGCTTCCTGGTCGGCTGGCCGCTGATGCTGTTCCTGATCGCCGAGCGGCTGCGCAACCTGGGCCGCTTCACCTTCGCCGACGTGGCGTCCTACCGGCTGGGCCAGACGCCGATCCGCTCGCTCGCGGCGGTCGGGTCGCTGACCGTGGTCTGCTTCTACCTGATCGCGCAGATGGTCGGGGCGGGCAAGCTGATCCAGCTCCTGTTCGGCCTGGAATACACCTACGCCGTCATCATGGTCGGCGTGCTGATGATCATGTACGTGACCTTCGGCGGCATGCTCGCCACGACCTGGGTGCAGATCATCAAGGCGGTGATGCTTCTGGGCGGCTGCACCGTGCTGGTCGGGCTGGCCCTGGCGCAGTTCGGCTTCAACCCGGAACGTCTGCTCCAGCAGGCGGTGTCCGCCCATGCCGCCCATGCCGCCATCCTGCGGCCCAGCGCCGCGATGACCGACCCGATCGCCGCGGTGTCGCTCAGCCTCGCGCTGATGTGCGGCCCGGCGGGTCTGCCGCACATCCTGATGCGCTTCTTCACCGTTCCGGACGCGAAGGAGGCGCGCAAGTCGGTCGTCTACGCCACCGGCTTCATCGGCTACTTCTTCATCCTGACGGTGACCATCGGCTTCCTGGCCATCGTGATCGTCGGCACCAACCCGGCCTATCTGGACGCGGCGGGCAAGATCCTGGGCGGCGGCAACATGGCGGCCATCCACCTGTCCAAGGCCATCGGCGGCAACATCTTCCTGGGCTTCATCTCGGCGGTCGCCTTCGCCACCATCCTGGCGGTGGTCGCGGGCCTGACGCTGGCCGGCGCGTCGGCGGTCAGCCACGACCTCTACGCCCGCGTCATCAAGAAGGGCAACGCCACCGAGGCGTCGGAGATCCGCGTGTCGCGCGCCGCCACGCTGGCCCTGGGCGTCATCGCCATCACGCTGGGCCTGCTGTTCGAGAACCAGAACATCGCCTTCATGGTGGGGCTGGCCTTCGGCTTGGCGTCGTCGGTGAACTTCCCGGTGCTGATCCTGTCGATCTTCTGGAAGGGTCTGACCACCCGCGGCGCCTTCATCGGCGGCTTCGCCGGTCTGGTGAGCTGCGTCGCCTTCGTGGTCCTGGGGCCGACCGTGTGGGTCAGCGTCTTCAAGTTCCCGGCGCCGATCTTCCCGTACGAGCATCCGGCGCTGTTCTCGATGACCATCGCCTTCGTGACGACCTGGCTGTTCTCCGTCACCGACCGCAGCGCGCGGGCGGCGGCGGAGGCGAAGGCCTACGAGTACCAGTACATCCGTTCGGAAACCGGCCTGGGCGCGGCCGGCGCGGTCTCGCACTGACCGCGTGAGGAAAACGGCCCCTCCCTTCGAAGGGAGGGGCCGTGCCTTTTTCAGCGGCGCTGCGCCGACTGGGAATAGACGTAGGAATCGAAGGCGTTCTCGGCGACGCGGAACCACAGCCGCTCCTCGTCGCGGAAGGGCTTCCACGCCTCGTAGACCTTCTTGAAGCGGGGGTTCTTGGCCGACAGCTCGTCGTAAAGCTCGTTGGCGATCTTCTCGCAGGCCATCATGACGTCGCGCGGGAAGGCGCGGAGCTGGGCGCCGCCGGCCACCAGACGCTTCAGCGCCGCGGCGTTGACGGCGTCGTACTTGGCGATCATCCAGGTGTTGGCCTCCCAGCAGGCCTGCTCCAGGATGGTCTTGTAGGACTCCGGAAGCTGTTCCCACGCCGTGATGTTGATCATCAGCGGGATCTGGGCGGAGCCTTCCCACCAGCCCGGCGAGTAGTAGTATTTGGCGACCTTGTGGAAGCCCAGCTTCTCGTCGTCGTAGGGGCCGACGAACTCCGCCGCGTCGATGGTGCCGCGCTCCAGCGCCGGGTAGATGTCGCCGCCGCCGATCTGCTGCGGGACGAGACCCAGCTTGCCCATGATCTGCCCGGCCAGCCCGCCGACCCGCATCTTGAGACCGCTGAGATCCTCCACCGTCTTGATTTCCTTGCGGAACCAGCCGCCCATCTGGGCCGTCGTGTTGCCGGCGGGGATGTTGTGGATGTTGTGGTCCCGGAACAGCTCCCGCATCAGCTCCAGCCCGCCGCCGTGCATCATCCAGGCGATGTGCTGGCGCGTGTTCAGGCCGAAGGGCATGGCGGTGTCGAAGCAGAAGGTCGGGTCCTTGCCGATGTAGAAATAGGCGGCGGATTGGCCGCACTCGACCGTGCCGTTCTGCACCGCGTCCAGCACCTGAAGCGCCGGAACGATCTCGCCTGCCGCGAAGGTGCGGATCTGGAACCTGTTGTCCGTCGCGGCGGCGACCCGGCGGGCGATCAGCTCCGCCCCGCCGAAGATGGTGTCGAGGCTCTTGGGGTAGCTCGACGCCATGCGCCACTTGATCTCGGGCTGGCTCTGCGCGATGGCCGGCGCCGCGACGACGGCGCTGGCGGCCAGACCGGCGGCCATGCCGGTGGTGGTGGCGGTCAGAAAGGAACGACGTTTCATGGCGGGGGAATCTCCCTTCCCATTCCTTATGATTATGCGACCGGTCTTAGCCGAAAACATCCCGGCGGGCCAGTGGCCCCCGCCGCGGAGCTGGGCTTCGCTTTGGGCATTGCCTGAACCATTGCGGCGGTTCATCATCCGCTCTGCGCACAATAAAGAAACCGATCCGCGAAGAGGAAACGCACGGGTATGGATGCACAGGATCTGCGCGCGCTCCAGGCGCCGCTGAAGGACAAGTACAAGGACGCGCCGGACTCGGCGGTGGTCACGCTGAAGGCCCGCGGCGCGCTGGACGACAGCGGCATCGCCTGCAAGGTGGAGACGGGCCGCGCGCTGGTGGAGGCCGGTCTTCACCCGGCGACCGGCGGGCCGGGCACGCAGGCCTGTTCCGGCGACATGCTGCTGGAGGCGCTGGTGGCCTGCGCCGGCGTGACGCTGAAGGCGGTCGCCACGGCGTTGGAGTTCAAGCTGCGCGGCGGCACCGTGTCGGCGGAAGGCGACCTGGATTTCCGCGGCACGCTGGGCGTGGCGAAGGACGCGCCGGTCGGTTTCCGCGCCATCCGCCTGCGCTTCGACCTGGACACCGACGAGCCGGCGGAGCGCATCGCCACCCTGACCAAGCTGACGGAACGCTATTGCGTCGTCTACCAGACGCTGGCCAACCCGCCGCCGATGTCGCTGTCCATCGAGACGGGGCAGGGGTGAGGGTTCTCCCGGACGGGGCGGCTCCGCAGGGCCGCCCCTACCGCCCTTGGGCGATCAGGGCATCAAGAGCGGCGATGACCCGCAAATGCTCGGAATCGAGACTGGCGACCACGGGGCCGAGGACCCGCGTCGGGATGGTTGCGGTCTGAAGCGGGTTCATGACGACCGAAACGCCGTCGATGATGAAGTCGGGGTTCAGGGCCGCGTCCCGGTGCCGTACCTCGCTTGACAGAACCAGAGGAACGACGACCCGCTCGGGCCGCCCTTCCCAGCGGTCGCCCTGAACAATCAGGACATAGGGTACCGCGTCCCTGGTTCGGCCAGGGTTGCGATGAACGTCGAACTGGGCCATCAGCGCGCGTCTTCGTCCGGCATGAAGGCGCCGTTCCACTCGTCCGCGAAGCGTCCGTGCCGTTCGTCGAATTCGTTCCAGGATTCGACCACCTTGCGCCGGTGCTCGTGGTCTTCGTCTCTTTTCCGGCGCTCCGCCTGTGCCCATTCGGCCAACAGAGCTTCGATGGTGCCTGAAAGGTTGTCGGTGTAGGTCTGGGCGATGCGCACCAGATCCTCGTTCACGGTGATGTCGATGCGCTTCTTGGACGCGTCGACATCGTATCCCGTCTCGGCCCTCTGTATGTGGCTCATGCCATGCTCCAATCGGCCTGCATTCATCGTGATGCGGATGCATGCATCGGGCAAGAGGTCAAGCGCACCCTCAATCGGTGAGGAAGGGGTTGTACAGCCGCTCTTCCCCTATGGTGGAGGTCGGACCGTGGCCGGGGATGAAGGTCACGTCGTCGCCCAGGGGGAACAGCTTGGTGCGGATCGAGTCGATCAGGTCGCCGTGGTTGCCCTTGGGGAAGTCGGTGCGGCCGATGGAGCCCTGGAACAGCACGTCGCCGACGATGGCGATCCTGCTGGGCTTGTGCACGAAGACCACATGGCCCGGCGTGTGGCCCGGGCAGTGGTGGACGTCCAGCGTCAGGTTGCCGACCGTCACCGTGTCACCCTCCTCCAGCCAGCGGTCCGGCGTGAAGGAGCGGACCGGCGGGAAGCCGAACATCTGGCTCTGCATCGGCATGCCGTCGATCCAGAACTGGTCCTCGCGGTGCGGCCCCTCGACGGGCAGCTTCAACTCGTCGGCGAGGTCGGCGACGGCGCCCGCATGGTCGATGTGGCCGTGGGTGACCAGGATCTTCTCCAGCGTCACGCCCTTCGACTGGGCGGCGCGCAGGATGCGGGGGATGTCGCCCCCGGGGTCGACGGCGGCGCCCTTCATCGTCTCCGGGCACCAGAGCAGCGTGCAGTTCTGCTGGAACGGGGTGACGGGAACGATGATGGTCTGCATGCCGCGTCCTTACGCCGGTCTGAGGTCGATTGGGTTCGACCTTACGCGCCGCCGATTTCCAGGGCAAGAACCGGTACCAATTCCTGGGCAACGCGGCTATATGGAGGGCACTTTATCTTTATCCCATTCCGCCGCGGGGGGCGGTGCCGGACCGAATGCTGTCGCAAAAAGCCAAATACGCCCTGCGCGCGCTGATCATGTTGGCCGAACGGACGGACGACGAACTCGTCCTGATCGCGGAAATCGCCGAGCGGGAGAACATCCCGCGCAAGTTCCTGGAAGCCATCCTGGTGGAGCTGCGCAAGCACGGGTTGCTATTCGCCAAGCGCGGCAAGAGCGGCGGTTACCGTCTGGCGCGTCCGGCGGACGAGATTTCCTTCGGCGAGGTGATCCGGCTGATCGACGGGCATCTGGCGCCCATCCCCTGCGCCAGCAAGAATTCCTTCCGCCCCTGCGAGGACTGCATCGATCCGCCCACCTGCTCGGTGCGCTGGCTGATGGTGCAGGTGCGCGACGCCACCGCGCAGGTGCTGGACAACCAGACCCTGTCCGACGCCCTTCGCCATCGTCAGGCGACCGGCGGCCTGCCCGTCAATTTCGACATCTGATCCGCATCCACCCATTCAGGGCATCAGGTCCACCGCGATGAACACGCGGTCCAGCGCGCGGTTCGTCGCCTCGCGCAGGATGCCGGCCTCCAACAACTCGTCCACCAGAAGCTGGGCGCCGCGGAAGGTGCTGCCCAGCCGCTTCTGCACCCGCCGCACGGTGACCGCCGGCTCCTCGAACAGGAAATCGAGGATGTCCGGGAGGCGGGAATTGCGGCGCTTCGCCCCCACGCGCTGCCGCCAGCCGTCCGCGGTGCGATCCAGGGACAGGGCGCGCTCCCGCTCCCGCCGCGCGGTCTCCGCCACCATGTCGGCCAGCCAAAGCCGCCATCCCTCGTCCCGCCCGCGCGCGGCGAGGCCGGCGGCGGTGCGGTCGGCGTGCAGGGAGACGGACATGGGCAGCCAGACGTTCGGCACCCGGCAGCAGCGCGCCACCGCCAGAGCGCCCATCAACCGGGCCGAGGGCACGGCCCAGGCCGGAATCCGCAGATCGGGAGCCGGGCGCAGCAGTTCGGCCAGCATCCCCACACCGCCCAGCAGGGCCGGCGACTCCCCGGCCATGTCCAGCCGCTTGAGCAGGGTGGCCGCCTCCGCCTCCCGGTCCGCCGAGAAGGCCAGCCGTCCGGGGTCGCGGCCCGACACCTCCGCCTGAAGGCAGCGCCACAGCGCCTCCGTCCAACCCAGCGTCCAGGCCGGCGGAGCGTCGTCCGCGAGCGGCGGGGCTTCGCCGTCGCCGTCGCCGTCATCGAACGGGAAGGGCGACAGCCCGTCCAGCCCGGCTTCCAGGTCCGCCACCGCGCGCCAGGCGTCGGCGGCGGCTCCGGCGGCCCCGGGGTATGACACCGGCGCGCGGGCGTTGCCCCCGCGGCGGGCGGGGGCCGCGATGACGCCTTGCGTGAACAGGGCGCCCTGCCACAGCGCGCGGACGGACTGCGCCGCCCCCCGCCCGGCGGTGGGAACGAGGTCGGTGCCGATGGTGGCGACCAGAAACTCCGCCGGGTCCACCGCCACGCCGTCGAGCCGCGCCGCCGCGCAGGATTCCCGCCGCGCCGCGTCGGCCCAGAGACGCCGGCGCCGCTCCGGAGCCTGCGCGACCTCCGCCAGCCGTCCGAGCGCGCGCTCGGCCTCCAGAAGGGCGGTGAGGAGGGCGGGGGTGGGAAAAGGGGGTGTTTCGGACATGACCGTACGGAAGAACGCGGCGGGCGGCGCATGGTAGCGATCCGGAGCGCCGCTTCCAGCCCCATCCGCGGCGGCCTGTGAAATTGACGCGGACCGGCGCGGGGAATGACAAAAAACAGCCTTGCGGCATCCGGAGAATCATGCAAACTCTAGAAGGAAAATGGGTATTACATATACATTAAAAAATATGTGAATACGGCTCAACCGCTGTGTTCGCGAAGGCCGGTGCGGCTCGCGGTTCCTGAAGGGGGCCGGTTCCTATGCCGCAACGGTCCCGAAAGACGGAACCATAGAGGGAGTGTGCCATGTCGTTTCTTGATCGGCTCTCCGCGCTTCGCGCCAACCGGCTTTCTGAGAGCCGGCTTTCTGCGGGCCGGCTTTCCGCCAGCCTGCTGGCCGCGGGGGTCGCGCTGGCCATGCTGGCCGCTTCGCCCGCCAAGGCGCAGACCAATCTGCTGAACGTCTCCTACGATCCCACGCGTGAATTCTATGTGGAGTTCAACAAGGCGTTCGCCAAGAAATGGCAGGCCGAAAACGGCCAGTCGGTGACCGTCCGGCAGTCGCACGGCGGGTCGGGCAAGCAGGCGCGCTCGGTCATCGACGGTCTGGACGCCGACGTGGTGACTCTGGCATTGGCCTACGACATCGACGCCATCGCCGACTCGGGTGCCCTGCCGAAGACGTGGCAGGAGCGTCTGCCGAACAACAGCTCCCCCTACACCTCCACGATCGTGTTCCTGGTCCGCAAGGGCAACCCGAAGCAGGTCAAGGACTGGGACGATCTTCTGAAGCCGGGCGTGCAGGTCATCACCCCGAACCCGAAGACCTCGGGCGGAGCGCGCTGGAACTATCTGGCCGCCTGGGCCTATTCGCTGGAGAAGAACGGCAACGACGAGGCCAAGGCCAAGCAGTTCGTCGGCGACCTGTTCCGGAACGTCCCGGTGCTGGACAGCGGCGCCCGCGGCTCCACCGTCACCTTCACCCAGCGGCAGCTCGGCGACGTCCTGCTGGCCTGGGAGAACGAAGCCTTCCTGTCGCTTCAGGAATTCGGCGCCGACAAATTCGAGATCGTCGTGCCGTCCCTGTCGATCCTGGCGGAGCCGCCGGTCACGGTGGTCGATTCGGTGGTGGACCGCAAGGGAACGCGGAAGCTGGCCGAGGCCTACCTGAATTTCCTCTACAGCCCCGAGGCGCAGGACATCGCGGCGAAGCACTTCTACCGCCCGCGTCTTCCGGAGGTCGCTGCGCGGTATGCGGACCGCTTCCCAAATGTTAAGCTTGTGACCATCGACGGCTCCTTCGGGGGGTGGCGTGCGGCCCAGGAGAAGCATTTCGCGGATGGCGGCGTCTTCGACCAGATCTACCAGAAGGGCCGCTGACCCGTGGTCGCGGCGACCACCGGCGACGCCGTGCTCCCCTCCGCGGGGGGCACGGTGTTGAGCGTGCTTCGAAAACCCAGCGTCCTGCCCGGCTTCGGGCTGACCCTCGGATTCACGCTGGCCTATCTGGGGCTGATCGTCCTGCTGCCGCTGGCGGCCCTGGCGCTGAAGGCGGCGGGGCTGGGCTGGTCCGGTTTCTGGAACGCGGTGCTGACTCCCCGCGTCCTGGCGGCCTTCCAGGTCAGCTTCGGGCTGTCGCTGGCCGCCGCCGCGGTCAACGCCGTCTTCGGCTTCATCGTCGCCTGGGTGCTGGTCCGCTACCGCTTTCCCGGCGACCGGATCGTCGACGCGCTGGTCGATCTGCCCTTCGCCCTGCCCACCGCGGTGGCCGGCATCGCGCTCAGCGCGCTGTACGCGCCCAACGGCTGGATCGGCTCCCTGATGATGGACTGGTTCGGGATCAAGGTGGCCTTCACGCCGCTGGGGATCGCCATCGCCCTGACCTTCATCGGCCTGCCCTTCGTGGTGCGCACCGTGCAGCCGATCCTTCAGGATCTGCCGCCGGAGGAGGAGGAGGCCGCCGCGGCGCTCGGCGCCACGCGCTGGCAGACCTTCCGGCGGGTGGTGTTCCCGGCGCTGCTTCCGGCGCTGCTGACCGGATTCGCGCTGGCCTTCGCCCGCGGGGTGGGGGAATACGGGTCGGTGATCTTCATCGCCGGCAACATTCCCGGGATTTCCGAGATCGTGCCGCTGCTGATCGTCATCAAGCTGGAACAGTACGACTATGCCGGCGCCGCGGCGGTGGGCATGCTGATGCTTATGGTGTCCTTCGTGATGCTGCTGGCCCTGAACCTGCTTCAAGCCTGGATGAGGTGGCGCCATGCCCGTTAGAAAAGGCGGATACGCCCCGGCGCTGGCGGACAACGGGTGGGTGCGCGGTCTGCTGATCGCGGCGGCGCTGGGCTTCCTGCTGCTGTTCCTGGTGCTGCCCCTGGTGGCGGTCTTCGTGGAGGCGCTGCGGAACGGCGTGGACGCCTATTGGGAGGCTCTGGTGGAGCCGGACGCGGTGGCGGCCATCAAGCTGACCCTGATCGTCGCGGCCATCGCGGTGCCGATGAACCTCGTCTTCGGCGTGGCGGCGTCCTGGTGCATCGCCAAGTTCGACTTCCGCGGCAAGGATCTGCTGATCACGCTGATCGACCTGCCCTTCTCGGTGTCGCCGGTGATCTCCGGCCTGATCTACGTGCTGCTGTTCGGGCTCCACGGGCTGATGGGGCCGTTCCTGAAGTCGCAGGGCATCCAGATCATCTTCGCCGTGCCGGGGCTGGTGCTGGCCACCGTCTTCGTCACCTTCCCCTTCGTCGCCCGCGAGCTGATCCCGCTGATGCAGGAACAGGGCAACGAGGAGGAGGAGGCGGCGCTGGTCCTGGGCGCGTCCGGCTGGCAGACCTTCTGGCGGGTCACCCTGCCCAACATCAAATGGGGTCTGCTGTACGGCGTCCTGCTGTGCAACGCCCGCGCGATGGGCGAATTCGGCGCGGTGTCGGTGGTGTCCGGCCACATCCGGGGCGAAACCAACACGATGCCCCTGCATGTCGAAATCCTCTACAACGAATACAACTTGGTCGCTGCCTTCGCGGTGGCCTCGGTGCTGGCCATGCTCGCCCTCGTCACGCTGGTGGTGAAGACGGTGCTGGAATGGCGCTTCGGGGCTGAGCTGGCGGCCACCCGGCATTGAGGCGACGCACGTCATGGCGATCCAAGTCTCCGGCATCACCAAACAATTCGGAAGTTTCCGCGCGCTCGACTCGGTGGACCTCGACGTCCGCTCGGGCGAGCTTCTGGCCCTGCTCGGTCCCTCGGGGTCGGGAAAGACGACGCTGCTGCGCATCATGGCGGGGCTGGAGTTCGCCGATTCCGGCAGCCTCCAGCTCCACGGGGAGGAGGCGCTGGGCCTCAGCCCACGGGAGCGGCAGGTCGGCTTCGTCTTCCAGCATTACGCGCTGTTCCGCCACATGACGGTCTTCGACAACGTGGCCTTCGGCCTGAAGGTGCGCCCGCGCGGCCGGCGCTTCACCGCGGCGGAGATCAAGCGGCGCGTCATGGAACTGCTGGAACTGGTCCAGCTCGCCCACTTCGCCGACCGCTACCCGGCGCAGCTTTCCGGCGGCCAGCGGCAGCGCGTGGCTCTGGCCCGCGCGCTCGCCATCGAGCCGAAGGTGCTTCTGCTGGACGAGCCGTTCGGCGCGCTGGACGCCAAGGTGCGCAAGGAGCTGCGGCGCTGGCTGCGCAAGCTGCACGAGGACATCCACATCACCTCCGTCTTCGTGACCCACGACCAGGAGGAGGCGCTGGAACTGGCCGACCGCGTGGTGGTGATGAGCCAGGGCCGGATCGAGCAGGTGGGCAGCCCGGCGGAGGTCTACGACCGCCCCGCCTCGGCCTTCGTCTACGAGTTCCTCGGGCAGGTGAACCGCTTCGACTGCGTGGTGGCGGACGGGGTGGCGCGGACGGCCAACGGGGCGCTGTCCATCCCCGCCGACGGCACGGTCCGCGGCCAGGCCATCGCCTATGTGCGCCCGCACGACCTGGGCCTCAGCCCCTGCGCCGGGGGACCGGGCCGCGTGACCGGCATCCATGTGGTGGGGCCGGACGCGCGGATCGAGATCGACCTCGCCGGCCTGCCGCTGGAAGCCGAGATGGACCGCGAGCGGCTGTCCGCCCTGGGCCTTCGCCCCGGCGACCAGTGCGCCGTCCACATCGACCGCGCGCGTGTCTTCCCGCAGCCGTGACGAGGCGGTGAGACCCCGCTGACCGACGGTCCGGATGCGCTCTCCCCATCCTCGAAATGGGGCGGGGGAGGGCGGGCGGCGGCATGCTCCGTTCGGACCGCGGGCTAACTCCGAAGCCGACCCGTAACGCCATTGCCTTCTGGCGGTGCGGACGAAGGATGTGTTGAGCCTTCCGCATTGCACCAAATGCAGGAGGCATCGGTGGACCATTCTGGACTGTCGCAGACCCCCGGCCCCGGCACTGCCGCCATGCGGACGGACGCCGGGGCCGGGGTCTGGTCGCCGCCGCTGGCGCTCGTGCTGCCGGTGATCCTGGCGCTGCTTCTGCTGCCGCTTCTGCTGGTGGAGATGCCGCCGCTGCTCGACTACCCGAACCATCTGGCGCGGGTGGACGTGCTGCGTCACCTCCGGACCGATCCCTTCCTGGCCGAACGCTACACCGCTTCCCTGACGCCGGTGCCGAACCTGCTGATGGAGGCGGTGATGCTGCCGCTCGCCAGCGTGCTGCCGCTCTACGTGGCGGGGCGGGTCTACATGGCGCTCGCCGCGGCGCTGACCCTGATCGGGGCCGTGCTGCTGAACCGGACGCTGTTCGGGCGTTGGAGCCTGTGGCCGCTGTGCGGCGCACTGTTCATCCACAACGCCACGCTGATCGGCGGCTTCATGAGCTTCTCGCTCGGCCTGGGCTTCCTGCTGATCGGCCTGTCGTTGTGGATCGCGCTGGCGGGGCGGCGCTGGCAGTTGCCGGTGGGAATGGGCTGCGCGCTGTTCCTCTACTTCGCCCACGCCATCGTGCTCGGCTCCTTCCTGCTGTGCCTGTTCGCGGTGGAGGCGGCGAAATATGTGGGGGAGGGGCGCAAGCCGCCGACCCTCGCCAATCTCGGGCGCGACGCGCTGCGCTTCGCGGCGTTGCTGGCGCTGCCCGCGGCCCTGTTCGCCGGCACGGTGGGGACGCAGCTTCTGCAATCCGACGCGGCGGCGGTGGGAGCGCGCGACAGCACGCCGGTCCTGCTGCTGAAGGAGGTCTATTGGCGGCTGAAGAAGCTGACGGAGCTGAAGCAGTGGCGCTATCGGCTGCACGACATGCTGGCGCCGGTCCTGAACTACAACACGCTGCTGGACGTGGCGACCCTGCTTCTGGTGCTGGGCGGCATGGTGGCGGCGCGCGTGGCGGGCTGGCTGCGCGCGTCGCGGGGCATGATGCTGGCGGCGGCCCTGTTCGCGCTGGCCTTCTTCGTCGTTCCGGACCCCTTCTTCGGCACCTATTTCGTGTCGATCCGCTTCTGGATTCTAGCGGCCTTCCTTCTGGTGGCCGGCACCGACCTGCGCTTTCCCGGGCCGCGCGCCGCGACGGCCTTCGCGGTCGGGCTGGTCGGCCTGCTGGCGGTGCGGACCGGCGTCCTGACGGTCAATTGGATGGCCTACGGGGACGATGTGGCCGACCTGCGCCGCGCCATGGAGCGGATCGAACCCGGACGCTCCGTCCTGATCGCCTGGGCGGGGCGGGAAGCCGGCTGCTGCAACACGCGGGAGTTCCTGCTCACCCAGCCGCCCTGGCGCCATTCGCTGGTCGCGCTGCCCAGCCTGATCCATCTGCCGTCGCTGATCACCGTGGAGCGGCGCGCCTTCGTCCCGACCCTGTTCAGCCACCCGGGCAAGCAGCCGCTGACGGTGACCCAGCCCTACCGCGACCGCTGCATGGCGATCTACGAGGGGGTTCCGGTGGACGTGCGCCTGCTCTCCCACCCCGAAGAGGCGACCCTGCGCGATCATGTGGAGCCCTGCCCGCACTATGTCGGCTGGCGGGACAAGTACGATTACGTGCTGGTGATGTTCTCCAACGTCTTCCACGCGGCGGGCCTGAAGCCGCCGCCGGGAGCGGAGGAGGCGTACCGCGGCACCGTCTTCGACCTGTGGCGGGTGGCGCGCTGACGAAACCGGTTCAGCCGCTCTGGCCGGGCAGATCGCTGAGCGCGTCGTAGCCGCGGTCGCGGACGCTCTTCAGGCTCTGGTCGATGGCTTCGGCGTCCAGCCCGGCGTTGCGCAGAACGAGGCTGGCCAGTTGCAGGCTGGCCTCCAGCGTCTCGGGAACCACGGCGGTCGCTCCGGACTTCTTCAGCCGCGCGCCGCGGTCGAGATCGTGGGCGCGGGCGGCGATGGACAGGCGCGGGGCGGCCCGGCGGATGGCCTCCACGGCCCGCTCCGCCATGTCCGGGCGGTTGACGGTGATGACGGCGGCCCGCGCCCGCTCGATCCCGGCGGCGCGGAGAACGCCGATCTGGCTGGAGTCGCCGTAATAGACCGGCAGCCCCTCGGCCCGCGCCGCCGCCACCCGCTGCGGGTCGAGGTCCAGCGCGACGTAGGGGATGTCGTGGGTCCGCAGCAGCCGCGCGACGGCGCGCCCGACCCGGCCATAGCCGGCGATCAGCACATGCCCGGTGATGTCGCTGGTCTCGACGCCGAACGCCTCCGCGCCGTAGCGGGCCTCGACCCTCTGGGCCAGCCGCTGGGCGACGAAGCCGATCAGCGGCGTGACCGCCATGCTGAGCGCGACGCAGGAGGACAGCAGCAGCCCCGTGTCGCCCTCCAGCACCGCCAGCCGCGTCGCCTTGCCGATCAGGACGAAGGCGAACTCGCCCCCCTGCGACAGCAGCAGGCCGATGCGCAGCGAGGTCGCCAGCCCGAGTCCCGACAGGCGGCAGAGCAGGAACAGCAGGATGCTCTTTCCGACCAGGAGCGCCGCAGTCACCAGCAGGATGTCGTCGGCGCGCCGGAGCATGGCGGGCAGGTCCAGAGTCATGCCCACCGTCATGAAGAACAGGCCCAGCAGAAGGCCGCGGAACGGCTCGATGTCGGCCTCGACCTGATGGCGGTAGGCGGTGTCGGCCATCAGCATGCCGGCGAGGAAGGCGCCCAGCGCCATCGACATGCCGGCCGCCGCCGTCAGCCAGGCGACCGCCAGAACGACCAGCAGGTTGGTCGCCGTGAAGACCTCCGGGCTCCTGGCCGAGGCCACGAAATGATAGACCGGACGCACCACGAACCGGCCCAGCAGCATGATGCCGCCGATCGCCGCGACGGCCTTGACCCCGGCCAGGGCGAGCGCCCAGGGAATGCTGGTGCCGCCGCCGGCCAGCAGCGGCAGCAGTGTCAGCAGCGGGACGACGGCCAGATCCTGGAAGATCAGCACGGCGACGGACACGCGCCCGAACCGCGCCACCGTCTCCCCGCGCTCCACCAGCAGCTTCAGCACCGTGGCGGTGGAGGAGAAGGCCAGCATGCCGCCGATGACCAGCGCCGCCGCCATGGTCTCTCCCAGCGCGTAGGCGGCGGCGGCGATGGCGGCGCTGGTCAGCACGACCTGCATCAACCCCAGCCCGAAGATGTAGCGCCGCATGGCCCGCAAGCGCGACAGCGGCAGTTCCAGTCCGATGGCGAAGAGGAGGAAGACCACCCCGAATTCCGACAGGACCTGCGGAAGCTCCATATCGACGACCGGCCCCGGCGTGTGCGGGCCGAGCAGCGCCCCTCCCACCAGATAGCCGAGCAGCGCGGGGATGCGCAGCGCCTGGAACAGCGGAACGATCACAACCGCCGCCAGCAGAAGGAACAGGACGTCGAAGAGCAGTTTGGGATCGTGCATGGCCGCGCGCTGAATGGGTCGGGCCGGGTGCTCCAGCCGTCCGGGACGGCGTCTGTATGCGGTGCAAAGACGGCAGCCGCAAGCGCAGCGGGTATGCCAAAGATCGGAAAGAGAGAAAAAGTCCTGGAGGCGTCGAGAAATTCCCGTGCTGTGGCTGGGATGCCGCGGCGTCAGGCCGTGCGAGCGGCCAGCAATTCCTCGACGGTGTCGAGCAGTTCGGCGGTGTCGAAGGGCTTGTACAGCACCCGGTCGGCGCCGTGCATTTCCGAAAGGCTCAGCGAGAAGGCCGCCGGGAACTCGTCCGTTCCGCCGGACATGGCCAGGACGGCGGGAGCCTGCGGGTCGTTGCGGGCGCGCAAGCGGCGGATCAGCGTCATGCCATCCAGCCCCGGCATCATCATGTCCACGATGGCCAGATCGAACGGCTCGCGCTCCAGCATCGCAAGGCCGGACAGGCCGTCATGCGCCTCCGCCACATGGTGTCCCTGCGACTCCAGCGTCATGCGCAGCAGCGCCGTGAAGGCCGGCACGTCGTCGATCACCAGAATTCGGGCCATGGGCTCCGTTGCTCCAAAACTGGGTGGCGTGGGATGAGAATGACGCGAGGGCAGGGCGGTTCAGTCCGCCGCGGCTCCTTCGCGGCCCGTGTCGCCGACGGTCTCCTGCCCATCTCCGGCGCGCCTCCCGCCCAGAGCGCGGCGGGCCAGCAGCGTGCGCAGCACCTCGTCCAGCCCTTCGGCCAGGGCGCCGTGCTGCACCGGCGGAAGGCTCTCGATGGCGGCGGCCAGTTCGTTCAACGGGTCTTTGGCGAGCGCCGCCCGTCCCTTCGCCGTCACGGTCAGCCGGATGGAGCGGCGGTCCGTCTCGCTGGGGTGGCGTTCCAGAAGCTCCTTCTTGAGCAGGGCCGCGATGGTCTGGCTTGCCGTTCCCTTGGTCGTTCCGTGATGGCAGGCGAAGGCCACGACGCTGCGGGCGCTCGCGTTCGCCTGGGCGAAATAGCGCAGCGCCGCCCACTGGGCCGGATTCAGCCCATCGGTGAAGGCGAGGCTTGCGGTGGTCCGCAGAACCTGCGCCATGACCTCGGCGGTAGCGCGCGCTCTTGGGCGCATGCCGGTTTCCTCGATGCCTGCGGAGTCGGTGTGAAAACCATAAGGCGTGGCATGGAGACTGTCCAGACGCCGCCATCGCGTCTCTTTGTCATCCTTCCGCCGTCGGTCCCGGCTCGGATTCGAATCTTCCACTTGGCGACTGTTTTTACTGGATCGACCGGAGGCTCTGCCCTATACAGCGCCTCCCTCGCCGGCCGCGGGGCTCCCGATGGGGTGGCGCGGCTGGAAAGGGGCTCCTCGATGGAAGGGAGGGGCAAGGGTCAAAGGCGCCTCACCGGCCCGTTTCCGCCCCAGGCGGCCTAGGCGGTTCGGTGAAAATGAAACAAAGGGCTTGACGCTCTCTGCCTTAAGCGCTAAGTTGACCCTCTGCCGGCACGAACGACCGTTTGTGCCTCTCCGACCTTCGAAAACCCGGATGACGACCACGGCCAGTCTGCCGATCGTCTCTCTGTCGGTTCGTCGGGGAAATGGTTCTTGGACATTGTTGATCGTGAAAATCGAGAAGGGATGCGCAGGCGGCGGTATGGACCGTTGGCCGCGGGTTGGTTCCGGATGGAGCCGGCATCGCGGGTCGCTTGAGCATCTCGGTCAAGCAGTAAGAGACGAACAGTTTCGAAGGCTTGGGT
>NZ_QOKW01000033.1 GCF_008365375.1 Roseomonas genomospecies 6 | reverse complement strand
GTCACGAACCTCTCGGAAAATTTCCATGAGAGAGAGCATCGCGCGTCTCCTGAAGAAAAAGGCCAAAGCGACCGCTTCCTTCAGGTCAACAGACGCAACCTGCTTTACTCAGATGCGATAGCCCTGCGCGAAGTGGGGGGAGGTTGGGAGGGGGGCCCAACGCGACCACCTCCCCCTACTCCAACGCGATCTCCCCCTTGATCTCATGCTCCAGCCCCACGCTCTCGATGGTCAGCACCATGCGGGCCTGGAGCGTCTCGTTGCCCGTCAGCTTTCCGGCCTCGATCGCTTCGCTCACGGCGCGCTCGATCTCGCGCTGCGAGGTGACGCCGACGACCTTCAGGTACTTCCGGATGCCCATGTTGAAGGTGTCGTGGTTCATGATGCTCCTCCCTCTCTGATCGCTCCCGAGGACAACCGTTGCGGCAACGCTTTGTCCCGTCAGTCGTCGTCATAGAGTCCGCGGGCGGCGTCGCGGTGGCAGGCTTCGCAGTTGGCCTTGGACGTCACATCCTTGCGCAGCCAGACCTCCGGGCGGAAGCGGTGCTCGCGCAGCCACCAGCGCTGCTCGGTGATGCGCAGCAGCGAGGGGTCGCCGCGCCGGGCGGCGTTGCCGGTCAGATAGGCGCGGATCTCCGCCGCCGGGCCGGGCGGCAGGCTGGCCTTCTCGCCGAAATGGTCGTCCAGCCCGTCCATGATCCGGGTCCAGCTTCCCGCCGGCAGCAGGCCGGGCTGGAAAGCCATGTGGCATTCCCCGCATTCCTTGCGGGTGGCGTCGTTGGTCACGGGCGGGACACGCTCGAACTCGTTGGCCCGGGCGGGGGCGGACACGGCGGCACCGGACAGCAGCAGCAGGACCGTCGCGGCGGCGAGGTGGCGAGGCATGGCGGGTCTCTTCATTGTCCGGCCTCATTGTCCGGCGAGGTAGGTGATGAAGTCGCCCTTTTCCTGCGCCGTGCAGGCGCGGCCCAGGACGGCGGGGCAATCGCGGTCGAAGCGTTTCTCCACCTCCGCAGGGTCGGTGAAGCGCTTGGGATTGGCGGAGACGGCCATCGGCTCGATCCCGCGCCCGGTCCGCTGGTGGCGGCCCTGGGCGGTCGGGTCGGGGGTGTGGCAGGCGGCGCAGGCGTTGGTCTCCGGCTTGCCGCCGCCGTGCGGGCCGAGATAGAGCGCGCGTCCGCGCTCGGCGGAAAAGCCGGCGAAGGCGGGCGACTGCGCCTTCGCCTGGGCGGCGTAGCCGTCGAGAAGGGCGGTGCGCGCCGGGTTCGGCCCGGCGGCGATGGCGGCTCCTGCGGCGAAAATGGCCAGCGTGGGCAGGATGAAGCGGATCATGGGGCGATGACCTCGTGGCGGGTGTTGGGACGGGCGCGCCAACCGGCGGCTTTCTTCAGGCCGAGCAGCGCTGCGACCAGGGCGACATGGGCCAGCACGACGGGCAGCGAGAATTCGCCGAGCGCCTCGTGCAGCTTTTCCATCGGGACGACGAAGTCGGCGACCGCTCCGCTGACCGCGGCGGCGCCCACCACGGCGAGCAGCGCCAGCGCCATCCAGGCGAGCAACGGGCTGCGCTGCCCCCAGGCCCGCGCCTCGCCCAAGGCGGCGCGCCGCAGCCAGTCCAGTGCGGCGGCCAGGGACGGGCGGGGAAGGCGCAGCGGCCCCACCGGCATCAACACCCCGGCCAGGAGCCGCACCGCCAGCGCGGCCAGCGCCGTGTAGCCGGCGAACTGGTGCATGGCATAGGTGTCCTCGTCCCCCGTCAGATAGGCGACGATGAAGGCGCCCGACAGGGCGGCGTGGACGGCGAACAGGAACAGCAGCCGCCCCGGCGTGCGGCGTGCCACGGGTGGGCGGGCGTCAGTCGGCGTCATGATCGCCCCCCGTGACGGCGGCGGTCAGCGTCCAGGCGGTGCGGGTCATGCCGCCCCCGTCGAAGAAAGCCTGGAAGGCGAAGGCCGCCACGGCGATGACGAGCGTCGCGGCGGCGGTGTGGGTCAGCATCCTGCGGATCATCGGTAAATCTCCGTGGCGTCGCGTTCGTTGCCGTGGAGACTGCGCCGTCCCGGCTGAACGGAGCCTGAGCGGTTCGTTCAGGTGCCGTTCAGGCGTCGATGTGCTAACTGGGTCTATCCGCCCGTCCGCCGGTTCCGACCATGAACGCCGTCCCTGCCGTACTGCTGTCCCTGGTTCTCCTCTCCGTCGCCCTGCCGGCGGCGGCGGACGACGACCGCGACCACGAGCGGGCGCGGGAGGCGTTGCGCTCGGGCCGGGCGCTGCCGCTGGAGGCCATCGTGGCCCGCGCGCAGGCCGATTTCCCCGGTGACATCCTGGACGTGGAATTCGAGGACGACGACGGCCAGATCGTCTACGAGATCAAGACCATCACCGCCGAAGGCCGGGTCCTGAAGCTGAAGTACGACGCCGCGACCGGCGACCTGCTGCGGGTGCGCGGGCGCAACGGAAAAGGCGAGAGCGGCCAATATGGGAAGAGGTGAGCGCCATGCGCCTGCTCGTCGTCGAGGATGATCCGGCGCTCGCCCGCCAGCTCGCCGAACGGCTGGAGGGCGAGGGCTACGCCGTGGACCGCGCCGCCGACGGCGAGGAGGGGCAATTCCTGGGCGAAACCGAACCCTACGACGCCATCGTCCTGGACCTGGGGCTGCCGCGGGTGGACGGGCTGACGGTGCTGCGCTCCTGGCGCGCCCAGGGGATCGCGGCGCCGGTCATCATCCTGACCGCCCGCGGCGCCTGGACGGAGAAGGTGCAGGGCATCGACGCCGGGGCCGACGACTATCTGGCGAAGCCCTTCAGCATGGAGGAGCTTCTCGCCCGCATCCGCGCGCTGATCCGCCGCTCCAAGGGCCACGCCTCGGCGGAGATCGTCTGCGGCGGGGTGGTGCTGGACACACGCTCGGGCCGGGTCACGCTGGACGGGCGGCCGGTGGACCTGACCGGGCACGAGTTCCGCGTGCTGGATTACCTGATGCACCGCAAGGGGCAGCTCGTTTCCCGCACGGAGCTGACGGAGCACATCTACGCCCAGGATTTCGACCGCGATTCCAACACCATCGAGGTCTTCGTGGGCCGCCTGCGGCGCAAGCTGGGCGCCGATCTGATCAAGACCGTGCGCGGGCTCGGCTACAAGCTGGAGGCGCCGTGACCGGCCCGGTCCAGGGCGGCGGACGGTTGACCGGATCGCTGCGCTTCCGCCTGCTGGCCGGGGCGGCGGTGTGGATCGCCCTGGCCCTGGCGCTGGCCGGTCTGGTGCTGTCCGGCCTGTTCCGCGACCATGTGGCCCGCCGGTTCGAGGCCGAGCTGACCAACCACCTCGACCAGCTCGCCGCGCTGATCGAACTGGGACCGGACGGTGCGCCGGTGCTGCGCCAGCCGCTCAGCGATCCGCGCTTCCGCCGGCCCCTGTCGGGGCTGTACTGGCAGGTCGGGCCGGGGGACGCGCCCATCCTGCGCTCCCGCTCCCTGTGGGACGAGGCGCTGCCCCTGCCGCCGGACGAGGTCGCGGACGGCGACATCCACCGCCACAGCCTCTCCGGCCCCGCCGGGCGCCAACTGTCGGTGCTGGAGCGCGCTGTGACCTTTCCCAACGGGACGGCACCCCTGCGCATGGCGGTGGCGCAGGACGAGGGGGAGTTGCGGGCGGTGGTGGCGGACTTCAACCGGGTGCTCTGGCTGTCGCTGGGGGCGCTGGCGCTGGCGCTGATCGCCGCGGCGGTGGTCCAGGTGTCGGTGGGCTTGCGTCCGCTGGTACGGCTGCGCGCGGAGTTGGCCGCGGTGCGGGCCGGGCGGAAGAAGCGCTTCGGCGGCGACGCCCCGCGGGAGGTGCAGCCGCTGCTGGACGACCTGAACGCCCTGCTGGACCATTCGGAGGAGGTGGTGGGCCGGGCGCGGCTCCAGGCCGGGAACCTCGCCCACGCGCTGAAGACGAACCTCGCCGTGCTGGCGAACGAGGCGGAGGGGGAGGGTGTCGTCCGGCAGGTGGCGGTGATGCGCCGACACATCGACCATCATATGGCCCGCGCCCGCGCCGCCGCGGCGCGCGGCCTGCCCGGCGTCGCTACCCCGGTGGCCGACAGCGCCGGGGCGCTGGCGCGGGTCCTGGAGAAGCTCCAAGGCGGAGGACGGGTGACGGTCACCGTCCGCGTCCCGCGCGAGCACGTTTTCGCCGGGGAGCGCGAGGATCTGGACGAGATGCTGGGCAACCTGCTGGACAACGCCTGCAAATGGGCGGCCTCGCGCGTTGAGGTCTCGTCGCGGCTGGAGGCGGGGGGGATGCTGGCGGTGGCGGTCGAGGACGACGGGCCGGGCCTGCCCGCCGACCGGCGGGAGGCGGTGCTGGCCCCCGGCGTGCGGCTGGACGAAAGCACGCCGGGCAGCGGCCTCGGCCTCGCCGTGGTGCGCGACGTGGCGCGGCTCTACGGCGGCGACCTGCGGCTGGGCGATTCGCCGCTCGGCGGCTTGCGGGTGGAACTGGTGCTTCCGGCGGCAACGCCGTCCTGACCGGCGCAGTATTTCCGTCACATCTCCACGCTGGCGGCGAACCGTCCCTTGTGGTCTGAATGGCGTCCCTTTGCCGACCCTTGGAGACGACGCATGACGCGGGCGGACAGCGCCGACACCGCCGGTACGACCTCCACCGGCCATGGGGTGGGCCTGTGGGAGGCCGTCCGGGTGTGGGCGCGGATCGCACTGCTGAGCTTCGGCGGGCCGGCGGGCCAGATCGCCATGATGCACCGCATCCTGGTGGACGAGAAACGCTGGATCGGAGAGGAGCGGTTCCTCCACGCGCTGAACTACTGCATGCTTCTTCCGGGGCCGGAGGCGCAGCAATTGGCCGTCTACATCGGCTGGCTGATGCACCGGACGGTGGGCGGGCTGATCGCCGGGGTGCTGTTCGTCCTGCCCGGCGCTCTGTCCATCATGGCGCTCAGCATCCTCTACGCGACGCTGGGGAACACCGGTCCCGTGGAGGGGCTGTTCTTCGGGCTGAAGGCGGCGGTGCTGGCCGTCGTTCTGGATGCGGTGGTCCGGGTCGGGCGGCGCACGCTGAAGAACGGGGCGATGGTCACCCTGTCGGCGGCGGCCTTCCTGGCGATCTTCGCCTTCAATGTGCCCTTTCCGCTCATCATCCTGACCGCGGCGCTGATCGGGCTGGCCGGGGCGCGGCTGGGATTCTCCGCCTTCCGCCCGGCGCCCCACACGGCGGACCCGTCCATCCACAAGGAAAGCCTGCTGGGCGAGGGGATGCCGGACCACGCGCGGCCCTCGCCCGCTTGGTCGCTGCGGGTCGGGGCGGTCTGCCTCGCCCTGTGGCTGGGGCCGGTGCTGGCGCTGCTGCTGGCCCTGGGGCCGGACAACACGTTCACCGCAATCGCCGTCTTCTTCTCCAAGATGGCGGTGGTGACCTTCGGCGGCGCCTACGCCGTGCTGGCCTATGTGGCGCAGCAGGCGGTGGAGACCTACGGCTGGATGCAGCCCGGCGAGATGCTGGACGGGCTGGGCATGGCGGAGACGACGCCGGGGCCGCTCATCATGGTGGTGCAGTTCGTCGGCTTCCTGGGCGCGCTCCGCGATCCGGGGGCGCTGCCGCCGCTGCTGGCCGGGGTGCTGGGCGGCCTGCTGACCACCTGGGTCACCTTCGTGCCCTGCTTCCTGTGGATCTTCCTGGGCGCGCCCTATGTGGAGGCGCTGCGCGGCAACCGGATGCTCGGCGCCGCGCTGTCGGCGATCACCGCGGCGGTGGTCGGGGTGATCCTGAATCTGGCGGTGTGGTTCGCCCTGCACACGCTGTTCGCGCGGCTGGACAGGCTGTCCTTCGCGGGAATGACGTTGGACGTCCCCGTTCTGTCGAGCGTCAACCTGCCCGCCCTGCTGCTGACCGCGGCGGCGGTGGCGGCGGTGTTCCGTTTCAAGGTGGGGATGCTGCCGACCCTGGCAGCCTGCGCGCTGGCCGGCGTGGCGTTGCGCATGGTGGGGGTGGCGTAAGGACGGCCAAGGGAACGGTGTGTCGCCACGGGCCGCGCCATGGGCGGCACGGCCCGGGCCGGGCTCAATGCATCTCCTGCACCTGGGCGATGCGTTCGGTGATGCGGTCGAGGCGGCGGGACAACTGGTCCTCGTCCTCCGGCGCGATCTGGCCCTTGCGTTGGGCAAGCCGCAGGGCCGCTTGCGCCTCCTCCAGGCAATCGAGCGTGTGACGCACGTAATCGTGTTGGGCCATGCCCCCGTCCTCCTGTGCCGTGTTCTGCAACCAAAGCGAAACAGGCCGGTACGGGCAGGGTTCCTTCTTTTGGCGAATCAGAAGTCCAGATCGGCGTAATGGCGGGGCGGCGGACAGCCGGGGACGCTGTCGGTCAGCAGGCTGCGGAAGCTGGGGCGCGACTTGATGCGGGCGTACCAGTCCTTGGCCTCCGGCACCTTGTCCCAGGGCACGTTGTCCACGTAATCGACGCAGGACAGCGCCGCCGCCGCCGCGATGTCGGCCACCGTGAAAGTGGGGCCAGCCAGCCAGGGGCGGCGTTCCGACAGGAAGGCGATGTATTCCATGTGGTACTGGATGTTCGCCAGCCCGGCGCGGATCGCCGGGGCGAAGGGATGGCCCTGGCCGGACAGCCGCTTGATCAGCTTCTCCCCGACCAGATTTTCCGTCACCTCGCGGTCGAATTTCCGGGTGAACCAATCGACCACCCGCCGCACCTCGGCCCGGGCCGCCACCTCGCGCGGCATCAGGGCCACGTCGGGATAGGCCTCCTCCAGATATTCGAGCAGAGGCAACCCGCCCGCCACGACGGTTTCGTCCTCCTCCACCAGCACCGGCACTTCGCCGGCGGGGTTCAGCATCAGGAAATCCTCGCGCCGTTCCCACGGCTTCTCGATGACCGCTTCGAAGGGAAGACCCTTCTCGGCCAGCATCACCCGCGCGACGCGGGACAAGGGGTGGAGGGGGTGGTGATGGAGTGTCCGCATGCCGGGCCGGACTGTAGCGTAAGGGAGCCGTGGAAAACAGTCTGCGCTTTGGCCTGCAGGGTCGCTCCTTCGGCTGATGGATTAACCATGCCGAGGGGGTGTCAAAAGGCGGACTTGCGGTAGACCACCAGGGGTGACGCAGCACCCTCCGCACCGGCGTCGGGAACCGGGGTCCAGCCGTTGTGCTCGTAGAAGGCACGGGCGGCGGCGTTGCGCGATGCGCAGGCGAGTTCGGCGGAGCCGTGCAGCAGGGCCAGCGCCTCGCGCAGAAGCGCGCTGCCGATTCCCCGACCGCGCCAGTTCGGGTCGATGAACAGGTTGTGGATGAAGCGGTCCGCCACATCGACGGACAGGAAGCCGACCACCGTCCCGGCACCGGCTTCCGCGACCAGCACGTCCTCTCCGTCCACGCAGTCGTAATAATCGTCCAGGCCGAAGCGGTCCTCGGGCTGCCAGGGAAAGGCGTTGCGGCGCCCGTACAGGAAGATGTCGGCGCAGCGCGGGCCGTCGGCCGCCGTGGCGAAACGAATGCTGATGCGCAGGCCGTCCTCTGCCGGCATGACGCCCTCCCGTGTGGTTGCGGATGCCCCCAGGCGGTCCTAACAACCCGTTCCGCGTCAGATTATTCCGATAACCGGCACCCTGGAAGGACACCCATGCAACAGTCGGCGTGAAAAGTCGGCGTGAAAACGGCGGCCCGGTTGGACCGGACCGCCGTTCGCATACGCACACTCCGTTCGGGCCTTCGCCCCCGGCCTTACTCCGCCGAAATCGCCTTCGGCAGAGTCACGAGCACCTCCAGGCGGTTCAGCATTTCCTTGGGAACCACCTGCCAGAACTTGGTCACCTCACGCGACCAATCGTTGAGGATCTCGGCGGCGAAGCGGCTCTGCGTCTCCGCCACATGCTCCTCGATCAGGTGCTTGAGCTGGCTTTCGTAATGGCCGACCTCGATGCGCTGGAAGATCACGCTCTCGTCGTTGATGTAGAGCGGCAGACTGTCGTCCAGGTCGTAGACATAGGCCATGCCGCCCGTCATGCCGGCGGCGAAGTTGTCGCCGACGCGGCCCAGGATGACCGCCGTGCCGCCCGTCATGTACTCGCAGCCGTTGGAGCCGCAACCTTCGACCACCACGGTGGCGCCGGAGTTGCGGACGGCGAACCGCTCGCCGGCCTGGCCCGCGGCGAACAGCTTGCCCGCCGTCGCACCGTAGAGGACCGTGTTGCCGATGATCGTGTTCCTGTTGGTCTCCAGCGGGCTGGAGGTCGTCGGACGGACGACGATGGTGCCGCCCGACAGGCCCTTGCCGACATAGTCGTTGGCGTCGCCCATCACCTCCAGCTTGATGCCCTGCACCGCGAAAGCGCCCAGCGACTGGCCGGCGGTGCCGCGCAGGCGGATGGTGATGTGGCCGGGCTGCAGCCCGAACATGCCGAACTTGCGAGTCACCATCGAGGACAGCCGCGTGCCGATGGCGCGCTGCGTGTTGCGGGCGTTGTAGGCGAGCTGCATCTTCTCGCCCTCCTCGAACAGCGGGCGGGCGTCGGCGACGATGCGGGCGTCCAGCGTGTCCGGAACCTCGTTGCGGCCCTGGAGCGTGCAGTAGCGCGCGTTCTCGCCGGGATCGACCTGGGCCAGCAGCGGGTTCAGGTCGAGATCGTCGAGATGCTCGGCGCCGCGGCTGACCTGATGCAGCAGGTCGGTGCGGCCGATCACCTCGCTCAGCGAGCGGAAGCCCAGCCCGGCCAGGATTTCGCGCACTTCTTCGGCCAGGAAGGTGAAGAGGTTGACGACCTTCTCCGGCGTACCGACGAACTTCTGGCGCAGCTTGTCGTCCTGCACGCAGACGCCGACCGGGCAGGTGTTGCTGTGGCACTGGCGGACCATGATGCAGCCCATGGCGATCAGGCTGGCCGTGCCGATGCCGAACTCCTCCGCGCCCAGCATGGCGGCGATCACGATGTCGCGGCCCGTCTTCAGGCCGCCGTCGGTGCGCAGCCGCACGCGGTGGCGCAGGCGGTTCAGCGTCAGGACCTGATGCACCTCCGACAGGCCCATTTCCCAGGGCAGGCCGGCGAACTTGATCGAGGTCTGCGGGGAAGCGCCCGTGCCGCCGCTGTTGCCGGAGATCAGGATGATGTCGGCGTTGGCCTTCGCCACGCCCGCGGCAATCGTTCCGATACCGGAACGGCTGACCAGCTTCACCGTCACCTTCGCATCCGGATTGATCTGCTTCAGGTCATAGATGAGCTGGGCCAGATCCTCGATCGAGTAGATGTCGTGGTGCGGCGGCGGGCTGATGAGCATCACGCCCGGCGTCGAATGACGCAGCCGCGCGATCATCTCCGTCACCTTGAAGCCGGGGAGCTGGCCGCCCTCGCCGGGCTTGGCGCCCTGGGCCACCTTGATCTCCAGCTCGCGGCACTGGTTCAGGTACTCGGCGGTGACGCCGAAGCGGCCCGAGGCCACCTGCTTGATGGCGCTGTTCCAGTTGTCGCCGTTCTTGTCCGGGCGGAAGCGCGCCGGGTCCTCGCCGCCCTCGCCCGAGTCGGACTTGGCGCCGATGCGGTTCATGGCGACGTTCAGCGTGCCGTGCGCCTCCGGCGACAGAGCGCCCATGGACATGCCGGGGGTGATGAAGCGCTTGCGGATCGCGGTGATGCTCTCCACCTCGTCCACCGGCACCGGGGCCTTGGTGGAGCGCAGCTCCAGCAGGTCGCGGAGCTGCATCGGCGGGCGCTTGTTCACCTGCTCACTGTACTTCTTGAAGGTGGTGTAGCTGTCGTTGGTCACCGCCTGCTGCAGCGTGTGGATCACGCCGCCTTCCCAGCCGTGGCGGTCGCCCGACTTGCGGAAGCGGTAGAAGCCGCCGACCGGCAGGGAGACGACCTCCGCGTCGTAGGCGGTGGCGTGCTGCTCCAGCACCTTCTTCTGGATGCCGTTCAGGCCGATGCCGGAGATGCGGCTGACCATCGCCGGGAAATGCTCGGCGACGAGCGCGCGGGACAGGCCGATGGCCTCGAAGTTGCCGCCGCCGCGGTAGCTGCTGATGACCGAGATGCCCATCTTGGACATGATCTTCAGCAGGCCGTCGTCGATGGCCTTCTTGTAGTTGGCCATGCCCTTTTCCAGCGGCATGGAGCCGAACAGGCCGCGGCGGTGGCGCTCGGCGATGGCCTCCTGCGCCAGATAGGCGTTGATCGTGGTGGCGCCGACGCCGATCAGCACGGCGAAGTAATGGACGTCCAGGCCCTCCGCCGTGCGCACGTTCAGCGAGGTGAAGGTGCGCAGGTTGGAGCGGATCAGGTGCGTGTGCACGGCACCCGTGGCGAGGATCGCCGGGATGGCGGCGCGCGCCGGGCCCATCGCCTCGTCGGTCAGGATGACGTGGTTGGCGCCGCCGCGCACCGCGTCCTCCGCCTCCTGACGGATGCGGCGCAGCGCGTCGCGGAGCGCGTCGGGGCCGCCATCCACCGGGAAGGTGGCGTCGATCTCCGCCGCCGTGTCGCCCATGTAGTCGCGCATGGCGCGGAACTCGGCGGTCGTCAGGACCGGCGATTCGAGCTGGAGCAGGCGCGTCTGGCTCTCGTCCTCTTCCAGGATGTTGCCGAGGTTGCCCAGCCGCGTCTTCAGGCTCATCACCCGGCGCTCACGGAGCGAGTCGATGGGCGGGTTGGTGACCTGCGAGAAGTTCTGGCGGAAGAAGTGGTGCAGGCCGCGGTACTTGTCGGACAGCACGGCGATGGGGCTGTCGTCGCCCATCGAGCCGATGGCCTCCTTCCCGTCCTCCACCATCGGGTGAAGGATCAGCTCCATGTCCTCCATGGTCAGGCCGAAGGCCTGCTGGCGGCGGCGCAGCTCGGCCTTGTCCATGTCCGACGGCTCGCCCTTCAGCGAGGCGGTCTTCACCAGCTCGTCCAGGTGGGTGGTGTTCTGCACCCACTTGCCCCACGGCTTCTGGGAGGCCAGATGGTCCTTCAGCTCGTGGTCGCGGTAGAGCTTGCCGGCCTGGAGGTCGACGGCGATCATCTCGCCCGGGCCGAGGCGGCCCTTCTCGACCACCTGGGTCTCGTCGATCTTCACCATGCCCGTCTCGGACCCGCCGATGATCAGGCCGTCCGAGGTGATGGTGTAGCGCATCGGGCGCAGGCCGTTGCGGTCCATGCCGCCGACGACCCAGCGTCCGTCGGTCATGGCCAGCGCCGCCGGGCCGTCCCACGGCTCCATGACGGAGTTGCAGTACTGGATCAGCGCCTTGTGGTTCTCCGGCGTGGTCTGCGAGCTGGTCAGCGCCTGCGGCACCAGCATCATCTTGACCATCGGGGCGGTGCGGCCGGCGCGGACCATGACCTCGAACACGGTGTCGAGCGAGCCGGAATCCGACAGGCCGACGCCGATCACCGGCTTCAGATCCGCCATATGGCTGCCGAAGGCCGGATGCTCCATCCGGGTCTCGTGCGCCTTCATCCAGTTGACGTTGCCCTTCACCGTGTTGATCTCGCCGTTGTGGGCGAGCATCCGGAACGGCTGGGCCAGCGGCCAGGTCGGGAAGGTGTTGGTCGAATAGCGCTGGTGATAGATGGCGAAGTCGGACTCGAACCGCTCGTCCAGCAGGTCCGGATAGAAGGTGGTGAGCTGCTCCGCCAGGAACATGCCCTTGTAGATGATCGAGCGGGCGGACAGCGAGCAGATGTAGAAGTCGTTGATCTGCTCGCCCTTGACCGCCTTCTCGATGCGGCGGCGGATGATGTAGAGGTCCAGCTCGAACTGTTCGTCGGACACGCCCTTGCTGTTGCCGACGATGATCTGCTCGATCTCCGGACGGGTCGCGTTGGCCTTCTCGCCGATGATGTCGACGTTGATCGGAACCTGACGCCAGCCGTAGATGTAGTAGCCGAAGGCCAGGATCTCGGTCTCGACGATGCAGCGGCAGGCTTCCTGCGCGTCCAGGCTGATGCGCGGCAGGAAGACCTGCCCGACGGCCAGCTTGTTGTCCGGCGCGCGGTGGCCGATGACCTTCACATGGTCCTTGAAGAACTTCTGCGGCACGGCGACGTGGATGCCCGCACCGTCGCCCGTCTTGCCGTCGGCGTCCACTGCGCCGCGGTGCCAGACGGCCTTCAGCGCCTCGATGCCTTTCTCGACCACCGAGCGGCGGGGCTTGCCGTCGATCGCGGCGATGAAGCCGACGCCGCAGGCGTCGTGCTCATCCTCCGGGTTGTAGGCGTTGGCAGTGGTCAGCGCCGCGGCGTTGGCGCGGTATTCGGCGACGAACTGCTCACCCTGGTTCAACTCGGTGGTCATCGGTGGACCCTTTCAATCAGTCTGTTTTGAAGGGGGGATTTCGCCCCTTCACCCCCGCCAGGGGCCGAAATGGACCCCTGGACCCCGCAAAATTATGGATCGCTTCGGCGTGTTCCGCCCGCTGTCCGGCGGCGGCTTATTCCGCCGCCACGGCGACCGGCGCCTCGGCCTTCGCCTTGGCGTAGGCGTGGATGCCCTCCGCCGCGTCGCGGCCATCGCGGATGGCCCACACCACCAGCGAGGCGCCGCGCACGATGTCGCCGGCGGCAAACACGCCGTCCATGTTGGTCATCTTGGTGCGGTGATCGACCAGCAGCGTGCCCCAGCGGGTCACCTTCAGCTCCGGCTCGCCGAAGGCGTTCGGCAGGTCCTCGGGCTCGAAGCCGAGCGCCTTGATGACCAGATCGGCCTGGACCGTGAATTCCGAACCCTCGATCACCTGCGGGGTCTGGCGGCCCGTGGCGTCGGCCACGCCCAGATGGATGCGCACGGCGCGCACGCCGGTCACGACGGTGTCACCGGTGAAGCCTTCCGGGGCGGCCTGCCAGATGAACTCCACGCCCTCTTCCTCGGCGTGGGCGACCTCGCGCTGCGAGCCCGGCATGTTCTTGCGGTCACGGCGGTACAGACACTTCACGGAGACGGCGCCCTGGCGGATCGCCGTGCGCACGCAGTCCATGGCGGTGTCGCCGCCGCCCAGAACCACCACATGCTTGCCCGCGGCGTTCAGGGAACCGTTCTCGTACGCCTCGACCGTGTCGCCCAGGCTGACCTTGTTGGAGGTGGTCAGGTAGTCCAGAGCCGCCACGATGTTGCCCAGGCCCGAGCCTGGCGCCTTGATGTCGCGCGCCTTGTAGACGCCCGTGGCGACCAGCACGGCGACGTGCTTGCGGCGCAGCTCCGGCAGGGAGGCGTCGCGGCCCACCTCGAAGTTCGGGTGGTAGATCACCCCGGCGTCGGCCAGCAGCTTGACGCGGCGCTCGACCACCGACTTCTCCAGCTTGAAGCCGGGGATGCCGTAGACCAGCAGGCCGCCCATGCGGTCGTAGCGGTCGTAGACATGCACCTCGTAACCCTTGGCGCGCAGCTCCTCGGCGGCGGCGAGGCCGGCGGGGCCGGCGCCGATGATGCCGACCGACAGGCCAAGCTCACGCGACGGCGTGCGCGGCTTCACCCAGCCCTGATCCCAGGCGGTGTCGTTGATGTACTTCTCGACCGATCCGATGGTGACGGCGCCGTGGGTGGACTGCTCGATGACGCAGTTGCCTTCGCACAGGCGGTCCTGCGGGCAGATGCGGCCGCAGATTTCCGGGAAGTTATTGGTGGCCTGGGAAACCTCGTACGCCTCCTCCAGCCGGCCTTCGGAGGTCAGCTTCAGCCAGTCGGGGATGTTGTTGGAGACCGGGCAGTGAACCTGGCAGAAGGGAACGCCGCACTGCGAGCAGCGGTTGGCCTGCTCGTTGGCGCGCTCGTCGCTGAAGCGGGCGTAGATCTCGGCGAAATCCTGGCGGCGCTCCGTGGCCGGGCGTTTGTCGGGCATCCGCTGCGCGGTGTGCACGAAGCCCAACATCCTCTGGTTCGCCATAACGCCTGCTCCTTCTTCCCGTGTCCCGTGCATGGGGACGGCGCCGGCGGCCGGGCGACCCTTCTTATGCCGGTGGGGCATGGCGAAGGGCGTGGCCGCAGTGAAAACGAAAGTCCGCGGTCACGCGGTCTGAACGTCATATACCGCAAGAGAAGGCGGCGCGCGAGCACATTTTCGCCAATAGGGCAGCATGACTGACCAAACCGTGACTCGATGTCGCAGACGCTTCCCCAGCGGGCGGGAATGCACGAAAAACAAGCAGGAGAAATAGGTCCGTTTCGGGACTATACCCCAATTCGGGGTATCGCCCCATGGGCCGTCGCCTTCCCCAAGTTGCGCTGCTATAAGCCGGACATTGCCACACGCATCCTGCCAGAGGCCCCGCGCCGCATGTTGATCGACCAATATCTGGACGCCGCTCTGCTCGGCCTGATCGAAGGGCTGACCGAATTCATACCGGTTTCGTCCACCGGCCATCTCATCATCTTCGACAGGCTGCTGGGCTTCGAAGGGCCGCCGGGCAAGGTGTTCGAGGTGGTGATCCAGCTCGGCGCGATCCTGGCGATCTGCACCATCTATTTCGCCCGGCTGTGGAAGGTGGTCACCGGTCTGAAGGACGATCCGAGCGCGCGCCATTTCGCCATGGCGGTCATCCTGGCCTTCCTGCCGGCCATGGTTCTGGGGGCTGCCCTGCACGGCGTCATCAAGACGCTGCTGTTCAACCCGACGGTGGTCAGCATCGCGCTGATCCTGGGCGGTGTGGCGATCCTGATGGCGGAACGGCTGGTGCCGGTCCCGCGCTATCACCAGATCGAACGCTTTCCGGCGCCGCTCGCGCTCAAGATCGGGCTGTGCCAGTGTCTGGCGCTGGTGCCGGGCGTATCGCGGTCGGGGGCGACGATCCTCGGTTCGCTGCTGATGGGGGTGGACCGGCGGACCGCCGCGGAATTCTCCTTCTTCCTGGCGATCCCCACCATGGCCGGCGCCACGGTCTACGACCTCTACAAGAACTGGAGCCTGATGACCATCGACTCCGGGCTGCTGATCGCGGTCGGCTTCATCACCGCCTTCGTCGCCGCGGCGCTGGTGGTCAAGGTGGTGGTGGATTTCGTCGGGCGCTACGGCTTCGCGCCCTTCGCCTGGTACCGCATCGCCATCGGCTCGGGGATGCTGGCGTTCTTGTATCTGTAAGGGCCTGTATCCGTGAAGGACGCTTCCCCCGCGCGCCTCAGCCCTGCGGGGCGACGGCGCGCGAGGAGGCCGCGGCGATGACCAGGGCCAGCGCGGCGACCAGGGCGAAGGAGAAGCCCACCGTGCTGGCCTCCGCCACGAAGCCCAGAAGGGCCGGGCCGGTCAGGACGCCGGCATAGCCCAGCGTCGCCACCGCCGCGATGGCCGGGCCGGCTTCCTCCTCCGACCTGGCGCCCGCGGCGCTGAACAGCACCGGCACCACGTTCGACAGGCCAAGCCCGGTCAGCCCGAAACCGGCGACCGCCACCACCGGCCCGCCGCCGGTCAGCGCGATGGCCAATCCGGCGAAGGCAAGGACGGCCCCGGCGCGGACCAGCACCGGCCCGCCGAACCGCTGGCGCAGCCGGTCGCCGCAGAAGCGGCCCACCGCCATGGCGCCGGAAAAGACGGCGAAGCCCAGCGCCGCGATGAAGGCGGCACCGCCCAGATCCTCGCGCAGATAGATGGCGCTCCAGTCCAGGATCGCGCCCTCGCTCATGAAGGCCAGGAAGGTCAACGCCCCGAGAAGCAGCGTGCCGCGGTCGGGCAGGGCGAGGCCCGACGGCTCCGCCCGGCGGTCGGCTCCGCCGGGCAGGAAGCGGCGGTGCAGCGCGAAGAACAGGACGAGAAGCGCCAGCGCGATGGCCGAAGCCTGGACCGGCGGCGGCAGGATGTGCAGCAGCAGGCCGCCCGCCCCGGCGCCGAACAGGCCGCCCAGGCTCCACATGCCGTGCAGCGACGACATGATGGGCCGCCCGAGCTGGCGCTCCACCAGCGCGCCGTGGGCGTTCATCGCCACGTCCATGGTGCCGCCCGCCGCCCCGAACAGGAACAGCACCGCGCACAGGGACAGGAGGTCCGGCATCAGGGCCGGCAGCGGCAGGATCGCGGCGAAAAGCAGGGCGGTGACCCGGATCACCGGGGCGCTGCCGACGCGGCCCAGCAGCGCGCCCGTGCCGACCATCGCCGTCAGCGCCCCGGCGGCGAGGCAGAGCAGGGCGACGCCGAGCACGCCGGGGCTGAGGTCCAGATGGTCCTTGATCGCCGGAATCTGGGTGGCCCAGACGCCGAAGACGGAGCCGTTGACGAAAAAGGCCGCCAGGGACGCCCGGCGCGCGCCCGGCGCGCGGTCCGAAAATTCCCGCATGGCGAAATCCTGCGTTGCGGCCTGCATGGGTCCCCGTGCCGTTCCGGTGGTGTCGATGAAGGGGCCAGATGCGGCGGACGGGCCGGGAAATCAAGGTTGTGCGCCGCAGAGCACCCTTGCGTGGCGCCTTCATGCAAGGGCGGCAGCGCGCTGAAACGACGAAAGCCCCGGCGACGGGCCGGGGCTTTCCTTTCGAAGGCGCGGAACCGAGGCTCAGTGCGCGCCGGAATGGTTGCCGGCGTCGCGCGGCAGCGTGTTGGAACGGCCGCCGACGATGAAGCGCGACAGGTAGGTCGGCAGGACCACCTCGCAGCTCGACAGGCTGGTGATGCCCAGGTCCGTGAAGCCCGGCGCGCCCGGCGCGGCCACGTTGTCGGTCCGCAGCATCTCCACCTGATCGCGGGTCAGCGGCGGGGCGACGATCGGCGGGACCTTCTCCAGCAGACCGCCCAGCTTCTCCGCCACGCTCCAGGGAACCGGAACGAGGAAACGCCTGCGGCGGATCTCCTTGAGCATGAGCTGCATCAGCTCCTTGAAGCTGTAGACCCGCGGGCCGCCCAGCTCGTAGGTCTTGCCGGCGGCGCCGTCCAGGGTGGCGGCCGCGGCGATGGCGTCGGCCAGATCGCCGACATAGACCGGCTGGAACTTCGTCGCCCCGCCGATCAGCGGCAGCGCCGGGGAGATCTGCGCCATGGCGGCGAACTTGTTGAAGAACCCGTCCTCCGGCCCGAAGACGATGCTGGGGCGGATGATGACGGCCTCCGGGAAGGCCTGCCGGACGGCCTGCTCGCCCGCCGCCTTGGACCGGGCGTAGCCGGAGGCGGACTTGGCGTCCGCGCCGATGGCGGAGACATGGACCAGATGGCGCACGCCGCTGGCCTTGGCGATGCGGGCGATGCGCGCCGGGGCGTCGACATGCACGGTCTGGAAGTTCCAGGCCCCGCGCTCGTACAGGACGCCGATCAGGTTGATGACGGTGTCGGCGCCCTGGATGGCCCGCGCGACCGACTGGTCGTCCTTCACGTCGGCGGCCATCGGCACGATCTGCCCGACGGAGCCGGCGGTCTTCAGGAAATTGGCCTGATTCGGGTGGCGCGACACCACGCGCACGATCGCGCCGGTCTTGGCGAGGCGCCGGATGAGATGGCGGCCGACGAATCCCGAACCGCCGAACACCGTGACCACTTCAGAGCGATAGGACATCGACCTTCTCCCGTGCCGTTGGGGCTCCCGTGCCGTTGGGTCCGCGAAACCCTTGCTTCGGTATTGTTCCTCGAAACCGCCGCCCGGCGGGGCCGCGGCGATCGGATCGGGGGTTGCTTATATAGAAAGCTCCCCGAAGTGGCTAGGGCCTGACACGCCGCAGGCGGCCCATTTCGCCCCCGGCGGCGGTTTCCGGCGGACGGCGAAAAAAAGCTGTTGACGGGTATCCGCCGGACGGCTACATAAGCGGCCCACACCGAGCCCAGGTGGCGGAATTGGTAGACGCGCAGGTTTCAGGTACCTGTGGCAGAAATGTCGTGGAAGTTCGAGTCTTCTCCTGGGCACCATATCTACCCGGCTGCGCCGCATGCTACGGACCTCCCCATCGGGACGGACAGGTAGCAGAGCGGCGTTCGTCGTTTCTGGGGTCCGTGGCCGGGGGCCGTCTTTCTAAGCGGGAAGCCACCCAATGCCCATCGACCTTCATGACGGCGACCTGCCGGACGGTCTCGATCTGAAAGCCCTGGCGCGCGACGGCGCCGTCGCCATCGACACCGAGACCATGGGGCTGAACCCCCACCGCGACCGGCTGTGCCTGGTCCAGCTTTCCCCCGGCGACGGCACGGTGCATCTGGTCCAGTTCCGCAAGGGCCAGTACGACGCGCCGAATCTGAAGCGCCTTCTGACCGACCCCGACGTGACCAAGCTGTTCCACTTCGCCCGCTTCGACGTGGCGGTGATGCAGGCCTATCTGGGCGTCGTCTGCCAGCCGGTCTACTGCACCAAGGTGGCGTCCAAGCTGGTCCGCACCTTCACCGACAAGCATGGCCTGAAGGATCTGGTGAAGGACCTGCTGGGCGTGGAATTGTCCAAGCAGCAGCAGTCCTCCGACTGGGGTGCTGTGGAGCTGACGCCGGAGCAGATGAAGTATGCCGCCTCCGACGTGTTGCACCTGCACGACCTGAAGGAAAAGCTGGACGGCATGCTGGCGCGCGAGGGGCGGACCCACCTGGCGAAGGCCTGCTTCGATTTCCTGCCCGCCCGCGGGGAACTGGATCTCGGCGGTTGGGAGCAGCCGGATATTCTGGCGCACTGATGGTTGACGCACGGACTTCTGTCCTGCGGATGCCCGGCCCGGTGGAATAAGCCGGACCTTCCGGACGTTGATTTGACCGGACGCGCGCGGGTGGGCATACTGCCCGCGCGGCGGCAGGCTCGTTGTTGCGTGTAGGCGCGACCCCTGCCGGAGTACCCGCTTTCGCCCGCATGGGCCAAACTGAAGAGGCATGCGCCGCTTTGACGAGCCTGATCGCCCCAAGCCGTATCGATGGCCCGGCCGAATCCGCGGCCGACCGCGACCTTGCCAGCGCCCGGCGGGTCCTGCGGATGGAGGCCGACGCGCTGACCGCGCTGGCCGACGGTCTGGACGGCGCCTTCGTCCGCGCGCTGGACCGGCTGGCCGGGATCGCGGGCCGCGTCGTCGTCTCCGGCATGGGCAAGTCCGGCCATGTGGCGCGCAAGATCGCCGCGACGCTGGCCTCCACCGGGACGCCGGCCTTCTTCGTGCATCCGGGCGAGGCCAGCCACGGCGACCTCGGCATGATCGCCCGGCAGGACGCGGTCATCGCCCTGTCCAATTCCGGCGAGACGCACGAGCTGTCGGACATCGTCGCCTACACGCGGCGTTTCGATATCCCGCTGATCGGCATCACCCGGCGGTCCGGCTCCTCGCTGGCCGAGCAGTCGGACGTGGCGCTGGTTCTGCCTCCGGCGCCGGAAGCCTGCCCGCTGGGGCTGGCCCCGACCACGTCGAGCACGATGATGCTGGCGCTGGGCGACGCCCTGGCGGTGGCCCTGCTGGAGCGGCGCGGCTTCACCGCGGCGGATTTCAAGCAGTTCCACCCCGGCGGGCAGCTCGGGCGGGCGCTGCTGAAGGTGACCGACGTGATGCACAAGGGGGAGGAGATGCCCCTGTGCGCCTTGGATACGCCGCTTTCCAGCGTCATCTTCGAGATGACGGCGAAGCGGCTGGGCTGCGTGGGCGTGGTGGACGCCTCCGGCGCGTTGGCCGGGGTCATCACCGACGGCGACCTGCGCCGCCACCTGACGCCGGAGCTTTGGGCGGAGCGCGCGGACAGCATCATGTCGCCGCGGCCCAAGACGATCCGCCCCAAGGCGCTGGTCGAGGAGGCGCTGCGCGAGATGAACGCGAAGCAGATCACCAGCCTGTTCGTGGTGGAGGCGGACCGGCCGCTCGGTGTTGTGCACATTCACGATTGCCTGCGCGCCGGCGTTGCGTGACGGGCAGCCGGAGGACGATGACGCCATGGACAGTGGCCTGAAGAATCGGACGGTGGACCGGGCAGTGGATCGGGTGGTGGAAACGGAGGATCGGCCCGCGCGCGCGCCGGCCAATCCCGCTCCCCTGGTGGCGGTGCGTGACGGCGAGCCTGCAAAGCGCATCCACCGGCGCCGGGAAATCCGCCCGGTCAGCCGGGTCTACAGCCGTTTCGTCACCGGAATGAAATTCGCCCTGCCGGCGCTGGCGCTGGCCGTGATGGCGCTGATCGCCGTCTGGCCCTCGCTGACCGAGCTGCCGACCCTGCGCATCTCCGCCGACAAGGGCCAGCTCGAGATGATCAAGCCGCGCTACGTCGCGGTGGACGAGGCCAACCAGCCCTTCTCGCTGGTGGCCGTCAAGGCCGACCGCATCGCCGACCAGCCGGACATCGTCCTGCTGGACCAGCCGGAGGCGGAAATGACCCAGACCGACGGGACCTGGGTGACCATCCGGTCCGACCGGGGCTGGTACAATCAGGTCACCGGCATCCTGAAGATGCGGGGCCATGTCCGCGTGATGCGCGACGACGGCAACGAATTCACCACCGAAGAGGCCGAATCCGACATCCGCAAGGGCACCGCCTGGGGCGATGTCCATGTCGTGGGCCAGGGGCCGCAGGGCGTCATCAACGCCGAAGGCTTCCGACTGTCCGACCGCGGCAAGACGATGGTATTCCTGAACGAGTCCAAGGCCGACGTCCAGGCCGCCGAAAGCCCGGGAGGAAAGACGCGTTGAGTGCAGCCCCGTTGAGTGCAGCCACCTTTGCGGCCCCGCTGCTGGCTGCGATTCTCCTGCTGTCGGGGGCGTCCGTCCCGGCGGCGGCCCAGGGGCTGCCCGGCCTCGGCGGCGGCCCCAACCCGGTGGAGGTCAACGCCGATCAGGCCATCGAATGGCATCAGGACGTGCGCGCCTATGTGGCGCGCGGCAACGCCTCGGCCAAGCGCAACGACAGCACCGTCTTCGCCGACGTGCTGACCGCCTATTACCGCGAGGTGCCCGGGAAGGGGAACGAGGTGTTCCAACTCCTCGCCGAAGGCAACGTGCGGATCGTCAGCCCGACCCAGGAGGTCTTCGGCGAACGCGGCGTCTACGACGTGGACAAGCAGGTGGCGGTGGTCACGGGGCGGAACCTGAAGATGGTCACCCGCACCGACATCGTCACGGCGCGCGACACGCTGGAATATTACGAGGCCAAGAACCTGACGGTGGCCCGCGGCGACGCCGTGGCCGTGCGCATCGCCAACGGCGACCGGCTGCGCGCCGACATCCTGATCGGCCAGCTCAAGAAGATGCCGGACGGCTCGAGCCAGATGGAGCGCATCGACGGGGCCGGCAGCGTGGTGGTGACCACCGCCACCGACGTGGCCCTGTCGGACAAGCTGGTCTATTCCGTGGCCGACGAGACCGCGGTGCTTCTGGGCAACGTGAAGATCACCCGTAACGACAACCAGCTCAACGGCGAAGCCGCCGAGATGAACATGAGGACGAAGGTCAACCGGGTGATCGCCGGCCCCGCCACCGGCGGGCGGGTGATGGGCCTGCTGGTCCCTGGCCAGGAACCCGGCGCACCGGGCGCCGCCTCCGCCTCCGCCCAACCGGGCGCCAAGCCCGCCCCCAAGCCCTGACCGACCCGGCAGCGAATCTATGGCCATGGACATCGAAGACCGGAATTTCGGCGGCCCGACCCTTTCCGCCCCAAATTCATCGGGTCATCCGTCGGGTCACCCGGCGGACCATCCCTCCGCCGACGCGCGTCCGGCGGAAGGGCTGGTGGCGCGACATCTGGGCAAGGCGTACAAGAAGCGTCCCGTCGTCCGCGACGTGACCGTGACGGTCCAGCGCGGCGAGGCGGTCGGGCTGCTCGGCCCCAACGGGGCGGGTAAGACCACCTGCTTCTATATGATCACCGGGCTGATCGCCGCCGACTCCGGCACCATCCTGCTGGACGGGCAGGACATCACGTCCCTTCCCATGTACCGCCGCGCGCGGCTGGGCATCGGCTATCTGCCGCAGGAGGCGTCGATCTTCCGCGGCATGTCGGTGGAGAACAACATCCGCGCCGTGCTGGAGGTGGTGGAGCCCAACCGCGACACGCGCGAGCAGATGCTGGACGAGTTGCTGGCGGAATTCTCCATCACCCACCTGCGCCGCGCCCCGGCGCTGGCCCTGTCGGGCGGCGAGCGGCGGCGCGTGGAGATCGCCCGCGCGCTGGCCTCCCAGCCGCATTTCATCCTGCTCGACGAACCGCTGGCCGGCATCGACCCGATCGCGGTGAACGACATCCGCGAACTGGTCAGCCACCTGCGCGACCGCGGCATCGGCGTGCTGATCACGGACCACAACGTCCGCGAAACGCTCGACCTCGTCGATCGGGCATACATCTTGCACGATGGTGTGGTACTAATGGAGGGAGAGCCGGCCGAGATCGTGGCGCACGAGGATGTGCGCCGGGTCTACCTCGGCGACCGGTTCAGCCTCTAGTGCGGTTTCCCTGCCCATGGCGCTCAGCCAACGCCTCGATCTTCGTCAGACCCAATCCCTGGTGATGACTCCGCAGTTGCAGCAGGCCATCAAGCTGCTGCAACTGTCGAACATCGAACTGTCGGACTTCGTGGACCGGGAGATCGAGCAGAACCCCCTGCTGGAGCGCGACGGCGGTCCCGGGGAGGGCGGCGATGGCGGGGGCGACGCTGCGGGTGACGGCAGGGGAGAGCCGGGCGTGGTGGACCTCGCCGCGCCCGAGGAACGCCAGCCGCCCATCACCGACGGACGCACCCGCGACACGGTGGAGATGACGGCCTCGGAAACGATGGGGTCGGCCTCCGACGCGCCGCTCGACACCGATTTCGAGAATGTCTACTCCGACGACCGCTTCTCCGACGGAACGGACGGGTCCAGCGACGTCTACGGTTCCTGGCAGGAGCGCGGCGGGCGCGGCGGCTTCGAGGACGACGATTCGAACCTGGAAGCCACCCTGACCGGCCAGAAGAGCCTGCGGGACCACCTGACCGAGCAGTTGAAGATCGACCTGCCGGACCTTGGCGACCAGCTCATCGGTCTGGCCCTGATCGACATGCTGGACGAGGCCGGCTGGATCACCGGGCTGGAGATCGACGGGCTTGCGGCGCAGTTGGGCTGCGAACCGGCGCGGGTGGAGCGGGTGCTGGCCGCCTGCCAGCGCTTCGACCCGCCGGGTATCTTCGCGCGCTCGCTGAAGGAATGTCTGGCGATCCAGCTTCGCGAGAAGAACCGCTTCGACCCGGCCATGGAGGCCCTGCTCGACCATCTGGAGCTTCTGGCGGCGCGCAATCTGCCGGCGCTGATGAAGGTCTGCGGCGTGGACGCCGAGGACATCGCCGACATGGTGTCGGAGATCCGCAAGCTGAACCCCAAGCCGGCGCTCAGCTTCGACCACACGCCCGCCCAGCTCGTCACGCCGGACATCCTGATGCGCGCCAACCCCGGCGGCGGCTGGCTGATCGACCTGAACCCGGACACTTTGCCGCGGGTGCTGGTCGACCACCGCTACTTCGCGCGCATTTCCGGCACCGCCCGCAACAAGGCGGACAAGGAATACATCACCGAGCGGTTCCAGTCGGCGAACTGGCTGGTCAAGTCGCTGCACCAGCGGGCGACCACCATCCTGAAGGTGGCCAGCGAGATCATCCGGCAGCAGGACGCCTTCTTCATCCACGGCGTCTCGCATCTGAAGCCGCTGATCCTGCGCGACATCGCCGAGGCCATCGGCATGCACGAGAGCACGGTCAGCCGCGTCACGACCAACAAGTTCATGGCGACGCCGCGCGGCGTGTTCGAACTGAAATACTTCTTCACCTCCGCCATCCAGGGGGCGGACGGGCAGGCGGCCCACTCGGCGGAGGCCGTCCGTTACCGCATCAAGGCGATGATCGACGCCGAAAAGCCCGAGGACGTCCTGTCGGACGATAAAATTGTCGAAATCCTGCGCGGCGAAGGGATCGACATTGCGCGCCGGACGGTGGCGAAGTATCGTGAAGCGATGCGCATACCGTCATCGGTGCAGCGACGCCGTGCCAAGATGTCACGCATGTAACCGGGCCGGAAGGGGGCCGTCCTTCATTGACAGCCCATACCGCCGTCACTATGGTCCCCGTCCGCACGTGGCGGCCTTCCGTCGTCCTATGTCCATCGCGGACCAGATTGGAAACATCCCAAAATGCAACTGACCGTCAAAGGCAAGCAGCTTGACGTTGGCGACGCTCTGCGCACCCACGTCGCGGACAGCCTGAACACCGTCGTCGGCAAGTATTTCAACAAGCCGATCGAAGCCAACGTCGTCCTGACGCGTGAAGCGCACCTGTTCAAGGCCGACATTCAGGTCCATGTCGGTCGTGGGATCGTTCTGCAGAGCGCCTCCGACGCCACCGAGCCCTATCCGGCCTTCGACACCGCGTGCGAGAAGCTGGCCAAGCGCCTGCGCCGCTACAAGAGCCGCCTGCGCAACCACCACACCGTCGACGCCGCCGCGCTGGAAGCCGTCCCGGCCCGTTACCAGATCCTGGAAGCGGAGAAGGACGAAGCCCATGTGGAGAGCGAGGAGGCCGCTGCCGAGGCCGTGCAGCCCATGGTCATCGCCGAAATGGAAACCTCCATCGCGACCCTGGCGGTCAGCGAGGCGGTGATGCGCATGGAACTGGCGGACGCTCCGGCCCTTCTGTTCCGCAACGGCGCCCATGGCCGCCTGAACCTGGTCTACCGCCGCGCCGATGGCAACATCGGTTGGGTGGACCCGGCGGAGAAGGCCGGCGCCTGAGTCCGGCCTGCGTTTCAACCACACCCATAGCGTCATGCTCGATCTCATCACGCCGCACGCCATCCTCCCGAACCTGAAGGCCGGCAGCAAAAAGCAGGCCCTGCAGGACTTGGCGCGCAAGGCGGCCGAGCTGACCGGCCAGCACGAACGGGCGATCTTCGACGTCCTGCTGGAACGCGAGCGGTTGGGCACCACCGGTGTGGGCCATGGCATCGCCATCCCGCACGGCAAGCTGCCCAACCTCGACCGCGTCCACGGCGTCTTCGCCCGGCTGGAGCGGCCCATCGACTTCGATGCGATCGATGAGCAACCGGTCGATCTGATTTTCCTGCTGCTGGCTCCGGATCATGCCGGCGCCGACCATCTGAAGGCGCTGGCCCGTGTGTCGCGCCTGCTGCGCGACCAGTCCATGTGCGAAAAGCTGCGTGGGTCGGACACGGCGGACGCGATCTACGCCCTGCTGACCCAACACGAAGCCAGCCACGCGGCGTAACAAAGCGTCTGCGTGGAGACGGGAAACGGGAGAGCCGGCGGCTCTCCCGTTTTTCGTTTTGGGCCTGCTTTGTCGTCGCATTGGGCCCCCACCCTGACCCTCCCCCACTTCGCGGGGGAGGGGATTTAGGGGCGAGCAGCGGAGTTCCCTCCCTCGCCGAAGGTGGGGGAGGGTTAGGGTGGGGGCCCGTTGCAGCGCGTACGCACGCACGTACGGCCCCCCGTACGCTCACACCCGCTCCGCCCAGCCCATGTAGTTCACGTCGAGATCGCGCGGGTTCAGGCGGAACTCGTCGGACAGCGGGTTGTAGGTGATGCCCGTGAGGTCGCGAATCGCCAGCCCTTCCGCGCGTACGGCGGCGGCCACCTCGCCGGGGCGCAGGAACTGGCGCCAATTGTGGGTGCCGCGGGGCAGCCAGCGCAGGATGTACTCCGCCCCGACGATGGCCAGCGCGAAGGATTTCGGCGTGCGGTTCAGGGTCGCCAGGAACAGCGCGCCGCCCGGCGCCAGAAGCTCCGCGCAGGACTTCACGAACAGCGGAACGTCGGCGACATGCTCGATCACCTCCATCGCCAGGACGGCGTCGAACCGTTCGCCGGTCGCCGCAAGGGCTTCGGCGGTGGTGGCGCGGTAATCCACGGGTGTACCGGTCTCCGCGGCGTGGGCCGCCGCGGTCCGTACGTTCCGCTCCGCCGCGTCGATTCCCACCACGGTGGCGCCCATGCGGGCGACGGGTTCGGACAGCAGGCCGCCGCCGCAGCCGATGTCGACGATGCGCAGGCCCTTCAGCGGCTCCGCCGCCATGGGATCGCGGCCCAGCCGGCGGCACAGCGTGTCGCGGATGTAGGCCAGCCGCAGCGGGTTCAGCCGGTGCAGGGGCCGGAATTTGCCCGTGGGGTCCCACCATTCCGCGGCGATGGCCGAAAAGCGGGCGATATCCTCGGGGTCCACAGTGCCTGCGGTTCCGGCGGTCGCGGTCATGAAAGAAATCCCGTATGCTTGGTTTGCGAGAACAATTGCGGGGCGAACTTGCCTCGCTGTGATCGACAGAGTATGGATACGCCGCCCCGCGCCGGCAACGGTAGAGCGGGGGCACGGACTGCCGGCTTTTTTGCCGGCCCAGACATGGTGTGAGGTATGGCGCGGATCGTCCTCAAGTTCGGCGGCACGTCGGTCGGCGACATCGACCGCATCAAGAACGTGGCCCGCAAGGTCGAGCAGGAAGTCAAGGCGGGGCATCAGGTCGCCGTCGTCGTGTCGGCGATGTCCGGCGTGACCAACCAGCTCGTGAAATATTGCAACGACATCGACAAGCTGCACGACGCGCGCGAATACGACGCCATCGTCGCTTCGGGCGAGCAGGTGACCTCCGGTCTCCTCGCCATCGCGCTGCAGTCGCTCGGCATCCAGGCGCGGTCCTGGCTCGGCTGGCAGATCCCGATCTACAGCGACGAGACGCACGGCAAGGCGCGCATCGTGTCCATCGACACGGCGGAGCTGGACAAGCGGATGAACACCGGCGAGGTCGCCGTGGTCGCCGGTTTCCAGGGCGTGACCGAGGGCGGGCGGATCACCACGCTGGGCCGCGGCGGTTCGGACACCTCGGCGGTCGCGCTCGCGGCGGCGCTGAAGGCCGACCGCTGCGACATCTACACCGACGTGGACGGCGTCTACACCACCGACCCGCGCATCGTCTCCAAGGCCAAGAAGCTCTCCAAGATCACCTATGAGGAGATGCTGGAGCTGGCGTCGCAGGGGGCCAAGGTCCTCCAGACCCGCTCGGTCGAGATGGCGATGAACCACCGCGTGCGCGTGCAGGTTCTGTCGAGCTTCGAGGAGGCCGCCGGCAGCGCGCTTCCCGGTACCCTTGTTGTTGACGAGGACGAGATCGTGGAAAAGGAAGTTGTGAGCGGCATCGCCTACAGCCGCGACGAGGCGAAGATCACCCTCATCGGCGTTGCCGACCGTCCGGGCGTGGCGGCCAGCATCTTCGGTCCGCTGACCGACAACGCCGTCAATGTGGACATGATCGTCCAGAACGTGTCGGAAGACGGCAAGTCCACCGACCTGACCTTCACGGTCGGCAAGGCCGACGTGGCCCGCGCCGTGAAGGTGCTGGAGGACGCCAAGGCCGAACTGAACTACCAGCGCCTCGCCTCCGACGCCAACGTGGTGAAGGTGTCGGTGATCGGCGTCGGCATGCGCAGCCACGCCGGCGTCGCGCAGCGCATGTTCAAGGCGCTGGCCGACAAGGGCATCAACATCCAGGTCATCTCCACCTCCGAGATCAAGATTTCCGTCCTGATCGCCGAGGAGTATGCGGAGCTGGCGCTGCGCGCTCTGCACACCGCCTACGGGCTGGACGCGGCCTGAGTCGCGCGGAAGGGGGAGGGGCGGCGATGACCGACGCCAGGTCCAAGGCCGGGTCCGATGGGGCGGCCGCCGCCGCCCGGCTCGACCGGCTGTGGGCGCGTGGCTGCGCCTTCCTCGGCACGCGCACCGCCATCATGGGCGGCGCGATGAGCTGGGTGTCGGAGCGCCACCTCGTCTCCGCCATCTCCAACGCCGGGGGCTTCGGCGTTCTCGCCTGCGGCTCGATGCCGCCGGACCTGCTGGCGGTGGAGATCGCCGCCACGCGGGCGCTGACCGCGAAGCCCTTCGGCGTCAACCTCATCAACATGCACCCGGACCTGGACCGTCTGATCGACGTCTGCCGGGAGCAGGGCGTGGGCCATGTGGTGATCGCCGGGGGCTTCCCGTCCGGCGCCACCATCAAGCGGATCAAGGACGGCGGCGCCCGCGCCATGACCTTCGCCCCGACGCTGGTCAGCGGAAAGCGGATGGTCAAGCTGGGCATCGACGCCCTGGTGATCGAGGGCACGGAGGCCGGCGGCCACATCGGCCCCGTCTCCACCACCGTTCTGGCCCAGGAAATCCTGCCCGACCTGCGCGAGGTCCCGGTCTTCGCGGCCGGAGGCATCGGTCGCGGGGAAGCCATCCTGTCCTACCTGGAGCAGGGGGCTGCGGGCGTGCAGATCGGCACCCGGTTCGTCTGCGCCACCGAATCCATCGCGCACCCGCGCTTCAAGCAGGTCTTCATCAGGGCGTCGGCCCGCGACGCCCAGGCGTCGGTGCAGATCGACCCGCGCTTTCCGGTGATCCCGGTGCGGGCGCTCGCCAACGCCGGCTCCAAGCGCTTCATGGAACTCCAGCGCGAGGTTATCGCCAAGGTCGACCGCGGCGAGATGACCCGTGACGAGGGCACTCTGGAGATCGAGCATTTCTGGGCCGGCGCGCTGCGCCGCGCGGTGATCGAAGGCGATGTGGAGTGCGGCTCCCTGATGGCCGGCCAGAGCGTCGGGCTGGTCACCCGCGAACAGCCGGTGGCCGAGATCATCGGCGACCTGATCGCCCAGGCCGAAGCGGCGCTGACCGCCCGCGCCGTTTCCATCGAAGCCGACGGCCAGCCGGTCATACTGGGGGCGGCGTGAGATGAGCGGCGTCCTGGGCGACATACCCGCCGCCTCGCCGGGTTTCGACGGCGCCGCCTCCCGCCGGTTGCTGGCGCGGCTGCGCGACGTCATGGCGGGGTCCGGTTCCGGGCAGGAGCGGCTGGACAAGATCGTCACCCTGATCGGCATGGAGATGGGGGCGGACGTCTGCTCCTGCTATGTCATGCGGGCGGGCGAGGTGCTGGAGCTGTTCTCCACGCTCGGCTTGAACCAGGACGCCGTGCACAACACGCGCCTGCGCGTGGGCGAGGGCATCGTCGGCGACATCGCCGGCCATGCGCGGCCCATCGCGCTGGACAACGCGCCGTCGCACCCCAGCTTCGCCTACCGCCCGGAGACGGGGGAGGACCCGTTCCTGTCGCTGGCCGGCGTGCCGATCCTGCGCGGCGGCAAGGTCCGCGGCGTCCTGGTCATCCAGCACAAGGACCGCCGCCGCTACACCGAGGTCGAGGTCGAGACGCTCCAGACCATCGCCATGGTGGTGGCCGAACTGGTCGCCCAGGGCGAGCTGGTCAACCCGCAGGAGGTCGCCTCCACCGGCGATCCGGCGCTGCTGCCGGCGCGCCTGTCGGGCACCTCGCTGGCCAGCGGTCTGGCGATGGGGCTGGCGGTGATCCACCGCCCGCAGCTCACCATCCGCCAGATGGTGGCCGAGGATGCGGAGAGCGAGCTGGAGCGGCTGAACGCCGCCATCGCCACCATGCACAGCGCCATCGACGACCTGCTGAACGCGGCGGCGCTGGCGGGTTTGAGCGAGCCGAAGGACATCCTGGAAACCTACCGCATGTTCGCGGAGGACCGCGGGTGGCTGTCGCGCATCCGCGAGGCGATCCGCGTCGGGCTGACGGCGGAAGCGGCGGTGCAGCAGGTGCAGAACGACACCCGCGCCCGCATGAGCCACCTGACGGACCCCTACATCCGCGAACGGCTGCTCGACCTGGAGGATCTCACCAACCGGCTGCTCCAGCACCTCGCCGGGCGCAAGTCGGAGGCCGACGGAAGCACCCTGCCGGACGAGATCGTGCTGGTCGCCCGCTCCTTGGGGCCGGCGGAACTGCTGGATTACGATCAGCGCCGGCTGCGCGGCGTGATTCTGGAGGAAGGCTCGCCGTCCAGCCATGTCTGCATCGTGGCCCGGGCGCTGAACATCCCCGTGGTGCAGGCGCCGGACGCGCTGACCCGGATCGAGCCGCTGGACCCGGTGATCGTCGACGGCGACCACGGGCAGGCCTTCGTCCGCCCGGCGGAGGACATCCAGATGGCCTTCGCGGAGGCCGTCGCGCTGCGTGCCCGCAAGGAGCAGATGTACGAGGCGATCCGCGCGCTTCCTTCGGTGACGCGGGACGGCGTTCCGATCTCCATACAGTTGAACTGCGGCCTGCTGATCGACCTGCCGCATCTGAAGGCCAGCGGGGCGGAGGGGATCGGCCTCTATCGCACCGAAATCCCCTTCATGGTGCGTTCGACCTACCCGGACGTCCGCGCGCAGACGGACCTCTATTCCCGAATCCTCGACCAGACCGACGACAAGCCGGTGGTGTTCCGCACGCTGGATGTGGGCGGCGACAAGATGCTGCCCTACATCGCGGCGAGCGAGGGGGAGGAGAATCCGGCGCTCGGCTGGCGGGCCATCCGCATCGGGCTGGACCACCCGTCGCTTCTGCGCCAGCAGTTGCGCGCCCTGCTGCGCGCGTCCAGCGGGCGCCCGCTGTCGGTGATGTTCCCGATGATCGCGGAGGTGGCTGAGTTCGACGCCGCCCGCCGTCTGCTCGACCTGGAGATCGCCCGCCTGGAAGGCCAGGGCTTCGAACCGCCCAGCCGGTTGCGGGTCGGCACGATGATCGAGGTGCCGGCTCTGCTCTGGCAGTTGCCCGCCCTGCTGCCGCGGGTGGATTTCCTGTCGGTCGGCTCCAACGACCTGACCCAGTACATCTTCGCCAGCGACCGCGGCAACCCGCGCACCTCCGGACGGTACGACCCGCTGGCGCCGGCCATGCTCAGCCTGCTGCGGCGGCTGGTGGAGGCCTGCGGCGACGCCGGCGTCCCGGTCAGCATCTGCGGCGAGATGGCCGGGCGCCCTCTGGACGCCATGGCGCTGATCGGCATCGGATTCCGCTCGCTGTCCATGTCGCCGCCCTCGGTCGGGCCGGTGAAGACGATGCTCCGCTCCCTGGACGTGGCGGCGCTGCGCCAGTACATGGGCGGGCTGTACCAGCGGGGCGACCACAGCCTGCGCGACAAGCTGCGCACCTTCGCCAAGGACCACGGCGTCATCATCTGAGGCGGTTTGGTGGGGTGGTTGTGGGTGGGGGCCCGGTGCGAGGGCCTCCAACGGCGGCGTTTTGTTACAGCGGTCCGGACGAAGGGCGTATATAAGGCTTCCGAGGCGACGGTACGGTTGAGATGATGGGCAAGCGCAAGGTTTTCGGCAGTTACGACCCCGCGCAGGACGGCCCGGCGCAGTCCGGCCCCAGCGTGTCCGACACCCTGCGCGAGACACGCGAGAGCCTCGGTTACGACCTGCGCGAGGTCGCGACGATGCTGCGCATCCGCTACCCCTACTTGCAGGCCATCGAGGCGGGCCGGTTCGAGGAACTGCCGGGCACCGCCTACGCGGCGGGCTTCCTGCGGTCCTACGCCGAATGCCTGGGGCTGGACCCGGACACCATCCTCACCCGCTACAAGGACGAGGCGGCGGGCCGCACGCGCAACCAGCAGCTCTATTTCCCGACGCCGGTGCCGGAAGGCCGCATCCCCGGCGGCACGGTCCTGCTGGGCACGATGGTGCTGGCGGGAATCGTCTATGGCGGCTGGTACTATCTGTCGGCGACCGACCGGTCCATGGTCGATCTGGTCCCGACCCTGCCCGACCGGCTGGTCTCGCTGCTCGACACGCTGCCCTTCAACGGAAACCCCATCAACGGCAGCCAGAACGCTCCGGCCCCGGTGCCCGCCGAATCGCCCGCCGCCCCCGCCCCGACCGTGACGGCGGAGGCCCCGGCTCCGGCTGCCGCACCGCCCGCGGTCGGCGGTGCCTCCACGGTCGCTCCGGCCCCCGCGGCGGCTCCCGCTCCGGCCCCGGCTCCAGTCAGCCAAGTTCCGGTTGCCCCGCCGCCCGCCGCTCCGGCCCCTGCCAAACCCGCGCCCGCTCCCGCTCCGGTGGCCGCCAAGCCGAACACCCCCGCGGCGGCACCTGTGCCCACTCCGGCGGCACCCGCTCCATCGGCGGTGGTGAACGTTCCGCCGCCCCCGGCGGAGGACGACGAGTCCGAAGGCGCCACGCAGGAACCGACCCCGCTGACCCCCGCCGCCCCGGCCATCGCCAGCCTGCCGCCCGCGGCTCCCGCCGCTCCGCCGCCCGCCGCGGACGGGGCGCTGCCGTCGAAGGTCTACGGTACGCAGAACGCGGCCTCGCGCATCCAGCTCCGCGCCACGCAGGACAGTTGGATTCAGGTGCGCGACAACAGCGGCGAGATCATCTTCACCCGCGTGCTGAAGCCGGGCGACGTCTACCGCGTGCCCGACCGGTCCGGCATCCGCGTCCGCACCGGCAACGCGGGCGGGCTGGTCGTCGTCACGGATGGGGTGGAAGGCGCCCCGCTGGGGGCCGTCGGGCAGGTGCTGCGCGACGTGTCGCTGGACCAGCACGCCCCGACCTTGCGCGGCTCCGCTCCCGCCCATTGAGCCACCCACCAGGGGCGGGCCGCTTACGGCATTTTCCCTTGAATCCGGCGCGGCGGACCGCACTTCAGGCGTAACGCCGGCTGCGCTATAAGAGCGCGCCGGACCCTATTTCATGCCCCGAGGCCACAGCCCATGAGCAGCCTGCGCGCCTACCGCCAGATCCTCCGCCGCAAATCCCGCCAGATCCGGGTGGGCAACGTGCTCGTCGGCGGCGACGCGCCGATCTCGGTGCAGACCATGACCAACACGCCGACCGCCGACGTGGCCGCGACGGTCGCGCAGATCCAGGCGGCGGAGCGGGTGGGCGCCGACATCGTGCGCGTCTCCTGCCCCGACCGCGAGTCGGCGCTGGCGCTGAAGCAGATCGTTCCGCAGGTGTCGGTGCCGATCGTCGCCGACATCCATTTCCACTACAAGCGCGCCATCGAGGCCGCGGAAAGCGGCGCCGCCTGTCTGCGCATCAACCCCGGCAACATCGGCTCGGCGGAGCGGGTGCGCGAGGTGGTGAAGGCGGCCAAGGATTACGGCTGCTCCATGCGCATCGGCGTCAACGCCGGCTCCCTGGAGCAGGACCTGCTGGAGAAGTACGGCGAGCCCTGCCCGGAAGCCCTGGTGGAGAGCGCGCTCAACCACGCCAAGATCCTGGAGGACCATGATTTCACCGAGTTCAAGATCTCGGTGAAGGCGTCCGACGTGTTCCTGGCCGTCGCCGCCTACCAGGGCTTGGCCGAGGCCTGCGACTACCCGCTGCACATCGGCATCACGGAGGCCGGCGGTCTGCGCGCCGGGACGGTGAAATCGTCCATCGGGCTGGGCATGCTGCTGTGGTCGGGCATCGGCGACACCATCCGCGTGTCCCTGTCCGCCGAGCCGGCGGAGGAAGTCCAGGTCGGCTATGAGATGCTGAAGTCGCTGGGCCTGCGGCGGCGCGGCGTCACGGTCATCTCCTGCCCGAGCTGCGCGCGGCAGAACTTCAACGTCATCAAGACGGTGGAAACGCTGGAGGCGCGGCTGGCCCACATCACGACGCCGCTGACCCTGTCGGTCATCGGCTGCGTGGTCAATGGCCCCGGCGAGGCGCGGGAAACCGATATCGGGTTGACCGGCGGCGGCAACAACACCCATCAGGTCTATCTGTCCGGCGTCACCGACCACCGGCTGAAGGACCAGGACATCGTGGATCACCTCGTCGGGCTGGTCGAGAAGAAGGCCGCCGAGATCGAGGCCGCCAAGGCGGCGGAAAAAGCGGCGGAAAAGGCCGCCGGGTGACGGAACCGGCGCGGGCGGAAATTGAATCAGGGACGCTCCGTGCCATCCGTGCTTAAATCCGCGGCAATCCCGTCATCCTTGTGGGCCGTGCCGCGATCCTTGTGGGGCGTGCCGCGGCCTGGGCCAAAGTCAGAGTGACCGCTTCCTACTTCGTCATCGGCGCCAGCCACCGGTCCTGCTCCGGCGCGATCCGCGACCGTCTGACGACGGAGGAGGCGGAGGTGCCGGCGATGCTGGAGCGGCTGAACGCCGCCGGAATCGCGCAGGCCCTGTGGCTCAGCACCTGCGACCGGGTGGAGGTGCAGGCGGTCCACGAGCGCCCGAACGAGGCCGCGCTCATCATCGCCGGGATCATGGCGGAGCGGGTGGGCCTGAGCGAGACCGACCTCGCCGGGCAGCTTTACACCCTGACCGGTCCGGCGGCGGTGCGGCACGTCTTTGCCGTCGCCTGCTCGCTCGACAGCCAGATCGTGGGTGAGCCGCACATCCTGGGGCAGGTCAAGGCCGCCCACCGCCACGCCGCCGCTGCGGGCCTGAGCGGGCCGGAACTGGAAGGGCTTCTCCAGGCCGCCTACGGCGCCGCCAAGCGGGTGCGCCGCGAGACTCCCATCGCGGAGGGCGCCACATCGCTGGTCGCCGCGGCGGTCCAGGTGGCGCGCGACCTGCACGGCGATCTGAAGCGCTGCACCGGCCTGCTGATGGGGCTGGGCGACATGGGCGCCCTGGTGTTGGAGGGGTTGCGGGAGGCCGGGCTGGGGCGCCTGACCGTCGCCGCCCCGGTGGACCGCCGGGCCGAAGCGGCGGCGCGGCGTATGGACAGCCACTTCGCGCCCTGGGCGGATCTCGATTCGGCGCTCGCGGGCGCGGATATCGTGGTGACCGCGGCGGGTCTGGGGCGCTATATCCTCTCCGCACAGCAGTTGGGGGCGGCGTTGAAGCGCCGCCGCCGGCGCCCGGTGTTCGTGGTGGACGCGGCGATCCCCGCCGACGTGGACCCGGACGTCGCCGGGCTGGACGAGGCCTTCGTCTACGACCTCGCCGACCTGGAGCGCGTGGCGCTTCAGGGGCGGGTGGGGCGCGAGGCGGCGACCCAGGCGGCCTGGACCATCGTGGACGAGGCCGTTGCGGCCTTCGCCCGCCACCGGGCCGAACGCGCCGCGGTGCCCGCCGTGGCGGCGCTGCGGACGCATTTCGAGACGGAGCGGCGGCGCCTGCTGGACGAGCAGCGGGGGCTGGACGCGGCGTCGGCGACCCGGCTGCTGGTCAACCGGCTGCTGCACGGCCCGTCGGAGGCGCTGCGCGCCATGGCGGCGGACCCGGACGGTGCCGGTCTGGCGGAGCGGGCGGCGGCGGAACGGCTGCTGTTCCGGCTGTTCCGGCTGGACGAGCCCGTCGGGAGCGATTTGGATAAGGACGAGCGACGTGAGCCTGGACGAGAAGTTCAATAGGGTCGTGGCCCGCCATGACGAGCTGCGGGACGCGATGGCGGCGGGAACGGTGGACCCGGCGGACTTCGCCCGGCTGTCGAAGGAATACGCCGACCTGACCCCGGTGGCCGAGGCCATCGCGGAGCTGAAGAAGGCGAAGGCGGAGGCCGCCGACCTCGCCGGTATGATCGCCGACCCCGGTGGCGACCCGGACATGAAGGCTCTGGCGGAGGAGGAGTTCGCCGACCTCGCCCGCCGCATCCCCGACCTGGAGCGCCGCGTTCAGATTTCCCTTCTGCCCAAGGACGAGGCGGACGAGAAGAACGCCATCCTGGAGGTGCGCGCCGGCACCGGCGGCGACGAGGCGGCCCTGTTCGCCGCGGAGCTGTTCGAGATGTACCGCCGCTACGCCGGGCTGCACGGCTGGCGGTTCGAGACGATGGAGGTCAGCGAGACCGGCATTGGCGGCTACAAGGAGGCCATCGCCAACATCACCGGGCGCAACGTGTTCGCCCGGCTGAAGTTCGAATCGGGCGTCCACCGCGTGCAGCGGGTCCCGGCGACCGAGACGCAGGGGCGCATCCACACCTCCGCCGCCACCGTCGCGGTGCTGCCCGAGGCGGAGGAGGTGGACATCCACATCGACGAGAAGGACCTGCGCATCGACGTGTTCCGCTCCAGCGGTCCCGGCGGCCAGTCGGTGAACACGACGGACAGCGCGGTGCGCATCACCCACCTGCCGACCGGCCTCGTGGTCAGCCAGCAGGACGAGAAGAGCCAGCACAAGAACAAGGCCAAGGCATTGAAGGTGCTGCGCGCCCGCCTCTACGAACGGGAGCGCGCGGAGAAGGACAAGGCCCGAGCCGCCGACCGCAAGAGCCAGGTGGGCTCCGGCGACCGGTCGGAGCGCATCCGCACCTACAACTTCCCGCAAGGCCGGGTGACCGACCACCGCATCAACCTGACGCTCTACAAGATCGACAAGGTGATGGCGGGCGAAGCGCTGGACGAGCTGATCGACGCCCTGACGGCCGAGGATCAGGCGGCACGGCTGTCGGAATTGCAGTAGGGCGGTCTGTTATTCTTCTTCGGGGAGCTTCGGCCCGCCGATGGCGGCGATGATCGCCGCCGCGACGCCCTCCGGGTTGTTCAGCACGTCGTTGTTCCAAAAGCGCAGGACCCGCCAGCCGTGTTGTCTCAGATGTTCGTCCCGAGCGGAGTCGTAGGTGGAATCGGCGTGCTGGCCGCCGTCGACTTCGACGGCGACACACACGTCAAGGCAGGCGAAATCGAGGATGTAAGGAGGCAGCGGATGTTGCCTGCGGAATCTCCACCCCCCCAACTGACTCTGGCGCAGGTAGCGCCACAACACCCTTTCGGCATCCGTGGGCTGGGTGCGCATGTCACGGGCGCGGAGCTTGAGGGTCGGGTCTCTGGCCATGGTGTGCCTGCCTGTGTAGGCCCCCACCCTAACCCTCCCCCGCTGGGCGGGGGAGGGGACAAGGGGCCGCATCATTCTCCCTCCCCCGCCCAGCGGGGGAGGGCCGGGGTGGGGGAAAAATGACCATCACGCTTCACCAACTCCGCCGCACCGCCGAATCCAGCCTGCGCGAGGCCGGGGTGGACACGCCGGACCTCGACGCGCGCCTGCTCGTCGAACACGCGCTGAGCCTCACCCGCTCGGACCTGTTCATCAAGGCCAACGACCCCATCCCCGACTCCGACGCGGCCCGCGTCCTCGCTCTGGTCGCGCGGCGGGCGGCGCGGGAGCCGGTGGGGCGCATCCTTGGCCATCGCGAGTTCTGGACGATCGACCTCGCCCTCAACCCCGACACGCTGGAGCCGCGGCCCGACACCGAGACGCTGGTCGAGGCGGTGCTGAAATCCCTGCCGGACCGGACCGCGCCGCTGCGGCTGCTCGATCTCGGCACCGGAACGGGCTGCATCCTGCTGGCGCTGCTGGCGGAATTGCCCGACGCCACCGGCCTGGGGGTGGACCTCAGCCCCGGCGCGGTCGCCGCCGCCATGGAGAACGCGGCGCGCAACGGGTTGGCGGAGCGGGCGCGCTTCCAGACCGGGAACTGGGGCGCCGGGTTGGCCGAGCGGTTCGACGTGGTCGTCTCCAACCCGCCCTACATCCCCAGCGCCGACATCGCCACCCTGGACCCGGAAGTGCGGGAGCACGACCCGCTGCGCGCGCTGGACGGCGGGACGGACGGGCTGGACGCCTACCGGATCATCGCCGGGCAGATGCCGGACCTGCTCCGGCCGGGCGGGCTGGCAGGGCTGGAGGTCGGGCAGGGGCAGGCCGCCGACGTGGCGGAACTGCTGGCCGCCGCGGGGCTGGAGCCGGTGGGCGTCTTCCGGGATTTGGGCGGTGTGGAACGCTGCGTCCTCGCGAGGTTGGGCGCGTGAAATCGCCCTATCCCCCAAAAAAAAGGTTGGATTGACGCGCCGTCCCCAGTAGGGTGCTGGTACGACGACGGCCCAGGGACGACCATCCCGGGGCATACCCATGGCCTTCGGAAACCCCGCGCGGTTGGGCGGACGTCCGAGATGGCGGACCGGTTGGTCGGTTGGGCGCGTCGGTTTGATCCCTGCGACCCATCCGCGGTTGGTTCCGCGGCGGGCCCGGCGACCGGATGGTCAGCCAGGGCGTTCGCGGGATTGCACTTCTCTTACATGGGGCCATAAGAGCCAAATGAGACAAGGACCGAACTCCAGGCGCTCGCGCGGTCGTGGCAACGGCGGCGGTGGTGGCGGAGGTGGCGGCGGTGGCAGCCGCCGGCAGAACGTTCCGCTGCGTCACCAGACCTTCGACAGCAATGGTCCGGACGTGCGCATCCGCGGCAACGCGTGGCAGGTTCACGAGAAGTATCTGGCGCTGGCCCGCGACGCCTCGTCGTCCGGCGACCGCGTCCAGGCGGAAAACTACCTGCAGCACGCGGAGCATTATTTCCGCATCATCAACCAGATCCAGGAATCCGAGAACCGCCAGCGCGGCAACGTCGGCGGCAACGGTCTTGGCCCGCAGCCCAGCCTGTCCGGCCTCTCCGAGGATGAGGACGCTGGCGATGTCGGCGAAGAGACCGACGGCGCCGCCGACGAGCGGGCGCCCCTGAACGCCTGAGTCTCGAAGGCAATTCCGAAGGGCAATCCCGAAGGTTTGAATTCCGTCAGTCCTGGAGCCGGCGCTCCGGCTTCAGGACCCGGCTTCAGGACGACGCGTCTTCGGACAGCGACACCGGGTCGCCCACCGCGATCCGGCCCCCATGCACCACCCGGGCATAGACGCCGCACTGCGTGTGGTCGTAGCCGCGCTCCAGAACGGGAAGCGTGTTGAAGTCGCGCGCGCCGGTCGCCGGGTTGACCTCGCTGGACGGGCGGCAATCCTTGTGGTCGCAGATGCGCAGCGTGGTGCCGCCGATGGTCAGCAGGGCGCCGATCCACTGGCGCTCCACCCAGGGCTCCAGCCCGTCGATCATCAGGTTGGCGCGGAAGCGGCGCGGGTCGACCGGCTGCTTGGCCACCCGCTCCTCCAGATCGCGCACGCTGGCGAGGTTCAGGATGGAGACGGCGGCCTCCTCCCGGTCGGTGAAGGACCAGCCCCCACCCTCGGCGGTGCCCTTGGCCTCCGCCAGCTTGGGCAGGCCGGGAGCGGCCCCCGCGAGATAGGCGGCGAAGAACTGCTCGATCAGCATCCGGCCCATCGGCTGGTCCAGACGCCCGCGCGACACCTGCTTTCCGCCGCGCCGGATGATCAGCGACTGGGTGGCCTCCTCGAACTCGGTGTCGAGCAGCGCCAGCTTCTCGTTCCGGTCGAGCGTGAAGAAATCCTCGTTGGGGCGCCAGCCCTCGACATCCGGGGTCAGGGCCGCCGGGCCGTGCAGCAGGCCGAAGCGCCGGTCAAAAGGAATGGGTTGGCCGGTGACGAGGTCAACGGCGGGAAGATCCTGGCCGCTGAGCCCCTTTATGGGATAGCGGCGTATGGCGGCGAGGGTCGCGGTCATTGCATTGCACAATGGTGGGACCGGTTCGCTTCTGTCAACCGTCCCAATTGAAAACCATCACCACCGCTCGGCCAAAGGTTCCTTTCCCAGGAACTCGGCGATCCGCCGCCGCGTGGCGGGGGAGGTGTCCTCCGGCAGCCGGTCCAGCGGGAAGAAGCGCGCCTCCAGGATTTCCAGCCCGTCCGCCCTGGGCGTGCCCGACCACCCGCGCGCGACGAAGACCGCCACATGGTCGCTCGCCCCGTGCCGGAAGCGGGCGTAGACGCCGAGGGGCTGCGGGCCGCTTTCCACCGTCAACCCGACCTCCTCCCGCACCTCGCGCTTCATGGCCTCCACCAGACTCTCCCCTTTTCCGACTCCGCCGCCTGGAAAATGCCAGCCGCCGACATAGCTGTGTCGGATCAGAAGAACCGAGGCCGGACGGTCACCGGCGCCTTCCCCGGCTCCCGAGTCGTCCAGGATGATCCCCCGCACCCCCATGGTCAGCGGGCGCGCCATCCAATGCCAGACGTTGCGGCCATGCCAGGCCAGCCGCATAAGGGGAGACGCCAGGGCGGGCCGCAAGGCCGTGGGAGAGGGATTGCGCGGGGTGCTGGTGGGCGTCGCCGTCATGAAGGGGGTGTTCCGCGAATTCGGGCGAAAAGCCTAGCCTTTTCCGGCCGGGTCCGGAAAGTCACCCATTCGGCGCGGGTCCGACAAAAGCAATAACCACGCATGCCGGGGGGTCTTGCATACGAATGGGCCTCTCCCACATCTACGGCGACGCATGCATCCTTGCGGATCGCACTGGTAACGTGGATCGGACTGACCGGGCTGCCTCGCGGACGGTCGGCGATGAAGGGAGCACATCATGGATTTCGAAAAGTACACCGAGCGCAGCCGTGGCTTCGTGCAGGCGGCGCAGACCCTGGCCCTTCGGCGCGGCCATCAGCGGCTGACGCCGGAACATCTGCTGAAGACCCTTCTGGACGACAAGGAAGGCTTGGCGGCCAACCTGATCCGTGCGGCCGGCGGCGACCCCGCGCTGGCGCTGTCGGGCGTGGACGCCGAACTGGACAAGCAGCCCAAGGTGGAAGGCAGCGGCGCCGGTCAGGTGTACCTGACTCCGGAACTGTCCCGCGTGTTCGAGCAGGCCGAGGCGGTCGCCAAGAAGGCCGGCGACAGCTACGTCACGGCGGAGCGCATCCTGCTGGCGCTCGCCATGGCCGACGGGACGCCCTCCGCCACCGTGCTGAAGCGCGCGGGCGTCACCCCGCAGGCGCTCAACACCGCGATCAACGAGGTCCGCAAGGGCCGCACCGCCGACACCGCCAGCGCCGAGCAGAGCTATGACGCGCTGAAGAAATACACCCGCGACCTGACCGAATCGGCGCGCGAGGGCAAGCTCGACCCCGTCATCGGGCGCGACGAGGAAATCCGCCGCACCATCCAGGTGCTGGCCCGCCGCACCAAGAACAACCCCGTCCTGATCGGCGAGCCGGGCGTCGGCAAGACCGCCATCGTGGAGGGACTCGCCCAGCGCATCGTCAAGGGCGACGTGCCGGAAGGGCTGAAGAACAAGAAGCTGCTGTCGCTCGACCTCGCCGGCATGGTGGCCGGCGCCAAGTACCGCGGCGAGTTCGAGGAGCGGCTGAAGGCCGTGCTCCAGGAAATCCAGGCGGCGGCGGGCGAGATCATCGTCTTCATCGACGAGCTGCACACGCTGGTCGGGGCCGGCAAGGCGGACGGCGCCATGGACGCCTCCAACATGCTGAAGCCCGCGCTGGCGCGCGGCGAGTTGCACTGCGTCGGCGCCACCACGCTGGACGAATACCGCAAGCATATCGAGAAGGACGCCGCGCTGGCCCGGCGCTTCCAACCCGTCTTCGTGCCGGAACCGACGGTGGAGGACACCATCTCCATCCTGCGCGGCCTGAAGGAGCGGTACGAGGTGCACCACGGCGTGCGCATCACCGACGGCGCCATCGTGTCGGCGGCGACCCTGTCGAACCGCTACATCACCGACCGCTTCCTGCCCGACAAGGCCATCGACCTGATCGACGAGGCGGCCAGCCGCCTGCGCATGGCCGTGGACAGCAAGCCGGAGAACATCGACGAGCTGGACCGCCGCATCATCCAGCTCAAGATCGAGCGGGAGGCGCTGAAGCGCGAATCCGACGACGCCTCGCGCGCCCGGCTCGCCAACCTGGAAGGCGAACTGGCCGACCTGGAGCAGGAATCCGCCGAGCTGACCGCCAAGTGGCAGGCCGAGAAGGACCAGCTCCAGGGCGCGCAGAAGATCAAGGAGGACCTGGAGAAGGCCCGCACCGAGCTGGAGCAGGCCCAGCGCGACGGCAACTGGGGCCGCGCCGGCGAACTGGCCTACGGCGTCATCCCGGACCTGGAGAAGAGGCTGAAGGCCGCGGAGGAAAGCACGGCCAACCGCATGCTGAACGAGGAGGTGCGCGACAGCGACATCGCCGCCGTGGTCAGCCGCTGGACCGGCGTTCCGGTGGACAAGATGCTGGCCGGCGAGCGGGAAAAGCTGCTGGCGATGGAAACCCGCCTGAAGACCCGCGTGATCGGGCAGGACGAGGCCATCGTGGCGGTCTCCAACGCCGTCCGCCGCGCCCGCGCCGGTTTGCAGGACCCCAACCGGCCCATCGGCTCCTTCCTGTTCCTCGGGCCGACCGGCGTCGGCAAGACGGAGCTGACCAAGGCGCTGGCCGAATTCCTGTTCGACGACGAGACGGCCATGGTCCGGCTCGACATGTCGGAATACATGGAGAAGCACTCCGTCGCCCGCATGATCGGCGCGCCTCCGGGCTATGTCGGCTACGAGGAGGGCGGGGCGCTGACCGAGGCGGTGCGCCGCCGGCCCTATCAGGTCGTCCTGTTCGACGAGGTGGAGAAGGCCCATCCGGACGTCTTCAACGTGCTGCTCCAGGTGCTGGACGACGGGCGCCTGACGGACGGGCAGGGGCGGACGGTGGATTTCCGCAACGTGGTCATCATCATGACCTCGAACCTCGGCTCCGAGATCCTGGCGGCCCAGCCGGAAGGCCAGGACAGCGGCGCCGTGCGCGACGAGGTGATGGAGGTGGTGCGCGCCCACTTCCGGCCGGAATTCCTGAACCGGCTGGACGAGATCCTGCTGTTCCACCGGCTGGACCGCAGCCACATGGGCGGGATCGTGACGATCCAGTTGGGCCGGCTGGTCCGCATGCTGGCCGACCGCGACATCACGCTGGAGGTGGACGGGGCGGCGACGGAATGGCTGGCCGAGGCCGGCTACGACCCGGTCTACGGCGCGCGTCCGCTGAAGCGGGTGATCCAGCGGGAGCTTCAGAACCCGCTGGCCACCATGATCCTGGAAGGCCGCATCGCCGATGGCCAGACGGTCAAGGTGGGGGCCGAGGGCGGCGAGCTGACCATCGACGGCCTGCCCGTTTCGGCCCAGGTGCGCAGCGCCCAGACCGGCAACGGCGCTACCCAGCCTGTGACGACCGTGCATTGATGGAATCCGCGGGGGGCCTTTCGCGAGGCCCCTCGTCCTTCATGTCACCACCCTCATGTCACCACGAATTCCCGCGCGACGGCGGCGAAGTGGCAGGAGGCCGCGATGACGACCAGCGCATGCCAGACCGGGATGTTGTAGGGCAGGCGGTCCATCGTGTGGATGAAGGCGCCCACCGTGTAGACCACCCCGCCCACCGACAGCAGAAGCAGCGTTTCCGGGGCCAGCGACCGCCACAGCGGTTCGGCCACCGACAGGATGGCCCAGCCGAGCCCCAGATAGAGGACGAAGCCCAGCCGTTCGTACCGCCAGGAGGCGAACAGCTTCAGCGCCACCCCACCCAGCGCCACCACCCACACCGCCACGCCCAGCGGGATTCCCGCGGCGCCGTCCAGCCGGTTCAGGGTGAAGGGGGTGTAGCTTCCGGCGATCATCACATAGATCATCGCATGGTCGATCCGCCGCAGCACCGCCTTGCGCCGCCCCGGCGGGGCCAGATTGTAGGCGGCCGACGCGCTCAGCATGCCGACCAGCCCGGCGCCGTAGGCCGCCAGCGACACCATCTCGGTGGCGGAGACGTGCCCCGCCGTCACGACCAGCAGCCAGGACGCGCCGATCAGACCGGCGATCACGCCGATGGCGTGGACAACCGCGTCCGCCGCATGCTCCCCCGCCGTGCGGACGGGAAACTCGAAGCTGGGATCGGGTTTCATGGAGTCAGCGTGCCGGAAAGGCGGGCGGATGGAAAGCCCTCCCCCCGGCGCACCGGTCCCACCGGACGCGCTAACTCCGCAGGTACACCCGGTTGACGTAGGGGTCGTAGCGGCGGTCCGGATTCGGCAGCACCGGCGTCAACGGGCCGAACCGGTTGCGCAGCAGCGTGTATTCGGTGACGACGATCAACCGGTCGCTGTGCGTCGGCTGCAGGGCCTTGTGCATGCCGATGTTGTCGGCCAGGAAGCAGTCGCCCGCCCGCCCGGTCAGCGCGACGGGGGCCGATGGCCCGTAGGTCGCCTCGATCTCCTCGTCGGAATGGCTGCGCCGTTCCAGCAGCTCGTTTCCGTGCTGCGACGCCGGGACATAGATGTGCGGTCCGCCGCCCATGTCCGTGTCCGTCAGGTACAGGAACATCTTGAAATGGCGGACCTGATTGTAGTCCCGGTGGTACTTCTGCGTCATCATCGGCGGGTTGGGCCGCGCCAGCGACCACCACACCGACATGCCGTCGATCGTCGGCTTGCAGCCGTGGAACGCCTCCGCGACCTCCAGGACGAGCGGATGGTTGATCGTGTCCAGCAGGTGGGGGGCGGCCAGGAACTGCTCCTCGACGAAGCGGCCCATCTGAATTTCCGGCGCCGGAACCTTGTCGATGGTGAAGGACCCGTATTGCCGGTGGCCGCCGTCGAAGCAGGGCTGCTGCTCGAAGTAGCGGCGCATCTCCGCCACCTGCTCGTCGGTCATCAGGCGGAAGGCGTCGGTGTAGCCGCGCGTCTCCAACTGGGTCTTGAGGGTCAGCGCACGTTCCGACGGATTGAAGCCGGGGGTGCGGGGCCGGAAGGGAGCCACCAGGGAGGCGGCGATCCTGCGCCGCGGTTCGATCTTCAGGCGCGGGATCTGGTGCCAGATGACATCGTCGATCCAGCGGGCTTTGTTGTTGAACGGAGTCTTCACGCGAGCAGGCTCCCGGGGAAACGCGCGACGATGGGAAGTTTCCGATAGAATACATCGTATGCGGGAATTGTTCCCGTCTGTTCGTGTGCGGCATTTCGCGCGGAGCGGACCGGGCGGACTTGTCTCCCGGACAATAAAATGCGGGCATGCGGAACTTCGCAGCGCTATGGTCCGCAACCCGACGCTGTTCCGGAAACGCCCCAGAACGATCATGACCAGACGATCCAGCTTCACCGCCGGCGCCCGCGACACCCTGCCGATGGTGATCGGCGCGGCGCCCTTCGGGGTGATCTTCGGCACGCTGGTGGCCGCCGGGCCGCTGGCGGCGTGGCAGGGGCAGCTCATGTCCCTGACGGTCTTCGCGGGCTCCAGCCAGTTCATCGCGCTGGGGCTGGTGGCCGGGCACGCCGGGCTGGCGGTGATCTGGCTGACCACCCTGATCGTGAACCTGCGCCACGCGCTCTACGCCGCCGCGCTGCTGCCGCACGTCGTCCATCTTCCGGCGCGCTGGCGCTGGGCTCTGGGCTTCCTCATGACGGACGAGACCTTCGCGGTGATGGCCGGCTATTACGCCCGGCACCCGCGGGCGCCGTTGGGGCACTGGTATTTCCTGGGCTCCTGCCTGTCGATGTACGCGAACTGGCAGTTCTGGACCCTGGTCGGGCTGATGTTCGGCGCGGCCTTTCCGCAGCTCCAGTCGCTCGGTCTGGATTTCGCGATGGTCGCCACCTTCATCGCCATCGTCGTCCCGCAGCTCGCCAGCCTGCCGAATTTCGCGGCGGCGGTGGCGGCGGGGACCGTGGCCTATCTGGGGCAGGACGTTCCCTACAAGCTGGGGCTGATGGCGGCGGTGGTGGCCGGCGTGACGGTGGGGATGGTCCTGCAGCGCTGGCGGGCCGGAGGGCTGAAGGAGGAAGCGGCATGACCGGGTCCGTCCTGACCAACACCGTCATGATCCTGGGCATGGCGGCGGTCACCGTCTTCGTGAAGGCGGCGCTGTTCGTCCTGGGCGACCGCGTGGTCTTCCCCCCGCTGCTGAAGCAGGCGCTGGGCTTCGTTCCGGTCACCGTCCTGACCGCCATCATCGTGCCGATGATCCTGTCGCCGAGCGGCGCGGGGCTGGAGCTGACCTGGCAGAACCCGCAACTGGTCGGCGCGCTGGCCGCCGTGGCGGTCTGCGTGGCAACGGGAAAGCAGCTTCTCACCATCGCCGTGGCGCTTGGGGTCTTCCTCGTCTGGCAGTTGGGCGTGCTCGGCTGAGGGCCACTTTCCTGCCACAAACTGTGCATAGCGGTCTTGCTGCGGCGCGGTGGCGCGGGTGGGGGCGCATCCTGTATGGTCGCCTTATCGAAAGGGCTACCCGACAGTGTCCGTGATGACCAGACGCCTGCGCCTCGTTCCCGTCTCCCTCGCCGTGGCCTGCGCGGTGATGCTGACCGCCTGCCAGACGGGCGAGCGGACCACCCGCGCGCCCGTGGTGCAGGGGACCGCCACCGCTTCCCCGTCCGGGCTCGAGTCCGTGTCCGGCGAGTGGGAAACCGACAAGGCCACCCCGCTGCGGTCCCAGCCGAGCAACGGCGCGCCCATCGTCGCCTCCCTCCCGCCCGGCCAGCCGCTGAAGGTCCTGGGCCGCGCCCGCGGCACCGACTGGATGGCGGTCCAGGCGGCGGGATCGACCGCCTATGTCCGGCTGCACCTGCTCCGCCTGCGCGGCAGCGCCCCGGTCCAGACCGCCCGCGGCACGACGACCACCGTCGCCAAGCCGGAGGACAACGCCGGCCCCTCGATCAAGGCCGCACCGCGCCGTAAGATCGAGGCGGCGCCGATCGCGAACTGAGGCGGGGCTTGCCCCCTCCCCGGCCCTCCCCCTCTTCGAGGGAGAGGGTGCCTTGTGCGAAGCGGCGTCCGTCCCCTCCACCTCGTAGCTCTCGCGCAAACCTTTGGTTTGCGCTGACGCGGCAGGCGGACCTTCGGTCCGCCGAGAGCGGGGGGAGGGTTAGGGAGGGGGCAACGACGACTTCAATCCTCAGAACTCCCTCCAGGCGTCCTCCCCGTTGACGCGGCGCTTGGCCGCCCGAGCGACACTCGGCGAAGACGTCGTCACGGTGCGCGGGTCCAGTTTGAAGAAGCCGATCAACCCCTTCAGGTCGTTGGCCTGACCGGCCATCGCCTGGGCCGCCGCAGTGGTTTCCTCGACGAGGGCGGCGTTCTTCTGGGTCATCTCGTCCATCTGCGAGACGGTGGCGTTGATCTCGTCCAGCGCCGCGGCCTGCTCGCTCGACGCCGAGGCCATCTCGGCGATCAGCCCGGCGACCTGCTGGACGCCCGACACGATGCCCTCCAGCGCGTCGCCGGCCTTCTTGACCAGTTCCACCCCGTCCTTGACCTGGGCGTCGCTGTCCAGGATCAGCCCCTTGATCTCCTTGGACGCCTGGGCGGAGCGCTGGGCGAGGTTGCGCACCTCCTGGGCCACCACGGCGAAGCCGCGGCCCGCGTCGCCGGCCCGCGCCGCCTCGACCGCGGCGTTGAGCGCCAGCAGGTTGGTCTGGAAGGCGATCTCGTCGATCACCCCGATGATGTCGGTGATCCGGCGGCTGGACGCCTCGATGCGCATCATCGCCTCGATGGCCGAATTCGCGACCGTTCCGCCGGATTCCGCGGCGCTTCGGGCGTCGGTGGCCATGCCGTTGGCGCGTTGGGCGTTGTCGGCGTTGGAGCGCACCGTGGCGCCCAGCTCCTCCATGCTCGCCGCCGTTTCCTCCAGCGAGGACGCCTGCTGCTCCGTCCGCTCGGCAAGGTCGGAGGAGCCGACGGAAACCTCTCCCGCCGCCGAGGCGATGGCGTCCGCCGCCTGGGTGATCTGCCCGACGATCTCGCCCAGCTTGGCGGAAGTGGCGTTGACGTCGGTCTTCAGCGTCTGGAAGGCGCCCTGGTAGTCGCGCTCCACCCGCTTGTTGAGGTCGCCCTGGGCGAGCGCGCCGAGCACCGCGCCGAGGTCGGCGATGACGGTTTCCACCGTGTCGGTCAGGCGGTTGATGCCCTGCGACATGGTCTTGTAGAAGCCATCCTTGCCGGTCAGGTCGAGGCGGCGCGACAGGTCGCCCTTGGACACGCCGTCGATCAGCGCGGCGATCTCCTCGCCGATCGCCTTCTCGCGGGCGCGCTCGGCCTCCTCGGCGCGGCGTTCGGCCCCCAGACGCTCGCGCTCGGCCTCGTCCATCGCCTTCTTCTGGATGGCGTTGTCCTTGAACACCTGCACCGCCTGCGCCATCTGCCCGATCTCGTCACCGCGGCCGAGGCCGGGAACGGCGACGTCCAGCTTGTCGGCGGCGAGGTCGTGCATGGTCGCGCTCATCGCCCGAACCGCGCCCATCTGGCGGCGGACCAGGAAGAAGCTGACCAGACCGAAGGCCAGCGTGACCAGCGGCGCCACCACCAGGATGGTGCGCTCCACCTCATCCACCACCTTCAGCACCTCGGCCCGCTTCAGCCCGACGAACAGGATGCCGACCACCGAACCGGACGCATCGAACAGCGGGTCGTAGGCGGTGAAGTAGCGCTCGCCCAGGATGTCCGCCTCGCCGCGGTAGGGCTTGCGCTGCGTCAGAACGGCGTCGTAGACCGGCCCGGCGGCCAGCTTCGTGCCGTTGGCCCGGCTGCCGTCGGCGTTCAGCACGGTGGTCGCCACGCGGGTGTCGCCGCGGAACAGCGTGGCGGAGCCGCCCGTCAGGTCGTGGATGCGGTCCACCGTCCGGGTGTCGCCGTCGAGCCGCACCGATCCGGCGTAGAGGGCGCCGTCGCGCAGGCTGTAGCCGTCCCCGTTCTGTTGCACGAGCATGTGCGCCAGCGCCATGCCGCGCTCCCGCTGCTCCTGCGCGGCGGCGGCGCTGCGCTCGCTCAGCACGCGGCTGGAGGCCAGCGTCAGGACGATGGCCAGGATGAACAGCCCCACCACGTTCAGCAGGGACAGTTTGGCGGTCAGGGAAAGGTTTCTCAGCACGTTCGGACCTATGCGGCTATCGCTCCGCAGCCCTCGCCAACGGAGATAGGCAATAAGTCTAGTACGGTTTCATCCATTCGTCCGCGTGCAATTTTTGGGCGATGAACTCACGCAAAGCGTGTGGAGCGCCTTCGCGGCGCTGACGCCATGCAGCCCACGCACGGCGCGTCTTCCTTGGTTGGAAGCGGTTATGGCTCTAGGTTAGGGCAGCCGCCCTTTCCAACCGCTCCATCCATCGGACTCCTCCATGCGCCGCCGCACCAGCAACCCCAGCCCGGCCCCGACCTATGCGGAGGCCGCGTCCAGCACCGGCGACATGGCGGCGCTGCGGTCGCTCGTGCCCTATCTGTGGCCGCGCGATTCGTTCGAGACGAAGCTGCGGGTGGTCGTTGCCCTGGTGCTGCTGGTCGGCGCCAAGGTGGCGAACGTCTGGGTGCCGATCTTCTACAAGCAGGCGGTGGACGCGCTGTCGCCCGGCGGCGACGCCGGGGCGCTGGTGACGATCCCGCTGGGGCTGATCGTCGCCTATGGTCTGGCGCGGGTGATGTCGCTGGTCTTCGCGGAGCTGCGCGACGCGGTGTTCGCCAACGTGGCGCAGCGCACGATCCGCAAGGTCGCCCTGTCGGTCTTCCAGCATCTGCACGCCCTGTCGCTGCGTTTCCATCTGGAGCGGCAGACCGGCGGCCTGACCCGCTCGCTGGAGCGCGGCACCCGCGCCATCGAGACCCTGCTGCGCTACGCCCTGTTCTCCATCGTGCCGACTCTGGTGGAGATCACGCTGGTCTGCGTGATCCTGTGGCGGATGTTCGACGGCTGGTTCGCGCTGGCGACCTTCGCCACGGTGGCGGGCTACATCGCCTACACCTTCTTCGTGTCGGAATGGCGCATCCAGTTCCGCCGCGCCATGAACGAGACCGACAGCAAGGCCAACACCAAGGCGGTGGACAGCCTGCTGAACTACGAGACCGTCAAGTATTTCGGGAACGAGGCGCACGAGGCCCGGCGCTACGATCAGGCGCTGGCCTCCTATGAAGAGGCGGCGGTCAAGAGCCAGCGCAGCCTGTCGCTCCTGAACATCGGCCAGTCGGCGATCATCTCGCTGGGTCTGGCGGTGGTCATGGGCATGGCGGCGCGCGGAATCGTCAACGGCACGATGACTCTGGGCGACTTCGTGCTGGTGAACACCTACCTGCTCCAGCTCTACCAGCCGCTGAACTTCTTCGGGGTGGTGTACCGCGAGATCAAGCAGGCGTTGATCGACGTGGAATCCATGGTGACCTTGCTGTCGGTGGACCGCGAGGTGGCCGACCGGCCCGGCGCCCCCGCGCTGGCGATCACGGGCGGCGAACTGCGGTTCGAGGGGGTGAAATTCGGTTACGATCCGCGCCGCCCGATCCTGAAGGGCGTGGACTTCACGGTGCCCGCCGGGCGGACGGTCGCCATCGTCGGCCCGTCCGGGGCGGGCAAATCGACCATCGGGCGGCTGCTGTTCCGCTTCTACGACGTGTCGGGCGGGCGCATCCTGATCGATGGGCAGGACATCCGCGCGGTGACCCAGCAATCGCTGCGCGGCGCCATCGGCATCGTCCCGCAGGACACGGTGCTGTTCAACGACACCATCTATTACAACATCGCCTACGGCCGCCCCGGCGCCACCCCGGCGGAGGTCGAGCAGGCGGCACGGCTGGCCCACATCCACACGTTCATCATGGCGCTTCCCGACGGCTACGAGACCACGGTGGGGGAGCGCGGGCTGAAGCTGTCCGGCGGCGAGAAGCAGCGCGTCGCCATCGCCCGCACCATCCTGAAGAACCCGGCGATCCTGCTGTTCGACGAGGCGACCTCGGCGCTGGACACCCACACCGAGCGGGAGATCCAGGCCAATCTGCGCGAGGTCAGCCGGGGCCGCACCACGCTGGTGATCGCACACCGCCTGTCCACCGTGATCGACGCCGACGAGATCCTGGTGATGGAGGCCGGACGTGTGATCGAGCGCGGGCGGCATCTGGAGCTTCTGTCCCGTGGCGGCGCCTACGCCGCGTTGTGGGCGCGCCAGCAGGAATCCTCGCAGGGTCCGGAGCCGGTTCCGGAAGTCCTTGCCCCCACCTGAACCCTTTCCCACCTGATCCAATCATCACGACGGAGCATCCCTTTGGGACCGGTACGGCAGGCGCTGCGCGAGGCGACCCGCGACATCCATGAACGGCTGGACCGCGCGGCGGTCCTGCGCCCGCTGACCAGCCCGGCGATCACCGTGGACGAATACCGCGCCGCCCTGATCGCCCTGCACGGCTTCAACGCCCCCATCGAGCGGGCGCTGGGGGAGGGGGCCGAACGGTTGGAGTTGCTGCGCGCCGATCTGGCCGATCTGGGGGTGGACGCGGACGCGCTGCCGGTGGCCGGATCGCTCCCGGCGCTGGACAGCCATCCGGCGCGGCTGGCGGCGCGCTATGTGCTGGACGGATCGGCCCACGGCGGGCGGGCGATGCTGCCCAACGTCACCCGCGCGCTGGGCTTCGACGCCGCGCGGGGGGCGCGCTTCCTGGCGTCCGCCGGGATCGACATGGTGGGGCGATGGAGGGCGCTGCTGGCCCGGCTGGAAAGCGACCTCGCCACGCCCGAGTCGGCCCAGGCGGCCTGCGCCACGGCGGTGGCCCTGTTCGCCGCGCTGGAGGTCTGGCTCGACGGGCTGGTTCCGGAGGCCGTCTGACCACCTGGGCGCGCGGATCGACGCAAGGGGCTTCACCGCGCCCGCCGCGCCCGCTAGGTTCCTGCCATGACGACCGCCCCCGCTTCCGCCCTCAACACCCCCGCCGCGCTCGCCGACGCGGTGCTGCGGGGTGACCGCCGCGCGCTCGCCCGCGCCATCACGCTGATCGAATCGACCCGGCGCGACCACCGCGCCCAGGCCGACGCCCTGCTGGAGGCGCTGCTGCCCCACACCGGCAACTCGGTGCGGGTGGGCATTTCCGGCGTGCCGGGGGTGGGCAAGTCCACCTTCATCGAGGCGTTCGGGCAGCATGTCATCGCGCGGGGGCACAAGGTGGCGGTTCTGGCCATCGACCCGTCGTCGCAGCGCACCGGCGGCTCCATCCTGGGCGACAAGACGCGCATGGTGGACCTGTCGCGCGAGCCGAACGCCTTCATCCGCCCCTCGCCCGCGGGCGCCACCCTGGGCGGCGTGGCCCGCCGCACGCGCGAGGCCATGCTGATCTGCGAGGCGGCGGGATTCGAGGTGATCGTGGTGGAGACGGTGGGCGTCGGCCAGTCGGAAACCGCGGTGGCCGATATGGTCGATCTGTTCATGCTTCTGCTGCTGCCCGCCGGGGGCGACGAGCTTCAGGGCATCAAGAAGGGCATTGTCGAGCTGGCCGACCTCGTCGTCGTCAACAAGGCGGACGGCGACCTCGCCGCCACGGCGCGGCATACCGTCGCGGACTATCGCCACGCCCTGACCCTGCTGCGCCACGGCGACTGGCGCGTGCCGGTGTTGAGCTGCTCCGCCATCACCAGGGCCGGCATCGACGCGGTCTGGGACACCATCGGGGAGCACAAGGCCATCACCGAGGCGTCCGGCGTCCGCGCCGCGCGCCGCGCCGAGCAGGCCCGCGCGTGGCTGTGGAGCGAGATCCGCGAGACGCTGGTGGACGCCTTCAAGGCGCATCCCGCCGTGCGCGCCGATCTGGCGGAGCTGGAAGCCCGCGTGACCGGTGGCGCCGTCACCCCCACCGCCGCCGCACGCGGTCTGCTTGAAAAGTTCCTCGGGCGCCCGGTGGAGTAGGTCCTTTCGGGTATGCTGCACCGCAACATTTTTTGTTGCGCTGCGATTTTCCCGTGCATAAGGTGGCATGGGCGGGAAAGGAGTGCCTTCGTGGCGCTTGGGCGAGGGGTTTGCCCGCAGTCTCCTGGGGTATGAGCCGGAGTTGACTTGTCCGAAACCGCCTCCGCGTCGAGTCGTCAACGGGAGACTTTTGGACATGACCGCCAATTTTCTGGATCTCTTCGAGCGCTTCAATCCGCTGGCGGTGGGGCCGCTGGCCTTGGCGCCGCTGGGCAAGCTGAGCGCCGAAACCTACGCCGCCCGTTCCACCCGCGTCGCCGGTGTGGTGCAGGACGGCTGCCGCCGCCTGCTGGACGGCGTGACCGCCGGCATCGGCGAGACGACCCACATTGCGGGTGAATTCGCCAAGGTGCGCAGCCCGGCGGACCTCGTCGCCGTGCAGCGCGAATGGGCGTCCGTCGCCCAGGCCCGGGTGGTCAACCAGGTGCAGACCGTCCTGGACGTCTCCTCCAGGATCGCCGCCGAGCTGAGCGTGCTTCCCGTGGCGGCTTCCGCCCCGAAGGCCGAATCGCCCGCTCCCAAGGCCGCTCCGGTCGCGGCTCCGGTGCCTGCCCCGAAGGCTGAAGTCCCCAAGGCCGAGGTGAAGGCCGAGCCCGTCAAGCCCGAGCCCGTCAAGGCCGAGCCGGCTCCCGCCCCTGCGGCGAAGAAGGCCCCGGCGCCCCGCAAGGCTCCGGCCAAGACCGCCGCCCCGAAGGCCGAAGCGCCCGCGCCGAAGGCGGAGCCGGCGAAGCCCGTGCCCGTGCCCGTGGCCGTGAAGGCCGAGGCGCCCAAGGTCGAGGCTCCGAAGGTCGAGGCGGCTCCCGCCCCGGCTCCCAAGGCCGAAGCCCCTAAGGCCGAGGAAAGGAAGGCCGAGGCCCCGAAGGTCGAGGTGGCCAAGACCGAAGCGGCCAAGACCGAAACGGCCAAGCCGGAATCGCCAAAAGCCGAATCGCCCAAGGCCGCCGAATCGCCCAAGGCCGCCGAATCGCCCAAGGCCGCCGAATCGCCCAAGGCCGAAGTGAAATCCGCGGCTCCCGCCGCCGAGTGATTCACCGGATCGCGGTCCCCGCCGGCCCGGGGACTGACGGTCGGGCGCGCGCCCGTCTCTTCCTTCCTTGACGGGCGCGCGCTTGTTCGACTATAACGCCGCCTCCTTCGGGCGGAATGCTGCCCGGGACCGGGTTTCATTTGCTAAAATAAAGGATCAGTCCGATGGCACGTCGGTGCTCCGTGACCGGTAAGGGCACGCAGTTTGGCAACAACGTCAGCCACGCCAACAACAAGACCCGCCGCCGTTTCCAGCCGAACCTGCAGGAAACCGCGCTGCTGAGCGATGCTCTGGGTCAGATGGTGCGCCTGCGTATCTCCACCAACGCGATCCGTTCGATCGAGCACAAGGGCGGTCTCGACGCCTTCCTGCTCGACGCGAAGGATGAGGTCCTCAGCCTGGATGCGCGCCGCCTGAAGCGCCGCATCGCCAAGGCCCAGGACAAGCAGCAGGCCGCCGCGGCCTGAGGCCGACCGCCTGGGCGCGCCGGAGTGCGTCCAGGCGATTCTGGTGAAGGTGACCGCGGGGCGGCAAACTCCGCGGTCGGGTGCAAGCCCCACACCAGGACGACTCCGACTCTCGGTTGTACCGAACCCCGGTTGAGAGTGTCGCGCGCATCGCCGAAAGGCTTTGCGCGCGTTTTGTCGTGTCCGGATGCCGCCTTAGAACGACCGCTGCACGCCCAGCAGAAGCCGGTAGCGCGGCGAATCGGGACCGAATCCAATGCCGACCCCGGCGCCCACGGCGAGGTTTTCGCCGACGAGATGCCGGACGCCGGCCTCCACGAAATTGTCGGCCTTGCCGCGTTCCTGCGACTGCTCGCGCACCACGTCGAAGGCGACGGCGGTGGCGGGGCCGACCGGGGCGTTCATCCCGGCGGCCATGATGAAGCGGTTCTCGCGCTCGTCCGACGCCGGATCGAACAGATGCCGCCAGGACAGGTTGGCGTGCAGGCGCGGCGCGCTGGCGGCGGTGCCGAGCGGCTGGGTCAGCCGTCCGGTGATCCCGGCCTCGGTCGTCTTGCTCCCCGATCCGTAGGGGATGCTGACCAGCGGCTCTACCGAGATGCCCAGCCGTCCCTGCGACGGTTCGCGGATGTTGTATTCGGCGGACAGCTTGACGTCGCCCTGCTGCGCGTCGTCGGCGTTGCCCACGCGGTAGCCGGGATTGACCTTCAGCGCCAAGCCGTTGGCCACGCCGACCTGGAGTTCCGGGTCGAAGGACAGGCGGTTGCGCCCGCCGTCCCCCTTCAGCCGCTCGAAGAAGGCGCGAACCTTCACGTCGACGCTGCCCTTCTCGATGGCGGCGGCATCCTCGACGGTGATCGGCAACTCCGACGACAGCGCCATGCGCTTGTCGTCCTGCGCGCGGGCGGTCCCGGCGGCGGCGAGCAGCCCGGCGGCGAGGGTGAGGCCCGCGAGGGCGGCGTGGCGCATTGTCTGTTTCCCCAACCGGTGGCGTACCCAAAGGCGTTTGCCGGTCAACAGCTGAACCGCCGGGATGGACCGGGGAAGGGACGGGGTTACTCCACCGAGTCGGGGTCCTCGGCGTCCACCACCCGCCGGGCGATGTCGTAGGCGAATCCGGCGCGCCCCAGCGCCGCCAGATCCTTGTCGCGGAACTCCGCGCGCTTTTCCGGCAGGCGGTAGGGGCCGAGACGGCGGCGGCGGGCCAGCGCCAGGGCGGCGGTCAGGTTCAGGTCGCCCTCGACCTCCTCGTCCAGCGACTCCAGCGCGCGGTCGGCCTCGTCGCGCCCGATTCCCTTGGCGGACAGCTTCTCGCGGATGGCGCGGGTCGAGGTGCCGCGGCGGTGCAGGCTGGCCGCGCGCATCTCGGCGTAGGCCACGTCGTTGAGCAGGCCGCTGCGCTGGTAGCGGGCGATCAGGTCCTCGACCCAGCGCGCCCCCTCCGCCGGGTCGGTGCCGTGGGCCTGGGCGGAACGGTCCACCTTGCGCATCAGCACGCGGCGCAGGCTGGCCGAGGAGCTGGCGAATCGCTGGAGATAGTGCAGGGCCGCGTTCTCCAGATACTGGGCGGTCACGCGGCGCGGCGGCTTGCGAGCCGGCGGCTGGTCGCGCGTCATGGCTGTCTCCCGTCCGGGGGCGGTTGCCGGAACGGGCGGGGCGCCCTAAAGTCCGGTCCGTTCCTGTGAATCGTGGTGCGATGACTCATCCTCTTCCTCCCATGCCCCGCCGGGTCGGCGCCGTCAACTGGATCGGCCTTTGGACCCTCTACGCCCGCGAGGTGCGCCGGTTCCTGAAGGTGCACCAGCAGACGGTCTGGGCGCCCGTGGTCACCACGCTGCTGTTCTACGCCGTCTTCGCGCTGGCGCTGGGCGGTGCGGTGCGGATGATCGGCACGGTGCCCTATCTGGAATTCCTGGCGCCCGGCCTGATCATGATGGCGATGGTCCAGAACGCCTTCGCCAACACCTCCTCCTCCGTGGTGATCGCGAAGGTCCAGGGCAACATCGTGGACATCCTGATGCCGCCGATGGCCCCGCTGGAGCTGGCCTTCGGCTTCGTCATGGGCGGGGTGACGCGCGGCCTTCTGGTCGGGCTGGTCACCGGGCTGGCGATCTGGGCCTTCGTGCCGGTGCGCATCGCGCATCCGGAATTCGTCATCTTCCACGCCCTGATGGCCTCCATGCTGCTGTCGCTTCTGGGGCTGGTCGGCGGCATCTGGTCGGAGAAGTTCGACAACATCGCGGCGGTGACCAACTTCGTGGTCACGCCGCTGTCCTTCCTGTCCGGCACCTTCTATTCGGTGGAGACGCTGCCGCCGGTCTTCTGGTGGATTGCCCATTTCGACCCGTTCTTCTACATGATCGACGGCTTCCGCTACGGCTTCATCGGGCGGTCGGACGGCACGCTGGGGATCGGGATTATCGTCATGCTGGCCGTCAACGGCACCTTGTGGTGGCTGGCCTGGCGGATGCTGAAGACGGGCTACAAGCTGAAGGCGTAAATCCGCGGCTTCTCAGCGGCCAATACGTTGACAGGATGAAGTGATCTCTCGATATTCGTCGCTTCCCGGCGGGCATGGGTGTCCGCCGGGCTTTCCTCATTCGGAGGTTTTCGCTGTGATTCCGGTCGTCATGCCCACATATGCCCGCGCCGACATCGTGTTCGAGCGCGGCGAAGGTCCGTATCTGTACGCGACCGACGGGCGACGATTCCTGGATTTCGCCGCCGGGGTGGCGGTGAACGTCCTCGGCCACGCGAACCCCTATCTGGTCGAGGCGCTGACCGCGCAGGCGAACAAGCTATGGCACACCTCCAACCTGTTCCGGGTCGCCGGGCAGGAGAGCCTCGCCAAGCGGCTGACCGACGCCACTTTCGCCGACACCGTGTTCTTCACGAACTCGGGCGCCGAGGCGTGGGAATGCGGCGCCAAGCTGATCCGCAAGTATCATTATGAGAAGGGCGACAAGGCCCGCACCCGCATCATCACCTTCGAGCAGGCCTTCCACGGGCGCACCCTGGCCGCCGTGTCCGCCGCGCAGCAGGAGAAGCTGATCAAGGGCTTCGGCCCGCTGCTCGACGGGTTCGACCTCGTGCCCTTCGGCGATCTGGAGGCGGTGCGCAACGCCGTGACCGACCGGACCGCCGGCATCTGCCTGGAGCCGATCCAGGGCGAAGGCGGCATCAGGGCCGGCTCGGTGGAGTTCCTGCGCGGCCTGCGGCAGATCTGCGACGAGCACGGGCTGCTGCTGTTCCTGGACGAGATCCAGTGCGGCATGGGCCGCACCGGCAAGCTGTTCGCCCATGAATGGGCCGGCATCACGCCGGACGTCATGGCGGTGGCGAAGGGCATCGGCGGCGGTTTCCCGCTGGGCGCCTGCCTCGCCACGGAAAAGGCCGCGTCGGGCATGACCGCCGGCACCCACGGCTCGACCTACGGCGGCAACCCGCTGGCCACCGCGGTCGGCAACGCCGTCCTGGACAAGGTGCTGGAGCCGGGCTTCCTCGACAGCGTGCAGCGCGTCGGCGGTCTGCTCCAGGAGCGTTTGGCCGGCCTCGTGGCCGAGAACCCGTCGGTGTTCAAGGCCGTGCGCGGCCAGGGGCTGATGCTGGGACTCGTCTGCGGCCCGGCGGTCGGCGACGTGGTGGCGAAACTGCGCGCCAACGGACTGCTGTCCGTTCCGGCGGGTGACAATGTGGTCCGGCTTCTGCCGCCGCTGAACATCGGCGATGCCGAGGTGGAGGAGGCCGTGGCCATCCTCTCCAAGACCGCGAAGGAGTTGGTGTGATGCCCGCCGTTCGTCATTTCCTCGACATCGACCGGCTGGACACGGCGACCCTGCGCCAGATCCTGGACATGGCCGCGACCATCAAGAAGGACATCCCCGCCTACCGCTCGCTGTTCGCGGGCCGCACGCTGGCGATGATCTTCGAGAAGCCCTCCACCCGCACCCGCGTGTCGTTCGAGGTGGGCATGCGCCAGCTCGGCGGCGACGTGGTGCTGCTGAAGCCCGACGACATGCAGCTCGGCCGCGGCGAGACCATCGGCGACACCGCCCGCGTGCTGTCCCGCTACGTGGACGCGGTGATGGTCCGCACCATGGGCGAGGAGCGTGTGCACGAGCTGGCCGAGTTCGCCTCGGTGCCGATCATCAACGGCCTGACCGACCAGTCGCACCCCTGCCAGATCATGGCCGACGTGATGACCTTCGAGGAGCATCGCGGGCCCATCGAGGGGCGCACGGTGGCCTGGATCGGCGACGTGAACAACGTGGCGGTGAGCTGGGTCCACGCGGCGGTGCGCTTCGGCGTGGAGATCCGGCTGGGCTGCCCGGAAGCCTACGGACCGTCGGCGGAACTGCTGGACTGGGTGAAGCGGGAAGGCGGGCGGATCACCGTCACCACCTCGCCGGAGGAGGCCGTGCGCGGCGCCGACTGCGTGGTCACCGACGCCTGGGCCTCCATGCACAACACCGACGTGGACGAGCGGGCGGCGATCCTGTCGCCCTATCAGGTGAACGAGGCGCTGATGGCGCTCGCCGCCCCGGATGCCCTGTTCATGCACTGCCTGCCCGCCCACCGCGGGGAGGAAGTGACCGACGGGGTGATCGACGGCCGGCATTCGGTCGTCTGGGACGAGGCGGAAAATCGCCTGCACGCCCAGAAGGCCATACTGGCATGGTGCCTCGGCGCCACTATCTAAAGGCACTTGGAACAAACGCCATGGCCCGGCGCCGCCACCCGTGACGAACGGGATGGCGGCGCCGGGCCATGCCCTGTCGTAACTTCGAGGACATGATGGACGATCCTTCCGTCCAACCGATCGCCGACGATCTCGTTCTGCCCTTCCAGATCGAGGCGTCGCGCCTGCGCGGCCGCATGGTGAAGCTGGGGCCCGCGCTGGACGAAATCCTGACCCGCCACGCCTATCCGGAACCGGTCGCCCGCTTCCTGGCGGAGACGATGACGCTCGCCATGCTGCTGTCCAGCATGCTGAAATACGACGGCATCTTCACGCTCCAGACCAAGGGCGACGGGCCGATCCGGCTGATGGTGGCGGACATCACCTCGGTCGGCGACATCCGCGCCTACGCCCAGTATGACGAGGCGGCGCTGACCAAGGCCGCCGACGACGTGGCCATCGCCCCGGCACCGGCCCTGCTGGGCAAGGGCCACATCGCCTTCACCGTGGACCAGGGGCCGAACACCGAGCGGTACCAGGGCATCGTGGAGCTGTACGGCAAGACGCTGGCCGACTGTGTGCAGCATTATTTCCGCCAGTCGGAGCAGATCGACACCGGCCTGACCGTGTCGGTGGACCAGGAAACCCTGCCGGACGGCGGCAAGGGCGGCTGGCGGGCCGGCGGCATCATGATCCAGCGCCTGCCGCAGGACGCCACGGAAAAGGTGCTCGGCTCCGGCGACGAGGACGCGTGGCGCCGCGCCATGGTCCTGCTGTCCAGCACCACCGGCGACGAGCTTCTGGACCCGGACCTGCCGGCCCGCGACCTGCTGTTCCGCCTGTTCCACGAGGACGGCGTGCGGGTGTGGCAGCCCAAGGCCCTGCGCTTCGGCTGCCGCTGCTCGCGCGAGCGGGTGTCGGACATGCTGTCCCGCCTGCCGCGGGACGAGGTGCAGAGCCTGAAGATCGACGACGGGCGGGTCGAGGTGGTCTGCCAGTTCTGCTCCACCGCCTATCACTTCGACGACGCGGACCTGGACCGGGTCTACGGCACGGCGAAGTAAGGGGCTCCAGGTTCCGGATGCGTCGGGAGGACGGCGCGGCTATAGTGCCGCGCCGTTCTTCGTTCTCTCGACGTCTTGCCCAACCGGAGCGATCATGCCCACCCGCCGTCTCGTTCTCGCCGCCGCCGTCGCCACCCTGGCCCTGACGGCCTGCCAGAGCACGCCGCCGCGTCCGGCGCCCCGGCCCATCGACTATTCCAACTTCGGCCCGATCGTCCTGAGCGCGGGCGGCATCGACGTGGTGGACGCCCGCCGTCCCGCCGGCGCCGCCGTCGACCAGCGCATTCCCGTTCCGCCCGCCGAGGCGGTGCGCCGCTGGGCCGGCGAGCGGCTGCAGGCCGCGGGCGGGCCGGGCCGTGTGCGCGTCACTATCCGCGATGCCACCATCGTGGAGGTCCAGCTTCCCAAGACCGGCGGGGTGAAGGGCTATTTCACCAACGATCAGGCCCAGCGCTACGACGGCCGGATCGAGGTCGAGATCGGCGGCGAGGTCCCCGGCGAAACCACCTTCCGCGGCATGACCAAGGCGACCGTGACCCAGTCGACCACGGTGCCGGAGAACATCTCCCTGGCCGACCGCGAGGCGACCCTGCAGGATCTCGTCCGCCGCCTGATGGACGATCTGAACGCCCGGCTGGACGCGGGCATCCGCAAGGATCTGGCGCCGATGGTGCGGCGGTAACGTTCCGGCGGTAGGGAAGTTTTGCCCCCTCCCTGACCCTCCCCCGCTTCGCAGGGGAGGGGACAATCTCCCTCTCCTGCGAAGCGGGGGAGGGAAGGGCATAGGCGCTAACATGCTTGTCTCCTTATGAAAGGAGCCGGCATGGTTTCGGTCTGGCGTGTTCGTCGTCTGGGCGGGTCGGCGATGTGTCGGGCGAGCCGCGGCGCGCTGGGATCAAGCGCTG
>NZ_QOKW01000032.1 GCF_008365375.1 Roseomonas genomospecies 6 | reverse complement strand
GCCAGCGCTTGATCCCAGCGCGCCGCGGCTCGCCCGACACATCGCCGACCCGCCCAGACGACGAACACGCCAGACCGAAACCATGCCGGCTCCTTTCATAAGGAGACAAGCATGTTAGCGCCTATGGGAGGGTTGGGGAGGGGGAAAAAGTTGAGGGGGCAAGGGTCAGCGCGCTCCCTCCATTCCCGCCGTCTCCTGCGGGCGGCTCAGCGCGTAGTGCAGGGACAGGGCGCGGATCTGCTCCTCCGTCAGGTTGCGGGCGGCGGCGGCCATGATCCGGGACAGGGGCGTGTCGCCGTGCGCGTCCTTCTGCCAGAGGCGGAGCTGGTCCGCGATGTAGGTCGCATGCTGCCCGTCGAGGCGGGGATAGCGCGGGTCGCGGTTCGGTCCGTGACAGCCGGAGCAGGCCGGCACCCCGGTCCCACGGTCGCCGGATTCGGCCAGCCGGGCGCCCAGTTCGCGCAGGGCCGGGTCGGCATCGGCATCGGCATCTGCATTGGCGGGGGGCGGGGGCGGATAGGGCGCCGCCGTCTGCCCCGCATAATGATCGGCCAGCGTGCGCAGGATCGCGTCGTCCAGCCCGGCGGCCACCGGCTGCATGATGCCGCTGTGCCGCCCGCCCTCCGCATAGGCCTTCAGCGCGTGGAAGAGGTACTCGGCCTTCTGGCCGGACAGGCGGGGGAAGGCTCCGGTACCGCGCCCGGCGCCGTCATAGCCGTGGCAGCGGGCGCAGTTGTCCAGCACCTTGCGGGCGGAGCCGTCCATCGTTTCCAGATCCGCCAGGGCCGAGCGGTCGCCGTCCGGCGGCGCCTCCCCGAAGGCGAGACGGCGGTAGTCCTCGGCGCTCATGCCGCCCAGACGGCGCAGGAAGGCGGCCATGGCCCAGGGCTCGTCGTCGCGCGCCTGCGCGGGCCAGGCGGGCATGCCGGCGTATTTGATGCCGTTGTAGGAGATCCAATAGAGCTGCTTGTCCGTCCAGTCCCCGGCATGGCCCGGCAGGAAGGGCGGGGCGGGCAGCATGTGGCGCGAGATCGGGTTGCGGGCGGCGTCGGGCGCGCCGTGGCAGGGGGCGCAGCCGTCCTCGTAATGGCCGGCGCCGCGCTGGATCAGAGCCGGGTCGTCCAGATCGGGCGGATCGCCGACGAACGCGGCGTGCGTCTCGATGGAACTGCGCATCGCCATGCTGAGGAACCAATAGACGGGCGGCCAGTGCTCCTTGCTGGCGGCGACGCTGTAAAGCCCCGACCATGCGAACAGGAAGCCCCCCACCGCCTGCGCGCCCAACACCAGCCCGATGATCGTCAGAACTCTGCGCATGGATAAGACGCTCCGGCGGATTCGGTCGAACATCCCCGAATGAATGCTCCCCCGATGACCGAAGTTCCTGCGGAACCCACGGCCATGCCGCGAGTTTAGCCGTGCGACGACTCCTGCCGCCGCGGGTCGGACACCGCAAAGGGGGGTGCATGGACCGCAGCTCTGGCCGCAGCAAGGGATTCGCACGGGGTTGGCGGAGCGTGGCCCTGACCGGCGGAACGGCGCTTCTGGCGGCCTGCGAGCGGGGGGCGCAGTCGGCGCTGCATCCCGCCGGGCGCAACGCCGAGGCGATCCTGGACCTGACGCTGATCCTGGTCGCCGGGGGAGGGGTCATCTTCCTTTTCGTGATGGCGCTGGCGGGGTACGCCGTCATTGCGCGCCCGGAACGCTTCCCCGGAACCCGCGCCTGGGTGATCGGCGGCGGCATCGTCTTCCCCATCGTCACGCTGACCGCGCTTCAGGTCTACGAGTTCGCGGTGGCCCGTCAATTGTCGGACACCGGCGGGGCGGAGCCGCTTCGTGTCGAGGTGACCGGCCTCATGTGGTGGTGGGAGGTCCGCTACCCCGGCGCCGGGGAGGGGGGCGAGGCGCTGCGCTCCGCCAACCGCCTCGTCATCCCCGCCGGGCGGCCCGTGGAGGTGGCGGTGACCGCGGCGGACGTCATCCACAGCTTCTGGGTGCCCAGTCTGGGCGGCAAGATGGACATGATCCCCGGCCATGAGAACCGCCTGATCCTGGTGGGGGAGCGGCCCGGCACCTACCGCGGCCAGTGCGCCGAATATTGCGGTGCCCAGCACGCGCTGATGGCCTTCGACGTGGTGGTGCTGCCGCCGGACCGCTTCGAGGAATGGCTGGCCGCCGAGCGCCGCCCCGCCGCGGAGCCCGCCGGGCCGCAGCAGAGTGCCGGGCGCGAGGCCTTCCTGCGCGCCGGTTGCGGGTCGTGCCACACGGTGCGCGGGACGCCGGCCAACGGCGCGGCGGGGCCTGACCTGACCCATGTCGGCGGGCGCGGCGCGCTGGCCGCCGGGACGCTGCCCAACACGCCCGAGGCCCTGGCCGGCTGGATCGCCGGGGCACAGCACATCAAGCCGGAAAACCGCATGCCGTCCTTCCCGATCCTGGACGGCGACGATCTGCGCGCCATCGCCGTTTGGCTGGAGAGCCTGAAATGACCCCACCGCTCGACGATGCCGCCCTGCCCAACCGCCTTCCGCGCCCGCCGGGGGAGATGGAGGTGCTGGAGCGGGCCTGGAAACCGACGACCGGGATCGGCCTGCTGAAGGAGGTGAACAACAACATCATCGGCGTGATGTACATCGGCACGGCGCTGCTGTTCTTCGTCATCTCGGGCACGCTGGCGCTCGCCATGCGGACGCAGTTGGCGGTGCCGGAGAACGACCTGCTGGACCACGCCACCTACAACCAGTTCTTCACCGTGCACGGCACGGGCATGATGTTCCTGTTCGCCGTGCCCATCGTGGAGGCCATCGGCGTCTATCTGCTGCCGGCGATGCTGGCGGCGCGCGACCTGCCCTTTCCGCGCCTTTCGGCCTTCGCCTTCTGGGCCTACCTGTTCGGCGGTCTTGCCTTCTTCTGCTCGCTGATCTTCCAGGTCGCGCCGGACGGCGGCTGGTTCATGTACCCGCCGCTGACCAGCATGAAATTCTCGCCGGGGATCAACGCCGACTTCTGGCTTCTGGGGATCGGCTTCATCGAGATCTCGGCCATCGCCGGCGCCATCGAGATCATCGTCGGCATCCTGCGCACCCGCCCGCCGGGCATGACGCTGGACAAGATCCCGGTCTATTGCTGGTCGATGCTGGTCATGGCGGGGATGATCGTCTTCGCCTTTCCGGCGGTGATCGTCGCGACCGCGCTTCTGGAGATCGAGCGCGCCTTCGACTGGCCCTTCTTCATCGCGGAGCGGGGCGGCGACCCGCTGCTGTGGCAGCACCTGTTCTGGTTCTTCGGCCATCCGGAGGTCTACATCATCTTCCTGCCGGCGGCGGGGCTGGTGTCGATGATGGTGCCGACGCTGGCGCAGAGGCCGCTGGTCGGCCACGACTGGGTGGTGGTGGCCCTGGTCGGCACGGGCTTCTTCAGCTTCGGCCTGTGGGTGCACCACATGTTCGCCACCGGCATCCCGCCGCTGAGCCTGAGCTTCTTCTCCGCCGCCAGCATGGCCGTGTCGGTGCCGGCGGGCATGCAGGTCTTCGCCTGGATCGCCACCTTGGGCAAGGGGCGGCTGCAATGGACGGCGGCGACGTGGTTCCTTCTGGGCTTCCTGTTCATCTTCGTGGCCGGCGGCCTGACCGGCGTGATGGTGGCGGTGATCCCCTTCGACTGGCAGGCGCACGACAGCTACTTCGTGGTGGCGCACCTGCATTACGTGCTGATCGGCGGCATGGTCTTCCCGATCTTCGCCGGGCTTTACCATTGGTGGCCGTTGCTGAAGGGCACCATGCTGTCGGAGCGGCTGGGGCGCTGGGCCTTCTGGATGATGTTCATCGGCTTCAACGTCGCCTTCTTCCCCATGCACATCAGCGGCCTGATGGGCATGCCGCGGCGGGTCTACACCTATCCGGGCGATCTGGGCTGGAACGGGCTGAACATGATCTCCACGGCGGGAGCCTTCGTGATGGCCTTCGGCATCCTGCTGGTGCTGATCGACATGGCGCGGGACGCGCTGGGACGGGGCCGGCCAGCGCCGGACAATCCTTGGAGGGCGGGGACTCTGGAGTGGATTCCGAACGGCAACTACGCCACCCGGAGCATCCCGCACGTCCGCTCCCTCTACCCGCTGTGGGACAACCCGAACCTGTCGCGCGAGGTGCAGGAGGGCGCCCATTACCTGCCTGGCGCCCCGACCCGGCGGCGCGAGACCATCGTGACCAGCCCCATCGAGGCCAAGCCCCAGTATCTGATGCCGATGCCCGGCCCGCATTGGAGCCATTTCCTGGCCGGGCTGTTCACCGCGGCGCATTTCCTGTGCCTGACGGTGCAGCTCTACTGGGTGTCGCTGGTGCCGGCGGCCCTGGCCATCGCGTCGGTCTTCTGGTGGGTGTGGAGCCTGGACAAGGGGGCGGACCACCCGCCCCAGGACGTCGGCGGCGGCTGGCGGGTGCCCGTCTATCTCCAGGGATCGGAGAATCACTCGTGGTGGGGGACGGCGGTTCTGCTGCTGGTCGACGGGACGGCCTTCGCCTGCCTGTGCTTCACCTACGTCTTCCTGTGGACGGTCAGTCCGGACGTCTGGCCGGCGGCCACGGAGGCCTTGCCCGGGCTGGAGTGGCTGGCCGGCGGGGTGGCCCTGTGGATCGTGGCCGCGGTGGCGATGCTTCTGGCGAGCCGGGCGCTGAACGGCAACCACGCCTGGGCGATGCGCGGCGCACTGGTTTCCGGTTTCCTGCTGACGGTGGTTGCGGCGGTGGCGGAGCCCTATGCCCAGGTCGGCGGCGGCCTCGTCGCGTCGCGGAGCGCCTATGGCGCCATCGTCTACATGCTGGCGGCCTGGCAGGTCTTCCACGTCGCGATTCTGCTTCTGATGACCGGCTACGTGTTGGCGCGGTCCTTCGCCGGGCTGCTGCACGCGCGGCGCCGGGTCACCTTCGACAACCTCATGCTGATGTGGCTCTACACCTGCGGGCAGGGGGTGGCGGCGCTCCTGCTGGTCCATCTGTTCCCGCGGCTGGCCGTGTGAGGCGCGCTATGGAGAAGACAGCGTTCACCGCGACCTTCACCGGGATGATGTCGGCCTTCCTGATCTGGGCGGTTCATTTCGCGGCGGTTTACGGCATCAACGGGTTGATCTGCGCCCGCAACCTGGAAGGGGTGGACTGGTACGGCCAGCCCGCCGCGGTGGTTCTGGTCCTGGGTGCCACGGGCATCGCCCTGCTGCTGGCCGCGGGGGTTCTGGCGGCGGCGCTGTGGGGTGCGGCGCCGGGGCGGCGGGCCAGCGAGGACCCGCGCCGCTTCATCCGCTTCTTCACCGCGCTCGCCGCCGCGGGGGCGCTGCTCGCCATCCTGTGGAACGGCCTTCCGGCCCTTCAGGTGCCAGCCTGTGGGTAGGTCACTGCGGGTGGCTCACTCCGGGATCAGACGCCGGTAGAGGTGCCATGTGGCGTGGCCGAGCACCGGCATGACGATCACCAGCCCGACGAAGGCGGGCAGCGAGCCGAGCAGAAGCCCGCCCGCCACGATCAGGCCCCAGAGCGCCATGGCCTCCGGATTCCTCAGGGCGGCGCGGACGGAGGTGCGGATGGCCGTCGCCACGCCGACCCGGCGGTCGAGCAGCAGCGGGAAGCTGACCACGCTGATCGCCAGCACCAGGACCGCGAACAGGAAGCCGATTCCCATCCCCAGCACGATCATCGCCCAGCCGGCGCGGGTGGTGAACAGCGCGTGGCTGAAGGCGCTCCAACCCTCCGACGCCAATGGGGCCAGCGTCGCCATGTAGATGAGCTGCGCCGCCACGAGCCACAGCAGGAACACCGCCGTCAGGATCGCCCCCATCGCCAGGACCGCCCCGAAGGCCGGCGAGCGCGCCACCCCGAAGGCGTCCGCCCAGGACACGCGGTCGCCCCGCTCGCGGCGGCGGCTCATCTCGTAGAGGCCGACCGCGGCGAAGGGGCCGATCAACGCGAAGCCGGAGGCCAGCGGGAACAGAAGGTGCAGGGCGTTCTTGTCGAACATCACCTGGGCCAGCAGCAGCCCGACCAGCGGATAGATCAGGGCGATGAAGAGGACGTCGGTGCGGCAGGCCATGAAATCCTGGAATCCCTTCCTCAGCGCCTCGCGCAGGTCGTCGCTGCGGATGCGGCGCACGGTCGGCTCCAGCGCCGCCCGCTCCGCCGCCGATGGGGCGATGGCGTGCCCCGCTTCCGCCAGATTGTGGGACCAGGATTTGAAATGGGCCGCTCCCCATTCCGCAGGGTTTCGGATGGTCATGTCCGTTCCTCCCGAACCGTTCGTTCCGGGAATAATACGCCGACGAACGGTTGACGGGGCTGTTCATTGGGGGAGGAGAGGGCACGGGTCTGCACCGGGTTTTCCGGAGGAGACGCATGCCCTATTGTCGCGACCGTACGAAGACGAAACCGGGGATGGGAATGGCGGAGAACGAGGACCGCAAGGCCGTGCTGGCCCGCATTCATGGCAAGGTTCAGGGCGTGTGGTACCGCGGCTGGACGGTGGACGCGGCGGGGCGGCTGGGGCTGTCCGGCTGGGTGCGCAACCGCGGCGACGGCACGGTGGAGGCCCTGTTCGCGGGTCCGGCGGAGGCCGTGGACCGAATGCTGGAGGCCTGCCGCCGCGGCCCTTCCGCTGCCGTGGTCAGCGACATCGCCTTGGAGCCGGCCCGCGACCCCGGTCCGGGCGTCTTCGAGCAGCGGCCGACGCAGTGACCTCTCGCTGGGATGGTTAGCGTTCCGTTAGCCGTGCGGGGATAGGATGTTTGGACCGGGTGGGGGCAAGCGGATTGGGATGAGCGGCAACAGGCCAGAATCTGTGCTTCGGCTCCTGCGCGTCGCGTCACTCGGCCTTTTGCTGGCCGCACCGGGAACCGGGAGCGCTTGGGCCAAGGGGCCGCTCGACCGGACGGAGCCGGGGCACATGCCGCCGGTGCCGCCCGGCGGATACGACCTGCCGCTGTCGCCGCCGGTGGTCCAGTTTCCGTTGCCCCCGCAATGGGTGATGATCCGCTCCACCCAGGACTGGCGGCGCGCGGGGACTTTCGAAAAGGAACTCAGCAAATCCTGCGCCTCCCGCCACTTCCGGGAGCAGATGCCCCTGCGCTACCGCGCCATCTTCAAGGGGGAGGTGCTGGGGGTCGCCTTCGGGCATGGCCTGAATCTGCATGACCCGAAGAAGCAGGCGAACCGCCGGCTGATCTATCTGTTCCGCAACGGAGACAGCACCGGCTGCACCATCGTGTCGATCACCAACGAGGATGTGCGGGTGCTGAACGACGCGCAGCCGGCGCAGCCCGCCGGAGCGGCGAAGCGGTAGGGATCATCCCTCTTCCGGGCCGCCGCCGAAGACCTCCGCGAAGCTGGCGATCAGGGCGGCGTCCACATCCTCCATGCTGACCAGATGGCCGAGCGCCACGATGGAGGTCACCCCATGCTCGCTGATGCCGCAGGGGACGATGCCGGCGAAGTGGGACAGGTCCGGCTCCACGTTCAGGGCGATGCCGTGGAAGCTGACCCAGCGGCGGACGCGCACGCCGATGGCGGCGATCTTGTCCTCCTGGCCGGGGGCGCCGCCGTAGGGCTGCTTGTTCACCCAGATGCCGACGCGGCCCTCCCGCCGTTCGCCGCGGATGTTGAAGGCGGCCAGCGTGCGGATCAGCCACTCCTCCAGATCATGGACGAAGGCGCGGATGTCGGCGCCGCGCGTCTTCAGGTCCAGCATCACGTAGGCCACGCGCTGCCCCGGCCCGTGATAGGTGAACTGACCGCCGCGCCCGGCCTGATAGACGGGGAAGCGGCCCGGCTCCAGAAGGTCCTCCTCCCGCGCGCTGGTGCCGGCGGTGTAGAGGGGCGGATGCTCCAGCAGCCAGACCAGTTCCGGCGCGGTGCCGGCGCGGATGGCCTCGACCCGCGCCTCCATCTCGGCCAGCGCGTCGGGGTAGGGGACGGGCGTGTCGCTGATGCGCCATTCCACCGCCGGAGCGGCGGCAACGGAGGCGGAGGCGTCGGCGGACGGCGGAACGGGGGCGGTGCTGGCGTCGGTCATTCCGACGTTATGAACTTTCTTTTCCAAAAACGCGAGACGCCGCTTGATCGGAGATTGGGGATCTGGTATTCCCCCGCTCCACCCGATGGAAAGAGCAATCCTGACGTCGGTTCTACCAGCCTTGTGCGGTCGTGGCGGAATTGGTAGACGCGCAGCGTTGAGGTCGCTGTGGCAGAGATGCCGTGGAAGTTCGAGTCTTCTCGACCGCACCATCCCTCCGGAACGGGGGATTGGCAAACAAACGAAAAGCCCGCGGGTCCAACGGACCACAGCGGGCTTTTTCGTTTTCGGGCCGCCCTGTCGATACCGGCCCCTTCAGCGGAACTCCACATACTGGTCGAGCGCGACGCGGCGCATGGTCTGCACAATATAGGGTTGTGCATTGTGCACCGACACCAGCCCCTTCGCGTCGCGGCAGCGGTTGGCGAGAACGAACAGCATGCCGATCGCCGCGGAATCGACGAAGGTCAGGTAGCGCAGGTCCAGCCGCACCTGGGGCCGCGCGCACACATCCCAATCCGCCAGCAGGTCGTGGAACTTGCGGCTGTCGTCGTAGGTGAAACGCCCCGACAGCATGATCCCTTCCTGACCGTCGACGTCGGTGTAGGCGTACTCCATCGTCACATCCGCTGGCCGGTGGTGTCAGTTCTTCGTTGACTGCGAGGGTTGAATGGCCCCGCACGCATTATGGGTGCACGAATTATGCACTCCGCGCAAGCATTGCGCGAAGGGACGGAGGCTCTGGAACCGCCCGCCGCGCTGGACAAAGCGGCGGCGCACCTATATTCGGTGGGCGCCCCGGCGGAGATCCGCGGGGGCTCCCCACCAACCCGCAAACGCCGGTGCGCCATGGCCGACCGATCGCCGGACCATGCCGTCACGCCGCATTGCCATCGTACAGGGAGGGTGCCGCCATGCACACCGACCGCCAGGAACCGGATCGTATCCAGGACGATGTGCCGCACCCGGCCGAACGCCCCGAACCGCCCCGTGAGGACGGCGAGGAGGAACGCGCCTATGGCGTGGAGCCGGAGTTCGTGGAGGAGATCGTCGAACGGCTGCACGCCGGACGGCGCGACGAGCTGCGCGCGGAGGTGGACAGGCTCCATCCCGCCGACATCGCGGACCTGATCGAGCAGCTCGGCCATGACGACCGCGAGGCGCTGGTCGGCATCCTGCGCCCCGACTTCGACGGCGAGGTGCTGAGCTACCTCAACCCCGATCTCCGCGAGGAGATCGTCGAGCTGTTCGAGCCGAAGGAACTGGCCGCCGCCGTCGCGGAACTGGACACCGACGACGCCGTCGACGTCATCGAGGATCTGGACGAGGACACCCGCCGGGCGGTGCTGGAAAACCTGCCCGCCGCCGACCGCGCGCTGGTCCAGGAGAACCTGACCTACGACGAATACACCGCCGGCCGCCTGATGCAGCGCGATCTGGTGGCGGTGCCGCAGTTCTGGACGGTGGGCAAGACCATCGACTATGTCCGCGCCGCCACCGACGAGCTGCCGGAGGATTTCTACGACATCTTCGTCGTCGATCCCATGCACCGGGTGGTCGGGGCGGTGCCGCTGTCGCGCCTGCTGCGCCAGAAGCGGTCCGTCCGCATCGCCGATCTGGTGACGGAGGAGGTGGACGCCATCCCCGCCACCATGGACCAGGAGGAGGTGGCGAACCTGTTCCGCCAGTATGCCCTGGTCTCCGCACCCGTGGTGGACGCCGGCGGGCGGCTGATCGGCGTCATCACCGTGGACGACGTGGTGGACATCATCGACGAGGAGGCGGAGGACGACATCGGCAAGCTGGGCGGCGTCGGCGACACCTCCATCTACCGCACGGTGCTGGAAACCTCGCGCTCGCGCATCTCCTGGCTGGGCGTGAACCTGTTCACCGCCTTCGCGGCGGCGGGCGTCATCTCGCTGTTCGAGGGAACCATCGAGAAGATCGTGGCGCTGGCCGTGCTGATGCCCATCACCGCCTCGATGGGCGGCAACGCCGGAACCCAGACGCTGACCGTGGCCGTCCGCGCACTGGCGACGCGCGAGCTGTCGTCCTCCAACGCTTCCCGCGTGGTGGGTAAGGAGGTGATGGTCGGCCTGATCAACGGCGCCGTCTTCGCCACGCTGGTGGGGGCCATCGCCGCGACTTGGTTCGAGCCGATGATCGGCGTGGTCATCGGCTGCGCCATGGTCATCAACCTCTTCGTCGCCGGGCTGTGCGGCGTGCTGATCCCCATCGGGCTGGAGCGGATGGGCGTCGATCCGGCGGTGGCGAGTTCGGTCTTCCTGACCACCATGACCGACGTCATAGGTTTTTTGTCCTTTCTCGGGCTGGCAACGCTTCTGTTGCTGTGACCAACAAAAGGGCTTGCCAAAGGCGGCTCTCTTCCGGATGATCCGGGCATTGGCTGGGGTGCCGTGCGGGATGAGCCCGCGCGGCTGAGATCACACCCATCGAACCTGTCTGGATAATGCCAGCGAAGGGAGCCGCCGCATGGTATCCGCGCCCTCAATTCATTCCGATTCCGCAAAGCCCTCCGTCGCCGTGATCGGCGCCGGGGTGATCGGCCTGTCCATCGCCTGGAGGCTGGCCGCTGCCGGCTGCCGGGTGGAGGTCTTCGACCGCGCCGCCGCCGGTCGGGGGGCCAGCCACGCCGCGGGCGGGATGCTCGCCGCCTGCGTCGAGACCGAACCCGGCGAAGAAAGCCTTCTGCCGCTGACCCGCGCCTCCCAGGACCTGTGGCCTGCCTTCGCGGCGGAACTGGAGGCCGCCTCCGGCATGGCGGTGGACCTGCGCACCGAAGGCACCATGGTCATCGCGCTGAACGCCGACGACGCGGCCAAGGTGCGCTTCCTGCACGATTTCCAGACCAAACTCGGCCTGCCGGTGGAGTGGCTGAGCGGGGCGGAGGTGCGGCGGCGCGAACCCTATCTCCAGCCGGGCGTGGCCGGCGCGCTGTTCTGCGCCGGCGACCATCAGGTGGACAACCGCAAGGTCGCCGCCGCCCTTCACGCCGCCGCCCTGCGGGCCGGGGCCTCGATCCACGAGCACGCCGAGGTCTCCCGCATCGAGGTTCGCGGCGGGCGGGCCGTCGGCGTCCAGGTCGGGGACCGCTTGGTCGAAGCGGACCGGGTGGTTCTGGCCGCCGGGGCCTGGTCGGGCCGGATCGACGGGCTGTCTCCGGCGGTGCGCCCGCCCGTACGCCCGGTGAAGGGGCAGATGCTGTGCCTGCGCATGGACTCCCGGCTGCCGCTGCTGCGCCATGTCGTGTGGACTCCCGGCACCTACCTGATTCCGCGGCTGGACGGGCGGTTGCTGGTCGGCGCCACGACGGAGGAGCGCGGCTTCGACGACCGGCTGACCGCCGGGGGACAGTTCGCCCTGCTGGAGGGGGCGTGGCGCGCCCTGCCGGGCATCGCCGAACTGCCCATCGAGGAAAGCTGGGCCGGCTTCCGCCCCGGCACCCGCGACGACGCCCCGATCCTCGGCCTGTCGGAGGTGGAGGGGCTGGTCCACGCCACCGGGCACCACCGCAACGGCATCCTGCTGACCCCGGTCACCGCCGATTCGGTGGCGCGGCTGGTCCTGACCGGGGAGGCCGATCCGGTGATCCGCCCCTTCGCGCTCGACCGGTTCGCCCAGCCGAAGGGAGCCGCGGCATGAGCGCCCTCATCCGTGTGAACGGGCGGGAGGAGGAGCTTGCCGCCCCCACCGTCGCCGCGCTTCTGGCCGCGCGGGGCATTCCCGTGGGCACGCGCGGGGTCGCCGTCGCCCTGAACGGCGCGGTCCTGCCGTCCCGCCGGTGGGACGAGACGCCCCTGTCCGCGGGCGACGCCCTGGAGATCATCCGCCCCGTGCAAGGCGGCTGAGCGCAGGGCGGTCCCAATCAATGGCATGTCCCTCTCCTGCCCCGGAAGAGGGTGCCCGCGCAGCGGGCTCTCGCGCTGGCTGGAAGCCAGCGCTGACGCGGCAGGCGGACCTTCGGTCCGCCGAGAGCGGGTGAGGGTAAGGTCGAGGATCGATAAACTATCCTTGCCGGAACCCTCACCCTTCCCACGCTTCGCGCGGGCCCCTTCCCTCTCCCGGGGCGGGAGAGGGGATGTCAGTCAACGAGGAAACATCCATGAACGACACGCTCACCATAGCGGGCCGGGAGTTCGGCTCGCGCCTGTTCCTCGGCACCGCCGGCTATCCGAACCAGCAGGTGATGCTGGACGCGCTGGAGGCCAGCGGCAGCGAACTGGTCACACTGGCCATCCGGCGCATCAGCCTGGACGGCTATTCGGAAAGCCTCGTCGACGTCATCGGCGACCGCGCCGGGCTGCTGCCCAACACCGCCGGCTGCCTGACCGCCAAGGAGGCGGTGCTGACCGCGCAACTCGCCCGCGAGGCGCTCGGTGTGGACTGGATCAAGCTGGAGGTCATCGGTGACCGCGAGCTGCTCTATCCCGACGTGGAGGAGCTTCTGCGCGCCACGGAGGAGCTGGTGGCCGACGGCTTCACCGTCCTGCCCTACTGCAACGACGATCCGGTGACCTGCCGCAAGCTGGCGGATCTGGGTGCGGCGGCGGTGATGCCGTTGGGCGCCTTCATCGGCTCGGGGCTGGGAATCCGCAACCCGCACGCCATCGAGACGATCTGCGCGCGCAGTCCCGTGCCGGTGGTTCTGGACGCCGGAATCGGCACGGCGTCGGACGCCGCCCTGGCGATGGAGCTGGGCTGCGCCGCCGTCCTGCTGAACACCGCCGTGTCGAAGGCGCGCGATCCGGTGCGCATGGCCGCGGCGATGCGCGACGCGGTGGCGGCGGGACGGTCGGCGCGTCTGGCCGGGCGCATGCCGAAACGCGCCTTCGCGGAAGCGTCGAGTCCGCAGCTCGGCTTGATCGGAACGTAAGGCTGGCGCAGGGTAGGGGGAGCCCGAATGCAATCAGGGGAACCCGAGACGTGCCCAAGACCTTCGAACCGCGTGACCCGGACTGGGAGGCGCGCTGCCGCGCCGGCTTCGAACGCCAGCCGATCTGCAAGACGCTGGGGATCGAGTTGACGCGGCTGGAGCCCGGCTTTTGCGAGATGCGCCTGCCCTTCCGCGCCGACCTGACGCAGCAGCATGGCTTCTTCCACGCGGGCATGGTCAGCACGCTGGCCGACAACGCCGGGGGCTATGCCGGCTACACGCTGATGCCGGCGGGAAGCGAGGTCCTGGCGGTGGAGTTCAAGGTCAACCTGATGTCGCCGGCCAAGGGCGAGGTGATGATCGCCCGCGCCCGCGTGTTGAAGCCGGGCCGCACCCTGACCGTCACCAGCGTCGAGGTGTCGATGCTCGACGGCGGGGTGGAGAAGGACTGCGCCATCATGCAGCAGACCCTGTTCTGCCAGGCCCCCGTCTGACCCGCCCCACCCCCTTCCATCCGATCCAGGAGGTTCGCATGCCGCTGTCGCGTCTTCTCGGTGCCGCGCTGATCGCGGGCGCCGCCGCCATCACCCTGGCCCAGCCGGCCTTCGCCCAGAAGAAGGAGCCGCCGGCCTGCGCCGCCGTCTCCTTCCGCCCCATCGCCCCCGGCGCACCGGACGGCGAGACCGACGCCGGACTCTACAAGTCCCGATTCGGCAAGATCGAGGTGAAGGCCGAGGTCAAGGGCGGGCAGGCGACCAACTACTACATGGTGCTGAACGGCAAGCGGATCGACGCGACGGCCAACCCGCCCAAGGCTGCCGATTCCTGCCTGACGTCCAAGAGCGTCAAGCTGCCCTACCAGAAGCAGGCGGCGGGGGCCTGCACCGGCAACCGCTTCCGCGTGGTGATCGACCGCTCCGGCAAGCAGCCGGTGGCCCTGTTCTTCGGCCTGCACGGCGACGATTGGGCCTATTGCAGCGGCACCACGCTGGAAAAGGGCGCCTGACGGGAGAGTAGGAAGCGACCGGGAGACCGCGCATGACCGGCACCATCGCCCATCTGTCCGCCGCGGGCCTGTTCCTGCTGCTGACGCATTTCGGCATCTCCAGCACGCCGCTTCGCGCGGCGCTGGTCGGGCGGCTGGGGGAGAAGCCCTACCTCGGCCTCTATTCGCTGATTTCGGCGCTGGCCTTCTGGTGGCTGGCGGCGGCCTACAACGGGGCGCCTTACGTGCCGTTGTGGCCGCCCGCCGGCGGGCTCGCCTGGGTGCCGGTCCTGCTGGTGCCGGTCGCGCTGTTTCTGCTGGTCTGCGGCTTCTCCACCCCGAATCCGACGGCGGTCGGGCAGGAAAAGCTACTGACCGGAGACCGGGAGCCGGTCCGCGGCATCCTGCGGGTGACGCGGAATCCGTTCCTATGGGGCGTCGGGCTGTGGGCGGTCGCCCATATCGTGCCGAACGGGGATCTCGCCTCGCTGATCCTGTTCGGGACGCTCGCCCTTCTGGCGCTGGGCGGCAGCGTCCTGATCGACGCGAAGATGGCGCGGCGGCTGGGGGCGGACTGGGACCGCTACGCCGCGCGCACCTCCAACCTGCCCTTCGCGGCGATCCTGGCCGGGCGCCAAAGCCTCGTCTGGCGGGAGATCGGCTGGTGGCGCCCGGCGCTGGCTCTGCTGCTCTATGGCGGGTTGCTGCACCTGCACCGGATGCTGTTCGGCGTGTCGCCGCTGCCCTGGTGAGGCTCCGCCTCCAGGCTCAGAAGGTCATGCCGCGCACCTGATCGCGCAACGTGTCGCGGGCGGTGTCGGCCTCCTTGCGGGCGGTGGACAATTCGCGGGACAGGGCGTCCAGACGGGTTTCCTGGTCGCCCATCTTGGCGATGGTCCGCTTGAACAGGTCGCTGTCGCGCGGCAGCGTGGCGAGGTTCTGGCGCAGCCGCTCCTGCTCCTTGCCGATCTCCGCCTGCTCGCGCTCCAGCTCGGCGACGCGGCGTTCCTTGTCCGCGACGGCGGCGCGCAGGGTGGCGACCTTCCCCAACGCCTCGCGCGCGGCGGGCGGAAGCTCCGTGGAGGAGGCGTAGGCCCGCACCTGCTCCGGCGACATCTCCGAGATGCCGAACCGCTCGACCCGCGGGCGCTCCAGCGCGACCGCCAGGGTCACCGTCTGGCCGGCGGGAACCGCGACGGGCAGACGGTAGGCGTCCGCGGTGGTGTCGGGAGCCGTGCCGTTCGCCGCCGGCTGCACCATATTCCAGCCGGGGCGCCGCGGATGCTCGACGATGACCGTGCGGTCCTCGCCCGCCGCTCCGGCGATGCGGTAGGTGGTGGTCTGGCGGTCGGTCACGGTCAGTTGCAGGACCCCGTCGGCCAGCGTGGCGCGGGACAGGGTGCGGCTGGGCTGTTCGGAGCGGTCCACCGTCACCGCCTGATCCACCGCGAAGCTGAGGATTCGGCTCTCTCCCGCCGGCAGGGTGGCCAGCCGCGCGTCGCCCACATAGGCGGCGGCCCCGCCGAGCCGCTCATAGAGGGTCAGCACGCCCGGCGGCAGGCCCCCCGTGTCCCCCGATTCGCCGTTGCTGAGGCGCAGCGCGGCCAGCGGGTGGCGCGGCTGGGTGTCCGGCTGATAGAGCGACAGCCGCTCCGCCGGGATGGCGCGGGCGACGATGGGCATCATCAGCGTGCCGCCGTTCGCCAGGGTTACCGGCTGCGGGTAGCGGAACAGCACCTGGGCCGTGGCCTCCGTGCTTTCGGCGGGGGTGGTCTCCGCCGCGCGCTGGGGCATGGTGCCCGCGAAGGGAGCGGCCATGGCCGGCGCCGGGGCCGGAGGGGCAGCTCCGGCGACGGGCGGGGCGCTTTCCATCGTGCGGGCGCGGTTGTTGGCCGGTTCCATCGCCTTCGCCATCGCATCGGCGGTGACGGCGCCCTCGTCGGGCTTGGGAAGGACGCGGCCCAGCACCTCCACCGGCACCTCCGGGCGGTTCACGAAATAGGCGGAATAAAGCGCCTGACGGAAGGTGACCGGGTTGCCGGAGGCCACCGACAACTCCACCCCTTTCCAGTCGTCGCCGCTGAGGTTTTCCAACACGGCCCAGCCCTGGAGATCGCCGGTGCCGCCTTCACCGCCCTTTACCGATCCGGGCACCGATTTGGCCGCCGATTCGGGCAGGGTCAGGCGGTAGGTGGCCTTCCACAGCGGGGCGGCGACCACATAGGCGACGCGGACCGTGCGTTCGGCCCCGGCGTCGGCCTGCGGGGCGGTGGTGCGGATGGTCAGGCGCCGCCGCTCCTTGCCCGCCGATCCGGCGACGGCGGCCAGAGCGGAGTCGAGCTGCGCCTGCACCCGCGGGTCGGCGAAACGCAGGCTGTCGGTCTCCTCCAGCAGGAGCTGGCGCAGGCCGTCCGCCGTCATCAGGCTGACGCGGTGGCGGGTGACGGTGCCGCCGCCGTTGGGAAGCTGCGTGAACTCCTCCGTCACCGAGAGCAGCCGGCCCGACACCTCGCGCGAACCGCTGGCCCGCACCTCCGCACCCTTCATGGCGTTCAGGAGAGCGGTGGGGGAGGCGAGGTCGTCCGGCGTGAAGGGCAGTTCGCGGAAGGCGGTCTCCAGCGGCTCCTGCCCCGGCAGGTCCACCGTGCCGATGCCGCCACGGTCGTCGTAGACCACGATGCTCTTCAACACGTCGTCCACCTGGTCGCGGCGCACCTCCAAAGTCAGCGCCGCGTCGCCGCTGACGCGGGCCTCGTGCTCGAAATAGCCGACGCCGCCGGTGGACAGCAGCACCCGCTTCAGCGCCAGCGCTCCCGGCGGCGGCTCCGCCGCCAGGGCGGGCGCGGCCAGCAGCGGCACGGCAAGGGTGAAGAGGGCGGCTTTCGTGATCCCGGACATGCGGGTTTCTCCCGTTATGGACGACTGGGCGTTCCTGGCCCGGCTTACGCTTTCATTTGGGAAAGATTTGGGCGGACGGGAAGGACCCGGCCGCGCCGACATGCCGCGGAACCGCTGCACGTCAGGGTTTGTGCGGGCCGGGCCTTCTGTGACATATAGATGTCAAGGCCGCGGCACGGACTGTCGGCATGACAAACGGAATGGGAGGCAACGCCGTGGATCAGATCCTGACGGGCGGTTGCGTGCGTGCTTTGGTGGGGGATGCGGAACGGCGGTGGGTGTTCGTCCCGGGCACCTCCGGCTTCGACGCGGAGCAGCGGACGATGGCCGGCGACGTGGAGGAGCAGGCGCGCCAGACCCTGCGCAACATCCGCAAGGCGCTGCGCCGGTCGGACGCCGATTTGTCGGACGTGGTGCGGATGCGGGTCTATCTGGCGGATGCCGCCGACTTTCCGCGGGTCCAGCCGATCCTGGCGGAGCAGTTCCGCGACAGCCCGCCCGCCGGAACGACCATCGTCTGCCCCCTGGCCAACCCGCGCATGAAGATCGAGATCGAGGTCACCGCCCGCTGTTGAGCGGTCCGGCTCATGCGTCGCCAAGCATCGTGCGCGCTGATTCGATGTGGCGGCGCGCTTCGGTCAGCAGAGCGCGGTGCTGGGCCAGCGCCTCGCGGATCGGCGTCCGCGTGTTGTAGACGCGCACCTCGTTCAGCAGACGGTCGGCGCGGTCGAGATGGGCCATCCGTTCCAGGCATTGGTCGAGCGCGGACATCGTCTTTCCCCTACAGTGCGGTATTTCGTCTTCTGCCTCGCGGCAAAAGGGAATAAACCAACCGGCGATGACCGCATGATTTCAGGAAGCAGGCATTTTCGTTTCGATCGTGACGCAGGATGTTTCAGCCGATTCACCCGTCAGTCGTGCGGCGAGTGCCTGTTACGGGCTTGTAACCGATTGCGTGTGCCCACGGGTGTGAGCTATGAAGGGAACGGGAGGTATGGGCCATGCACATTCTCGCGGTCGATGATGACGAGCCGGTGCGCGAACTTCTGGCGTCCTATCTGGCGTCGGAAGGCTATCGCGTGACCACCGCACCGGATACGGCCGCGGCGAAGAAGGCGTTGGAGAGCGACCCCGTCGATCTGGTGGTCTGCGACCTGCGGCTGCCGGACGGCGACGGTTTGGGGCTGGTCCGCCAGATCCGCACCGAATCGCACATCCCCGTCATCATCCTGTCGTCGAAGGATCAGGATGTGGACCGCATCGTCGGGCTGGAACTGGGCGCCGACGACTATCTCACCAAGCCCTTCAACCCGCGCGAGCTTCTGGCCCGCATCAAGGCCGTGCTGCGCCGCGTTTCCGGCGAGGGGCGCCCCCCGCGCAGCCCCGACGACCTGCGCGCCGTCGTGCAGTTCGCCAATTGGGAACTGGACCTGACCGCCCAGCGCCTGCGCAACCAGGACGGACGGGAGGTGGAGCTGACCAAGGCGGAGTTCGGCCTGCTGGCCGCCTTCGTGAAGCGCCCGCAGCGCGTCCTGACCCGCGACCAGCTTCTCGACCTGACCCGCGCGGACGGGGCGGAGGTGTTCGACCGCTCCATCGACGTGCTGATCCTGCGCCTGCGCCGCAAGATCGAGGCAAATCCGAAGGAGCCTCGCATCATCAAGACCGAACGCGGCGCCGGCTACGTCTTCGACGCCAAAGTGAAGACGGTCTGAAGCCCGTCCTGGCGCCCGCGGGCGCGGAGCGGGCTTTCACCACGGAGACACAAAGACACAGAGATTCGGAGAGGTGAACCGCGGGAGGCGAAGCCCGGCGGTTCGATCCTCCGTGTCTCCGTGTCTCTGTGGTTCATCGTCGGCGCGAAAAGCGCCTGCGGCGGCTGGACGGAACCTTCGGCGCGCGTTAGCCTTTCCGGAAAATCAAAACCGGGAGGACGCGCGGATGGCCGACCCCATCGATTTCTATTTCGACTTCGCCTCGCCCTACGGCTATTTCGCCAGCCGCCGCATCGAGGAGCTGGCTGCGGCGCATGGCCGCACCGTCACATGGCGCCCGGTCCTGCTCGGCGCCATCTTCAAGGTGACGGGGATGAAGCCGAATCTCCAGCAGCCGTTGCGCGGCGAGTATCTGGTCCATGACGTCGGCCGGATCGCCCGGCTGACCAAGGCGCCCTTCACCTATCCCGACTCCGCCCCGGCCAACAGCGTCGCCGCCGCGCGCGCCTTCTACTGGCTGACCGACGAGCATCCCGAGCAGGCGAAGCTCCTCGCCCGCACCCTCTACCACGCCCATTGGGGCGAGGGGCGCGACATCGGCCCCGCCGAAACGGTTGTGGAGATCGCCGGCACGCTCGGCCACGACCGTGCGGCGGTGGCGGCGGCCCTCCAGGACCAGGACATCAAGGACCGTCTGCGCGCCGAGAACGACGCCGCGGTGGACCGCGGGGTCTTCGGGTCGCCCTTCGTCATCGTGGACGACGAACCCTTCTGGGGCTGGGACCGGCTGGACATGGTGGACCGCTGGCTGGCGACCGGCGGCTGGTGAGGCGGCGGCTTGTGAGCCGGATGGGGGAAGGCGGTTGAAAGTCCTGCCAAACGGACCGGCGGTGGCGCTATAAGGTGGGCACCACCGACAACCGGTTCGCGCATGGACCAGACCCTTTCCGACCGTCGCCCCAGCAAGGCCGCCGGCCCCGCTCACACGCCCCGCCCGCGTGCCCGCCGCTCCTGGCTGACCGGGGCGGTGCTGACCGCGCTGATGCAGGGCATGATCGCCCTGTCCATCCGGTCGGTGTCGGGCGATCTGGCCTTCGCGCTGCTGGGTTCGGTCGGCCTCGTCGTCGGGGCCTTCCACTATCTGTTTCCGGGAAGCCAGTTCTTCAGCCTTGCCCTGGCGAACTTCATCGGCGTGTACGCCTGTGTCTTCGTCTTCTTCCTGGAAAGCAACTTCCACACCATCCCGTCGCACATCCAGGCCGCCGCCTTCGCGATTCCGCTGATCGCCTTCCTGGGCGGCGCCTGGTGGCGGGCCAACACGATCCGCAGCATCGTGATGTCGCGGCGTCTGCGCGACGGTGGGCATTTCGACCGCATCTTCCTGTGGATGGCGCCGGTCTGGGGCATCGGCGCGCTGACCTTCCTGTTGCCGGGGCGGGACGTGTCGCCGGAGATGCTGACCGCCGTCTTCCTGCTGTCGATGAGCGCCATCGGGGTCGTCGTGGCCCTCGTCGCGCGGGACATCGCCGTCTTCCTGCTGGACGCCGGGCTGCTGTTCGAAGGCTTCTTCCAGCAGGCGGCCCGGCTGGTGCTGCCGGCCTTCGCCTTCCTGACCTTCTATTCGCTGTGCATCATCATGTTCGGCGCCTTCTACACCATCCTGGACCGCTTCATGGTGGAGCCGAACTTCATCGTGGACGGCGTGCGCCGCGACCTGACCTTTCCGGAGGGGCTGTATTTCTCGCTGGTCACCTTCGCCACGGTCGGCTACGGCGACATCCACCCGGTGACGGGCGCGGTGCGGCTGATCTGCGGGATCGAGATCGTCATGGGCGTCCTGCTTCTGCTCTTCGGCTTCAGCGCCATCATCGGCCACACCGCCCCGAGGGACCGCCGCGACCGAGATCGCGACGGTCCTCTGTAGGAGCGGTCAAGGCGCCAGGAACACCGTTTCGGCCTGATGGACCGTCCCGTCCGACAGGCGGGTCAGGGTGAGGGTCAGCGGCGTGGAGCCGGTCGCCGCGGCACCCGCCGGGACGCGGACATGGACGCGGTGGGTCTGCACGGTGTCGGGGCCGGCGGTCAGCAGGGCCGCTCCACCGGCCACCGCCACCGCGGCGCCCTTCGGGCCGGCGACGGTCAGGCGGTAGTCCTGGGGCGCGCGGGTCATGTTGGAGATCTTGACCGTGTAACTGTTCTGGACCGCCCCGTCGGACAGGGTGACGTGGAGCGGCGCCCGGTCGCGCAGGACGGACACGTCCACCGTCGGCTCCAGCAGAACGCCGAGCGTCATCATCCCGCCGACCACCAGCATCATCAGCGAATAGACGATGGTGCGCGGGCGGACCAGCCGGTAGGGCTCCGGCTTGCGCGCCGTGGCCTTGGCGGCCTGCGCGTTCTGGGTGTCGTAGCGGATCAGCCCGCCGGGGCGCCCGATGCGGCCCATCACGTCGTCGCAGGCGTCGATGCACAGGCCGCAACTGATGCAGTCCATCTGAAGCCCGTCGCGGATGTCGATTCCGGTCGGGCAGACCTGGACGCAGGCCTTGCAGTCGATGCAGTCGCCCAGCCCGGCGGCGGACCGTTCCGCCCAGCTCTGCTCCTTGCGCAGCGGCGCCCGCCCGTCGCCCCGCCAGTCCTGGTAGGTGACGGTGAGGCTTTCGTCATCCAGAAGGGCGGCCTGGATGCGCGGCCAGGGGCAGACATAGACGCACATCTGCTCCCGCATGAAGCCGGCCATGGCGTAGGTGCAGGCGGTCATGAACAGAATCCAGCCGGTCGCCACCGGCCCGGGCTGGAAGCGCAGCAGGTCCGCCATGTAGCCCGGCGCGTCCACGAAGTAGAAGATGGCCGAGGCTCCGGTGATCAGGGCGATCAGCAGCCAGACCGCGTGCTTGGCCATCTTCTTCGCCAGCCAGCCGGCGTCGCGCGGGCCGTTGTCCAGCCGGATGCGGGCGCCGCGGTCGCCTTCGATCCACTCCTCCACCTTCACATAGAGGTCGGTCCAGACCGTTTGCGGGCAGGCGTAGCCGCACCAGACGCGGCCCGCGAGCGCGGTCGCCAGGAACAGCCCGACCGCCGCGAGGATCATCGCCCCCGTCAGGTAGTAGATGTGCTGCGGCCAGAGTTCGAGGGCGAACAGGTAGAATCGCTGGCTGTCCAGGTCGAACAGAACCGCCTGATCCGGCAGGCCGGCGCCGCGGTCCCAGCGCAGCCAGGGCAGCAGCACGAAGAGCGCCAGCAATCCCAGCATCAGCGCCGACTTGATGCGCCGGAAACGTCCGCGGGCCGCCTTCGGGTAGATCTTCCGGTGCGGTGCGTAGAAGGGAACCGGGGCTTGTGGAGCAGGGGCGGGGGGCGGAGGGGAAAGGGTGGACGAGCGGGCAAGATTCTGCATGGCGTGCCTCTGCGCAAACATCCGGACCACCAGAGCGGCGGTCTGCGGCATGGCGCGGAGTGTATGCCTACATTGTCAGAACCGGCAAGCGCGATTGAATGCATTCAATGGAGGGTGTGTATGGAAAAATGGCGCTTTGCCGGGCGCGCTCCCTGCAATGCGACGATTTGAAGCAGAGTGATTGACGGGATATGATATGAGAAGAGTCCTCGAACCGAGCCTCCACCCTCCAACCATCTCACCTCAGATGATGACGCCCGCGGCGGCGGGGGGCAGAGCCAGGGCGTCGGCCAGAGTCTCCAGCGCGCGGCGGGTCTCGGCGCGGTCCAGCGGCGCGCCCAGGCAGAAGCGCAGGGCCGCCGGCACCTCCGGCGTGGTGGCGAAGGCGTCGGCGGCCACGGCGGAGATGCCCCGGCTGCGCAGATGGGCGGTGAACTCTCCGCCGGTCCAGCCGTCCGGCAGGGACAGCCAGAAATGGAAGGCTTCCCGCCGCGTGACGATGCGGTCCGCCGGAAGAAGCGCTTCGGCGAGCGCCCGGCGGGCCATGGCCTCGGCCCGGATGGCGTCGCGCGCGGCCTCCGCGGTTCCGTCGGCGATCCACAGCCGGGCCACGGCGGCGGACAGGGGGGAGGCGATCAGCGTGGTCGCCCGCTGCGCCGCCGCAACCCGGCGGGCCTGCCGGGCGTCCGGTGCCGCCACATAGGCGATGCGCAGCGCCGGAGACACGCATTTCGCAAGCCCGGCGACGTGATAGGTCAGCTCCGGCGCGAAGGTGGCCAGCGGCGGCGGCGTCCGCTCGGGCAGCGGGCCGTAGATGTCGTCCTCGATGATCGGAACGCCATGGTCACGCGCCGCCGCGGCGACGGCCCGCCGCCGCTCTTCCGGCATGGTCGCGGTGGTCGGGTTGTGAAAGGTGGGAATGCAGTAGAGCGCCTTGGGACGATGCTCCGCCAGAACGGCGCGCAGGGCGTCCGGGTCGATGCCGTCCGCGTCCATCGGCACGCCGACGACCCGCAGCCCGAGCTGTGCCGCCGCGGCGCGGAAGCCGGGGTAGGTCAGCGCCTCCGCGCAGACCGTGTCGCCGGGGCGGGCCAGGGCGGAGAGCAGGGCGAGCAGGGCGGCCTGGGTGCCGGGTGCCACCAGCACCCGCTCGGGCGCGAGGCCGGGCAGGCGGTGGCGCAGCCAATGGACCGCCGCCTCCCGGTCGTCCGGGCTGTCGGCCCCGTCCGGGTAGCGCAGCAGGTCCGGCAACCCGAGACCCGCCGTCGCCGCGGCAATCCCTCGGCTCATGCGGGCGGTCAGGGCGGCGGAGTCCTCTGGCTGCGGCGGCTGGTTCATCGCCATGCTGACGGCGAGGGGCAGCGCCCCGGCGGCGGCTTGCGGCTCCACGGCGGCGGGTGAGGGGGCTTGGCCCGTGCTTTGGGCATCCGTCTTACGGATGAAGGTGCCTTGACCGACCCGCGCGTCCACCAGACCGCGGTGGCGCGCCTCCCCATAGGCGCGGCTGACGGTCGTGAAGTCAATGCCCAGCCGGTCCGCCAGAATCCGCTGCGGCGGCAGCCGGTCGCCGGGCCTCAGCCGCCCCGCACCGACGTCCGCGGCGATGGCGTCCGCGATGGCGAGATAGACGGGCCGGCTGCGGTCCTCCAGCGAAGGCACCCAGTCGATGTGCTGGGAGGACGTGTGTTGGGAGGCGGTGGAGGAAAGCGGCGGCATGGCGATCCTTGCGGGGAGCCGGGGCGCTCCCTTCCAGACATAAGGCCCGGCATTGTATGGATTGTCAATATGGCTCCGCCTTCAAAGCGTGCGCAGAAAAAAGGCCACCGGGAGGTTCCCGATGGCCTTCGAGTCTAGGGAGGAAACGTCCAGGACATCGCATTGCCCCCCCGAAGGAGCGGAACGCAACGCCGAACACAAGGAAGAGCGTACTAGTATATTAATATGATAGCAAGCGTGACGTTGGCCGGAGCGGGCGATTTCCGCCGCTCCGCTCCGACACGGGGCCGGGACGGAGCGGCGGCTCTCCGATCCTCTGGGATCAGCCCCTCTGGAATCAGCCCCTCTGGAATCAGCCGCTGTTGCGCAGGCCGGCGGCGACGCCGTTGATCGACATCAGGATGCCGCGCCGCACCCGCTCGTCGCTGCTGCCGGCGCGGTGGCGCCGCAACAGCTCGACCTGCACATGGTTCAGCGGGTCCATGTAGGGGAAGCGGTTGCGGATGGACCGCGCCAGCAGCGGGTTCTCGCCCAGCAGGTCGTCGTGCCCGGTGATCGCCAGAAGCTGGCGGCGGGTGCGCTGCCATTCCTCGCGGATGCGCCCGAAGATGCGCTCGCGCAGTTCGGCGTCCTCCACCAGCTCCGCGTAGCGGGACGCGATGGCGAGGTCGCTCTTGGCAAGCACCATGTCCATGTTGGACAGCAGCGACTTGAAGAAGGGCCAGGCGTGGTTCATGCGCTGGAGCATGGCCATCCCGTCCGGCTGCTCCTGCAGCCAAGCCTCCACGGCGCTGCCGAAGCCGTACCAGCCCGGCAGCATCAGGCGGCACTGCGCCCAGGAGAAGACCCAGGGAATGGCGCGCAGGTCCTCGATGCGGTCCGACTTGGTGCGCGAGGCCGGGCGGCTGCCGATGTTCAGCGTGGCGATTTCCGAGATCGGCGTGGCCGTCCGGAAATACTGGGTGAAGCCCGGCGTCTCGTAGACCAGCCCCCGGTAGGCGCGGAAGGCCAGCTCCGACAGCCGTTCCATCGCCGCGTAGAAGGATTCCGCCGGCTCGACGTGGTTCTCCAGGTCGAGCAGGGTGGCCTCCAGCGTCGCGGCGGTCAGGACCTCCAGGTTGCGCTGCCCGACCTCCGGACGCCCGTACTTGGAGGCGATGACCTCGCCCTGTTCGGTGATGCGGATCTGGCCGGACACCGCGCCGTGCGGCTGGGCCAGGATCGCCTGATAGCTGGGGCCGCCGCCGCGCCCGACCGAGCCGCCGCGGCCATGGAACAGCCGCATGCGCACGCCGTGCCGGTCGAACAGCTTCGCCAGCTCGATCTCCGCCTTGTACAGTTCCCAGCCGGAGGTGAGGAAGCCGCCGTCCTTGTTGCTGTCCGAATAGCCAAGCATCACCTCCTGCTCGTTCCCGCGCGAGGTGACCAGGGCGCGGTAGGCGGGCAGGGTGAACAGCCGCTCCATCGTCGCCGGGGCCTGCCGCAGATCCTCGATGGTCTCGAACAGCGGCACGATGTTGAGGCCGAGCGCCGGAGCGCCCTCCACCGAGGGGCGCAGCAGGCCGGATTCCTTCAGCAGGAGCGCCACCTCCAGCAGGTCGGACGCGCCGTCCGTCTTGGAGATGATGCTGTTCGGCAGGGCGGCGGCGCCGTAGGTCTCGCGAAGCTGGCGGGCGGCGAAGAAGATCGCCAGCTCGCCCGCCGTCTCCTCCGAATACGCGTGATAGGGGGAATGGAGCGGGCGCGGGCTCTGGATTTCCTCGGCCAGCAGGGCGATGCGCTCGTCCTCCGGCAGGGCGGCGTAGTCGGCGCAGCGCCCGGCGACGGCCAGAAGCTCCGCCACCGTGCGCTGGTGCACGTCGGAGTTCTGGCGCAGGTCGATGGGCGCCAGATGGAAGCCGAAGGTCTTCACCGCGATGATGAGGCGGCGCAGGCGCCCGGCGGCCAGACGTCCCGCCCCGTAGGCCTTCAGGGACTTGGACAGCACCTCCAGATCGGCCAGCAGCTCCTCGCTGTTGCGGTAGGGGTCGCCCTTGCCGACCGCGTTGCGCAGCGCCTCATGCTGGTCGAGCGTGCGCAGCGTGGCCGCCAGACGGGCGTAGATGCCGGTCAGGGCGCGGCGGAACGGCTCGTCCGCGCGGTGCGGCGAATGGTCGGGGGAACGCTTGGCAAGCTCCTCCAGCTCCGGCGAGGTGCCGAGCAGAAGCTCCGACAGCGGCAGTTCCCCGCCCAGATCGTGGATTTCGGTCAGGTAATGGTCGAGCGCCGCGGTCGATTGCAGGCGCATCGCCTCGCGCAGGATCGGCGCGGTGACGAAGGGGTTGCCGTCGCGGTCGCCGCCGATCCAGGAGCCGATGCGGAAGAAGGCCGGCAGCGACCACTCCCGGTCGGGGAAGCGCTTCGCCAGCAGATCCTCGAAGCGGCAGAACAGCTTCGGCAGCTCCGCGAAGAAGGTGTCGGTGTAGTAGGAGATGCCGTTCTTCACCTCGTCGATCACGGCGAGGCGCTGCGGGCGCAGCATGCGGGTGCGCCACAGGGTGAGGATCGCCTCCTGGAGCGCATCCATGTTGGCCTCCGCCTCCTCCGGCGTCAGGCGGGACCGGTCGCGGGTGTCCAGCAAAGCGGCCACCTTGTGCTCCAGCGCCAGGATGCTCTTGCGCTGGACCTCCGTCGGGTGGGCGGTCAGCACCGGGCTGACCTGCGCGATGCCCAGCATACCGGCCAGCCGGTCCGGCTCGACCCCCGCGGCCTCCAGCCGGTCCAGCGCGTAGGGCAGGGTGCCCTCCCGGGCCGCCGAGCCGGCGATGGCGTGGTCGCGGGTGCGGCGGATGTGGTGCTGGTCCTCGGCGATGTTCGCGAGGTGCAGGAAATAGGAGAAGGCGCGCACCACCGACATCATCGTGTCGCGCGGCAGGCCGTTCAGGATCTCGGCCATCTCGCGGCGGGCGGAATCGTCGTCGTCGCGGTTGAAGCGGACCGACGCCTGCCGCACGCTCTCGATGACGCCGTAGACGCCGTCGCCCTCCTGCTCGCGGACCGTGTCGCCCAGCAGGCGGCCCAGCAGGCGGATGTCCTCCCGCAGGGGGAAGTCCTTGTCCTCGGTGCCGGTGTCCGTGTGGGCGGTGTCGGCTTCGGTGACCGGAGCGGTGTGGCGGAGGGCGGCGTCGGTGGTCATCGTGGGTCGCTCCGGCTGTGCGAAGGTGGAACCGTCGAAGGATCGGCGTGCAACTGTAAAGCAGTATGCTGCACCTGCTAAAGCCCTTTTTCCCTTGTGGGAGAATGGCTTCGGCATGGTTGCGGACGCTGCGGCCCCGGTTGCGCCGGATGCGCGGCGGCGCAGGCCCAGATCTACCATCCGGCGGCGGGACCCGCCATGGCGGCGCGCGGTCCTTTCGCCATGCGGTGACGGCTGCTGTTCAGCGAATAGGGTTATACTAGTATATCAAATCCACTGGCAAGGCTCACGGTCCGTCCGGCGGGGCAGTCGCATTCGTCGTCGAATCCCTCTCCCGCGCCGGGAGAGGGGGGCGCCGCAGGCGCCGGGTGAGGGTGAAACCAAGAATCAAGGCGCTGATTCTCGGTTTTACCTTCACCCTTCCCACGCTTCGCGCGGGCCCCTTCCCTCTCCCGCCCCGGGAGAGGGGATATCAAGCGCGATTGCCCTGTCCGCTCAGGGCACCCCGAACCGCCCGGGTGGAAGCCCCGCGACGCCCGGCGCGCAGGCGAACAGACTGCCGGCCAGGGGCTCTCCAGAGGGGGCATCCTGGGCGGCGGTGGTGATGAACAGCCGGTCCAGCCCCGGCCCGCCGAAGGCGCAGGAGGTGACGTTGGACACCGGCAACCGCACCACCCGCTCCAGCGTTCCGTCCGGACGGAAACGGCTGACCCGCCCGCCGCTCCAGTGGGCCACCCACAGATGCCCCTCCGCGTCGCAGGTCATGCCGTCGGGATAGCCGTCCTCCTCGCCGAAGCGGATGTGGACGCGCTTGCCGGACAGGGTGCCGTCGCCGGCCAGGCTGAAGGCGTAGACGGTCCGGGACGGGCTGTCGGTGTGGTAGAGCGTCCGCCCGTCCGGGGACAGGGCCGGGCCGTTGCTGACCGTGTAGCCCTCGTCCGCCCGCGCCACGGAACCGTCCGGCCCGACGCGGTAGAGCGCGCCGGAAGCGTCCTTCTCCGCGTCGTCCATGCTGCCCACCCACAGGCGTCCCGCCGTGTCGGCCATGGCGTCGTTCAGCCGGTTGCCGGGCCTGCCCTCCTCCAGCCGCAGGAGGTCCGGCCCGACCGACAGCCGGTCACCGTCGAGGGTCAGCCCGACCAGCCGGCGGGAGCGCAGCCCGGCGACGAAACCGCTCCCGTCCGCCCGCTCGACCAGCCAGCAGGCGGCCTCGTCCAGCGGCCAGTCCCGGCCCTGCCCGTCGGCGGGGGTGTAGCGCAGCAGGCGCGACCCGCGGATGTCCACGGCGAACAGGGCGTCGCGCGACGGCGACCAGAGCGGCCCCTCGCCAAGCCGCGCGTCCGCCTTCCACACGCAGTGGGCCTCCATCTCCATGCCGCTCTCCTTCAGTGACCTCTATCAATGGCTGTCGCGCGGGATGCCGCGGGTCTGGGCGACGCGCTGGAACTTCACCGCCGGCTTGAGAACCATCCCCTCGTCGAGTTGGTCCACGATCACCCGCTGAATCTCCTGCCAGGGCGTCTGGGAGGCCGGGAAGGCGTAGCCCCCGGCGGCAGTCAGCGCGGCGCGGCGGGCGGCCAGCTCGGCCTCCGGGACCAGCATGTCGGCGGTGCCCCGGCGCAGGTCCAGCCGGATGCGGTCGCCGGTCCGCAGGATCGCCAGCCCGCCCCCCGCCGCGGCTTCCGGCGCCGCGTTCAGGATGGAGGGGGAGCCGGAGGTGCCCGACTGCCGCCCGTCGCCCAGGCAGGGCAGGGAATGCACCCCCTGTTTGATGAGGTGGGCCGGCGGGCGCATGTTCACCACCTCCGCCGCCCCCGGATAGCCGATGGGGCCGGTCCCCCGCATGACCAGGATGGTGCAGGGGTCGATTCCCAGCGCCGGATCGTCGATGCGGCGGTGATAGTCCTCCGGCCCGTCGAAGACGACCACCGGCCCTTCGAAGGCGTCGGGATCGTCGGGGTTGGACAGGTAGCGGTCGCGGAATTCCGGCGAGATCACGCTGGTCTTCATGATCGCGCTGCCGAACAGGTTGCCGCGCAGAACGACGAAGCCGGCCTTCTCCTTCAGCGGGTCGGTGATCGGGCGGATGACCTGCGCGTCCTCGATGATCCGGTTCCGGCAATTGTCGCCGATGCTCCGCCCGTTGACGGTCGCGGCGTCCTCGCGGATCAGCCCCCGCGTCATGAGCTGCGCCACCACCGCCGGCACGCCGCCCGCGCGGTGGAAGTCCTCCCCCAGATACTCCCCGGCGGGCTGGAGGTTGACGAGCAGCGGCACGTCCAGCCCATGGGTCTGCCAGTCGTCCACGGTCAGCGGCACGCCGACGTGGCGGGCGATGGCGTTGAGGTGGATCGGCGCGTTGGTCGAGCCGCCCAGCGCCGAATTGACCACGATGGCGTTCAGGAAGGCGTCGCGCGTCAGGATGTCGGCGGGCTTGAGGTCCTCATGCACCATCTCCACGATGCGCAGGCCCGTCCGATAGGCCATCTGCTGCCGTTCCCGGTAGGGGGCGGGGATGGCGGCGGAGCCGGGAAGCTGCATGCCCAGCGCCTCCGCCAGGGAATTCATGGTCGAGGCGGTGCCCATGGTGTTGCAGTAGCCGGTGGAGGGGGTGGAGGAGGCCACCAGCTCCATGAAGCCCTGATAGTCGATCTCGCCCGCGGCCATCATCTCGCGCGCCTGCCAGACGATGGTGCCGGAGCCGGTGCGCAGTCCGCGGTACCAGCCGTTGAGCATCGGGCCGACCGACAGGGCGATGGCCGGGATGTTCACCGTCGCCGCGGCCATCAGGCAGGCCGGGGTGGTCTTGTCGCAGCCGATGGTCAGCACCACCCCGTCCAGCGGGTAGCCGTACAGCACCTCCACCAGCCCGAGATAGGCGAGATTGCGGTCCAGCGAGGCGGTGGGGCGCTTGCCGGTTTCCTGAATCGGGTGGACGGGGAATTCGATGGCGATTCCGCCCGCGCTGCGGATGCCCTCGCGCAGACGTTCGGCCAGCACGAGATGGTGGCGGTTGCAGGGGCTGAGGTCGGAGCCGGTCTGGGCGATGCCGATGATCGGCTTGCCGGATTGCAGCTCTTCCCGCGTCAGGCCGTAGTTCAGGTAGCGCTCCAAATAGAGAGCGGTCATGTCCGGGTTGTCCGGGTTGTCGAACCAGGCGCGGGAGCGCAGCGTCTTTCCGGATGCCGTCATCGGGTCTCGTCTCCTCGGCGGGGGCGGGTCTTTTGGTCACATGCGTGGGATGGGGCTCCCGGCAAGTCTTTTGCAGCGTTCCGGCGTCGGAAATGGCAAAAAGAGCGCGTGGCGTTCGCCGGTCCCATGCCCATATGGGGCTTGGCCGAACGCTCGGACCGACGTTTGAACCAACGTTTCAAGGCAGTTTTTTTTCCGAGGGAGGAATTCACCCATGTCTGCCCCGACCCGACTGAAGCCCGGCGTCGTGACCGGAGAGGACTACCGCGCGCTGATCGCCGCCTGCCAGGACGGCGGCTATGCGCTGCCGGCGGTCAACGTGGTCGGCACCAACGGCATCAACGCGGTGCTGGAAGCGGCGGCGAAGAACCGCTCCGACGTGATCGTGCAGCTTTCCAACGGCGGCGCCCGCTTCTACGCCGGTGAAGGCATGAAGGACGCGCTCCAGGCCCGCATCCTGGGCGCCGTGTCCGCGGCCCAGCACGTCCATCTGCTGGCCGAGCAGTACGGCGTCTGCGTCGTCCTGCACACCGATCACGCGAACAAGGGCCTGATCCCCTGGGTCGAGGGCATGATCGGCCACGGCGAGGAGCATTTCCGCCGCACCGGCCGTCCGCTCTTCAGCTCCCACATGCTCGACCTGTCGGAAGAGTCGCTGGACTTCAACCTGTCGGAATGCGCCCGCATCCTGAAGCGCCTCGCCCCGCTGGGCATGAGCCTGGAGATCGAGCTGGGCGTGACCGGCGGCGAGGAGGACGGCATCGGGTCGGAGGATCTGGACGCTGCCAACAACGCCCACCTCTACACCCAGCCGGAAGACGTGCTGCGCGCCTATGAGGAGCTGTCGCCCATCGGCCATTTCTCGGTCGCGGCCTCCTTCGGCAACGTGCACGGCGTCTACGCGCCGGGCAACGTGAAGCTGCGTCCGGAGATTCTCGGCGCCTCGCAGTCCCTGGTGGCGGAGCGTCACGGCGGCGGCGCCAAGCCGCTGGCGCTGGTGTTCCACGGCGGCTCGGGCTCGGAGAAGGAGAAGATCGCCCAGGCGGTCGGCTTCGGCGTGTTCAAGATGAACATCGACACCGACACCCAGTTCGCCTTCGCCGAGTCCATCGGCGGCTTCGTGCTGGAGAACCAGGCGGCCTTCCGCCACCAGATCGACCCGCAGTCGGGCAAGCCGCTGAAGAAGCTGTACGACCCGCGCAAGTGGCTGCGCCTGGGCGAGCAGGGCATGGTCCGCCGCCTGGACGAGGCTTTCGCCGATCTGGGCGCCGCCGGCAAGTCGCTGGCGGGCTGATCGGGTAGGGGGATTGGTTGCGCTGGGGCGCCAGTGGTTTCTTCGGGCCCCCTCCCTAACCCTTCCCCACCTTCGGTGAGGGAGGGGACAGAGCCCTCCCCCGCGAAGTGGGGGAGGGTTGGGTGGGGGCCCAACACGACCACTCCCCCATTCACACCGTCGGCACCACCCCGATCACCGGCTCCGGCGGCGTCACAACCCCCGCCGGGGCCGGTGGCGCGGTGAAATCCACCGCCAACTGCTCGATCGTCATCGACCCCACGCCCGCCGCGACTTCCGCACCGAACTGGAGTCCCAGAATCCAGTCCGTCCCGCTGACGATTCCCCGGTCCTGAAGCTCGTCCAGCAACCCGTCCAGGTCCAGCGTCCCGGCCAGCCGGTCGTCGCCGTATTGCAGGACCGTGTATTCCCAGTCGATGGGGTTGCCGTCCACCCCGCCGCTGAAGACGGGCTCGTTCCACAAGGTGGCGTCTCCCTGCGCGTCGGTCAGCGTGGCGACCGGCTCCCCGGCGGGGGTGAAGTAGCCGCTGTGCAGCCACACCATCACCTCGTCGGTGACCCCATCGATCCCCTTGGCCGGGTCGTCGCCGATCCACAGGCTGACCGCGACGTTGTAGAGGTTCGTGGCCCCGGTCAGGCCCACCTCGTAGGTGACATCGAAGTTTGGCAGGTCGGTAATCCGTGCCGGCAGGTCCGTGCTGGTGGACGCCACGCCGTTCCATGGATTGACGCCGTGCGTCAATTCAGGATAGGCCCGCACCGGGTAATTCTCGTAGGTCAGGGCGCGCCGGCTGTCATAGGGCCAGTCCCAACGGATTGCGGTCCCATTCGGGAACGCGGCCTCGTCAATGGCGATGGTTTGCTTGAAGTCCTTGCCGTTCCGGTAACCTCCCGGATTCCAGACGTTGCTGCTGGCCGCCCAGCCACCGGTTTCCAGGCGGTCGGCACTTCCGGCCAGCGTGGTGGTGGTCATGGAGCATCCCCGATCCGTCGTTTCCCGTTCGTCGTCCGGGCTTCAACATGAGCGGGCGGTGAAGATCGCGGTGCCGATCAATTCCCCGATGACAGCCTGCGGTCGATGTCCCTGGCAAGCCGATCCATCGGGCTCGATGGTTCGATGGCATCGAACCACTTGTTGTGCCAATGGAAGCAGAAGGCTCCGGGAAAGAAGGTGTCGAGAGTGTATTCGACCGGCGATGCCTTCATGAAGCTGTTGAAGTGAAGCACGGGGTTCTCGATCCATCCGGCGTCGAACCAGGGGCACGGAAGCACGAGAATGTCCATTGGCGTGTCGTAAACCAGACCGGCCTGCTGGAAGCCCCAGCCGCAACCCCGTTTCTGAATGAATTCGATGTTTCCCTTCATCGCCTCCGAGAACGGCGTGGGGGAGATGTAGATCGCGCCGTTGGGGTAGTTTTTCTGCTCCCACCGGTAGGCCAGGATCTTGCCGGGAAACTGATTCAGGAGCGGCATGACGCTTCTCAGGAACAGGCAATCGAGGTCGAACCACACGCCGCCGTATTTGTAGAGCAGGATGTACCGGACGATATCGGAATAGAAGGAAGAGTCGATCGACCGCCCGAAATCGTACCCCTCAAGAAAGGTGCCGCGGCACTCGTCGCGCTCGGAAAAGGCGCGTATCTCGGCGTATTTCCCGATTTCGCTCAGATATTCATTGTCGACGCCGTTCCTCGTCCAGAGGACGATCCTGTTTTCACGCCCGCGCCCATTGAAAAGGTAGCAGCTTTTCACCGAAATGAGGTGCTTCTCGTTCAGCGCTCCGTCCCAGAAGGCGTGAAAGGTGAGCGGCTTGGCCGGGGGCGTCTCGTCCTTGATGAGCTTGGCGACTTCGAGCGCCAGAAGCTCATGGGAAAAATCCTCCGGCGAGAATCTCAGCACTTCCATGGATGGAACCTTCACGACGCCGTTCTTGGGGAAATCTCCCGCCGAAGGGCGTTATGCAACAGGTCCGGCACTCCAGGCAACCTCACCCCGGTCTTTCCGCAAGCTCTCCAAGCGCCCGGCGGAAAGCGGGCGCCCGAAGATCGGACGCCCGCTTCGAAGGGGAAGCCGTCACTTGCCCTTGCGGGTCAGCAAAAAGGCGAAGACGCCGATGGTCACGACGAACACGCTGATGGCGCCGGCGAGCGCGATGTAGGTGGTGGTGTCGAAGTTCATGGCGCAACCTCCATCGGTCGAATGGATTGGACAGGGTCAGGGGGCGAGGAAGACGGTCTCGTGCTGGACGGTCAGCCCGTCCGGCTGGCGGGTGACGACGAAGGCGGCAGGGGTCGAGGGCTGGCGCAGCGCCTCCTTCGGCACGCGGACCAGCACGCGGTGGGTCCCCACGCTGTCGGGATCGGCCTGGACCTGGACGGAGCCTTCCGACGCCTCGCCCTCGCCGCCGGCCACCGACAGCACGGCGCCGGGCAGCCCGGTGAAGGACAGGCGGTAGGTCTGGGCCTCGCGCGTCATGTTCAGAACCTTGACCGTGTAGGCGTTCTGGATGTCGCCGTTGGACAGGGTGACGAACAGCGGGGCGCGGTCGCGCAGGATGTTCACGTCCACCTTCGGCTTCAGCACCAGCCCGGCGGCCATCATCCCGCCGACGACGGTCAGCAGCAGCGTGTAGATGATGGTGCGGGGACGGACCGGCTTGAACACCGGCTTCGCGCCGCCGCTCCGCGCGATCTGGGCGTTCAGGGAGTCGAAGCGGACCAGATCGCCGGGGCGCCCGATCTTTTTCATCACGTCGTTGCAGGCGTCCACGCACAGGCCGCAGCCGATGCAGGCGAGCTGCGGGCCGTTGCGGATGTCCACCCCGGTCGGGCAGACATGGACGCAGGACCCGCAGTCGATGCAGTCGCCCAGCCCGTCCGCCCGGCGCTCCTCCCAGCTTTGCGAGCGCTTGAGGTGGCCGCGGCCCTCGCCGCGCCAGTCCTCGTAGGTGACGGTCAGGCTTTCCTCATCCTGCATCGCCGCCTGGAAGCGCGGCCAGGGGCACATGTAGATGCACACCTGCTCGCGCGCATGCCCGGCGAGAAGATAGGTGGTGGCGGTGAAAAGCCCGATGAACAGCAGAACGTTCGAGGACGCCTCGAACCGCAGCATCTCCAGCGCCAGGGTCGGGGCATCGTTGAAGTAGAAGACCCAGGCCCCGCCGGTCGCCAGCGCGATCAGCAGCCACGCGGCGTGCTTGGCCGTCTTCTTCCACAGCTTGGCCAGGGACCAAGGCGCATGGTCCAGCCGGATGCGATCACCGCGGTCGCCCTCGATCCGGCGTTCCACCCACAGGAACAGGTCGCTCCACACCGTCTGCGGGCAGGCGTAGCCGCACCAGACGCGGCCCGCCAGCGCGGTCGCCAGGAACAGGCCGATGGCCCCCAGGATCAGCGCGCCGGTCAGGTAATAGACCTGCTGCGGCCACAGCTCGATGAAGAAGAAGTACAGGCGGCGGCCCGGCAGATCCACCAGCACCGCCTGATCCGGCGCGTTGGGGCCGCGGTCCCAGCGAATCCAGGGCGTGACGTAGTAGAGGGCCAGCAGAAGGATCAGCGTCAGCCATTTCAGCCGGCGGAAGGTGCCGGCCACCGACTTCGGATAGATCTTGCTGTATTTGGCGTAGAGGCTGCTCTTGCGCGCGGGTGCGGCGGGTTGGGAGGCGGTTGGCGGTTCGGTGGTGGAAACGCTCATCATGCTCGTCCGTGGTTCGGCCCGCGGACAAATGGGCAAAGGGCGGGGCAGGGGGCGGGCCATCCCCGCAGGCTAGGGAGACGGCGCGGCGCTGCCTTTGCGAATCCGCAAACGGACGGGGGTGGGGTGTTGATTTTTGTGGGGAGGGGGGAACGCCTTTTACCCGTCCAGCGCCACCGCCTCCAACGCGGGGAGGTCGCAGGCGAAGACGTTCGGCGCCTGTTCGACCACCAGCCCGGCGCGCTTGAACTCCGCGACGGTGCGGCTGGCCGTCTCCATGCCGACGCCGAGCATGGCGCCCAGATCCTCGCGGCCCGACAGCAGGACCGGCTCGTCCGGGCGGTCGGCGGCGAGCTTCAGGAACAGCCGGGCCAGCCGCCGCCGGGCGCTGCCGGTGGACAGCTCCGTCAGCCATTCGTCGGCCTGGTGCAGGGATTGGTACCAGCGCTCCATCAGGCGGGCGTGCAGGCGCGGAGTCTCCTTGCTCAGCCGCTCCACCACCGCGCGGGGCAGGCGGCAGGTCTCCGCCTCCTGCAACACGACCGCGGTGTGCTCGTAGGGCTTGCCGACCAGCACCTCCAGCCCGGCCACGGCGCCCTGGCGGAGCAGCCGGACGATGCGCTGCGTGCCGTCCGGCAGGAACTGGACCAGCTTCACCAGCCCGCTGCGGATCGTGTAGAGGGAGCCGCCGTCCTCCCCCGCGCTGTAGAGCGTGGCGCCGGGCGGGAACCGCAACTCGTCGATGGGGATGTGGATCAGGTCGAAGTCCGGGTCGCGCAGGTCGCCGAACAGGACGAGGTCCCGTATGGCGCAACTGCTGCATCGCGCGGTGCCCAGCCGCGCGGCGTCGATTCCGTTCCGATGCACCCCTGCCTGCCTTCCGTCCGCCGGGTCCGCTTCCACCCGCCCTGATGCCCGGGGGGGAATCTTACGTGGTCCGGCGGGAAAATTCCATTGGCGGGAATGGCCTCCGCCGCTCCCTTGTATCGCGCCCTGCCTCCATTTCCCGCATTGCGCGCAGCGGAGGGCCGCTTATATGGCGAACCGCTTATGTCCTTGTTCTGAAGTGGTATTGTCTAAGTCTCCCGTGGTTGATAACCAAACTGCTGCGCGCCACGTCAGGCATTGGGGCCTGTCTGAATTCATTGAATGAACGGCGCGCCGACCATGACATCAAGGAGCGGCCTATTGGATTGTCTTTTCCGCGGATGCAAGCGTCATCCTGAGGACCGGCGTCATGACCGCCGTTGATTTGGATCTCGATGCTTGCAGCCGGGAACCGATCCATGTTCCGGGCAGCATTCAGCCTCACGGTGTGCTGCTGGCTTTCTCCGGCGGTGGCCCCAACCCCGTTCTGACCCAGGCCAGCGCCAACGCCGCCCCGGCGCTTTGCCTGCCGCCGGATCGCGCGCTGGGGCAGCCGTTGGACCGGGCGCTGCACCCGCACATCGCCGATCCGGTCCGCTCCTTCCTCGCCTCCGGTCCGGTGCCGTCCCGTCCGGTGCCGGTGGCTATAGCCGATCTGCCCGATGCGGGCCTTCATCAGCTTCTCGCCCACGCCGTTCACGATACGGTAATCCTGGAGCTGGAGCGGCTGGACGGGATCGAGGCCAACCTCCTCGACCATGTCTACCCCCGCATGCGCGAGGCGCTGGAACGGCTGGACGCGCTGAACACGCCGGAGGATCTCCTGACCTGCGCCGCGCACGAGGTGCGGGCCCTGACCGGCTTCGACCGCGTGCTGATCTACCGCTTCGACGCCGACTGGCACGGCACGGTGGTGGCGGAGGACGGGAACGGGCGGCTGCCCTCCTATCTGGACCTGCGCTTTCCGGCATCCGACATCCCCGCCCAGGCGCGGGAGCTGTACCGGCTGAACCGCCAGCGCTTGATCCCCGACGCCGGCTACGCCCCGGTGCCTCTGGTCTCCGCCGGGACGGAGCCGCTGGACCTCAGCTTCTCCGTGCTGCGCAGCGTGTCGCCGGTCCATGTCCAGTACATGCGGAACATGGAGACCGCCTCCTCCATGTCCGTGTCGATCCTGCTGCACGGGTCGCTCTGGGGGCTGGTGTCCTGCCATCACGGCGAGCCGAGGACGGTGTCCTACGCCGTGAGGTCGGCCTGCGACCTCATCGCCCAGATCCTGTCGGTGCGCATCGCCGCCGTGGAGGACCGGCGCGACGCGGAGCACCGCATCGCCCTGCAGACCATCCAGGCGCGGCTGCTGGCCGCCATGGCCCAGGCCGATCCTTTCATTGCCGGCCTGACCGAGCATCCCGACGACCTGCTGCGCTTCGCCGGGGCAACCGGGGCCGCCGTCGTGTTCGAGCGGCACTGCACACTCCTCGGCGACACCCCGACGGAGGAGCAGGTGCGGGGCCTCGTGGACTGGCTGTCCGCCCAGGGAGAGCCGGAGCAGTTCGAGACGGACAGCCTGTCCGCACTCTACCCGCCCGCCGCGGACTTCGCAGGGAAGGCGGCGGGCCTGCTGGCCATCGCCGTGTCGAAGCTGCACGCCAGCTACGTCCTGTGGTTCCGGCCCGAGGTGGTGCGCACCGTCCGCTGGGGCGGCGACCCGCGCAAGCCGCTGGACCGCGACGGGCAGCGCCTGCACCCCCGCGCCTCCTTCGAGACCTGGAAGGAGACGGTGCGCCACCGTGCGCTGCCCTGGAGCGCGGCGGAGCGCGACACCGCCGCCGCGCTGCGCCACGCCGTCATCGGCATCGTGCTGCGCAAGGCGGAGGAGCTGGCCGCCCTGTCGCGGGAACTGGCGCGCTCCAACAAGGAGCTGGAGTCCTTCTCCTACTCCGTCTCCCACGACCTGCGGGCTCCCTTCCGCCACATCGTCGGTTACGCCGAACTGTTGCAGGAGCTGGAGGCGGACCAGTTGAGCGCCACCGGAAAGCGCTATCTGGGCGTCATCGTGGACGCCGCCAACAGCGCCGGCACGCTGGTGGACAATCTGCTGCATTTCTCCCAGATGGGCCGCAGCGAGCTGACGCCCGTCTCCGTGGACATGAACGTCCTGGTGGCGGAGGTGCGGGAGACGCTGGCGCCCGACACCGCAGGCCGGGCCATCGCATGGGAGATCGCCCCGCTGCCCGCCGTGCGCGGCGATCCCGTGATGATGCGGCTGATTCTGCAAAATCTTTTGTCGAACGCCATCAAATACTCCCGCGGGCGGGAACCGGCGCGCATCGCCGTGGGTTGCCAGGACCGCCCCACCGAAACCCTCTTCTTCGTGAGGGACAACGGGGTCGGTTTCAATCAGGCCTACGAGAAGAAGCTGTTCGGGGTGTTCCAACGGCTGCACCGCAACGAGGAGTTCGAGGGCATCGGCATCGGTCTTGCCAACGTGCGCCGCGCCGTGGACCGCCATGGCGGGCGGACCTGGGCCGAGGGGCGGCTCGACGAAGGGGCCTCCTTCTACTTCACGCTGCCGAAGGCCGGGGTGGCGAAACCCGATCTGCGAGACCTCGATGAGTGATCTGAAGCCATGAATGACCTGAAACCCATCCTGCTGGTCGAGGACAACCCGCGGGACCTGGAGCTGACCCTGGCGGCGCTGGAAAAATGCCAGCTCGCCAACGACGTGATCGTCGCCCGCGACGGGGAGGAGGCGCTGCGGATGCTGACCCGCCGCGACCCGGAAACCGGAAAGCCGACGCAGCTTCCCGCCGTCGTCCTGCTCGACCTCAAGCTGCCGAAGATCGACGGGCTGGAGGTGCTGGACCGGGTGAAGAGCGATCCGGAAACCCGGCACGTCCCCATCGTGATGCTCACCGCGTCGCGCGAGGAAAGCGACCTCGTGCGCAGCTACAAGCTGGGGGTGAACGCCTTCGTGGTGAAGCCGGTGGATTTCAAGGCCTTCTTCGAGGCGATCCGCGACCTGGGCGCCTTCTGGGCGATCCTGAACGAGCCCCCGGTCGGCTGCACGCGCCGCCCGGCCGGAACCCCGCCCGCGGGGAAAGGCGCCTGAGGAATGCCCGCCGGAATGCCTTCTGCCGTTACCATCCTGCATCTGGAAGACAGCACGCTCGACAGTGAGCTGGCCTGCGTGCGCCTGCGGAAGGCGGGCATTCCCTGCGAGGTGACCCGCGTGGACACCCGCAAGGATTTCGAAGCGGCATTGGATGCGCAACGCTTCGACCTGATCCTGGCCGATTTCTCCCTGCCCGATTTCGACGGGCTGACGGCGCTGGAGATCGCCAAGGCCCGCGTTCCGGAAACCCCCTTCCTGTTCCTGTCCGGGCGAATGGGGGAGGAGACGGCGGTGACGGCGCTGAAGCTGGGCGCGCGCGACTATGTGCTGAAGCAGCGGCTGGCCCACCTGCCCGCCGCGGTGGAGCGGGCGATCTCCGAGGCGCGCACCCTGGCCGAGCGGCGGCAGGCCGAGGAGAATCTGCGCCGCCTGCGGCAGGCCATCGACGACGTCCGCGACTACGCCATCGTCACGCTCGACCCGGAAGGGCGGATCACCTCCTGGAACGAGGGCAGCCGCCGCCTCTTCGGATACGCGGAGGATGAGGCGCTGGGCCGTCCGCTGTCCCTGCTCTTCGCGCCGGAGGAACGCGGCGCGGAGGATGTCCGGTCCCTGCTGGCCGGGGTGGCGGCAAGGGAGCGCTGCGAGGTCGAATGGACCCACGCGGCGCGGGACGGGCGGCGGTTCTTCGGCTCCACCGTCCTGACCGCGGCGCGCGACGGCACCGGCACGCCGACCGCCTATTCGGTGGTGGTGCGCGACATCACCGACCGCCGCGCCGCGGAAATCGCCCTGCGCGACAGCGAGGCCAAGTTCCGCGCCATCGCGGAAAGCATGCCCCAGCTCGTCTGGTCCGCCCCGCCGGACGGTGCCCCCGACTACTACAACCTGCATTGGTACGCCTACACCGGCACCCGGCCGGAGACGATGACCGGAACCGCCTGGCTGGAGGTGGTCCACCCCGACGACCAGCCGCGGACCAGCGCCCTGTGGACCGGGGCGGTTGTCTCGGGCAGGGACTACGAGGTGGAATACCGGCTGCGCGGCGCCGACGGGCGGTTCCGCTGGTTCCTGGGGCGCGCGGTGCCTCTGCGCGACGGCGAGGGTCGGATCACCCGCTGGTTCGGCACCTGCACCGACATCGACGACGCCGTGAAGGCGCGCGCCGCCCTGGCCGACGCCCGCGAGGATCTGGAACGGCAGGTGGCGGAGCGCACCGCCGAACTGGTGGCCGCCAACCGCCGCCTGCTGGCCGAAGTGGCGGAGCGGCAGCGCGCGCAGGCCGACCTCGGGGCGCTCTACGCCAAGACGCCGGTTCCGCTGCATTCCCTGGACGCCGAAGGCCGGCTGATGAGCGTCAGCGACCGCTGGCTGGAGTTCATGGGCTATGAGGGGCGGGGGCAGGTGCTCGGCCGCCACATCACGGAGTTCATGCCGCCGGACATCGCGCGGGAGCATCGGGAGAATCTCTGGCCGGAATTGTTGCGCAACGGCGCGTTCCAGGACATGCCCTACCGGTTCGTCAAGCGGTCGGGCGAGGTGGCCGACGTGTTGGTCTCCGCCCGGATCGAGCGGGACGGGCTGGGGAATTTCCTGCGCACCATGGCCGCCGTGGTCGACGTGTCCGCCCGCCTGCGCGCCGAAGCCGAGCGGGAGCGGGCCGAGGAAGCCCTGCGCCATTCCCAGAAGATGGACGCGCTGGGCCAGCTCACCGGCGGCATCGCCCATGACTTCAACAACCTGCTGACCGCGATCACCGGCAATCTGGAGCTGCTGCTGTCGCGGCTGGACACGGCGGAGCGGGCCGACCTGCGCGACTACGCCACCCACGCCAAGGTCGGGGCGACCCGCGCCGCCGGGCTGACGCAGCGCCTCCTCGCCTTCGCCCGCCGGCAGCCGCTGCGCCCCGACGCGACGGAGCCGGGCGCGCTGGTGCAGGGGATGGAGGATCTGCTGCGCCGCACGGTGGGCGAGCAGGTGTCCATCGCGGCCGACTGCCCGCCGGACGTCTGGCCGGCCTGGTGCGATTCCAACCAGTTGGAGATCGCCCTTCTGAACCTCGCGGTGAACGCCCGCGACGCCATGCCGGACGGCGGGCGCATCACCATCACCGCCGCCAACGCCCATCTGACGGAGGCTGACGTGGCCGGCGACGTCTCCGGCGCGGCGGCCGGCGATTACGTGGTCCTGACCGTCGCCGACACCGGAATGGGCATGCCCCCTGACGTCATCAAGCGCGCCTTCGATCCCTTCTTCACCACCAAGCCGATCGGGCAGGGGACCGGGCTGGGGCTGTCGCAGGTCTATGGCTTCGTCAGCCAGTCGCACGGGCTGGTGCGGATCGAAAGCGAGGCCGGGCGGGGCACCGCCGTTCGCCTCTACCTGCCGCGCTGCGCCGGAGAGGAGGGCGCCGGCCTGCCGCCGGGAGCCGCCGAGGCGCCCGCGCGCGGCGGGGGGGCGGACGACGGAGCGGCGGACGACACCGCCGGAACCGTTCTGCTCGTTGAGGACGAGGCGCTGGTCCGCATGGTCGCGGTGCAGGCGCTGGAGGACGCCGGCCTCGACGTGGTGGAGGCGTCGGACGGGACGGAGGCGCTGGAACTGCTGGACGGCGGCCTGCGCGCCGATCTGGTGGTCACCGACGTCGGGCTTCCCGGCATGAACGGGCGGCAACTGGCCGAGGCGGTTCACGAGCGGCGGCCCGAACTGGGCGTGCTGTTCATGACCGGCTACGCCTACGACGCCACGCTCGGCACCGGCATCCTGGAGCCGGGCTGCGAGGTGCTCCAGAAGCCCTTCGAGACGACGGCGCTGGTCGCCCGCGTCACCGGGATGCTGGCCCACTCCCGCGGCGCCGCCGTCCGCGACTCCATGCCGGAACGCCACTGCGACTGAAGCGTTGACTCTCCGGCAGAGGTGGGTCCGGCCCCGCGCACGGGCTCCGCGAGGGGGGAGGACGGGCCATGCTTCAGGTCTCCGAATCGCAGGTGCGCCTTGGGCTCTCGGCGCCAAACAAGACGGAGGCCATCCGCCTCGCCGGGCGGGCGATGGTGGACAGCGGCCTGATCGACCCCGGCTACATCGACAGCATGCTGGGCCGCGAGGCGGTGTCCGGCACCTATCTGGGCAGCGGCATCGCCATTCCCCACGGGCTTCCCGAAGCGCGCGATCTGGTGCGCCGGACCGGCGTGGTGGTCGTCCAGTTCCCCCAGGGCGTGGATTGGGGCGGCGGGGAACCGGCGCGGCTGGTCGTCGGCATCGCCGCCAAGTCGGACGAGCACATCGCCGTCCTGCAACGGCTGACCGGCGTGCTGGGCGACCCCGCGGAGGCCGAACGGCTGGGCACCACCCGCGACCCCCGCGCCGTGATGGCTGTTTTGAACGGGGACGGGCTGAACGGCGAGGCGCCCGCCGCATCCGCTCCCGACTCCGCCGCCGCACCCATCGACGGGGATTCCGTTTCGGTCACCGCCCCGTCGCCCCATGGGCTGCACGCCCGCCCGGCGACGGCGCTGGTCGAGGTCGCCAAGCGCTTCCGCGCGGAGATCGCCGTGCGGCATGGCGGCGCGACCGCCAACGCGAAGAGCCTCGTTTCCCTGCTGCGGCTCGGCGCGTCGGGTGGCCAGCCGCTGACCGTCACCGCCTTGGGCGAGGACGCGGCGGCGGCGCTCCAGGCCATCCGCGCCGCCTTCGAAGCGGGGCTGGACGAGCCTGTCCCCACAGCGGCTCCTCCGGCTGAGGAATCGGCACCGGCGCGGGCCGTGCCGGCGGACCTCGACTATGACGGGCGGGTGATCGCCGGAATCTCCGCCTCGCCCGGCGTCTCCACCGGCCCCGTCTGGAAATTCCAGCGGGAGGAGTTGACGGTCACCGAGACCGCACCCGATCCGCAGGCCCAACACCGCCGGCTGGATCAGGCGCTCGCCGCCGCCGCCGCCGACCTGCGCAACCTGCACGAGGAGTTCTGGAAGAAGGCCGGCGCCGCAAAGGCCGCCATCTTCAAGGCCCATCAGGAGCTTCTCGACGACCCCGAGATGGTCGGGGAGGCTCACGCCCTGATCGACCGGGGCAAGAGCGCCGGCTGGGCGTGGCGCGCGGTCTACGAGGAGCGCGCGGCGACCCTGGCGCAGCTCGCCGATCCGCTGCTGGCCGGGCGCGCCGCCGACCTCGGCGACGTGGGGCGCCGCGTGCTGCGCCTTTTGGCCGCCGTGACGGAACGGACCGCCCCCTTGCCGGATCATCCCGTCATCCTGCTGGCCGAGGATCTGGAACCCTCCGACACGGCGAAGCTGGACCCGGCGAAGGTGCTGGGGCTGTGCACGGCGGGGGGCGGCGCCACCTCCCACACCGCGATCATCGCGCGCTCGCTTGACATCCCCGCGGTGGTTGCCGCCGGGCCGTCCGTTCTGGACCTGGAGAACGGGCGCGCCGCCATCCTCGACGGCGACGGCGGCGTCCTGGTGGCCGACCCCAGCGAGCGCGACCGCGACCGCGCCGCCGAGGCCCGGATCAAGGTGGGCGAGCGGCGGGAGGCCGAGCGGCTCGACCGCTACAAGCCGGCCATCACCACGGACGGCCGGCGCGTGGAGGTCGCCGCCAACATCTCCGACCCGGCGGAGGCCATGCAGGCCGTCGACGCAGGCGGGGAGGGCGTCGGGCTGATGCGGACGGAGTTCCTGTTCCTTCAGCGCGACCTGCCCCCGGACGAGGAGGAGCAGTTCGACGCCTACCGGACCATGGTGCGGGCGATGAACGGGCTGCCGATCATCCTGCGCACGCTGGACATCGGCGGCGACAAGAACGTCCCCTATCTGCGCATGCCGGCGGAGGGCAACCCCTTCCTGGGCGTGCGCGGCATCCGCCTGTGCTTCGAGCGGGAGGACCTGTTCCGCACCCAGCTCCGCGCCATGCTGCGCGCTTCCGTGGAGGGGCCGGTGCGCATCATGTACCCGATGATCGCCACGCCTGCGGAACTGGAGCGCGCCAAGGCCATCACCGAGGCGGTGCGGCGGGAACTCGACGTGCCGCCGGTCGAGCTGGGCATCATGATCGAGGTGCCGTCCGCCGTGATGATGGCCGACCGGCTGGCGCGGGAGGTGTCCTTCTTCTCCATCGGCACCAACGACCTGACGCAGTATGTTCTGGCGATGGACCGGTTGCACCCGGTGCTGGCCCCGCAGGCGGACGGTCTGCATCCCGCCGTTCTGCGCATGGTGGAGCGCACGGTGGACGCCGCCCGCCGCGCCGGAATCTGGGTCGGCGCCTGCGGCGGCGTGGCGGGCGACCCGGCGGGCGCGGTCCTGCTGTCCGGGCTGGGCGTGGCGGAGCTGAGCGTGGCGATCCCCGCGGTCGCCTCCGTCAAGGCGCGGCTGCGCACCATCGCCATGGCCGACGCCGAACGCACCGCCCGCGAGGCGCTGGACTGCGCCGACGCGGCGGCGGTGCGGGCGCTGGTCCGCCAACGCTTCGCGGACGCCGGAGGCGTGTCATGAATCCCTACGCCGGAGGCGTGTCATGAACCCCGTGGACGGCAAACGCTCCGGCGTCGTCACCGTGACGCTGAACGCCGCCATCGACCAGACGCTCGACGTGCCGGGCTTCCAGGCCGGGGCGGTCAACCGCGCGGTGGCCGAGACGCGGACCGCCGGGGGCAAGGGCATCAACGTCGCCGCCTTCCTGTCAGGCGGAGCCTTGCCCGTCACCGCCACCGGCTTCCTGGGCGAGGAGAACGCCGCCGTCTTCGACGCGCTGTTCCGCCGCCGGGGCATCCGCGACCGCTTCCTGCGCCTTCCGGGCCGCAGCCGGGTGAACATCAAGCTGGTGGACCGCGAGGGCCGCTCCGTCACCGACATCAACCTGCCCGGCCTGCATGTTCCGGCGGAAAGCTGGCGTGGGCTGCTGACCGTGGTGGACGATCTCGCGACCACCGACCGGAGCTTCGTCCTGGCCGGCAGCGTCCCGGCGGGGGTGCCAGACACCGCCTATGCGGAGATGGTCGCCCGGTTGCGCGCCCGTGGGGCCTTCGTCGCGGTGGACGCCAGCGGCCCGCCGCTGCGCCACGCCGTGGCCGCCCGCCCCGACATGGTGAAGCCCAACGCGGCGGAGCTGGCCGAGCTTCTGGGTCGCCCCCTGACCGGGCGGGCGGAGGTGGTGCGGGCCGCGAGCGACCTGTCGGAATCGGGCATCGCGCTGGTCGTCGTGTCGCTTGGGGCCGAGGGCGCCGTCTTCGTGGAGGGGGGCCGCGCCCTGCTGGCCGTTCCGCCGTCCGTGGAGGTCGCCAGCACGGTCGGTGCCGGGGACGCCATGGTCGCCGGAGTCGTATCCGCCCGGCTGGAGGGGGCCGGACTGGAGGGCTGCGCGCGGCGCGGCACCGCCTTCGCCGCCGGAACGCTGTCCCGCCTCGGCCCCGAACTGCCGCCGCCGGAGCGGCTCGCGGAACTGATGCGGGCCGTTCAGATAGAAGACGTGCGGGTGGAGGAACTGTAAGGCTTTTCAGCGCCGGAGGGGATCGACATGGCAAAGCTCGTGGCTGTGACCGCCTGCCCGACGGGGATCGCCCACACCGTCATGGCGGCGGAGGCGCTGCGCCGCACCGCCGCGCTGATGGGGCACGACATCGCGGTGGAAACCCAGGGGTCCAACGGCGTGCAGACTCCGCTGTCCGCCGCCGACGTCGCGGGCGCCGACGCGGTGATCCTGGCGGCGGACATCGCCGTGGACGATTCGCGATTCACCGGCAAGCCGGTCCTGCACACCTCGACCGCCGCGGCCATCCGCGACACCAAATCGGTGATCGGCAACGCCCTGGCCCATGCACCGGGCGCTCAAGCTGGAACCGCCGCTCCGGAGCCGGCTCCGAAACCTGCGCCGAAGCCCGCCCCCGCGGCGGTGCGCAGCCCCGGCCTTCTGGTCGCCATAACCGCCTGCCCGACCGGCATCGCCCACACCTTCATGGCGGCGGAGGCGCTGAAGCAGGCCGCCCAGGCCAAGGGCTACCGGATCAAGGTCGAAACCCAGGGCTCCGTCGGCGCGAAGAACGCCCTGACGGAGGAGGAGATCGCGGAGGCCGAGGCCGTCATCATCGGCGCCGACACCCACGTCGCCACCGACCGCTTCGCCGGCAAGCGCCTGCTGAAGACCTCCGTGGGGGAGGCGCTGAAGCAGCCCGCCCGCGTGATCGACGAGGCGCTCGCCCTGCCGGCCCCCGCCGCAACGGGAGGCGCCGCCTCTCCCCCCTACGCCGGGGAGGTGTCGGGCGCCAAGGCGCGGCAGAAGGAGGCGCAGTCCGGTCCCTACAAGCATCTGCTGACCGGCGTGTCCTTCATGCTGCCCTTCGTGGTGGCCGGCGGCCTCATCATCGCCCTGTCCTTCGTCTTCGGCATCGAAGCGTTCAAGGAGCCGGGCACCCTGCCGGCGGCCCTGATGCAGATCGGCGGGGAGGCGGCCTTCGGGCTGATGGTGCCGGTGCTGGCGGGCTACATCGCCTATTCCATCGCCGACCGGCCCGGGCTGGCCCCCGGATTCATCGGCGGGATGCTGGCCGCGAAGATCGGGGCGGGCTTTCTTGGCGGCATCGTGGCGGGCTTCCTGGCCGGCTACATCGCCCGCTGGCTGCGCGACACCATCCGGCTGCCGCAGAACCTGGAAGGGTTGAAGCCGGTGCTCATCATCCCGCTTCTGGGCACGCTGGCGGTGGGGCTGCTGATGGTCTACGTCATCGGCACGCCGGTGGCGGCGATCATGAACGGGCTGACGGCCTTTCTCCAGGGCATGACCGGGGCCAACGCGGTGGCGCTGGGCGCGCTTCTGGGCGCCATGATGGCGCTGGACATGGGCGGACCGGTCAACAAGGCGGCCTACACCTTCGCGGTCGGGCTTCTGGCCTCCAACACCTACACGCCGATGGCGGCGGTGATGGCGGCGGGCATGACGCCGCCGCTCGGGCTGGCGCTCGCCACCATGATCGTCCCCAACCGCTTCACCCTGCAGGAGCGGGAAGCGGGCAAGGCCGCGGGCGTGCTCGGCCTCGCCTTCATCACGGAGGGGGCGATCCCCTTCGCGGCCAAGGACCCGCTGCGCGTCATTCCCGCGGCCATGGCCGGATCGGCGGTGGCCGGCGCCCTGTCCATGTGGTTCGGCTGCGGCCTGCGGGCGCCGCACGGCGGCGTCTTCGTCCTGGCGATTCCCAACGCGGTGACCCCGCTCGTCCCCTACATCCTGGCCATCCTGGCCGGGACCATCGTCACGACGCTGGCCCTGATGGTCCTGAAGCGCCGGGTGGAGGCGGACCCCGCGGCCGCACCCACCCTGAACACGGCGGCCCCCACCCCGACCGGCCCGGCCCCCAGCGGGGCGGGCCGGTGACGACGGGAGATCGGGGCCGCGCAACGCAACCCCCGATGGCTGCAATTTCTTCGAATTAGTTCGAATTTTCGCCAAAATGTAAAGAACTCGGCAACGCCTGAGTGCTATCGCTAGCTTTGCGGTGTTCCGCCGCCGGCCTTCCATGGTCCGGGCGGAACGGCAGCCGGCGGAGCGTGATGAGGATCTCGTATCGCATAGCGACGGTGGGAGGAATCCCGGTGGGCATCGCGGCGTTGATCGCGGTGTTCGCCTGGATTCTGCTGGAGCACGCCGGACGCTCGCGCGAGGCCGCGGTGCTGGCCGGCACCGTCTACCGCGAGATGATCGCCGCCACCGCCGCCCGCAACGACTTCATCCAATCCGCCCCCCAGGGCCGCCTTCCCCACGAGATCACGTTCCGCCGCGCCACGCACGGTGCGCGGGCGGCGCTGGAGGCGTTGGGCGGGTTGGCGGAGGCCGGCGCCCAGGCCGAGGCGGTGGAGACCGCCCGCCGCGCGTCGGACCGCCACGCCGCCCGGCAGGAGGAGCTGGTGGACGCCACGGCCTTCAGCGACGCCCGCGCCCGCGGCATGGCCGAGCAGGAGGCCCGGCTGCTCGCCCTGACCGAACAGGCGCGCAAGAGGCAGCACGCCGCCAAAGTGGCGCTCGTCGCGTCCCTGGCCGAGGCCGACCGGCGGCTGCGCGCCAGCCGCGCCGTGGTCGACGGCCTGCACGAATTGCGGGAGGCGATGCTCCACGCCCGGCTGGCGGCGCGGGACGAGGCCGCCGCCGGTCCGCGGGACCCGTCGCGGCCCGGCGCCTTGCCCGTTCTGCTCGACCGGGTGGAGCGTGTCGCCGGGACGCTCGGCGCCTCGCTCGCCCAGGCGAGCGGTGTGGAGGGGAACGGCGGCGCGCTCGCCGCCGGCGACGTCTACGGGGCGGCCCTGGAGGAGCTGAGGCGGTTGCAGGCCGAGCGGCTGGACCGGCAAACCCTTCCCGATCTGGCGCCGCGCTACGGCGCGCTCGCCGAACGGGTGCTGAAGGTCGCCGCCACCGGCTACAACGCCGTCCAGGCGGAGGTGGCGGAGCTTCTGCGCTACACCGTGTCGGCCCACGCCATCGAGCAGGAGACCCAGAACGTCGTCGTGACCGCCCTCACGCTCAGCGGCCGCACATTGTCCGCGCTCAACCAGCGCGACACCCGCGGCCTGCGCGCCGTCGCCGCCGACAGCGGGCTTCTGCGCGATCGGGTGGCCGGGCTGCCCATCTCACCGCTGATCCAGGACGAGATGCTGGCCGCCATCGGCGCCTGGCGCGACGGGCTGGAGCGCGCCACCGACGGGCTGGCCCGGCAGAACGGCGCCATCGCCGCCATGGACATGGACGCCGCCGCGGTGATGGACACCGCCCGCCGGCTGAACGACCTGTTCCAGGAGAGCGCGGTGCGCAGCGCCGACCTGCTGCGCACAACCCTGGTCATCGGGGCGACCTTCGGCCTGCTGTTCGCCGCCGGGGCGGCGCTTCTGGTGGCGCGCGGCATCACCCGGCCCCTGCGCCGGCTCCAGGACGCGACGCGGCGGCTGGCGCACGACCCGCGGGACGGGCGGGTGACCGACCTGGAGCGGCGGGACGAGCTGGGCGACATGGCCCGGGCCGTCCATCACTTCGCCGCCGAGATCAACCGGCGCGAGGACGAACTGCGCCGCGCCAAGGAGCAGGCCGACGCCACCCTGGCCGAGCTGCGGCGGACCCAGGCCGATCTGGTGCAGGCGGAGAAGCTGGCCGCGCTGGGGCAGGTGGTGGCCGGCGTGGCGCACGAGATCAACACGCCGCTTGGCATCACGCTCACCACCTCCACCCTGATCCGCGAGAAGGTGCCGAAGATGACGGCCCTTCTGGACGCCGGCCAATTGCGCCGCCGCGAGCTGGAGCGCTTCCTGAACGACATGGGCGACGTGTCGGACCTGCTGGTCAACAACACCGTCCGCGTGGCGGAGCTGGTCCAGCGCTTCAAGGAGCTTGGGGTCGATCCGGCGGGGGAGAAGCGCGGGCGGTTCGACCTCCGCCTCTGCCTGCTTCAGGCCGTGGACGCGCTGGAGCCGTCCTGGGGACCGGCGGGGCACCGGGTGGTGGTGGACTGCCCGCCGGGGCTGGTGGTGGACGGCTATCCGCAGGCCATCGCGCAGATCGTTTCGCATCTGCTGCTGAACGCGATCCATCATGGGCTGACCGATGGACAGGGAGCGGGCGGGCAGGGCGGCACGGTGACGGTCGCGGCCCGCAAAGCCGCGGCGGATGTCGTGGAACTGGCCGTCGCCGACGACGGGGCGGGCATCCCGGCGGCGCTGCGCGCCCGGATCTTCGACCCCTTCTTCACCACGCGCCGCGACCGGGGCCACGCCGGGCTCGGCCTGCACATCGTCTACAACACCGTCAGCCAGCTCGGCGGCTCCATCGCCCTGGAGGGGGAGGGCGGCGCGCGCTTCGTCGTCCGCCTGCCCACCGCCACGCATGAAAAGGACCGCGCATGACACGGCACCCGCGCCCGGCATCCGCTGCCGCCTTCGCCCTGGCCCTTCTCGCGGGGACCGCCGCCGTGCTGTGCAGCAGCAGCGGCGCCCAGGCGGCGACGCAGGCGGCGAAGACCCTGGTCTATTGCTCCGAAGGCAATCCGGACAGCCTGAATCCGCAGATCGCGACGACGACGACCGGCTTCGACGCGGTCCTGCCGATCTACAACACGCTGGTCGAGTTCAAGCGCGGCACGACGGAGATCGTCCCCGGCCTCGCCGAATCCTGGACCGTGTCGGAGGACGGGCTGACCTACCTCTTCACCCTGCGCGAGGGGGTGCGGTTCCACGGCACGGAGCGCTTCACCCCGACCCGGACACTCACCGCCGACGACGTGATCTTCTCCATCGAGCGGCAATGGAAGTCCGATCATCCCTTCCACGCGGTGTCCGGCGGCGATTATCCGCTGTTCACCGACATGGGCATGCCGGCCCTGCTGAAGTCGGTGGAGAAGCTGGACGACCGCACCGTCCGCATCGTCCTGAACCAGCCGGAAGCGCCCTTCCTCGCCAACCTCGCCATGCCCTTCATGGCGATCCTGTCCGCCGAATACGCCGGCACGCTGCTGACGCAGGGTGCGCCGGAGCGCATCGACCTGGAGCCGGTGGGCACCGGTCCCTTCCGGTTCGTGGCCTACCAGCGCGACGTGGCGATCCGTTACCGCGCCTTCGACGGCTATTGGGAGGGGCGGCGGCCCATCGACACTCTGGCCTTCGCCATCACCTTGAACGCCGCGGTGCGCCACAACAAGCTGAGCGCCGGGGAATGCCACGTCATCGCCACCCCCAGCCCGTCCGACCTGCCGAAGATCAAGGCCGATCCGGACCTGCGCCTGTTGCAGCAGGAGGGGCTGAACGTCAGCTATCTGGCCTTCAACACCCGAAAGCCGCCCTTCGACGACGTCCGGGTGCGCCGCGCCTTCCGCATGGCCATCGACAAGAGGACCATCGTGGACGCCGTGTTCCAGGGCGGCGGCCAGCCCGCGGTGAACCCGATCCCGCCGACGCTCTGGTCCTACAACCGCGCGGTCGAGGATATCCCTTACGACCCCGACGCCGCCCGCCGCCTGCTGGCCGAGGCGGGGCAGGGGGAGGAGCTTCGGATCGATCTCTGGTACATGCCGGTGACCCGCCCCTACATGCCCAACGCCCGTCGGGTGGCCGAGATGATGCAGGCCGACCTGGAGAGGATCGGGGTGCGCGCCACCCTGCGGACCGCGGAATGGAAGCAGTACCGTGAGGCGCTGTCCAACGGTGAGCATCAGGCGGGCATCCTGGGCTGGACCGGCGACAACGGCGATCCCGACAACTTCCTCTACGCCCTGCTGAGCTGCAACGCCGCCCGCGACGGCGGGGGCAACATGGCGAAATGGTGTGACGCCGCCTTCGACGAGCGGATCGAGCAGGCCAAGCGCACCAGCGACCGCGCCCGGCGCACCGCGCTCTACCAGGAAGCGCAGGCGATCTTCCGGGAGGAGTCCCCCTGGCTGCCCATCGCCCATTCCGTCGTCTTCACCGCCCTGCGCAAGGAGGTGCAGGGATACGTCATGGACCCCTTCGGCCTGCATGACTTCAAGGACGTGAGCCTTCAGGACTGATACGGTTGGACAATGATCACCTCCATCGTTTTCCAACCGTGAAACCCGGCAGATCAACGCGTTGGCATTGATTGGCATGACCGCCGCGCGGCACCGGAACGAGGGCGGGAACGGCCGCCGCCGGCTCGACATCAGGACCGGACCGATGGTTGCGATGGTGATCGGGTCCGGCCCCGTCCTTCCCCCCTCCGCGCTCCAAAAGGAACGTGCCGAAGATGGCCGCCGCTCTGTTTAGGTGGGCACGGCTGATCGGGAGCCCCCTTGATGCATCGCCCTCGCCGCGGCCTCGCCGCCGTCTGTCTCCTTGCCTTTTTTCTTCCGGGCGGGGCCTTGGCCCAGCAGCCTGCCGGCGCGCCGCCTCCCTCGGTCACGACGGAGGTGGTGCGCGAGCGGGAGGTCACCCCGATCAGCGAGTTCATCGGCCGCGTCCAGGCGATCCAGGATTTCGAAGCCCGCGCGCGCGTGGAAGGCTTCATCGAACAGGTCGCCTTCCAGGAAGGGCAGAACGTCACCAAGGACACCCTGCTCTACGTCATCGAGCAGGCGCCCTACCAAGCCACCGTCGACAGCGCCAAGGCCGACCTCTCCCGCGCCCAGGCGACGCTGCGCGAGGCCCAGCGCGCCCTGCAGCGCGCCCAGGAACTGCGGACCCGCGGCAACATCTCCCAGGCCGACCTCGATCAGGCCCAGGCGGCGCAGGAGACGGCGGAGGCCGACATCATGCAGACGCAGGCCAAACTGCGGCAGGCGGAGCTGAATCTCGGCTACACGCGCATCGCCTCGCCCATCGACGGGCGCATCGGCGCCACCGCGATGACCGCGGGCGACCTCGTCGGCCCGTCCAGCGGTCCGCTCGCCACCGTCGTGCAGCTCGATCCCATTCGGGTGGTCTTCTCGGTCAGCGACCGCGACCTCCTGGAGGTCCGGCGCGCCGCACCCGACCTCGCCGCCGCCGAGGCGGTGGACCGCTTCGTGCCAGCCCTGCGGCTGGCCGACGGCTCCGAGTACGAGCAGAAGGGCAAGGTGTCCTTCGCGAGCAACCGGATCGACCCGCAGACCGGAACCATCCCGGTCTACGCCGACTTCGCGAACCCCAAGGCGTTCCTGCTTCCCGGCCAGTATGTGACCGTCCTGATCCGTCCGACGCGGACCGAACGGCAGCCGGTGGTCCCCGTCTCCGCCATCCAGCAGGACCAGCAGGGCAGCTACGTCCTGGTGCTCGACCAGCAGAACCGGGCGCAGCGCCGCCCGATCGAGCCCGGACCGCAGCTCGATCAGGTGATCGCCGTCCCCAACGGGGTGCGGGCGGGGGAGACGATCATCGTCGGCGGTGTGCAGAAGGTCCGCCCCGGCATGACCGTGCAACCGGAACCGGCGTCCCCGACCGCCGAACAGCCGAGGGGATGAGCACCCATGTTCTCCGGCCTGTTCATCCGGCGCCCGAACCTCGCCATCGTCATGGCCCTGGTGGTGACCATCGCGGGGGCACTGGCGATCCTGGCCATTCCCGTGGCGCAGTTCCCGCCGATCACGCCGCCATCGGTGCAGGTCTCCGCCACCTATCCCGGCGCCAACGCCCAGGTCGTCGCCGACAGCGTCGCCGCCCCGATCGAGGCGCAGGTGAACGGCGTCGAGGGCATGCTCTACATGTCCTCCACCAGCACCGACACCGGCGCCTACACGCTGTCGGTCACCTTCGCGCAGGGCACCGACGCGGATTTGGCCCAGATCAACGTGCAGAACCGCCTGTCGCTCGCCACGCCGACCCTGCCGACGGAGGTGTCGCGCCAGGGCGTCACGGTGCGCAAGCAGTCGTCCAACATGCTGATGGCCGTCAACGTCTTCTCGCCCGGCGGCCAGTTCGACCCGATCTTCATCTCCAACTACGCCAGCATCAATCTGCGCGACGCCATCGCGCGGGTGCCCGGGGTCGGCGACGCCCAGGTGATGGGCGCGCTGACCTATGCCATGCGCGTCTGGATGGACCCGAACCGCATGGCGGCGCTGGGCATCACCGCGGCGGATGTGGTCGCGGCGATCCAGAACCAGAATCTCCAGGCCTCGGCGGGGCAGATCGGCGCGCCGCCGGTTCCCGATGGCCAGCAGCAGCAACTGACCATCCTCGCCCGCGGACGGCTGGACGATCCCAAGCAGTTCGCCGGCATCATCGTGCGCACCAACCCGAACGGCGGCGTCGTGCGGCTGGGCGACATCGGGCGGGTGGAGCTGGGGGCGCAGAGCTACAGCTCCAGCGCCAAGCTGGACGGCGATCCGGCGGCGACGCTGGTCGTCTACCAGTCGCCGGACGCCAACGCGCTGGACGTCGCCAAGGCGGTGCGGGCCGAGCTGGAGCGGCTATCCGGCCGCTTTCCGGAGGGGATGGACTACGCCGTCGTGTTCGACACCACCAGCTTCGTCAGCGCGACGATCGAGGAGATCGTGCTGACGCTGGGAATCACCTTCCTGCTGGTGGTGGTGGTCATCTACCTCTTCCTCCAGGATTGGCGGGCGACGCTGATCCCCACGCTGGCGATTCCGGTGTCGATCATCGGGGTCTTCGCCGTGCTGCTGGTGCTGGGCTACAGCGCCAACACCATCACGCTGTTCGCGCTGGTGCTGGCGATCGGGCTCGTCGTGGACGACGCCATCGTGGTGGTCGAGAATGTGCGCCGCGTGATGGAGGAGCATCCCGACCAGCCCGCCCCCTCCGCCAGCCGCATCGCCATGGAGCAGGTGACCGGCGCCATCGTCGCCTCCACCCTGGTGCTGGCCGCGGTGTTCGTGCCGGTGGCCTTCCTGCCCGGCATCACGGGGGAGCTGTACCGGCAGTTCGCCGTGACCATCACCGCCTCCTTCCTGATTTCGGGCTTCGTCTCGCTGACGCTGACACCGGCCCTGTGCGGCCTGCTGCTGCACCCGCCGGGCCGGCCCTGGCGCCCGCTGGCCGCCTTCAACCGCGGGCTGGACCGGGTGCGCGACCGCTACGGCGATCTCGTCGGCTGGCTGTCGCGCAAGCTGGTGGTGGGCATCGCCGTCTTCGCCCTTCTGGCCGGCGGGGCCTTCGCGCTGCTGAGCAACCTTCCCACCGCCTTCCTGCCGTCGGAGGACCAGGGATACTTCTTCGTCAATGTGCAATTGCCGAGCGCCGCGTCGCTCAGCCGGACGGAGGCGGTGATGGAGAACCTCTCCGGGCGGCTGCGCGCGACGCCGGGGGTCGCCCATGTGATCTCCATCGCCGGCTACAGCATCCTCAGCGGGGCGGCGTCCAACGTCGGGCTTCAGATCGCCGTTCTGAAGCCCTGGAAGGAGCGGGGGGAGGACGAGACGGTGGACGCGCTCCTGGGTAGGTTGAGACCCCATCTGGCGGCGGTGCCGCAGGCGACCATCGCCGCCTTCAACCCGCCCTCCATCCCCGGCCTCGGCAGCACCGGCGGCTTCCAGTTGCAGGTGCAGGCGCTGGGCGGGCAATCGCCCCAGCAACTGGGCGCGGTGCTGCGCGGCCTGCTGGTCGCCGCCAACCAGGACGCGCGGCTGTCGGCGGTCTTCAGCACCTTCAGCCCCGACGTGCCGCATCTCTTCGTGGACCTCGACCGCACCAAGGCGGCGCTGCTGGGCGTCTCGCCGGGCGACGTCTTCACCACGCTGCAATCCCATCTCGGGTCCCGCTACGTCAACGATTTCAACCTCTACGGCCGGGTCTTCCAGGTCCAGGTGCAGGATGCCGCGGAATACCGGGACGAGGTGGCGGCGATCGACCAGCTCTATGTGCGGAGTTCGTCCGGGGACATGGTGCCGCTGCGCAGCATCGTGAGCGTCCGGACGACGCTCTCCCCCGACAGCATCGTCCGCTACAACCAGTTCCTCTCCGCCTCCGTCAACGGGAACGCGGCCCCCGGCGGCAGTTCGGGGCAGGCGCTGAGGGCGATGCAGGAGGTCGCGGACCGCACCTTGCCCACGGGCTTTGCCACGGAATGGACCGGCCTGTCCTATCAGGAAAGCCGCATCGGCAACCAGACCATCGTCATCTTCGGGCTGGCGGTGATGTTCGGCTATCTGTTCCTGGTGGCGCAGTACGAGAATTGGCTGATCCCGCTGGCCGTGCTGCTGTCCGTCGCCATCGCCGTGCTGGGGGCGGGCATCGGCCTGAGCGTCGCCGGGATCGCCAACGACGTCTACGCCCAGATCGGGCTCGTCCTGCTGGTCGGCCTCGCCGCCAAGAACGCCATCCTGATCGTCGAGTTCGCGCGGGAGCAGCGCGACGCCGGCCACCCCATCGTCGAATCCGCGGTGATGGGCGCCCGCCAGCGCTTCCGCGCCGTGCTGATGACGGCCCTGGCCTTCATCCTGGGGGCGGTCCCGCTGCTGGTCGCCACCGGCGCCGGGGCGGCGAGCCGGCGGTCCATCGGCACGACGGTCTTCAGCGGCATGACCGCGGCGACGCTGGTCGGCATCATCTTCGTGCCGGTGCTGTTCGTCGCCTTCCAGCGGTTGACCGAACGCCTCGTGAAGCGCCGCCACCCGACGGACGTGCCTGCGAAGACATCTCCGGCGGAATGACCCGGTCCCGCCCCTGTTGGACGTCGGACACACAACGGACCCGGGAGGCACGGACATCATGACCAGGAGAGGAATGGACCTTTGGTCCACAAATGGCCTGATCGCCTTCGCCAGCGGCGCGGCCGTGGCGATCCTCGCCAGCCGCCTGCTGCCGCCGGTGGTCGCCCAGGCCGCCGGGACGACGATGGCGCGCGACCCGTTCGGCGCGCTGATCGACGATCACCGCCACATCCTGGCGCTGTTGAACGAGATGGAGCGGACCCGCCCGGACGCCGCCTTCCGCCGGACGCAACTGCTGCTCCGCCTGAAGCGCCGTCTCGCCGCGCACGCCATGGCCGAGGAGGACGTCGTCTATCCCCTGCTGCACGATCATGCGCACGAGGAGGAGGACACCCGGCGCCTCTACGGCGAGCACGCCGACATGAAAATGCACCTGTTCGCCCTCGAACAGATGCCGAAGGATCATCCCGACTGGTCCGGGCGCGTCACCGAACTGAGGCGGCTGATCGCGGACCATGTCCGCCAGGAGGAGGAGGTCGATTTTCCGAAATTGCGCGACACGCTGGACCCCCGCGCGACGAAGCGGTTGTCCGGCCATGTGCAGCGTGAGAAAGCGTTGTTGCTGTAAGGGCACAGCGTCGCGCCTTTTCCGCCGGCAGCCTTCCGAATGCGCCGTTCCGGCGGGCCCGGTCAGCCGTCGCCGGACGCGGCCTGCGGAGCATGCGCCACCGCCACGCGCAAGGCCTCGGCCAGCGCCGCGGCGTCGTAGGGCTTCGGAAGGTGGACGCCGCCGTCGGGGGCGCGGTCGGCACCCGACGCGTACACGACGGGCAGCGCCGGGTCGCGTCGGCGCAACGCGGCGGCCAGCCCGTCTCCCGAAAGACCCGGCAGGGTGAGGTCCGTCAGCAGGACATCGACGGCTTGCCCTTCCTCGATCGACAGGGCCTCTTCGGCGGTGCCGGCCTCGATCACCGAATGCCCGAGGCTGGTCAGCATCTCCACCGTGACGAGGCGGATCAGCGCGTCGTCCTCGACCAGAAGCACGCGCAAGCCCCGGTCGCCGCCCATGCGCACCGCCCCGGGGTTGCCCGGCGGGAGCGGCGCGGCCTCCTTGCCGCGGGACTTCTGCCGCTGGTTGCGCAGGACGTGCCTGATCTTGCCGGCCAGAGCCTCGCGGGTGTAGGGCTTGCTCAGCAACTCGACACCCAGGTCGAGCCGCCCACCATGCACGATGGCGTTCTCCGTGTAGCCCGAGGTGAACAGCACCGCGATTCCCGGCAGCCGTTCCTGCGCCCGGCGCGCCAGTTCGGGGCTGCGGAGCGGTCCCGGCATGACGACGTCCGTGAACAGCAGATCGATCGGCACGCCGCTCTCGACGATGGCCAGCGCGCTTTGCGCGTCCCGCGCCTTGAGCACGCGATAGCCGAGATCGCACAGCATCTCGACCACGGTCGCGCGGACGTCCTCGTCGTCCTCCACCACCAGCACGGTTTCCGATCCGCCCGCCGCCGGCCCGTTCTCGACCACCGTCACCACGTCCTCCGCCTGATGGGCGCGCGGCAGGTAGATGCGGACCGTCGTGCCCTGGCCGGGCTCGCTGTAGATATTGATGTGCCCGCCCGACTGCTTGACGAAGCCGTAGACCATGCTGAGGCCGAGCCCGGTGCCCTGGCCTTCCGGCTTGGTCGTGAAGAACGGCTCGAAGACGTGGTCCAGCACGTCCGGCGGGATGCCGCAGCCGGTGTCCGTCACCGCCAGCATGACGTATTGGCCGGGCGCCACCTCGGCGTGACGGGCGGCATAGGGGTCGTCCAGAAAGGCGTTGCCGGCCTCGATGGTCAGCCGGCCATGGCCGCTCATGGCGTCGCGGGCGTTGATCGCCAGATTGAGAAGCGCGTTCTCGACCTGCCCATCATCGGCGAAGGTGTTCCACAGCCCGCCCGCGATCATGGTTTCGATCTCGACGCCCTCGCCCAGAACCCGGCGCAGCATCTCGTCGAGGCCGCGGACGAGCCTTCCGAGATTGACCACGCGGGGCGCCAGAGGCTGGCGGCGCCCGAAGGCGAGGAGCTGGGCGACCAGCTTCGAGCCGCGGCTGACGCCGCTCAGCGCGTTCTGCAACCGCTGCTCCGCGCGGGCATTCCCCGCGACGTCCCTGGTCAGGAGCTGGAGGTTGCCGGAAATCACCTGAAGGAGATTGTTGAAGTCGTGCGCCACCCCGCCGGTCAGCTTGCCGACCGCGTCCATCTTCTGAGCCTGCCGGAGTTGCGCCTCCACATGCTCCCGCTCGGCGATCGCCGATGCGATGCGCTGCTCCAGCAGGTCGTTGAGGTGCCTCTGGGCGTCCTCCACCTCCTTGCGTTCGGTGATGTCGATCACCGATCCGATGTAGCCGAGGAACGCGCCATCCTGGCCGAAGCGCGGCGCTGCGGCGTCGATCGCCCAGCGGTAGACCCCGTCGGCCCGGCGCAGCCGGTATTCCAGCCGGAACGCCTCCTGCCGGGCGTTGGCGGCCAGGAAGACCTCCGCGGCGGCCTGCCGGTCGTCCGGATGAGTGGCGTCCAGCCAGCCGAAGCCCAGCCCCGTCTCGGGAGTCTGGCCGGTGAATTCGTACCAGGAGCGGTTGAGATAGGTGCAGGAGGCATCCAACTCGGTGACCCAGACCATGACCGGCGCGTGGTCGGCGAGATTCCGGAATCGCGCCTCGCTCTCGCGCAGCGCGGTGGTCACCTGCCGGCGAAGCCGAACCATGGCCAGGGCGGCGTCGACGCGGGCGGTCAGCTCGCGCGCCGAGAAGGGCTTGACCAGATAATCGTCGGCGCCGGCCGTGAGGCCCTCGACGCTCGCCTCCTCGCCCGCGCGTGCCGACAGCAGGATCACCGGCAGATCCTGCAATCCGGCGCCCTCCCGGATTGCGCGCAGCAGTCCGTAGCCGTCGAGCCGGGGCATCATGATGTCCGTCAGCACCAGATCGGGCCGGCGCGCTCGGATCGCCTCCAGGGCGGCCAGTCCATCGGGCACCGCCTCGACCGTGTAGCGGCCCTCCAGCAGGCGGCCCACATAGTCGCGCATGTCGGCGTTGTCGTCGGCCAGCAGGATGCGCGAACGCTCGCCCGTTTCAGACGCCGCCGCCATCTCAGCGGTGTCGCCGAACGCGGCGGGCACGTCCGGCTTCGCGGCGTGCGTGGCCGCGGGAAGCCAGCGCAGGGCCTCCTCGACATAGCTGTGGGCGCGCATGGCGGTCGAGGCGCCGGTCGGCTCGGCCAGGACGTGATCCGGCGGCAGATGCGCGGTGCCGGACGGAATGGTGATGGAGAAGGCCGAACCGCGTCCTTCCTCGCTCTCCACCCGGATCGTGCCGCCATGCAGCTTGACGAGTTCGTGGACCAGTGCCAGCCCGATGCCGGTGCCCTCGTGGCTGCGGCCCTTCGCGCCCTCGACCCGGTGGAAACGCTCGAACAGGCGCGGCAGTTCGGACGTCAGGATGCCCGTGCCGGTGTCGCGCACCGTGAGTTCGGCGCCCTCGCCGGCCAGCCTCAGCGTGACGGCGATCCCGCCATGGAAGGTGAATTTGAAGGCGTTGGACAGCAGGTTGAGGACGATCGTCTCCCACATGTTGCGGTCGACGTGGAACGGGCCGGGCAGCGGCGGGCAATCGACGGCGAGGCCGAGTCCGGCCTTCTCGCAGGCGGAGCGGAATCCGCTCGCAAGTTCCACGGTGAAGGCGGCCAGATCGGTCGGCTCAAAGCGCGCCTGGGTGCGTCCGGCCTCGATGCGCGAGAAGTCCAAAAGCGCGTTGACGAGCTTCAACAGCCGCTGGCCGTTGCGATGGACCATCGCCAGATCCTCGCGATGATCCGGCATCCGCTCCGGCTCGGCCCGCAGCACCTCTTCGAGCGGCCCCAGCATGAGGGTCAGCGGCGTGCGGAACTCGTGGCTGATGTTCGAGAAGAACACCGTCTTGGCACGGTCGATCTCGGCCAGCATCTCGGCGCGCCGACGTTCGGCCTCGTAGGTCTGGACGTTGGTGATGGCCGCGGCGATCTGCCCCGCCACCAGACCGAGAAACCGCCGGTAACCGTCGTCGAGCAGGCGGAACGGGTTCAGGCCGACGACCAGGATGCCGGCCCGCCCCGTCTCGCCGCTCGCCGGGATCGGCAGCACCGCGGCCTGGGACGGGGACCGGCGCCAGACGCCGGGCGGAAGCTCCGCCCCGAACCTCGTTTCCAGCCCGGCGACCGGTTCCAGCTCATCGGGCGCACCGATGAAGGGCCAGACCGACGAGCCGTCCAGCGCCAGCGCTTCGGGGGCCGCCGGGTGGCCGCGCTTGATTCCGCAGGCCCCGGCGAGGGACGCGCTCGCGCCGTCGGGGTCGGCCACGTAGATCAGGGCGAAGGGCAGGTCGCGCGGGTTGGCCGCGAGCGCCCGGGCGCTCCGCTCGCACACCTCCTGAACGGTGCGGGCCTCCGCCGTGCCGGCGGCCAGATCGCGCAGCAGCGCGAGCTGGCGTTCGCCGATGATCCGCTGCGTGTCGTCGGTGTTGGCGCAGATGATGCCGCCGGGGCTGCCGTCGTCGTCGGGAACCGGGCTGTAGGAGAAGGTGTAGTAGGTTTCCTCGGGATAGCCATTGCGCTCCATCACGAGGAGCTGTCCCTCGACATAGGTCCCTTCGTCGCCCGACATGGCGGTGGACAGCATCGGACCGATGTCGTCCCAGATTTCCCGCCACACGACCGAGGCCGGACGTCCGAGCGCCCAGGGATGCTTGCCGCCGATGATCGACTTGTAGGCATCGTTGTAAAGATAGACCAGTTCCTTGCCCCAGCCGATCCAGATCGGCTGACGCGAGGTCAGCATGATCCGCACGGCGGTCTTCAGGCTGCGCGGCCAATCCTCGGGAGCGCCGAGCGTCGTCGATTCCCAATCATGGGCGCGCATATGCGCGCCCATCTCGCCTCCGCTGGCGAGGAAGTCGGGAGCGGCGGAGACGTCGGTTTGGTCGGACATGCGTGGAGGTTCCGTCCTTCCTGTGCTTATGATCTGTTCATAACAGGAGCGTGGCCGTCGGCGCAGGCGACAATTTTCAAAAACGTCCTCCTGTTGCCGGAAGCCATAGGCCCGCATGCCCAATCGGCTGAAACGCAGGATGACCCCGCCCGGCTTGCTCCGCCGATGTGCGGAGGGCAGGGTAGGGGACGTGCCGGTCTGCCTCCCCATGGATTTTTTCCGGATCGTAATTCCCCTTGACCTCAAGTTAGCTTGAGGTTTTACGCTGCCCAAAGTGGATCTGGGATACCAGAGGCGATCGGGGGCACGAGCCGCGGAGGGCGGCGGCCCCGAATGCACCAAGGGAGGCGCGCGTGATCTCACCGACGTCCGTCAATTGGACCATGCTCAACACGTTGCGGGCCATGCCGGGACCCGAAGCCATGACTCCTCCGGTCTCGCTGCTCGCCATCACGAAGGCCGCAAGCCTGAAGCCGGTCGTCGTCAGGCCGGTGCTGTGCGAATTGATCCGGCAGGGCTTCGTCCGGGAATACGCGACCCACTGCGGCAAGCACTATGCGCGGACGACGAAAGGCAATCAGCGCATTCTGGAAATAAAGGGCTGGCTTCGGTAGCCGTCCCGCAGCCTGCGGGAAAGAACCACCGGCATCGTCTGCTCCCGTCCTTTCCAAGACGGACGGTTCGATAACGCCGCGGCGGCTCGGCCCGCCTGCGGCCCAGCGGGGAGGGATTGCATGGCAAAGGCTCTTGAAGGTGTGCGGGTTCTGGACTTCACCCATGTCCAGTCGGGTCCGACCTGCACCCAGCTTCTGGCGTGGTTCGGCGCCGACGTGATCAAGGTCGAGCGTCCGGGCGAGGGCGACATCACGCGCGGCCAGCTCCGCGACGTGCCCGACGCCGACAGCCTCTACTTCACCATGCTGAACCACAACAAGCGGTCCATCACGCTGGACACCAAGAACCCGGACGGCAAGCGCGTCCTGGAAGATCTGGTGCGCATCTGCGACGTGATGGTCGAGAACTTCGCCCCCGGCGTGCTCGACCGCATGGGCCTGACCTGGGAGCGCATCCAGGAGCTGAACCCCCGCATCATCGTCGCCTCGGTCAAGGGCT
>NZ_QOKW01000031.1 GCF_008365375.1 Roseomonas genomospecies 6 | reverse complement strand
GGCCAGCGCTTGATCCCAGCGCGCCGCGGCTCGCCCGACACATCGCCGACCCGCCCAGACGACGAACACGCCAGACCGAAACCATGCCGGCTCCTTTCATAAGGAGACAAGCATGTTAGCGCCTATGCCCCTCAGCTCCCCCCCTCGATCGTCCGCGTCGCCGTCACCCCCTCCGGGCGGCCCACCAGGACGGTCAGCAGCCGGTCGGGGTCGAGCAGCCGCTTCGCCACGCGCTGCACGTCCGCCTGGGTGACGCCGTTGATGAAGGCGTCGCGGCGGTCCAGATAGTCGATGCCCAGCCGATCGCGCCGGACCTGAAGCAGGATGCCCGCGATGGCCTGGGTGCTGCTGAGCTGGAGCGGGAAGCTGCCGGTCAGGTAGGTCTTGGCGTCGGCCAGTTCCTCCTCCGTCACGCCCTGTTCGGCCATGCGCCTCCATTCCTGACGCATGATGTCCAGCGCCTGCCCGGCCTTGGCGTTGACCGTGTTGCCGCCGGCCATCACCAGGGCGGAATGGTCCAACGAGATCAGGTAGCTGTAGACGCCGTAGCTGAGGCCGCGCTTCTCCCGCACCTCCTCCATCAGGCGGGAGCCGAAGCCGCCGCCGCCCAGCACGTAGTTCATCACGGTCGCCGCGTACCAGTCGGGATCAGAGCGCTTGATCCCCGGCTGGCCCATCAGCATGACGCTCTGCGCGGTCGGGCGGGTGGCGACCAGCGTTTCGCCCAGCCCCTTCGGCTCCACGTTGGCGATGGTGTAGGGTGCGGAGATGGCCGGCAGGGCGCCGAACACCTGGTCGAGCGCGCGGCCCAGATCCTCCGGCGTGATGTCGCCTGCCGCGGCGACGATCAGCCGGTCGCGCGCGAAGCCGGTCTTCACGAAGCCGCGCAGGTCGTCCGGCGTGATGGCCGGCAGCGAGTCCAGCGTGCCCCGGATTTCGTCGCCGTAGGGATGGCCGGGGAAGGCGGTCGAATAGAACAGCCGCCGCGCGACGTAGTTGGGGTCCGCCTGATCCCGGCGCAGGCTGGACAGCACCGCGGCCCGCATGCGCTCCACCGCCTCCGCGTCGAAGCGCGGCTCGGTCAGCGACAGGCGGGCCAGTTCGAAGGCCTCGTCGCGGCGGTCGCTCAGCGTGCGCAGGCTGCCGGCGAAGGCGTCGCGCCCGGCGTCGTAGCCCAGCGCGATGGCGTTGTCCTGAAGCCGGGCGGCGAAGGTCTGGCTGTCATAGGGGCCGGCGCCCTCGTCCAGCGTGCGCGCGGCGAGGTTGGCGAGTCCCTCCTTGCCCTTGGGGTCGGACGCGCCGGCCCCTTCGAAGGCCCATTCCAGCGCGATGATGGGAACCTTGTGGTCCTCCACCAGCCACGCCTCGATCCCGCCGGGGCTGACCACCCGCTTGATCTCGATGGCGGAGGCGGGTGACGTGAAGGCGAAGACGAGAAGGAAAAGGCAGGCGCCGAAGACGCGCTTGGGAATGGCGATCATCTCAGCTTCCCTTGTCCTGGAGCGGCAGCAGAAGGCCGGTGACGTGGTTGGTCTTGCCCAGCACGGCGCGGGCGGCGGCGTTGACCTGTTCGGCGGTCACCGCGTCGATTCGCACGGGCCAGTTCTCCACATCGTCGATGGTCTGGCCGGTGGCGATGGCCGCACCCAGCGTCTGGGCCGGGCCGGTCAGGCTGTCGCGGGCGTAGGCGGCCTCGGCCAGCATGCGCTTGCGGGCGGTGGCGACCTCCTCCTCGGTCACGCCCTGTTCCACGACCTTCCGGATTTCCGCCTCCAGCGCCGCTTCCAGCTTGTCCATGGGCACGCCGGGCGCCGGCGAGGCGCCCGCCGCCAGCGACGTCCTGTCCCAGGCCGACGGGCTGTAGCCAAGCCAGGCCGAGGTGGCGATGCGCTGATCCACGACGAGGCTGCGGTAGAGGCGGGAGGTCGGGCCGCCGCTCATGATCTCGGACAGCACCTGGAGCGGGTAGGCGTGACCCTCCGTGTCGGTGCGGTAGGAGGGGGCGAGCCAGTTCCGGCGGATGGAGGGCTGGCGCACCTCGTCGTCGCGCAGGATCACCCGGCGGGCCGCGCCGATGGGCGGCTCCTGCACGCGGACGCGCTCCGGCACCGGGCGGGCGGCGATGCTGCCGTAGTATTTCTCGGCGAGCGGCTTCAGCTCCTCCGCGGTGATGTCGCCGGACACCACCAGCACCGCGTTGTTGGGCGCGTACCAGCTCTTGTAGAAGGACTCCGCGTCCCCCCGCGTCAGGGTGGACATCTCCTGCGGCCAGCCGATGATCGGGGTGCCGTAGGGGTGGTGCACGTAGAGGGTGGCGTTGATCTGCTCCCCGATGCGGTCGGCGGGCTCGTTCTCGATGCGCTGGCGGCGCTCCTCGATGATGACGTCGCGCTCCGGATAGACGAGCTGATCGGTCAGGCGGAGGTTCGACATGCGGTCGGCCTCCATCTTCATCACCAGCTCCAGCCGGTCGCGCGCCACGTTCTGGAAATAGGCCGTGTAGTCCCAGGAGGTGAAGGCGTTGTCGCGCCCGCCGTTCTTGGCGACGATGCGGGAGAAGGCGCCGGGCGGGATCTCCTCCGTCCCCTTGAACATCAGATGTTCCAGGAAATGGGCGATGCCCGACACGCCGCGCGGCTCGTCCGCCGCTCCCACCTTGTACCAGACCATGTGGGTGACCACCGGCACGCGCTGGTTGGTGACCAGCACGACCTGCATGCCGTTGGACAGGGTGAAGGTCTCCGGGAAGAAGACGCCCTTCTCGGCGGCGAAGGCGGGGGCGGCGGCGGGGGTGGTTGCGGCCAGGGCGAAGGCCAGGACCCCCGCGGCGGCAAGCTGGCGCCAGGGTCGTTTCCAGAATGGCGGGGCGGTGGGGCCGTTGGGGAGCATGGGCCTCTCGTTTGTGGGATGCGAAGGGCGGCGGGATGCAAAAAGGGGCGCCCCCGGCTGGGAACGCCCCCTAGATACTGGTGCGGCGAACCGCCCGGAACAATGCCCCGGCGGCGGCTTAGAACAGCCCTTCCAGCGGCGCCTTGCGCTTGCGCACGATGGTCGGGACGGTGCCGTCGTTCAGCGCCTTGCCGGTGGCCTGGGCCTCGCGCAGGCGCTGGTTTTCCTTCTTCGGATCGACGATCTCGTAGGGCTGCTCCTGCGTCTGCCAGAACAGCAGGGAATCGATCCAGCCCTTGTCGGCGACGACGAGCTGGGTCGTCTCCTGATCGACCTTGTTGCGGATGCCCGGCTCGATGCCGCCCTTGGCGCCGGCCTGGGCGATCAGGGCCGACTCGCCTGCGGTGCCGCCGGCCGTCCGTCCGGCCGCGGCGGTGGCGCGGGAGGAGCCGCCGAAGACCGAGGCGGCGGCCACCGCGGCGGAGGTGGAGTCCTGCGGACGCGCCGCGCCGGGGCGCGGTTCCGGCAGGCGGGCGAGGCTGGGAGGCATGGTCAGCGGCGCGCGGGACACGACCGTGAACTCGTCCGGGCTCGTGCGGTCGAGACCGATGGAGCGGCGGACGTCGGTGCATCCGGTGAGCGCCAGCGCGACGAGCGCCAAGCCCAGCAGCGGACCCCGCCCCAGGGAACGGGTGGAGCGCCGCGCGATGGAGGAGGCGGAGGAAAGCATGGTCACGTTCAAGTCCCGTCGTCAGTCAGGCCGCGTCCCTTATAGCGGCTCCGTCGCGTGAACTATTACGACTTTTCGCGGCCCGCGAACAGTCCATCCAGCACAAGAAGCGCCACACCGACGCTGATTCCGCTGTCCGCGACGTTGAAAGCCCAGAAATGCCACCCCCCGATATGGAAATCGAGGAAATCGGCGACGGCCCCGTAGAGGAAGCGGTCGATCACGTTTCCGATGGCTCCGCCGATGACCATGCCCAGCGCCAGGGCGAGGTAGCGCCGGTCGGCCTGCCGCAGCCACAGCACCAGCGCCACCACGATGGCGAAGGCCACCGCGGCCAGCACGTAAGGCATCCAGGCGTGGGAGCTGCCGAAGGTGCCGAAGCTGACCCCGGTGTTCCAGGCCAGCACCAGATTGAAGAAGGGCGTGACCTCGATGACCCGTGGATAGGGCTGCATGACCACGTCGAGAATCCACCATTTGGTGAGCTGGTCGAGGACCACCACCAGCGCGGCGACGGACAGGCCGAAGACCGTGTAACTGCGGCTGCCGGACGTGGAGAGGCTGCTCATTCTGGACTCCGGAGAGTGATTGCGCGGTGCCCCCACCCCGGCCCTCCCCCGCTGGGCGGGGGAGGGAGATGGGGTCTCCCTTGTTCCCTCCCCCGCCCAGCGGGGGAGGGTTAGGGTGGGGGTTCCGCGCAGGGGCTTCTTTAGAACGCCGCTTCCGCGTCCACGGCTTCGGCGCAGCGGAGGCACAGCGTCGGGTGTGCGGCGTTCGTGCCGACCTCCGGAAGAATCTTCCAGCAGCGCTCGCACTTGCCCCCTTCGGCGAGGCCGGGCACCACCGCGATGCCGGCCACGTCGGGCAGGACGAACGCACCGTCAGGGGCCGCGCCCTCCGTCACCGTGATCTGCGAGGTGATGCAGACCTCGGCGAAGTCCACGCCGTCGAGAAGCGCCTTGGTCGCCGCGTCCACGAAGACGGTCGGGTTGGCCTGGAGGGACGATCCGAACTTCTTGTTGGCCCGCTCCAGTTCCAGCGCGCCGGTGACGGTGCGGCGGACGGTGCGGATGGCCTCCCACTTGGCGGCGAGATCGTCGTTTCGCCACTCCGCCGGGATGGCCGGGAAGACGCGCAGATGGACGCTCTCCTCAGTCCAGCCCTCGACCCCGGCCAGACCCTCCGGACGGGCGAGCCACGCCTCCTCCGCCGTGAAGCAGAGGATCGGTGCCAGCCACGCGGTCAGGGTGGAGAGCAGATGCTCCATCACCGTGCGGACCGAGCGGCGGCGGACCGAGCCCGGCGCGTCGCAGTAGAGGCTGTCCTTGCGGACGTCGAAGTAGAAGGCTGACAGCTCCACAGCGCAGAAATTGTGGATCGCCACCGACAGGTCGTGGAAGTCGTAGGCCTCGATCTTCGCGCGGACCAGCGCGTCCAGCTCCGACAGGCGGTGCAGGACCCAGCGCTCCAGCTCCGGCATCTCCGCCACGGCGATGCGCTCGGCCGGGGTGTAGTCGGCGAGCGCGCCCAGGATGTAGCGCAGCGTGTTGCGCAGTCGGCGGTAATGGTCGGCCTGATACTTGATGATCTCCGGCCCGATGCGCTGGTCCTCGGTGTAGTCGGTGCTGACCACCCAGAGGCGCAGGATGTCGGCGCCGTACTTGTCGCAGACCTCCTGCGGGGCGACCACGTTGCCCAGCGACTTGGACATCTTGCGGCCCTGCTCGTCGAGCGTGAAGCCGTGCGTCAGAACCGCGTCGTAGGGCGCGCGGCCCCGCGTGCCGCAGCTTTCCAGCAGCGAGGAGTGGAACCAGCCGCGGTGCTGGTCGGAGCCTTCAAGGTACAGCGAGGCCGGCCACTTCAGTTCGGGCCGCTGCTCCAGCACGAAGGCGTGGGTCGAGCCGGACTCGAACCACACGTCCACGATGTCCCGGACCTGCTCGTAATCGTCGGCGCGGTGGGCGTTGCCGAGGAAGTCCTGCGCCGGGCGGGCGAACCACGCGTCGGAGCCTTCCTTCTCGAAGATGTCGGCGATGCGGGCGAACACCTCGGCGTCGCGCAGGATCTCGCCCGTCTCCTTGCGGACGAACAGGGCGATGGGCACGCCCCAGGCGCGCTGGCGGCTGATGCACCAGTCCGGGCGCTGCTCGATCATCGCGCGGATGCGGTTCTCGCCCTGGGCCGGGAACCACGTCGTGTCGGAGATCGCCTGGAGCGCCGTCCTGCGCAGGTCGTTCGTCTCCATGGAGATGAACCACTGCGGCGTGGTGCGGAAGATCAGCGGGGCCTTCGACCGCCAGGAATGCGGATAGCTGTGCTTGATCCTGCCCTTGGCGAGCAGCGCCCCGACCTCCGCAAAGGCCTTCAGCACGGCGCCGTTGGCCTCGCCCGGCTTTCCTTCCGCGGTGTAGACGCGCAGGCCGGCGAACATCGGCACATGGTCGTAGTAGCGCCCGTCCTCGCCGACCGTCTGCGGCACCTCGATGCCGTTGGCCTGACCCAGGTGGAAGTCGTCCTCGCCGTGGCCCGGCGCGATGTGGACGAAGCCGGTGCCGGCGTCGGTCGTCACGAAGTCGCCGGCCAGCAGCGGCACCTTGAAGTCGTAGCCGCCGCGGGTCAGCGGGTGGTGGCAATAGCCGCCGGCCAGACGCGAGCCCGGGAAGCGGTGCAGCAGCCGCGCGTCGGTGATCTTCGCTTCCTTGAAGACGCCCTCGGCCAGCGCGGTGGCCAGCACGAGCCGCTCGCCGACCTCGGCGAGGCTGCCCTCCTCGACCGCCAGCACCTTGTAGACCGCGTATTCGATGTCCTCGCCGAAGGCGATGGCGCGGTTGCCCGGCAGGGTCCAGGGGGTGGTCGTCCAGATGACGATGTTGGCGTCGTCGACCTCCGGCGCCGGCGAGCCCCAGATGGCGAAGCGCGCGAAGACGGTGGTGGAGGTGTGATCGTGGTACTCGATCTCCGCCTCGGCCAGCGCGGTCTTCTCCACCACCGACCACATGACCGGCTTGGCGCCCTTGTAGAGGCCGCCGTTCATGGCGAACTTGTGGATCTCGCGGACGATCTGCGCCTCGGCGGGCAGCGTCATGGTCAGGTACGGGTCGGCCCAGTTGCCCTCCACGCCCAGGCGGCGGAACTCGCCGGCCTGGATGTCCACCCATTTCTGGGCGAACTGGCGGCACTCGGCGCGGAACTGGTTGAGCGGAACCTCGTCCTTGTCCTTGCCCTCGGCCCGGTACTTCTCCTCGATCTTCCACTCGATGGGCAGGCCGTGGCAGTCCCAGCCGGGGACGTAGTTGGAGTCGTAGCCCTGCATCTGGCGCGAGCGGACGATGACGTCCTTCAGCACCTTGTTGACGGCGTGGCCGATGTGGATGTTGCCGTTGGCGTAGGGCGGGCCGTCGTGCAGGACGAACTTTTCGCGGCCCTTCGCCGTCTCGCGCAGCCGCTGGAAGAGGCCCATCTCCTCCCAGCGCTTCAGCAGCTCCGGCTCCTTGGTGGGCAGGCCGCCGCGCATGGGGAAGTCGGTGCGGGGCAGAAAGACGGTGGACTTGTAGTCGCGGGTCATGTCGGGGATATCCTGAACCTGAAGCAGAACCGTCGGGCGGCGGCGGTCAGGCCCCCGACACACGCAAACGAGGCGGTCCCGGCCCCCCTCAGGAGGCCGGGTTGGTAATTCGCGCCATACGCGCCATGACCCACGCCGGGTAGCTCATGGCGCGGGATATTAGCGGTGTGGGCGGTGCGGTCAAGGCGCGGCGCCTCGGGGCGGCGTCAGTCGAAGCTCGCCTTGCCGCCGTGGGCGGCGGACCAGCCGACCGGGTCGTTCAGGAACTTCTCGACTTCCGACAGGGTGTTCTCGTCGAAATAGCGGTTCTCGCGGGCGACCTTCAGCACATCCCACCAGGTGCACAGCTCGTGCAGGCGGACGCCGATACGGTCCATGTTGGTCTTCGACTGCGGGAAGATGCCGTAATGGAAGATCACGAAGCTGTCGGTCACCGTGGCCCCGCCGTTGCGCAGCGCCGTGACGAAGTTCTCCTTGCTCTTGCCGTCGGTGGCGAGGTCCTCGACCAGGATGACCCGCTGCCCCTCGGTCAGCACGCCCTCGATCTGGGCGTTGCGCCCGAAGCCCTTCGGCTTCTTGCGGACATACTGCATGGGCAGTTCCAGCCGCTCGGCGATCCAGGCGGCGAAGGGGATGCCCGCCGTCTCGCCGCCGGCCACCGCGTCGATGCTCTCATAGCCGATCTCGCGCTCGATGGTCTGGACGGCGAAGTCCATCAGAGCCTTGCGGGCGCGCGGGAAGGACACGATGCGCCGGCAGTCGGTGTAGACCGGGCTCGCCCAGCCGGAGGTGAAGATGAAGGGCGTCTCGGCGTTGAAATGCAGCGCCTTGATTTCCAGCAGGATCTTCGCGGCGGTGGCGGCGATGGTCGCCCGGTCACCATTGGTCGGGACGGGCAGGGCAGCGGCGGTGGTCATGGCCTAACGGCTCCCAGGGAGGCTCAAACTGTCCCGTGTGTAGCCCCCCGGCGTGCGAATCGCAATGGCCGGTCCTTGCCGGACGACCGGCCATAGGGTAGGTAATGAGGTAATGAGGTAAGGAGTCGGCGCATGGGAATGATTCGCAACGCCAAGGTGACGGAAAAAGGGCAGGTGACCATTCCCGTGGAGATCCGCCGCCTGCTGGGCATCGAAGACGGCGGCGGACCGGTGACCTTCCGCGAGGAGAACGGGGTGGTGGTGATCCAGTCGGCCCGGAAGCCGACCCTGCGGGAACTGGTCGCCGGCTTCGACCCGGAGCGCCACCGCCATGCGCCGGAAGAGCGGACCTGGGACGACGAGCCGAAGGGACGCGAACGGCTGTGAGCGGCTATGTGCCTGATGCGGGCGACATCATCTGGATCGACATGAGCCCGCAAGCCGGGCAGGAAACGGCCTTCCGTCACCCCGCGGTCGTCCTGACACCGTCTTATTACAGTGTGGCGACCGGTCTGGCACTGATCGTGCCGATGACGACCAAGGCGAAAGGCGGCAGCTTCGAGGTGCCGATGCGAGGGGAGCAACGGGCCAAGGGCGTTGTTTTGGCGAACGAGTTGCGCACCGTCGATTACGCCGCCCGGAACGCCGAGAAATTCGACCGATGCCCCAGCGATGTGCTTCGGACGATCCGTGACATCGGCGAAGCGCTGGTGCGCGGCGAATAGCCCGTCACTTCCCCGGCAGCGCCAGCGTGATGCAGCGGGTCAGCACAGGGTTGCCGGTCATCTCGCGGTAGGCCTGGACGATGGTGGGCTCGGCGGCCTTGCACTGCTCCATCGTGGCGAACTCGATGGTGGTCGGGCCGCCCTGGTTCAGGATGAACAGCAGAAGGATCACGCGGTCCATCGCTCAGCCCTCCGTCCGGTCGGGCGGTTCCTTGGCGAGAACGGCGCGGGCCGCCGCGGCGTCCTGGACGATCTGGTCCTTCAGTTCGGTGAAGCTGGCGAACTTGCGCTCCGGCCTCAGGAACTCGATGAGCTGCACGCGCAGGTGCTGGCCGTAGAGGTCGCCGTCGAAATCGAGGATGTGGGTCTCCAGCCGTTCCACCGTTCCGCCCACGGTCGGGCGGCGGCCCAGGTTGGCGACTCCGTCGCGCCAGACGGTGGACGGCCCCTGGTCGACGCCGGTCCGCACCGCATAGACGCCGAAGGCGGGGCGCAGATAGTCGGCCAGTTCCACGTTGGCGGTGGGGAAGCCGATGGTGCGTCCCTTGTGGTCGCCATGCTCGACGCGGCCCTCGATTTCCCAGGGGGAGCCGAGCAGCCGGGCCGCCTCGCGCGGGTTGCCGGCGACCAGCGCGTCGCGCACGCGGGTGGAGGAGTAGACGCCCTCCGCATCGTCGGACACGGGTCCGACCTCCGTCACGCCGAAGCCGTGCGCCGCTCCGGCCTGCCGCAGCAGGGCGGGGTCGCCGCCGCGCCCGTGGCCGAACAGGAAGTCGTAGCCGCAGACGACGTGCCGCACGCCCAGCCCGGCCACCAGATCCTCCCGGATGAAGGCGTCGGCGGTCTTGTGCAGGAAGCTGTCGTCGAAATGGCAGACGAACAGAAGATCGACCCCCAGCGCCTCGATGTGGCGGGCCTTGACGCGGAAGGGCGACAGGCGGAAGGGGGCGTCGTCGGGGCGGAAGACGGAGCGGGGGTGCGGTTCGAAGGTCATCACCGCCGACGGCGCGCCGAATTCGCGGGCGATCCGCTGGGCGGTGGCGATCACCGCCTGATGGCCGCGGTGCACCCCGTCGAAGTTGCCAAGGGCGACGACGGCCCCGCGGGCGTCCTCCGGCAGGTCGGCGGTGTGTCGGAACAATCGCATGCGTGCACGCCCTGATGGTCTGCGGGCCACGGACGGCCCCCGGAAACGATGGCGGCCCGCCATCGGGCGGGCCATGCCATGGGCGTCTTATATAGACCGGAGCCGGCGCGTGGTCTACGCACCGGCGACCGGCAAGACATTTCGGCGGAAAAAGGCTTGTCGGTGGAAAAAGGCTTGCCCGGAGGGCGGTCAGCCGCGGGTGGGGACCATCAGCGTGGCCTCGCCCTCGATCACCACCGTCTCGCCCACGGTGCAGACCGTGCGGACGATGACGCGGCGCTTTTCCGGGATCACCTCGGTCACGGTGGCGCGGGCGGTCACCGTGTCGCCGGCGCGGACCGGCGCCTTGAAGCGCAGGGTCTGGCCCATGTAGATGGCGCCCGGCCCCGGCAGCTTGGTGCCCAGAACGGCGGAGATGAAGCTGACGCTCAGCATGCCGTGGGCGATGCGGCCCTGGAACATGGTGCCGCTGGCGTATTCCTGGTTCAGGTGGACCGGGTTGGTGTCGCCGGAGATGCCGGCGAACAGAACGATGTCCGCCTCGGTGACCGTCTTCGCGAAGGACGCCGTCATGCCGACGGAAAGATCCTCGATGCAGTGGCCTTCGTTGTCCCTCTGGATCTGGCGAACATCGTCCATAACGCGGTTCCTTTTCATCAAGCACCGGCGAGGCGGCGCGACAACACGTATGGTGCGGTGCGATATATGCACTGCAACCACATGATGGCAACACGAGTCGCCTGAAATAGTGAAAAAATCTCTAACCTCTTTCGAAAGAGGAGGACAGTCGACGCGCTCCGCCTATTTCGGCGGTGCCGGCGATTTCAGCTCCGTGACAGTAAAGGGTCGGCGCGCGGTCAATTGATTTGTGTACTGATAAAAGGGCGTGCTGCGCCGCGGAATGCGGGGCGACTCGGGGGCGGCGGCTTGACTTCCCGGCTCCGCGGCCAACCGTCACCTTTCATCCACCGAACCGCTACGGAATCCGACCCATGCCCCACCGCTTCGCGCTGGTCACCGGCGGCACCTCCGGCATCGGCGCCGGTTTCGCCCGTGCCCTGTCCGCCGACACCGGCCTCCTGCTGGCCGCCCGCAACGCCGAGGCCCTGACCGCCACCAAGGCGGACCTGGAGACCGCCGGTCGCCGGGTGGAGGTGCTGGCCGCCGACCTGACCACCGACGAGGGGCGGAACGCCCTGATCCAGAAGGCGGAGACGCTGGAGATCGACCTGCTCATCAACAACGCCGGGTCGGGCGCCTTCGGGCCGGTGCTCGACAACGCACCGGAGGCGGAGCGGGCGACGGTGGAGCTGAACGTGGTGGCGACCACGGTGCTGACCCGCGCGCTGCTGCCCGGCATGATCGACCGGGCGGCCCGCGACGGACGGCGTGCCGGGCTGATCCTGCTGTCGAGCACGGCGGCCTTCCAGCCCATCCCGTTCCTTGGGACCTACTGCGCCAGCAAGAGCTTCATCCTGGCCTACGGCGAGGCGCTGGCGGCGGAGCTGAAGCGCAAGCCGGTCGATGTGCTGGTTCTGTGCCCCGGCGCCACCCGCACCGACTTCGGCAAGCGGGCCGGCTTCGCCCTGAACGCGCTGCCGGGGGCCGCCGACCCGCTGGACGTGGCGCGGGAGGGGCTGCAGGCGCTGGGGCGCCGCACCGTGCATGTGCACGGCTTCGGCACCCGCAACATGCTGCGCCCCTTCCTGTGGTCGCGCCACGCGGCGTCGGGTGGGCTGGGTGCCCTTCTGGCCGCCTTCGACCGCGGCCAGCGGGCGGGACGGACCTTCCGCCCGCCAAGGGTTTGAGCGCCCCGGATTTGAGTCTAGCGGTCCGATCCGGAGCCGGATTGCCGGTCGGCGCCGGACGAACCGGACCCGGACGAACCGGACCCGGACGAACCGGACCCGGACGAACCGGACAGGGCGGCGCCGTTCCTCTTCCTCTCGGACCCCGGCTGCTCCGCCACCTGTGTTTTGTCGGCGGTCTTGTCGGCTTTCTCGGCCTTGGCCTCGACCTTTTCCTTCACGGCTTCGGTCGGCTGCTCGGACGGCTTGGCCTCGACGCGGACCGGGGCCACGCCGTCCTCGATCATGTCGATCTGCTTGGCGGCCTTCTTCGAAAGGTCGATGACACGCCCATCCACATAGGGGCCTCGGTCGTTGACGATGACGTCGACGCTCTTGCCGTTGTCCTGGTTGGTCACGGTGACCTTGGTGCCCAGCGGCAGTTCGCGCGAGGCGGCGGTCGGCTTGTTCTGGTCGAACCGCTCGCCGCTGGCCGTCTTCCTGCCGTGGAACGAGCCGCCGTAGAAGGACGCCTCTCCCTCATGGACGATGACCGGTTCGCCCTCCTCGGTCCGCTCGACGGCGATCGGCGGGACCGACGCGTCCTTGGGGCTTTGCGATTTGGATGAGGGCTGTGCCTGGGCGACGGCCATGGGGGACAGGGCCAGGGACAGGGCGCAGAGCGCCACGGACAGTTTATGCGCCATGTGCATTCGCATGTACCTCCCATTCGGACATGGACAACATCCAAGGGAGGACGGGGGTTCCGCCGGATGGCCGGCCTCATGCCACGGGCTGGACCCGCCCGGCCCGTTGATGCTTCAATCATTCCCTCGACGATGGAGAGCGCAGGAATGGCCTTGTCCGTGGCTGATCTGGGGGCTGATCTGGGGGCTGATCTGGGGGCTGATCTGGGGGTGGAGCCGCGGTTCGGCTGGGTGACGATGGAAGACGGGACGCGCTTGCGCACCGCCCATTGGCCGGCGACCGCAAGCCCGCCGCGCGGCACCGCTCTGCTGCTGACCGGACGCGCGGAGTTCATCGAGAAGTACCGGGAGACGGCGGGGGAACTGCTGGCCCGCGGATTCCAGGTCTTCGGCTTCGACTGGCGCAACCAGGGCCTGTCCGACCGGCCCCTGTCCAACCCGCAGATCCATCATTTGGACAGCTTCGACACGCTCGCCGGCGATCTGGAGGAGGTGGTGGAGCGGCTGGTCCGGCCGCGGCATGAGGGGCCGCTGCTGCTGGTCGCCCACAGCATGGGCGGGCTGGTCGCCCTGATGGCCCTGCTGCGCGATCCCGACCTGTGCGACGCGGCGGTTCTGACGGCGCCCATGTTCGACATCTTCACCGGCCCGGTGCCGCGCCGCATGGCGGTCTGGCTGGCCGAGCGCCTCTGCACCCGCGGGCGTGCCGCCGAATACGCCTTCGGACAGAGCGACTACAACCCGGTGGAGGGGCTGTTCACCCCCGTCAACCCGATCACCTCCGACCCCCGCCGCTACGCCGCCTTCCACGACGCCTTCCGCGACCGGCCCGAGCTTCGGGTGGGCGGGGTCAGCTTCGGCTGGGTGCGGGCGGCGCTGCGCGCGTCCGACCACATCCGCTTCACGGCGCCGCTGGAGCGGGTGACGACTCCCATCCTGCTGCTGAGCGCCCCCGCCGACGCCGTCGTCCGCTCGGACTCGCACCGGCTGGCCGCGGCCCGGCTGGGCAACGCCGTTCTGAGGGAGTATCCCGAGGGCAGGCACGAGCTTCTGATGGAGCGCGACGGCATCCGCGACCGGGTGTGGGCGGACATCGACGAGTTCCTGGTCTCCGTGCATCTGTAGGCCGGGCTGTGCTAGGTCCTTGGCGCGGGCCGTCACCCGCCCACATGTGAAACGTTTCACGCCTAAGGGTCTGCCTTCCATGTCCGATTTTTGGCCCATGTCCGATTTTTGGAAAGAGTCCGGTTTCCATCTGCTGACGCGCGACGCCGACGGCTGGCTGGCGGTCACGCCGGACTTCCTGCGCGCCTATCTGATGCGGCCGGAGATGCGCCCGCCCGAGGACGCCTGCGAGACCGAGCACACGCTGTTCGCCGGTCTGCTGGACGATCCCGCGCGCCCCGTCCCGCCGGGCATGGTGGAGGCGCTGGCCGATGCGGACGCGCGGGAGAACTGGGCGGTCTGGCTGGGCTTCCGCGACCGGCTGCTGGCCGCCGGCACGGTCGAGGGCTGCTACCTCCGCCTGTTCCGCGAGGGCGCGCGGGGCGTGCCGGGGCTGTTCATCGACCAGATGGCCCATGTGATCCTGCGCAGCGTCCTGGACGGCACGCCGTCCGGCCTGCGGGCGCGGGCGGGGGAACTGTTCTTCCGGCCCCAGACCGTGTCGCTGGACGACGGGCGGGTCCGGCTGGCCGACAGCGAGACGGTGGAGATGCTGGCCGCGACCGGCGGCTTCGGCAGCCTGGGCCGGCTGGTGGTGGAGGCCGGGACCGCCCCGCGCTCCGTCGATCTCGACATCCTCGACGAGACCAATCACTCCCGCTACTGGGAGCGCGATTCGCGGCACGACACCGTGCTGGACGTCACCTTCGCCGCGGCGGGGCTGGACGCGCTGTGCCGCGTGCTGGAAGGCTGGGTGAAGCATTTCCTGGGGGTGGGGGTGTCGATCCAGCCGGTGCAGCGGATCAGCGACGAGCGCTGGGTCTGGCATGTCGGTCTGGACGGGGAGGCCACGGCGATCCTCAACGACCTCTACAACGGGGCCGACGTGGGGGAGGAGCGGCTGGCCCGCATCCTGTCCCTGTTCCGGCTGGAGTTCGCCGATCCCTCGGCCATGCGCGCCGACATCGCCGGGCGGCCCGTCTATCTGGCCCTGGCGATGACCGCCGACCGCAAGCTGCGCCTGAAGCCGCAGAACCTGCTGGTCAACCTGCCGCTGGCGCGGGCGAGCTGAGCGGCGGGCTCATATCCATAGTGTAAGTGTGTCTATTTGCCGCCCCCGGTTGCGGGCGGGCGCGCGTTTATAACGTCGTTTCCTGAGGGGGAAACGCCATGCAATTAAAAACAATGCAGCCAAAAACGATGAAACCGAATCTTGCCGATCCGCGTTGGGAGACGGTGGCTTGGCAGGATGGTTTCGGGGTCGGGCATCCGGTGATCGACGCCGACCACCGGCGCCTGTTCGAACTGTTCAACGAATTCGTCACCGCGGTGAACCAATACCGCGCGGACAGCGAGATCCAGGACGTTCTGGCGGAGCTTCTCGACTACACCGACACCCATTTCGACCGGGAAGAGACGCTGATGCGCCAGCACGGCTATCCCGGCTACGACGCGCACAAGGCGCTGCACGACAGCTTCATCCGCCAGCTTCACGACGTGAACAGCGCGCTGGACGCGGGCGGCGAGAAGGGCGCCTTCGTGCTGGGCTTCCTCGCCAAATGGCTGTCCGGCCACATCCTGGGCGTGGACAAGACGCTGGGCGCCTATCTGCGCGAGCGTGGGGTGGAGGCGTAAACTGGAAAACCCCCTCCCGCCTCGGGACGGAAGGGGGAATGGCCGCTTGCGCCGTTACTGCTTGTTCTGCTCGCCGCTGCCGCTGTTCTTCGGGCCGCGGTTCAACGAGGTCATGCTGTCGCTGTACTCGAACGCCGGCATGTCGCGGACGCTCGCCTGGGTGACGTCCCGCAACGTGATCGGGCCGTTGCCCGGCAGGACGTCGGCCAGAGCGATGTCCGCCGCGATCTCCTTGCCGCCGATGCCGAGGAAGCCGCCGCTCTGGATCACCAGGAGCTGGGCGTTTCCGTCCGGGCCGAGAATCACGTCCGTCACCTTGCCGATCCGCTCGCCGTCGGCGCCGATCACCGTGCGGCTCATCAGATGCTCGACGCTGGCCCCCTGCGGCGCGGCGCCCGGACGGGAGGTCTCGCTCTGGTCCATGATGACCGAATTCTGGGCCGGGGCGGAGCCGCCGGCGCCGGTCTGGGCCACCGCGGCGCCGGTTGTCAGCGCCAGGGCGGACAAGGTCGCGATCACCGTCTTGTGCATGGAAGGTCTCCTCTCTCCACGGAACCGCCCCTTCCAACCGGGGGGAGCGCGAAAGGTCACGCCCGCGCGCCTGTGACATGAAGGAGCGACTCGGGGACCGTTCCGGAGGCTCCGCGGCGGGGCCGGTCCAGGGCGCAAAGGAGGGGCGATGGGGGAGGGGCGGGAGAAGGGCGTACCGCCGATTCGCTCCCCGTGAATCCTGCGGTTCCACGGCCCCGCCGACCCCGCGAAAATGACGGATTCCCTACAGGAAGCGGCCATCGGGGACCTGCGCCGCGGCTCTAAATGTAGGGGGTCGGCGGTTTGCCGCGGGAACCGCTCGGGGGGTGGCCCGTTGTACAGGGCGCGCCATATCTAGGAGGCAAGCCCGCGTCAAGCACACAATATGTTGGGTCGGGTCTTGCTTGGCCCAAAGCTTGAGGCTAGGATGCGCACCAACATACAGGGTGTTGCGTTCGTCAGCCAGCGCGAGCTGAGCCGCACGGAGCGCGACGCCTTTGTTCGCCAGCCAGAGGGAGCACGAGTCACATGCGGGTCCAGCGTCGTTTCACCAAAGAGGGTCAGGATGCTTACGCCGCTCTCGGCTTCCGCCGCACGACGAGCGAGATCCGCAACCCTGACGGCTCTGTGGTCTTCCAGCAGACGGACATCGAGGTTCCCGACAACTACAGCCAGGTCGCCAGCGACATCCTGGCCCAGAAGTATTTCCGCAAGGCCGGCGTTCCGGTCGCCCTGAAGGCGGTCGAGGAGAACACCGTCCCGTCCTGGCTGTGGCGCAAGACCGCCGACGAGGCGGCGCTGGCGGCCCTGCCGAAGGAGAAGCGCTATTCCGGCGAGAAGTCGGCCAAGCAGGTCTTCGACCGTCTGGCCGGCACCTGGACCTACTGGGGCTGGAAGGGCGGCTATTTCGACACCGAAGCCGACGCCCGCGCCTTCTTCGACGAGATGCGCTTCATGCTGGCCGCCCAGATGGCCGCCCCGAACAGCCCGCAGTGGTTCAACACCGGCCTGCACTGGGCCTACGGCATCGACGGCCCGAGCCAGGGCCACTTCTACGTCGATTTCAAGACCGGCCTGCTGACCTCCTCGGCGTCCGCCTACGAGCACCCGCAGCCGCACGCCTGCTTCATCCAGTCCGTCGCCGACGATCTGGTGAACGAGGGCGGCATCATGGACCTGTGGGTCCGCGAGGCGCGCCTGTTCAAGTACGGCTCCGGCACCGGCTCCAACTTCTCCCGCCTGCGCGGCGAGGGTGAGAAGCTGGCCGGCGGCGGCAAGTCGTCGGGCCTGATGAGCTTCCTGAAGATCGGCGACCGCGCGGCGGGCGCCATCAAGTCGGGCGGCACCACCCGCCGCGCGGCCAAGATGGTCACGGTGGACATGGACCATCCGGACATCGAGGCCTACATCGACTGGAAGGTGACCGAGGAGCAGAAGGTCGCCGCCCTCGTCACCGGCTCCAAGATCTGCCAGCAGCACCTGACCGCCATCATGGCCGCCGCCCAGGACGGCCAGGACCCGAAGGTCAACAAGGAGCTGAAGAAGGCCGTCGGCGCCGCCCGCAAGGCGCAGGTGCCGGAGAACTACGTCCAGCGCGTGATCCAGTTCGCCGGGCAGGGCTTCACCAGCATCGAGTTCAAGACCTACAACACCGATTGGGATTCGGACGCCTACCTGACGGTGGCCGGCCAGAACTCCAACAACTCGGTGCGCGTCTCCGACGACTTCATCCAGGCCGTCCTGAACGACGACGAGTGGAACCTGATCCGCCGCACCGACGGCAAGGTCCACCGGACGCTGCGCGCCCGCGACCTGTGGGACAAGGTCGGCTACGCCGCCTGGGCCTGTGCCGATCCGGGCGTGCAGTTCGACACGACCATCAACGACTGGCACACCTGCCCGGCCTCGGGGCGCATCAACGCCTCGAACCCGTGCTCGGAGTACATGTTCCTCGACGACACGGCCTGCAACCTCGCCTCGCTGAACCTGATGTCGTTCCGTCTGAAGGACGGGTCCTTCGACGTCGAGGCGTTCGAGCACGCCTGCCGCCTGTGGACCATGGTGCTGGAAGTCTCCGTGCTGATGGCGCAGTTCCCGTCCAAGGAGATCGCCCAGCTTTCCTACGAGTTCCGCACGCTGGGCCTGGGCTTCGCCAACCTCGGCGGCCTGCTGATGGCGTCGGGCCTGTCCTACGACTCGGCGGAAGGCCGCGCCTACTGCGCCGCCATCTCCGCGGTGATGACCGGCGTCGCCTACGCCACCTCCGCCGAGATGGCGCAGGAGCTGGGCGCCTTCCCGGCCTATGAGCAGAACCGCGACCACATGCTGCGGGTCATCCGCAACCACCGCCGCGCCGCCTACGGCGAGATGGAGGGCTACGAGGGCCTGTCGGTCAAGCCGGTGCCCTTCGTCGCCGACGAGTGCCCGGAGCCCGAGCTGGCGATGGCCGCCGTCCGCGCCTGGGACATGGCGCTGGAACTGGGCGAGCAGCACGGTTTCCGCAACGCCCAGGCCACGGTGGTCGCCCCGACCGGCACCATCGGTCTGGTCATGGATTGCGACACCACGGGCATCGAGCCGGACTTCGCTCTGGTGAAGTTCAAGAAGCTGGCCGGCGGCGGCTACTTCAAGATCGTGAACCGTCTGGTGCCGGAGGCCCTGCGCACGCTGGGCTACACCCCGGACCAGATCGCCGCGATCGAGCGCTACGCGGTCGGCCACGGCACGCTGAAGGGCGCGCCGGGCGTCAACCACGAGACGCTGGCGGCCAAGGGCTTTCCGGCGGAAGTTCTCGAGAAGCTGGAGGCCGGTCTCGCCACCGCCTTCGACATCAAGTTCGCCTTCAACCGCTGGACGGTCGGCGCCGACGTCATCGTCGACACGCTGGGCATCCCCGCCGAGCAGATGGACGCGCCGGGCTTCGACCTGCTGACCGCCCTGGGCTTCACCAAGGCCGAGCTTGAGGCGGCGAACACCTTCTGCTGCGGCGCCATGACGCTGGAGGGCGCGCCCTTCCTGAAGGACGAGCACCTGCCGGTGTTCGACTGCGCCAACCCCTGCGGCCGCATCGGCAAGCGCTTCCTGTCCTGGGAATCGCACATCACCATGATGGCCGCCTCGCAGCCCTTCATCTCCGGCGCCATCTCCAAGACCATCAACATGCCGAACACGGCGACGGTGGAGGAGTGCAAGGACGCCTATCTGCTGTCCTGGCGCCTGGGCATCAAGGCCAACGCGCTGTACCGCGACGGCTCCAAGCTGAGCCAGCCGCTCTCCGCCGCCCTGCTGGACGACGAGGAGGACGCGGTCGAGGAGATCGTCGAGGCGTCGAACGCCGCCCGCAGCCAGATGGTGTCCGAGCGCATCGTCGAGAAGGTCATCGAGCGCATCGTCGAGCGCAAGCGCACCGAGCGCGAGCGCCTGCCGCACCGCCGCAAGGGCTACACCCAGAAGGCGACCGTCGGCGGCCACAAGATCTACCTGCGCACCGGCGAGTATGAGGACGGCCGCATCGGCGAGATCTTCATCGACATGCACAAGGAAGGCGCCGCCTTCCGGTCGCTGATGAACAACTTCGCCATCGCGGTGTCCATCGGCCTGCAGTACGGCGTGCCGCTGGAAGAGTTCGTGGAGGCCTTCACCTTCACCCGCTTCGAGCCGTCGGGCATGGTGACCGGCAACGACACCATCAAGATGGCGACCTCGGTCATCGACTACATCTTCCGCGAGATCGCCATCTCCTACCTGGGCCGCACCGATCTGGCGCACGCCACGCCGGAGGATCTGGTGCCCTTCACGGTCGGCAGCGGCGACAAGCAGGGCGACCTGCCGGAGACCGGTTCGGTTCAGCCGTCGGACATCGTCCGCAAGGTCGCGTCCACCGGCTATGTCCGCAACAACCTGCGCGTCCTGAACGGCGGGCAGACCCAGCGGGCCTCCGCCGCGGCGGCCCTGGCCGCCACCGGCACCGCCCAGGCCACGGCGTCCGCCGCCCACGCGGCGGTGGTGACCAGCCCGGCGGTCGGCGCCGCGGTGGTCCATGCCGGCGGCACGGCCCCGGTCGGCGGCACCACCGGCACGGCCTACGGCGGCAGCAGCAGCGACCAGCGCTACGACCGCATCCGAGAGGCGCGCGCCCGTGGCTACGAGGGGGATCAGTGCGGGGAGTGCGGCAACATGACGCTTGTCCGCAACGGCACCTGCCTGAAGTGCGACACCTGCGGCTCCACCACGGGCTGCAGCTGAGGCCAGCCGGTTCCATCCCCGGCATGGCGTGGAAAAGGGGAGGTCCTCGGACCTCCCCTTTTTTCATGCGCGCCCCGCCGAGGGCGCGTTCCGGCGCGGGACTGAAATCAGACGGATCAGACGGGGATGTTGGGGAAGACCCGCCCGGAGATTTGGGCATCGGCCGGCTCCGCCGGAACGGCGCCGCGCTCCTTCAGCCAGCGGGCGAACTGGCGGTCGGCGGAGTTGATGTGCAGCATCAGCCATTGCGGCAGGAAGGTCGCCAGATAGTCGGCGATGTTCTCCTCCGGCACGTTGCCGGTGGTGAAAACGTGCAGTTGCTCCCAGGCCAGGGAGTGCTGGACCAGATGATCGGGCAGGAAGGGATAGCCGGCCTCTTCCATCACCTTCTGCTCGCTGGCGAAATGGATCTCGGTGTAGACCACCGCCTCGGCCAGCGTGCGGTAGACCTCGTCGCGCGAACGGCCTTCGGCGACGGCGGCCTGGAACGCCTGGACCAGCCCGATCCAATGCTTGTGCTGGTCGTCGATGTCCTCGATGCCCAACGCAAGATCCTCGCTCCAGACGAGATCCTGGAAATTCTCGACGGGCATGTCCATGATCGGCAAGGCTCGGCCTAAAGTGTTAATGATTCGGTCATAATAGTTCGGGTTGTAAGTGCATCAACGGTTTGGGCTGAGATAAATTGTCGCAGGATCGAGCGATGACCGTGGCGTGAGTCCGGGGAGCGTCCTTGCCGGACGGTGGCTGCGGGTCAATATGCGGGGCCTGTGCCGACACAGCCGACGGGATGCGCCATGAACCGCCGACTCCGCCTTCTGCCGCTGCTCGCCCTGATGGCGCCGCTGGCCCTGCCGCCGCTCCACGCCGCACAGGCGCAGGAGCCAACGCCGAAAGCGGCGGAGCGGTCCGGCGGCGCGTTCGACGCCCAGCGCAGCGAGACCCAGCACCAGTTGCCGCTGCCGTCCGGCCCGGTCGCCTATACGGCGGTGGCGGAGTTCCTGCCCCTGCGCGACGGCCCGCGCGACGAGGTGGCGGCCCGCGTCTTCACCGTCTCCTACACGCTGAACGGCGCGCCGCGCGGCCGGCGGCCCGTGGCCTTCGTGTTCAACGGCGGGCCGGGGGCGTCCTCGGCCTATCTGCATCTGGGGGCGCTGGGGCCGAAGGTGGTGGGCTTCAACGAGGACGGGTCGCTGACGCGTCCGCCGGCCCCGCTGCTTGACAATCCGGACAGTTGGCTGGCCTTCACCGATCTGGTCTTCGTCGATCCGGTCGGCACCGGCTACAGCCGCGGCGTCCGGCAGGATGGCGACCGCGAGGAAGGGAACCGGAAGGACGAGGACCCCGGCAAGCGCTTCTGGTCGGTCGATGCCGACAGCCGCTCCATGGCGGAGATCGTCCGGCTGTGGCTGACCCGCAACGGGCGCTGGGAGTCGCCGAAATTCCTGGTGGGGGAGAGCTACGGCGGCTTCCGCATCGCCAAGATGGCGAACCGGCTGATCGACGACACCGGCATCGCGGTCAACGGGCTCATCATGGTCTCCCCGGTCGTGGATTTCGCCACCATCCGCGGCGGCGGGGGGCTTCTGGTTCCGGCGCTGCGGCTGCCCTCCTACGCCGCCTCCGCCGCCGCCAACGGGCTGGTCCCCGGCACGCCGGAGCAGGCGGCGGAGGCGGCGGAGCGCTACGCGTTCAACGGCTATCTCACCGGGCTGGCGGGGCTGGACCATCGCCGGGCCGACGCCGCGCGGGGCTTCTTCGCCGAGGTGGCGCGGACCACCGGCCTGCCGGAGGATCTGGTGACCCGATTCCGCGGGGACGTTCCCATCGACATCTTCGCCCGCGAGCTGCTGCGCGGGCAGGGGCGGATCGCCAGCGTCTACGACGGCACCTTCACCGCCGCGGACCCCGATCCGTCGGCGGCCCGCATTCCCTTCGATCCCTTTCTGAAGGGCACAGTGCCGACCTACACCACCGCCTTCGCCACCTACGCCCACGAGTGGCTGGGTGTGCGGACGGAGGTGCCGTTCGACCTTCTCAGCGACCGGGTGAACCGGGGCTGGGAATGGCCGCGCTCCGGCCAGCCGAGCGCGGTGGACGACCTCCAGACCGCCCTGACGCTGCAACCCGCGCTGCGGGTGCTGATCGCCCATGGGCGCACCGACCTCGTCACGCCCTACATGGCGTCGCGCTGGGTGGCGTCCCGCCTGGAATTGCCGGAAGGACAGGCCGACCGGGTGGCGGTGACCGTCCATGAGGGCGGGCACATGATGTACACCCGCGCCGCCGGCCGGGCGGCCCTGGCCGCCGACGCGCGGGCGCTGGTGGAGGCGGCGCTGCGGTAGCGGGGCAAAAAGAAACAGGCGCCCCGGTGGGGGCGCCTGCTGCGCAATGCGTTGCTTCGGCCTGTGGTCGCCGGCTGACCTTGCCGGTTAGAACAGACGCAGGATCGACTGCTGCGACTGGTTGGCCAGCGAGAGGGCGATGGTGCCGAGCTGCTGACGGGTCTGCAGCATCAGCAGGCTGGCGCCTTCCTCGTTCTGGTCGGCCAGCGTCAGCTTGTTGGCGCCTTCGACCAGCACGTCGCTGAACTCCTTGGTGAAGGTCTCGCGGGTTGTGATGATGTTCAGGTTGGTGGACAGCGTCTGCGACGCCGACCGCAGCGTCTGCTTGGCGTAGTCGATGCTGGCCACCGCCTTGTCGATGTCGGAGCGGTCGGTCCAGTCGTTCTGCGCGTAGTCCAGACGCAGGCCCTGGCCGCTGGTCGACAGGTTCTGGGCCTTCACCGTGATCGCGTTGGTGTTGCGCTCGTTGAGCTGCACCGTCAGGTCGTTCGAGGTGTTGGCGTCGGTCACCTGCACCGTCACCAGGTTGGCCGCCGAGTTGGCCGAGGCCGCCTGCTTGATGGTCTTCTGGTCGACGTTGAAGCGCACCGTGCCGGTGTCGAACGCGAAGGCGTTCTCGCCTTCGGACAGCTTGCCCTCGCCACGGTTGGACATGCCGTCGCGGGTCACCGTCGAACCGTTCAGGTTGCTGACCTGGATCTGGATGTCGACCTTCTTCTCGATGGTCGAGATGCCGTTGCCGCCGTTGGAAGCCTGCTCCAGCAGCTTGCGGTCCACCGTGAAGGACACGACCGTGCCCGACGCGAAGCTCTCGGAGATGCGCTTGGTCAGCGAGTTCTCGGCGCTGGCCTTGACGGTCATCTCGCGGGCGGCGTTGGTCGTCGTCGCACCGGACAGGGTGATCGTGCCGGTGGCGTTGACCGACACCGTCTGGACGTCCTTGCCGCTGAGGCGGCCACCAGTGTTCAGGGCGTTGGAGATCGAGGCCTGGAGCTGCGAGGCGATGTTGGCGCGGGCGTCCTGGCCGACCGCGACGTCACCGGAGGTGGCGGTGTAGGTGAAGGTCTGGTCTTCGACCGTGATGGTGAAGCTGTCGCCGGCTTCGACCGTGCCGCCCAGAGCCACCTGGGTGACCTGCGCCGTGCCCGTCCGCGCCGCTTGGGTCATGTTGGCGGCGATGGACTGGCTGTTGTCGAAGTAGGTGATGGTGCGCGATTCCTTCCCGTCGGTGACGATGAAGGACCGTTCGCGGCCCGCGGCGCCGCGGACCTCGATCTGCACGTCGGAGAAGCTGCCGAGCGAGGTGGTCATCGTGCCGGACAGCTTCAGGCCGACCAGGCCGTGGGCCATTTCGGCGCTGTTGATGTCGCCGGCCGCACCCTCGATGGAGCCGTCGCCCTTGACGCGCACCGTGTAGATGTCCGGGGACACCACGTTGGTGACGCGGGCGTTCTCGATGCCCTGGATGGTGTTGACGGCGCGGCGCGACGCGCTGGTGGAGTCCATGCGCAGGCCGTTGCCGGCCAGCAGGTTCTTGCCGGCATAGCCGCTGTCGCCGGCGAGCTTGTCGATCTGCTCCTTCAGCGCGTTGAACTGCGAGGCCAGAGTCTTGCGGGTGGCGACGGAGCCGGCGTCGTTGCCCAGAGCGGAATAGGCGGCGGTGGTCAGACCGCGAGCCTGCTCGATCATGCTTTCGATCGCGGTCACGCCCTTGTCGGCGGCCTTGATGGTGCTGATCGACTGACCCATGGCGTCCTTCAACGACGACAGGTCACCGGCGCGCTGGTTCAGGCTCTTCGCTGCGAAGAACGAAGTCGGGCCGTCGAGCGCCGAGTTGATCTTGTTGCCGGTCGAGAGGATGTTCTGCTTGACACCGATCTTGTCGTTCACGCTCTGCAGTTGCAGCAGATTCGTGCGCATTGACGCGGTGAGTGTGACGTCGTTGATGGCCATGGTTCCAAGTCTCCTTCTGAGGCTCGCCCCGCGGCTGGTGCTTGAAACCGAAGCGAGGCAACGTGCATTTGCGCAGCCCTCCTCTATCAAGACCCGTGCCAACTTCGAGACAGGTTGGTAAGTGACTGTTGTAAAAGGAAATGACCGAAGCTTACGCGGCGGGCCGCCCGTCGGCGGCGGGACGGTCCTTTCCGGGGCGGCGGAAAGTTTTGCCGGGCAGGAACGGCGTTGCCGCCCAGACTCCGGGACAAATCTTCCCAGTTGGACGGTGTGCGAACGGTGCCGGTAAGCCCTTGGTGGCGGCGTCCGGGGCGGCTATCGTCGGTCTGTTCCGGGCGCCGGGGCGCCCGCAAAGAAGACGGAGGGATGAAGCATGGCCGGACGCATCGAGGCGCGGCTGAAGGAACTGGGGATCGAGCTGCCGCAGGCGGCGGCCCCGGTGGCGGCCTATGTGCCCTACACGCAGTCGGGCAGCACGCTCTACGTGTCGGGGCAGGTCACCGTGTGGAACGGCGAGCGCCGCTTCATCGGCAAGCTGGGCCAGGATTTCACGGTGGAGCAGGGGCAGCAGGCGGCGCGGCTGTGCGCCCTGAACATCATCGCCCAGGCAAAGGCGGCCTGCGGCGGCGATCTGGACCGGGTGGTGCGGGTGCTGCGGCTGGGCGGGTTCGTGAACGGCACCCCGGACTTCCACGACCAGCCCCTGGTCATCAACGGCGCGTCGGAACTGATGATGGAGGTGTTCGGGGATGCCGGGAAGCACGCCCGCGCCGCCGTCGGCGCCCCGTCGCTGCCGGGCAATGTGGCCGTCGAGGTGGACGCGATCCTCGAACTGGCCTGATCGCGGCCCGGCTTGAGGATGGGGAGGCGGGCCTTGCCGCAGCGCGGCGGCGCGCCCACCTCCCTCGGCGTAGCCGCGAAGGAGGGAGCATGCCCGTCGGCAAGGACACCGGCGCCGGGGACGGCATCACGGTCAAGGTCCTGACCGGCATCGGTCTGGCCGACCCGCAGGACTGGGACGCCTGCGCCGGGCCGGGCAACCCGTTCCTCAGCCACGCCTTTCTTCTGGCGCTGGAGGAATCGGGATCGGTCACCGGCCGCACGGGATGGCAGCCCAGCCATCTCGCGGCGCTCGACGGGGCGGGCCGGATCATGGGGGCGGTGCCGCTCTATCTGAAGAACCACTCCTACGGCGAGTATGTCTTCGACCACGCCTGGGCGCATGCCTACGAGCGGGCGGGAGGACGCTACTACCCGAAGCTCCAGTGCGCGGTGCCCTTCACCCCGGTGCCGGGGCCGCGCCTCCTGGTCCGGCAGGATGTGGGGAGGACGGGCGCGGGGGAGGCGGTCGCCAACGCGCTGATCCAGGGGATGGAGGAGGTGGCGCGGCGCTACGGCGTGTCCTCCGTCCATGTCACCTTTCCGGAGGAAGGGGACTGGCGCCGGCTGGGCGAGGCCGGCTGGCTGCTGCGCGAGGGCGTGCAGTATCATTGGGAGAACCGCGGCTATGCCAGCTTCGACGACTTCCTGGGGACGCTGAATTCACGCAAGCGCAAGGCCATCCGCAAGGAACGGCGCGAGGTCGCGGACAGCGGCGTGCGGCTGCACAGCCTGACCGGAGCCGACCTGAAGCCGGAGCATTGGGACGCCTTCCACCGCTTCTATCTGGAGACCGCCGACCGGAAATGGGGCGGCGGTTACCTGAACCGCGCCTTCTTCCGCTTGCTCGGCGAGACCATGGCCGACCGGGTCATGCTGGTGATGTGCGAGGACGGCGGGGAGTGGGTGGCCGGCGCCTTGAACCTGATCGGGACGGAGGCGCTGTACGGCCGCAACTGGGGCTCCGACGGGCGTTACCGCTTCCTGCATTTCGAGGCTTGCTATTACCGCGCGCTGGACTTCGCCATCGAGCGCGGCCTGCGCCGGGTCGAGGCCGGCGCCCAGGGCGAGCACAAGATCCAGCGCGGCTATCTGCCGGTCCCGACCTACAGCGCCCATTGGGTGGCCGATCCCGGCTTCCACCGCGCGATCGCGGATTACCTGCGCCGCGAACGGCCCGGCGTGGCGGCGGAGCGGGAAGCGTTGATGGAACTGTCGCCCTACCGCCGGGGCGAACCGGGAAGCGATCAGTAAGGCACGCGGTCGGGCTTGGCGGCCCATTCGTCGAAGACGGCGCGGGCCTCGTCGGCCAGAAGGCGCTGCATGGGAATCGCCCGCCGCTCCAGCGGCAGGGCGATCTCCGTGTAGAGGAAGGCGTCGTCGAAGCCGATGGCCGCCGCGTCGTCGCGCGCGTTGGCGTAGACGATGCGGTCGATCCGTGCCCAGTAGATCGCCGCGAGGCACATGGGGCAGGGCTCGCAACTCGTGTAGACGGTCGCCCCTATGAGGCTGAAGGTGCCGAGATCGCGGCAGGCGTTGCGGATCGCGACAACCTCGGCGTGCGCCGTGGGGTCGTTGGAGGAGGTCACGCAATTCCAGCCCTCGCCGATGATCCGCCCGTCCCGCGCGATGACCGCGCCGAAGGGGCCACCGGCGTTTCCCTGCATGTGGGCGCGGCTGAGTTCGATGGCGCGGCGCAGGCACTCGGTGTCGAACGTCGTCATACGCTGTCTCTCCCGACCATGACCATGATGGCGTTCAAGGGGTTGGCGGTCACCGGCACCGGCGGGCCGGCATGAGCGCTCGGCAATGCAGGGGCGGCGGACAATCGGGGATTTCCTCTTTACTGATAGTACACAAGGGGTAGTGTGGGGGGAACAGCCGACCGACGGAACCGCCCGATGACCGACCGCACCATGGAATTCCTGAAGCAGGTGCGGGATCATCTACTCTACCTCAAACTGAAGCCGGGCGGCGTGCGTCTTCAGGCGAAGGGCGTGGATCTGTCGAGGCTGCGGCTGAAGGGATTCAACCTCCAGACCGCCGTCCTCACCCAGGGCAATTTCTCCGATGCCCAGCTCGAAGAGGTCAGCTTCGCCATGTCCGACCTGTTCGGGGCGAATTTCAGCCGGGCGAAGCTGGCGGGCTCCTCCTTCGCGCGGGCGGACCTGCGCGGGGCGAATTTCCAGAAGGCCAACCTGACCCGAACCGACTTCGAAGGCGCCGACCTCCGCCCCGGTCAGATCCTGGCCTATCGCGGAAGCCGTGACGCGGACGAGGAGGACAGGCTGCCCGCCAACCTGACGGGCGCGCGGATGGACGGCGTCAGCTTCAAGGGGGCCGACCTCAGCCACGCCGAACTGGCCGGCACATCCATGGCCGGCGGGGATTTCAGCAACGCCAACCTGTTCGCCGCCAATCTGGCGGGCGCCGACCTGACCGAGGCGAACTTCACCGGGGCCAAGCTGAAGCGCGCGGTGCTGAACGGCGCCACCCTGACCCGCGCCGTCCTGCGCAACGCCGACCTGCGCGAGGCGACCCTGCGCAACGTGGACCTGACGGTGGCGGACACGCTGGGCGCCAACCTGAACGGCGCCGTCTATATGAGAAACGCGGACGCTCTGCCGATGCCGGTCCGCAGCGTGCTGGACGCGCACATCCTGTGGATCAACAGCGGCGGGCGCGCCGGGCTGCGGGCGGACTTCTCCGGCATGGAGCTGCGTGGGTTGGACCTGACCGCCTGCGACCTGTCGGGCGGCGTCTTCCGCAACGCCAATCTGGACGACGCCCGGCTGTCCAACGCTTCGCTCTCGCTGGCCGATTTCGGCGGAGCCAGTCTGCGCCGGGCGCGGCTGGACCAGGCGGTGCTGACGGGGGCGAACCTGAGCGGGGCCAACCTGAGCGGGGCGGACGCCCATGGCGCCGATTTCGGCATGGTGGACCTGCGCAACCCGGACGGCACCCCGACCGGGCGGAGCTGGCCCGCCAACCTGATGGGCGCCACCCTGGCCGCCGCCGACCTGCGCGGCGCGCGGCTGACGGGGGCGAAGCTGGCCGGCGCGAGCTTCGAGATGGCCAACCTCGCCTCCGCCGACCTGCGCGGCTGCGACGACGCGGCGGCGGACCTGTCGAAGGCCAGCCTGACGGGTGCCCGCCGCGGCCCCCTGGAGACGCGCCCGCCGCGCGAGGGCGGCGGGCTCATCGCCCTCTGATGGCAGGCTTCAGCCCCAGGCGGAGAGCACCGCGGCGGCGGTGGATTCGCGCAGAGGGGTTCGCTCGGGCGGGGTGCCGCCATCGACCCGCAGACCCATCAGGGTTTCCACCAGCGGCTCCGGCCCCGTCGTGATGCGAATCTGGCGGCGGGCGGCGATGTGCGGATGGTCCGGCATCTCCGTCAGCGTCGGCAGCGCCTCGAAGCAGCAATCGACGGGGTCGAGCAGCGCCTTCCAATCGGCGAGGCTGCGGCCGGCGAACAAAGCGGCCACCTCTTCGATCAGGGCGGTCTGGGGGAGCGGGTCGGCCTGCCGGGCGATCCAGTCGGGGCGCTCCACCGCCTCGCAGAAGCCTTGCCAGAACTTCGCCTCCAGCGCCGACAGCGTGGCGAAGCGCCCGTCCGCGGTGCGGTAGATGCGGTAGCAGGCGGCCCCGCCGGACAGCAGCGCCTCGCCGCGGGCCGAAACCTGCCCGCGCGCGTCGGCGGTCAGGTTGAAGCCCTGCCAGCCCAGCACCGTTTCCATGATCGACAGGTCGAGGAAACAGCCCTCGCCGCTGCGCTGGCGCCCGAACAGGGCGGCGACCACCGCCAACGCCGTCTGATGGGCCGAGGCGAAGTCGGCGACGGGAGGGTGGCTGATCGAGGGGTGGTCCGGCGTGCCGGAGGAGTCCAGCCCGCCGCCGACCGCCATGTAGTTCAGGTCGTGCCCGGCCCGCCGGGCGTAGGGGCCGGTGCTGCCCCAGCCGGACAGGCTGGCATGAACCAGCCGCGGGTTCAGAGCGCGCAGCCGCGCATGACCCAGCCCCAGCTTGTCCAGCACGCCCGGCCGGTAGCTTTCCACAAGCGCGTCGGCCCCGGCGATCAGCCGTTCGAAGGAGCTGCGGTCGCCCTCGTCCTTCAGGTTCAGGCGGATGACGGTCTTGCCGGCGTTCAGCAGCTTGTAGGCGGCGGTCATGCCGTCCGCATCGGTGGGACCCATCTTGCGCAGCGGGTCGCCGCTCGGAGCCTCCACCTTCACCACCTCCGCGCCGAGGTCGGCCAGCATCTGGGCGGCGTAGGGACCCGGCAGATACTGGCCCAGGTCGATGATGCGCAGTCCGGTCAGGAAGGGCAGGGGCATGGTGCGTTTCCTCAGTGTTCTTTGTCGTGGGGACGGCCTATCCGTCGCTTTTGCGGATTGTCCGTGATGCGGCAGTAAGCGCGCAACCCTCCGGAAGGTTCCCTTCTCGCCACGAGGGAGAGGGATGGAGTCTGTGCAACCTGTTTCCTTTCACGGTAGAACCCTTTCCATCGTCATTATCCAGGCCGATGGCAAGGAGAAGAGCATGTTCAGGACCAAAGAAAAGAAGGTTGGCAAGTACAAGGTCTACAAGGATCACCGCGGCGAATGGCGATGGACCTTCTACGCCGTCAATGGGGAGGTCATCGCCGTCAGCAGCGAAGGCTACAGAGATGAGCGCAACTGCCAGCACAGCATCACCCTGATGAAGACATCCGGTGATGCGACCGTGGTGGTCGAGGAATGATGGCCGAGTGAATAAAGGCCGGGTGAAAAAGGAAAGGGGGCCTTGCGGCCCCCTTTCCTTCACGTTTCTTGCGGACCGGCGTCATTCCGCCAGTTCGTGCACGACCTCGTCCTCGTCCTCGTCGCCGGAGCGCCGCTTGCGCGACCCTTCGGTGTACTCGAAGGCGGGCTTGTCGTCCTTCACGGTCACCTTGACCAGGCCGCCCTTGGCGAGCTTGCCGAACAGAAGCTCCTCCGCCAGCGGCTTCTTCAGGTGCTCCTGGATCACGCGGCCCAGCGGACGCGCGCCGTAAAGCGGGTCGTAGCCCTTCTTGCCCAGCCACTCGCGGGCCAGATCGTCGAGTTCGATCGTGACGCCGCGGTCTTCGAGCTGCGCTTCCATCTGCATGATGAACTTGTCCACCACGCGGTTGATGACCTCCCGGGTCAGCGGCGCGAAGGGGATGATCGCATCCAGACGGTTGCGGAACTCCGGCGTGAACAGCTTCTCGACCGCTTCCATGTCCTCGCCGACCCGGCGCTCGCGCTCGAAGCCGATGGCCGGCTTGGCCATGTCCGCGGCGCCCGCGTTGGAGGTCATGATGAGGATGACGTTGCGGAAGTCCACCGTCTTGCCGTTGTGGTCCGTCAGCTTGCCGTGATCCATGATCTGCAACAGGATGTTGAACAGATCCGGATGCGCCTTCTCGATCTCGTCGAGCAGCAGCACGCAATGCGGATGCTGGTCGATGGCATCGGTCAGCAGGCCGCCCTGGTCGAACCCGACATAGCCCGGAGGCGCGCCGATCAGGCGGGAGACGGTGTGCCGCTCCATGTATTCCGACATGTCGAAGCGGGTCAGCTCGATGCCCAGCGTGAGGGAGAGCTGGCGGGCCACCTCGGTCTTGCCGACGCCGGTCGGGCCGGTGAACAGGTAGTTGCCGATGGGCTTCTCCGGTTCGCGCAGGCCGGCGCGGGCCAGCTTGATGGCGGAGACCAGCGCGTCGATGGCCTTGTTCTGGCCGAAGACCATGGTCTTCAGGTCGCGCTCCAGGTTGAGGAGCGTTTCCTTGTCGTCGCGGCTGACCGACTTCGGCGGGATGCGGGCGATCTTGGCGACCACCGCCTCCACGTCCTTGACGGAGATCTTCTTCTTCCGCTTGTTCTCCGGCAGCAGCATCTGCGCGGCGCCGACCTCGTCGATGATGTCGATGGCCTTGTCCGGCAGCTTGCGGTCGCCGATGTACTTCGCGGACAGTTCCACCGCCGACCGGATCGCGTCGTTGGTGTAGCTCACCCGGTGGTGCTTCTCGTAGTAGGTCTTGATCCCCTGGAGGATCTTGATCGCATCCTCGACCGTCGGCTCGTTGACGTCGATCTTCTGGAAGCGCCGGACGAGCGCCCGGTCCTTCTCGAAATAGTTCCGGTACTCCTTGTAGGTCGTCGAACCGATGCAACGCAGGGAGCCGGAGGCGAGGGCCGGCTTCAGCAGGTTCGAGGCGTCCATCGCACCGCCCGAGGTCGCACCGGCCCCGATGACCGTGTGGATCTCGTCGATGAAGAGGACGGCACCTTCCGTGGCCTCCAGTTCGGAGACGACGGCCTTCAGGCGCTCTTCGAAGTCGCCGCGGTACCGCGTACCGGCGAGCAGGGAGCCCATGTCGAGCGCGAAGATGGTGGCGCCCTTCAGCACCTCCGGGACCTCGCCATGGACGATGCGGCGGGCCAGCCCCTCGGCGATGGCGGTCTTGCCGACACCGGGGTCACCGACATACAGCGGGTTGTTCTTCGACCGCCGGCACAGGATCTGGATGGTCCGTTCGACCTCCTGCTCCCGTCCGATCAGCGGATCGATCTTCCCGCTGGCCGCCTTCTTGTTCAGGTTGACGCAATAAGCCTCTAGGGCTTCGCTGCCTTTCTTCACGACCTTCTCCGCCGCCGCGTCCTCGTCGGCACCGGTGACCCGCTTGGTTTCGGAGCGGCCCGGAGCCTTCGCGATTCCGTGAGAGATGTAGTTCACCGCGTCGAAACGGGTCATCTCCTGCTCCTGCAGGAAATAGACCGCGTGGCTTTCGCGTTCAGAGAACAGGGCGACGAGCACATTTGCTCCCGTCACCTCCTCACGCCCCGACGACTGGACGTGGATGGCCGCGCGTTGCAGCACCCGCTGGAAGCCAGCCGTCGGCTTCGCATCATCGGGCCTGTTCGTGATGAGGTTCGCAAGCTCGTTGTCGAGGTAATCCGACAGTTCGGCGCGCAGGCGGTCCAGATCGACTCCGCAAGCGCGCAAGACGGCCATGGCATCGGCGTCCTCGGTCAATGCGAGCAGCAAGTGTTCGAGCGTCGCGTATTCGTGCCTGCGCTCGTTCGCATGGGCCAGGGCTCGGTGCAGCGTCTGTTCCAGGTTACGCGACAGCATCTGTGGCCTTAATCCTTTTCTAGCGTACATTGCAGCGGATGCTGGTGCTGGCGCGCAAAATCCATCACCTGCGTGACTTTCGTCTCCGCCACCTCGTAGGTGAACACGCCGCACAAGCCCACACCCCGCCGGTGCACATGCAGCATGATCCGTGTCGCCTCCTCGCGCGACTTGGCAAAGAAGCGCTCCAAGACATGAACGACGAATTCCATAGGTGTGTAGTCGTCGTTCAACATCAAGACCTTATACATCGAGGGCTTTTTAGTCTTAGGCTTGGTTTTTATGACCACGCCCGTGGTGGTGCCCTCGTCGCCGTGCTTGTCGTTTTCGGCCATGGTCTCAACAGGTCAGCATCGCGATGTACGTCGCATGAATGATATGAGAACTCCGGGCGCGGTGGGAAGGGTCCGTTTTCGGTGTCTCCCCATTTGGGAGAGGCCCTTTCGGAACGGAACCAGCCCGATTACCCCGGAATTGGTGGAATTCGCGTGTGTTGCGGCGGAACCGCCGCACCGGCGTGCCAAAAATGGCACGCACCGCACCCGGACCATGTCCGCCGGCCCCAAAATGAACAAGCCCGGCGGTCAGGACCGCCGGGCTTTCCCGGAATTTCACAATGCCGTGAGGCGGCAGGATTTTAAGCGGTACCGCCTCGTGCCGCCCGCACCCCCGGACGGTAGTGTCCCGGAGGTGACGGACTCGGGAGCCGCCCCGGCCCTGCGGCCGGGTCTGCGGGATTGTGGGCTCCGGGTCATTTTGTCTCAGGCCGCCGGTATCAGGCCGCCTTCGTCACGACCGGCTTCGACAGCGTCGCCACGGTGAGCTGGACGCGGTCGTTGATCGGCGCGAAGGCGTCCTTGGCGGTCTTCAGCGACAGCTCCTGCAGCTTGGCGCTCTCCTTCACGAAGGTCTCGAAGCTCGCCTTGGCGAAGCTGCTCTGCAGCTCGACCAGCTCCTGCACGGTCTTCACGGCCAGCAGGGCCTTGCCGGTGGCGGCGCCCTTCTCCAGCGAGGACTGGGTGTAGGAGGCGACCTGCTTGCCGGCTTCCTCGGCGCCCTTGGCGACGATGGTGCCCGACTTCACGACGGCGTCGACGTTGCCCTTGGTCAGCGCGGTCAGTTCGTCGAAGCTCTTCATGATCTGAGCGGAGGCCTTCTCGAACTGCTCCTGCTGGGACTTGACCAGGCCGTCCACGTTCTGCTTGGCGGCGGACACGGCGTCTTCGAAGGTCTTGGTGGCGGCGGCGAACTTGTCGGTCATGGAACGGCTCCTCGGATCTTGTCGGGTTGACCCGCGCCGGACCCACCGATTGGCGACCGCGCGGATGTTCGGTCGGGTGACCCCGTGGTTTCGGGCGTCGGACCGATGCTGCAATGCAGCATGACTAAACTTAGGGCAGGCTCCCGTGCCTGTCAACGGGTTTTTGTGCGGTGCACAAAAACCCTGGCGCGTCCCGGCGGCCCTTTCGACACGCGAAACCCGACCGTCGGGAAACGGCCGGGTTTCGCGGTTCGGCGCCGGTGCCGCGTCAGGCGGCCAGCGGCTTGGACAGGGTGCTGACCGTGACGGACACGCGGTCCTTCAGCGGGGTCAGGGCCTCGGTCGCGATGCGGGTGCCGAGATCCTGGAGGCGGGAGGATTCCGCGACGAAGGCGTCGAAGCTGGCCTTCACGTAGTCGCTCTGGAGATCGACGACCTCCTTCAGCGACTTGGCGGTCAGCAAGGCCTTGCCGGTGGTGACCGACTTGTCGAAGGACGCCTGGGCGTAGGCGGTCACTTCGCGGGTCAGCTCCTCCGCGCCCTGGGTGGCGATGCTGCCGCTCTGGATCAGCGCCTCCACGTTGGCCTTGTTCAGGGCCTGAAGTTCGGCGGAGATCTTCAGAAGCTGGGACGACAGCTTCTCCACCTGCTCCTTAGTGACGGAGGCGGTCTGCTCGAACGTCTTCGCGGCCTGCTCCTGGCCGGCCTTGACGAAGCCTTCGACCTGTTCCTTGGCCTGGATGGCGGCGCTTTCGAAAGCCTGGGTGGGGGCGGTGGCCGGCTTGGCCTTCGTCACGGTCGTCATGCCTTGCGTTCCTTCCTTCTTCGAAGCCCGGCGCGCGCAGGATTCGGGACGGCGGACCGTCCGCCTGCGGGGCGCTGGTCGGCTGCGTTGGGGATGGCCCGGACGGGGCCGGGCCGGAAATGCTGCGGTGCAGCAATGGCTAAACTATGGGCAATCGTTCGTGGTGTCAACAAAGAATCTTGTGCATTGCACAATATATCAGTCGTCGCTCACCCAAATGCTTGCCGGTACAGGGCAAGCCCTTCCGTTCCGCAAAGCGGGAAATCCGATCCACTTCGCATCGACTTGAGCGGTGCCTTTACCAAAGCTTTACCGTCGGTCGCGCCCAATCCTATCCTGCCCGCCGAAGGGATGCGCTTCGGCCAAAGGTCAGACCAACCGCGGCGAAACGCCGCAGCTTCCAGTTCGGGAACGTCCTTTCATGACCTACTGCCTCGGCATCAAGACCCGTGACGGCCTGATCGGCCTGTCGGACGGGCGCATCACCAGCGGTTCGCAGCTTTCCTCGGCGCGCAAGGTGACCATGGTGGGCGGCGGCGGCGACCGCTTCTTCATCCTGAACTCCGGCCTGCGCAGCGTGCGCGACAAGACGCTGGCCTACCTGCGCCGCGACATGTCCCGGCGCCGGGGCGAGAGCTACCCGACCATGCTGGACGCGCTGTCGGCCTTCACGGCCTGCCTGCGCCAGGTGGCGGCGGAGGACAAGGAGGCGCTGGAGGCGTCCAAGCTGGCCTTCAACCTGCACGCCATCATCGGCGGCCAGCTCGCCGAGGACCGGGAGCCCTACATGTTCCTGGTCTATCCGGAGGGCAACTGGATCGAGGTGGACGAGCGCACGCCCTACCTGTCCATCGGCGCCACCGCTTACGGCAAACCGATCCTGGACCGCGCGCTGTCCTACAGCACGGACATGCGGACGGCGCTGAAGATCGCCTACCTGTCCTTCGACAGCACGCGCTTCTCGTCCAACGACGTCGGCTTCCCCATCGACATGGTGACCTTCAACACGCAGGAGCGCCTGTGGCGCCAGTCGAACTTCGATTACGACGATCTGGTCGAGCAGCGCCTGTGGTGGAACCGGAACATCACCGAACTGGCCCGCCGCATGCCGGACGGCCCGTGGGTGGACACGTTGCTGTCCGAGGGCGCCCGGGCGGCGGTCGCGGAGGAAGAGGTCGTGTAACCTCTTGCCTCCTCTACTTCCCGGCGAACAGCCACGCCCCGAAGGGCGCGGTGGGGCCGACCAGACCGTCGCGCCCCACCTGGACTTCGAACACCACCCCCGCGCCGTCCACCCGACCGCCGGTCGGCAGGGTGCGCGGCGCGTCCTGGGGGCGTGGCAGGGCGGGGTAGGGCACGCCGGTCCCCTGGCCGCTTCCGTCCAGGTCCTTCAGCGGCCCGTCGAAGCGGATGTCGGCGAAGCGGTCCGAGGGGTATGGATAGGCGTTGAAGAACCAGCTTCCCCGCCGGCAGCCGTTGATCAGCCAGTAGACGCCGTTGGACGGCAGCCGCACGCCGCTGGGCGCCGGTTCGAAGGCGCCGCTTTCGTAGAGACGCAGGACGAACAGGGCGAACTGGCGCGGCGAAAGCTGGGCCTTGGCCACCGGGCCGCGGGCGACCGCCGCCGGGTCGTCCAGGTCGATGCGTGCGAGGTCGGTCGCCTCCAGCACGCGGGCTTCGACGACGGCGCCGCCGGTGCTGCGGTCGCCGACGATGTCGTAGGTCCGCACATGCTTCTGGTAGTCGGCGTTGAAGACCAGCCGGTAACGGTCGGTCCCGCCCTCGGTGCAGGCGGCGCGCAGGTCGTCGCCGTTGAGGTAGCTGACCCAGGTCAGCTTGCGCGCCACGGGGTTGTCCGTCGGCCCGACCGAGGCGCAGCCGGCGAGAAGCCCCGCCGCCGCCAGCGCCGCCAGCCCGATGCCTTTTCCTCTTCGTCCATCCCGGACGGCAGCGCGCGGAATCGTCGGACGTCGCTTGGGCGGGCGTCGCTTGGGCGGGCGTGTCATGAGGTGCCTCGCGTCCGGTCAGGAGGGATGGGGTCGTCCTGCGCTTCGGAAAAACTCGCTTGTCGGGAAAATGGATTGGCGGTCGCGCTCCTTCAACGCGGTTCGCCCCCGACGGGTCCCCGCCCTATCCAATTTCGTCACAGCGTTGCCCAAGAAGTCGAAGCGGGAAATTAACGAATTGTCGCTAGACACTGTTTTGCATGGAATTTACCATTGCGCCAAACAGCAAGTATTAGCCTTTGGCGGGGGCATCATGAACGTAACGGGCCGGACCGTTCGAAGCCTGCTTTTGTCGTTCGCTTGGCGCGGGCGCGAAACGAAGGGAGAACAGGCCAAAGAACGTTTGGCGGATCGACGTTCGACTCTGGGGCGTGCCTTCGGCATTACCCCTTTCGTTCGATGGATGCATGGGGCCGTGCCGGCCGCGCTGGTCCTGGCCGCGCTCCTCCTGGCGCCGCTGCCGGCGCTGGCCGCCAAATACGCGGCGATCGTCGTGGACGCGCGCACGGGTGAGGTGCTGCACGAGGAGAACGCGGACACCCTCACCTATCCGGCGTCGCTGACCAAGATGATGACGCTCTACCTCACCTTCGACGCGTTGGACGAGGGGCGGCTGCGGCTGGACCAGGCGCTGCCGGTGTCGGCCTGGGCGGAGGCGCAGTCCCCGACCAAGCTGGGGCTGCGCGCCGGCAGGACGCTGCGGGTGGAGCAGGCGATCCTCGGGTTGGTCACCAAGTCGGCCAACGACGCCTCCGTCGTCCTGGCCGAGGCGCTGGGCGGCAGCGAGGCCAAGTTCGCCGAGATGATGACCCGCAAGGCCCGCGAGCTGGGCATGCGCAACACCGTGTTCCGCAATTCCAACGGCCTGCCGAACATGGAGCAGGTGACCACCGCGCGCGACTTCTCCATCCTGTCGCGGGCGATGCTGTCCGACCATTCCCGCTATTACCCCTATTTCAGCCGCCGCAACTTCGTCTATGGCGGACGCAGCCTGCACAACCACAACCGGCTGATGTCCCGCTACGAGGGCATGGACGGCATCAAGACCGGCTACACGGTGGCCAGCGGCTTCAACCTCGCGGCGTCGGCGGTGCGCGACGGGCGCCGTCTGGTGGCCGTGGTGCTGGGCGGCAAGTCAGCGGCCTCGCGCGACGCCCGCATGGAAGCGATCCTGGACAAGGCGTTCAACAAGCCGAGCCGCGGCCAGGAGGCGCCGGTCGTCGCCCGTGCCGGAGATGACGACGAGGCGCCGCGCTCCACCGCCAAGGGCAGGCCGCCGGCCAAGCCGGAGACCATCGCGCAGCTCGCCTCCACCGTCTCCACCCCCGCCGCGGTCCGCCCGCCGGCCCGCGACGAGGAGACCGCCGGCGGAAAATGGGGGGTGCAGGTCGGCGCCTTCTCCACACGGGAGGCCAGCAACCGGGCGCTCAGTCAGGCGACCAAGCAGGCCCCCTTCCTGCTGCGCGCCGCCAAGCCGGCGGTGACCCCGGTGAAGGCCAACGGTTCCACCGTCTTCCGCGCGCGCATGGTCGGGCTGGACGAGAAGACCGCGCGCAAGGTCTGTTCGGAGCTGACCCGCAGCGGCCACCGCTGCGTCCCGGTGTCGCCGAACGAGAAGCTGTAGGCCATCAGACCCGCCGCGCCTCCCGCACCAGCGCGGCGGCGAGGTTCACGGACAGCGACAGGATCATCAGGATGACGCCGAGGCCGAGCGCCAGCGGCAGGTCGCCCTTGCTGGTCTCCAGCGCGATGGCGGTGGTCATGACTCGGGTGACCCGGTCGATGTTGCCGCCGACGATCATCACCGCCCCGACCTCCGCCGAGGCCCGGCCGAACCCGGCCAGGACGATGGTCAGCAGGCTCCAGCGTGCCTCCGACAGCAGGGTGACCAGCGTGGTCAGCGGCCCGGCCCCCATCACGCGCAGCAGGTCGGCGTAGTCCTCCAGAAGATCCTCGACCACCTGCCGGGTCAGGGCGGCGACGATGGGAACGATCAGCACGGTCTGCGCCACGATCATGGCCGTCGGGGTGAACAACAGCCCCAGCACCCCCAGCGGGCCGGACCGCGACAGGATCAGGTAGACGATCAGCCCCACCACCACCGGTGGAAGTCCCATCGTCGTGTTCAGGAAAAGCGTCACCGCGCGCCGCCCCGGAAAGCGGAAGGCCGCCACGGCGGCGCCCAGCGGCAGCCCGATCAGGGCCGACAGAAGGACCGCGGTCAGGCTGACGCGCAGCGACAGGGTGACGATCCCCACCAGGCCGGGGTCGAGGTCGGCGATCAGGTGGAAGGCGGTGACGAAAGCCAGACCGAACTCATGCATACCGGTACTCGTACGTGGAAACGGGGTCCCATCGCTTCCATCTTGCGGGAGCCGATCATCCGCCGCTTGCCCCGGCGCGCGATCTTCCCCACTCTTCCGCTCATGGACCTCTCGGAATTCACCATAAAGCCGGACCCGGCGAATCCCAAGCTGACGGAGCGTGTTTCCGGGCTGGATCAGGACGGGCGCCCGGTGGAAGCGTCGGTCACCGTGGAACGGCCGCTGACGCTGTACCTGAACGGGCAGGAGATCGTCACCATGATGACGATCGCCGACTACCCAGACTATCTGGCGGTCGGCTATCTGCTCAACCAGAACATGCTGAAGCGCGACGACCGGATCACCGGCATCGACTATGACGAGGAGATCGACACCGTCGTCGTCCGCACCGAGCGCGCCACGAATTACGAGCAGAAGCTCAAGAAGAAGACGCTGACCTCCGGTTGCGCCCAGGGCACCGCCTTCGGCGACGTGATGGAGACCTTCGAGTCGGTGCGGCTGAACCCCGACGCGCGGCTGAAGACCTCCTGGATTTACGCCCTGTCGAAGAAGATCAACCTGACCCCCAGCCTGTATCTGGAGGCGGGCGCCATCCATGGCTGCGTGCTGTGCCAGGAGGACCGGCCCCTCATCTACATGGAGGACGTCGGGCGCCACAACGCGGTGGACAAGGTGGCGGGCTACATGCACCTGCACGGCGTTCCCGCGCACGACAAGATTTTCTACACCACCGGGCGCCTGACCTCGGAGATGGTCATCAAGACGGTGCAGATGGGCATCCCGATCCTGCTCTCCCGCTCCGGCTTCACGGCCTGGGGGGTGGAACTGGGGCGGCAGGCCAACCTGACCATGGTCGGGCGGGCGAAGGGCAAGCGCTTCCTCGCCCTGGCCGGCACGGACCGTCTGGACTTCGACGCCGATCCGGCCTCGGTCGGCGACGAGGGCGGGCGCCACCAGCGCAAGGGGAGCCGGGATGAGGCCCGCGATGAGGAGTGAGGGCATTGCCGGCGTTCTGCTGGCCGGCGGCCTGTCGCGGCGCATGGGCGGCGGGGACAAGAGCCTGCGCACCCTCGGCGGGCGCAGCATCCTGGAACGCATCGTCGCCACCGCGCGCCCGCAGGTCGGGCCGCTCGTGCTGAACGCCAACGGCGACCCGGCGCGCTTCGCCGCCTTCGGCCTGCCGGTGGCGGCGGACGTGGTGGAGGGCTTCGCCGGGCCGCTCGCCGGGGTGCTGACCGGCATGGAATGGGCGCGGGCCAACGCGCCGGACTGCCGCTGGGTGGCCAGTTTCGCGACCGACGCGCCCTTCATTCCCGCCGATCTGGTCGCCCGCCTGATGGCGGCGGTGGAGCGCGAGGGGGCCGACCTTGCCTGCGCGCGCTCGGACGGGCAGGAGCATCCGGTCTTCGGGCTGTGGCGGGTGGACCTCGCCGACGACCTCCGCCGCGCCATGGTGGAGGAGGACATGCGCAAGGTGGACGCCTGGACGGCCCGCTACCGGCTGGCCGTTGCCGACTTCGCCACCGATCCGGTAGACCCCTTCTTCAACACGAACCGTCCCGACGATCTGGCGGAGGCGGAACGGCTGATGGCGGCAGGGCTGGTGCGATGAGCGAGACCCTCAATAAAACCGAGACGATGGCCCTGGGCATCGTTCTGGAACGCCGCAAGGGCGTCGGTCCCTGGGCGGAATGGGTGTGGCGTCCGGTGTCGGTGATCCCCGGCGCCCCGGCGGTGGACGGCCCGTGGCGCCTGCTCCGCGAGGGGGATGACTGGGCGCAGTTCCACGCCGCCACCCTGCCGCTGGAGCTGTTCCGCAGCGACACGGAAGGGTACAAGCTGAACCTGTCGCAGGAGCCGCCGCGCCTCTGGGTCGTGCTGCGCCCCGACGAGACGGGGGAACCGGGGGGCGTGGTGCCCTTCGTCGTCACCGCCTCCGCCCATGAATGCGAGGCCTATCAGGTGAGCGGCGTGGAGACGGTGGAAACGGTGCCCATGCCGCCGGAGGTCGCGGCCCTGGTCCGCGACTTCGCCGAGCAGCACCATGTGGATGTCCCCTTCGTGAAGCGCGAGCGCAAGCGGCACTTCCCGAAGCAGGGGTGATGAGGTTCCGGCGCTGGGCCCCCTCCCTAACCCTCCCCCACCTTCGGTGAGGGAGGGGACTTGAAGCCCTCCCCCGCGAAGTGGGGGAGGGTTGGGTGGGGGCCCAGCGCGACACCCGAAGTCCCCCGCGACCGCTTCCGAGACACAGCCATGACCGACGAACCTTTCCTTTCCCGCTGGTCGCGCCTGAAGCGGCAGACCGCCGCCCCCGTCCCGCAACCGGTGGAGCCGCCGTCCGAGGAGCCGCCCGCGCAGCTTCCGGCGGAGGCCGCCGCATCCGCGGAAGCCGCTCCGGACGCCGCCCCCGAAGCGGAAGACCCGCTGAAGGACCTCCCGCCCGTCGAGGACCTGACGCTGGAGTCCGACTTCACCCCCTTCCTGCGGACGGAGGTTCCGGAGGACCTGCACCGGCAGGCGCTGCGCAAGCTGTGGACCTCGGACCCCGTCTTCGCCAACGACGACGGGCTGAAGGACTACGCCGACGACTACGCCAGCCTGTTCACCGGCTCCTCGCCCGTGAAGACGCTCTACCGCGTGGGCAAAGGGTTCCTCGACGCCGTGGACGAGGCCGCCGAGAAGGTCGACGAGGCCGTGCCTCAACCGACGGCTGCGTCCGCCGCCGAAGACGGGAATGAAAAAGCGGCCATCCCCGAAAGTCCGGAACCGCAGCAGATCGCCTCTGCTTCGCAAGAACCGGACGGCAATATGATAAAAAAAGCATAACGCCAGTCCAGCCAAAGACCCGATACACACGCTTCTATGTCAACCTTTGTTGACAAGCGCCGCGATTCTGCCCTTTAATAGCCCTATCCCAAATGTTAAGCCCCTGATATGGCGAGGCTTTTCGCGGGTGCAATATGAGGTTGTCGGTCCAGGGCGTCTCGGGCGCCGGCCCATGATGCCGTGAGCCTTCAACGGGCGAGCCAATGCGCCGCCGTTGTTGCGACGGATGGGGCCGGGTGCCGGGGTTTTGCCGAACTGGTCCTTTTGTCGTGTCGGGAGGGATGAACGCCGTGTCCGTGACCGGTGAACATGATCCGTCGGCCTTGCCGCCGGAGGAAATGCAGCGGGCGCAGCTCTACGCCCTGCTGGCGCGCCTGCTCGCCCGCCCGCCCGGCGGGGAGTTCCTGGCGGCGCTGGCGGCGTTGGAGGGCGACGGCAGCCCCCTCGGGCAGGCGCTGACCGGTCTGGCGGAGTCCGCCCGCGGCACCGGCGCCGCCGCGGTCGAGGAGGAGTTCAACACCCTCTTCATCGGCGTCGGCGGCGGCATCCTGTCCCCCTACGGGTCCTACTATCTCACCGGATTCCTTCACGAAAAGCCGCTGGCGGAGCTGCGCGGCGACATGGCGCTGCTGGGCATCGCCCGCGCCGACGAGGTGAAGGAACCCGAAGACCACATCGCCGCCCTGGCCGAGATGATGGCGGGCCTCATCACCGGGGCCTTCGGCGCCCCGGCGGATCTGGAGGCGCAGCGCCGCTTCTTCGACCGCCACATCGCCTCCTGGGCCGGCGCCTTCTTCACCGATCTGGAATCCACGCCGTCCGCCGCCTTCTACCGCGCGGTGGGCACGCTGGGGCGCCGGTATCTGGAGGTCGAGGGGAAAGCCTTCGATATGGCGGCGTGACCGGACACCGGCACCGCCGCCGCAAGGACAACAAGAACGAGGCCGGCCCGCGACAAGGCCGGTCCAACCATGAAAGCCCGGAAACCGGGCGGCACATCGGTCTTCAGTCTCGGGGAAGCCGCGAAGAATAGGGTGAAGCAATGATCGACAAGAAGGAAAAGACCACGCTTGCGCGGCGCGACCTGTTCCGCGCGGCCGGGTTGGGCGTCGGCGCTCTGGGCGCCGCCGCCGTTGGCGCCGTGACGGGCGTGGAGCCGGCGCAGGCCGCCGAGCCCGCCCCCTCCAAGGGCTACCGCGAGACCGACCATGTCCGGACGGTCTACGAACTGAGCCGCTTCTAAGAAGGACCGCCGCACATGCTGACAAAGAAGAAGGCGGCTGCTTCCGGCGGCCGGTCGCTCGCGAAGATGGTTTCCGGCTTGACCGGTAACACCGTCGACCGTCGTTCGTTCCTCCGCACCTCCGGCATCGCCGCCGGTGGCGCCGCCATCGCCGCCACGATGCCCTTCGGCATGGTGAAGAAGGCCGAGGCGGTGACCGCCACCCCCGCCGCGGGCGCGCCGCTCAAGCTGGTCAAGAACGTCTGCACCCACTGCTCGGTCGGCTGCACCGTCACCGCCGAGGTGCAGAACGGCGTCTGGGTCGGCCAGGAGCCGAGCTTCGACAGCCCGATCAACCTGGGCGCCCATTGCGCCAAGGGCGCTTCGGTGCGCGAGCACGCCCACGGCGACCGCCGCCTGCGCTACCCGATGAAGATGGTGGACGGCAAGTGGACCCGGATTTCCTGGGACCAGGCCATCCAGGAAGTCGGCGACAAGCTGCTGTCCATCCGCGAGAAGTCCGGCCCGGATTCGGTCTTCTGGCTCGGCTCGGCCAAGCACAGCAACGAGCAGGCCTATCTGATCCGCAAGTTCGCCGCCTTCTGGGGCACGAACAACGTCGACCATCAGGCCCGCATCTGCCATTCCACCACCGTCGCCGGCGTGGCGAACGTGTGGGGCTACGGCGCCATGACGAACTCGTACAACGACATCCAGAAGTCGCGCGCGATGTTCTTCATCGGCTCCAACGCCGCGGAGGCGCACCCGGTCGCCATGCTCCACATCCTGAAGGGCAAGGAGCAGAACAACGCGCCCCTGATCGTCGCCGACCCGCGCTTCACCCGCACCGCGGCCAAGGCCGACGAGTACATCCGCTTCCGTCCCGGCACCGACGTGGGCCTGATCTGGGGCATCCTCTGGCACATCTTCGAGAACGGCTGGGAGGACAAGGAGTACATCGCCAAGCGCGTCTACGGCATGGACGAGATCCGCGCCGAGGTCGCCAAGTGGACTCCGGAAGAGGTCGAGAAGGTCACCGGCGTTCCGGGCTCGCAGCTCAAGCGCGTCGCCCGCACCCTGGCCTCCAACCGTCCGGGCACGCTCGTCTGGTGCATGGGCGGCACGCAGCACCACATCGGCAACAACAACACCCGCGCCTACTGCGTGCTCCAGCTCGCGCTGGGCAACGTGGGCGTGATGGGCGGCGGCACCAACATCTTCCGCGGCCACGACAACGTGCAAGGCGCCACCGATTTCGGCGTCACCTCGGACTCGCTGCCCGGCTACTACGGCCTCGCGGAAGGCGCGTGGCGCCACTGGGCGCGCGTCTGGGACGTCTCCTATGACGAGGTCCTGGCCCGCTTCAAGGACAAGAAGCTGATGGAGGCCACCGGCATTCCGGTGTCCCGCTGGTTCGACGGCGTGCTGGAAGCCAAGGAGAACATGGACCAGCCCGACGCCATCAAGGGCATGGTCTTCTGGGGTCACGCGCCGAACAGCCAGACCCGCCTTCCCGACATGAAGAAGGCGATGGAGAAGCTGGAACTGCTGGTCGTCGTCGATCCGTACCCGACGATGACCGCCGTCCTGTCCGACCGCAAGGACAACTTCTACCTGCTGCCCGCCGCCACCCAGTACGAGACCGTCGGGTCGCGCACCGCGTCCAACCGGTCCGTCCAGTGGTGCGACAAGATCTTCGAGCCGCTCTTCGAATCGAAGACCGACCACGAGATCATGTACCTGTTCGCGAAGAAGTTCGGCTTCGCGGAGCCGATGTTCAAGAACATCAAGCTCCACGGCAACGAGCCGGACATCGAGGACATCACGCGGGAATGGAACCGCGGCATGTGGTCGGTCGGCTACACCGGCCAGTCGCCGGAGCGTCTGAAGCTGCACATGCAGCATCAGGGCACCTTCGACAAGACCACGCTGCGCGCCAACGGCGGTCCGTGCGACGGCGACTTCTACGGCCTGCCGTGGCCCTGCTGGGGCACGCCGGAGATGAAGCATCCGGGCACCGCCAACCTCTACGACAACTCCCTGCCGGTCGCCGAAGGCGGCGGCGCCTTCCGCGCGCGCTTCGGCGTGGAGCGCAACGGCGTGACGCTGCTGGCCGAGGGCGCCTATCCGGTCGGGTCGGAGATCAAGGACGGCTATCCGGAAGTCACCTACGCCATGCTGGAGAAGCTGGGCTGGACGGGCGACCTGACCGAGGCCGAGATGGCCGTCATCAAGAAGATCGGCGGCGAGAAGATCGGCGCCGTGTCCTGGACCACCGACCTGTCGGGCGGCATCCAGCGCGTGGCGATCAAGCACGGGCTGAACCCGCCGGGCAACGCCAAGGCGCGCTGCGTGGCCTGGAACTTCCCGGACCCGGTGCCGGTGCACCGCGAGCCGCTCTACACGCCGCGCCGCGATCTGGTCGCCAGCTACCCGACCTACAAGGACACCAAGTCCTGGCGCCTGCCGACGCTCTACAAGTCCATCCAGGACCGCGACGTGTCGAAGGAGTACCCGATCATCCTCACCTCCGGCCGTCTGGTCGAGTATGAGGGCGGCGGCGACGAGACCCGGTCGAACCCCTGGCTGGCCGAGCTGCAGCAGGACATGTTCGTCGAGATCAACCCCTTCGACGCCAACAACGCCGGCATCAAGGACGGCCAGATGGTCTGGGTCGAAGGCCCGGAAAAGGGCAAGGTGAAGGTCAAGGCCATGCTGACCGAACGTGTGGGCCGCGGCGTCGCCTTCATGCCCTTCCATTTCGGCGGCCATTTCCAGGGCCAGGATCTGCGCGCCAAGTACCCGCAGGGCGCCGACCCGATCGTGCTGGGCGAGGCGGCGAACACCGCCACGACCTATGGCTACGACTCGGTCACGCAGATGCAGGAAACCAAGACCACCCTCTGCCGGATCTCGGCGGCCTGAGACGCTAGGAGTTCATCACCATGGCCCGCATGAAATTCCTCTGCGACGCGGACCGCTGCATCGAATGCAACGCCTGCGTCACCGCCTGCAAGAACGAGCACGAGGTGCCCTGGGGCATCAACCGCCGCCGCGTCGTGACCATCAACGACGGCAAGCCGGGTGAGCGGTCGATCTCCGTCGCCTGCATGCATTGCTCCGACGCGCCCTGCAAGGCCGTCTGCCCGGTCGATTGCTTCTACCAGACCGAGCAGGGCGTGGTCCTGCACAACAAGGACCTGTGCATCGGCTGCGGCTACTGCTTCTACGCCTGCCCGTTCGGCGCCCCGCAGTACCCGCAGGCCGGCAACTTCGGCACCCGCGGCAAGATGGACAAGTGCACCTTCTGCGCGGGTGGTCCGGAGGCAGACAACACGGACGCGGAGTACAAGAAGTACGGCCGCAACCGTCTGGCCGAGGGCAAACTGCCGCTCTGCGCCGAGATGTGCTCGACCAAGGCCCTTCTCGCCGGCGACGGTGACAAGGTGTCGGACATCTACCGCGAGCGCGTGGTCGCCCGCGGCTTCGGTGCCGGCGCCTGGGGCTGGGGCACCGCCTATCAGACGAAGGCGGGATCGTGAGCGTGATCCGTCGCACCGTCTGTCTGATGGCGCTTCTCGTCGGCACCCCGCTTCTGGCGGGGTGCAACGAGGAGGAGCAGGCGCGCCCGATCCATATGGAGAAGGGCGTCTACCGCGGCGCCGCGGACACCAACCTGTCCGTGGACCAGATCCGGGCGCTTCAGCAGCGCTCGGACGGCCAACGTTTTTGAGGGGCCGTTTCTGATGGGCGCGGTTCTGAAGGGAAGGGCTGACGCTATGACGTCGAATCATTCCAAGGGTCGGCTGGGCAGGACTCTGCACATCGTGCTTCTGGGCGTCGCCATGCTGGCCCTGACGCTGGTCATGGCCAACGTCTCCTCCGTTTCGGCGCAGACGATGCCACCCGTCGCCAGCCAGCCGGCGGGCGGTGGCTCCGAGGTCGACATGTGGCGCGGGGTCCGCTCCGGCGAGCAGGGGTATGTCTCCATCCCCAACAAGAGCGCCGGCGTCCTGGTGCAGTCGGAAGGGGAGGCGTGGCGGTCGGTGCGCAACGGCCCGCTGTCCACCTATGGCGGCTGGGTGCTTGGCGGCATGCTGGGTCTGCTGGTCCTGTTCTTCCTCGTGCGCGGGCGCATCCGGATCGACGGGGCGAAGACCGGACGGACCATCCAGCGCTTCAACGCCTTCGAGCGGGGCGTGCACTGGCTGACCGCCGGGAGCTTCATCGTCCTGGCCGTCACCGGGCTGAACGTGCTGTACGGGCGCTACACCATCCTGCCGCTGCTGGGGCCGGAGGCGTTCGCCGCGATGACCCAGTACGGCAAGTTCGCCCACAATTACCTGGGCTTCGCCTTCATGCTGGGCATCGTCCTCATCTTCGTGATGTGGGTGAAGCACAACATTCCGGAGCGCAACGACATCACCTGGGCGCTGAAGGCCGGCGGGCTGTTCAGCAAGGGCGTCCATCCGGCGGCGAAGAAGTTCAACGCCGGGCAGAAGGTGATCTTCTGGGCGACGGTGCTGGGCGGTGCGGCGCTGGGTTACACGGGCGTGCAGCTCCTGTGGCCCTTCTCCTTCGCCTCGATGGCCGACATGCAGCTTTACCAGCTCATCCATGCGGCGGTCGCGGTGGTTCTGACCGCGGTCATCATCGCGCACATCTATATCGGCTCCGTCGGTATGGAAGGCGCCTTCGACGCGATGGGTACGGGCGATGTCGAACTCCAGTGGGCGCGCGAGCACCATTCGCTGTGGGTTCAGGAGGTGACGGGCGAGACGCCCGGTCGCCATGGGGGCCATCACCATGGCCGTCACCGCGCACCCGCCGAGTAAGGACACCATCCATGCGTTCTTTCCTGATCGGCCTGCTGTTGGCCGGGGCGGCTGCCGCTCCGGCCTTCGCCCAGAACGCGCCCGTGCTCAAGCCGGCGGCCGAGGTGAAGCGGGTCGTCGAGCAGACCTACAACGTGCAGGTTCTGCGCGTCACGGAAGCGGAACTGGAGGACGGCACCCCCGTCTACAAGGTCGCCGCGATGATGCCGGGGACCGCCGGGAACGCCGCCTTCATGGTCAACACGCTGACCGTCGATGCGGCGACCGGCCTCGCTCTGCCGCCCTTCCGCCACCACGCGGCGGGCTACAGCCTGCCCCTGGGCGGCAGCTACGAGCCGAACCGGACCTCGAACAACCCCGCGGTCGCGCGCGGGCACACCTGGCGCTGATACCTGTTACTCCCTGACCGGTGGCTGCGAGGCCGCCGGTCTTTTGCCTTTCGGGAGGTGGATCGGGCATGGGGATGGGGCACCGTTCGGAAAGTCCGCCTTGTCATGCCCGTCATCGGCTGTTCGCTCTGGCCGTTCTGGCGCCGCTCCTGATCGTTTCCCTGCCGTCCCGCGCCGCCGATCTGGTCGGCCACGGCGCCATGGTCAACGCCGTCGCGGTGTCGCCGGACGGCGCCCGCGCCCTGACCGGAAGCTGGGACTATTCCGCCATTCTGTGGGACCTTCCCACCGGCGTCCGGAAGGCGTCCTTCCACGAGCACGCCGCTGGAGTGACCGCCGTGGCCCTGTTGCCGGACGGCAAGCGCGGCCTGACCGGCAGCCGCGACACCGCCATCATCCTGTGGGACCTGGAAAGCGGACGCCCGTTGCGCCGTTTTGACGGGCACACCGGCACCGTCGCCGGTCTGGCGGTCGCGCCGGACGGGCGGAGCTTCGCATCCGCGGGCTGGGACTCGGTGATCCGCCTCTGGGACCCGGAGAGCGGCGCCCTGCTGCGGACGCTGGAAGGGCATGGCGCCAACGTCAACGCCGTGGCCTTCACGCCGGACGGCGGGCGTCTGGTCTCCGCCGGGTATGATTTCCAGATCCGCGTCTGGGACGCCGCGACCGGGCAGGAGAAGGCCGTTCTGGAAGGGCACGAGGGCAGCGTGAACGGTCTGGCCCTGTCTCCCGACGGACGGCTGGCCGCCACGGCTTCCAGCGACGAGACGGTCCGGTTGTGGGATCTGGAGAGCGGCACGCTCCTGCGCACGCTCTACGGGCATACGGGATTCGTCACCTCCGTGGCTTTTTCGCCCGACGGCAAGACCCTGCTGTCCGGTGGGGGAGGGGACCGGCGCGTCCGCCTGTGGGACGCCGCGACCGGGCGCTCGCTCGCCTCCTTCCGCGGGCATGAAAAGCCGGTTCTGGCGGTCACCTTCACGCCGGACGGGAAGAGCGCCCTGTCCGCCGGCTACGACGCGGTGGTCCGCCATTGGGACCTGACCAAGGCCGAAACCGACAAGGCGGACGGCGGCCGTCCGTGATCCCCTCTTCCGCCCCGGGAGAGGGTGGCCCGAAGGACCGGGTGAGGGTAAAATCGAGAATCCAGGCGCAGATCCTTGGCTGTACCCTCACCCTCCCGCCGCGTTGCGGCGGGTCCCTCCCTCTTCCGGGGCGGGAGAGGGGGCTGGGAGCATGCCCGCTCCGCTGACGAGACCGCATCCCATGACCAGCCTGTCCCACGCGGCGCAGCGCCGTTCCATCATCGACACCTGCCTTGCCATGAACGGGGCGGGCATCAACCAGGGGGCGTCCGGCAACCTGTCGGTCCGGGTGGAGGACGGCTTCCTCATCACGCCCAGCAGCCTGCCCTATGACGAGACGACGCCGGAGGACATCGTGGAGATGGGCTTCGACGGGACCTACGTCGGCCGGCGCCGTCCGTCGTCGGAATGGCGTTTCCACCGCGACATCCTGAAGGCGCGGCCCGACGCCGACGTGGTTCTGCACGCCCACTCCACCTTCGCCACGGCTCTGGCCGTCCATGGCCGGGGCATTCCCAGCTTCCACTACATGGTGGCGCTGGCCGGGGGCGATTCGATCCGCTGCGCGCCCTACGCCACCTTCGGCACGCAGGAGCTGTCCGACCACGCCGTGGCGGCGCTGGACGGGCGGCTGGCCTGCCTGCTGGCGAATCACGGCATGATCGTTCTGGGCAAGACGCTGAAGGGCGCGCTGGCCCTGGCGGTGGAGGTGGAGACGCTGGCTCGCCAGTACCTCTACGCCCATCTGCTGGGTGAGCCGGTCATCCTGCCGCCCGAGGAGATCGAGCGCGTCGCCGAGAAGATGCGCCGCATGAAATACGGGCTGCCCCCCGATGAGGATGCGGCGCCCGAGGACACCGCCCGCCCGCGCGACGCCTGACGGCCAGAACGCTCCGACGGTCAGGAGGCGAGGCGGGCGACCGGGCGCAGCGCGCCGATGGTGACCAGCGGGCGCTTCGACGCTCCGGCGGTGCCGACCTGGAGCGGACGCTCCTCCGCCGGGGGCCGATAGTAGGCGGGCAGGGCCACCGTGATGCGCGTGCCCTGGCCGGGTTCGCTCGCCACCTCGATGTCGCCGCCGAGCATGGCGGCGTAATGGCCGACCAGCGTCAGGCCGAGGCCGGCACCGCGCCGCTTCCCGTTCGATCCGCCTTGGACGAAGGGCTGGAAGAGGCGGGCGGTCTGGCTGCTGGCGAAGCCGCTGCCGCTGTCGGTCACGGTGAAGCGCAGCCAGGGCTCCCGGTCGCGCTCGACCCGCTCGGCGGCCAGCAGGACGGTGCCGTCCCGGGTGAATTTGCAGGCGTTGTCCAGCAGGTTGAGAAGCGCCTGCCGGACCTTGCCGAAATCCGAATGCATCTGGCCGAGCGTCGCGGCCTCCGCCTGGAGCGTCACCTCGTTGCCGTTGAGGTCGGCGGCGGGCAGCGTGCGCTCCCGCGCCTCGATCAGCAGCCGGTGCACGTCGAAGTCCTGAAGCACGACGTCCATGTTGCCGGCCTCGATCCGGGCATAGTCGAGGATCGCATCGACCAGGGTCAGCATCTGTTCGCCGGTCCACTGGATCTGTTCGACGTCGGTCGCCAGCTCGCCGGCGCCGAGGCGGTGCAACTCGCTCATCAGCGATTGGCTGGAGGCGACGATCCCGTTGATCGGGGCGTGGAGTTCCTGCCCGATGTTCACCAGGAAGTTGGTCTTCGCCTCGTTGGCGGCGTCGGCTCGCTCCTTGTCGCGCAGAAGCTGGCCGTGCCGGTCGGCGGCCTCCTGCCGCTGGCGCTCCAGTTCCGCGGTGTTGTCGCGCAGGATGCGGACGGCGCGGGCCATGGCGGCCACCTCGTCCGCGCCCTCGTCGGGAGGCAGGGCGAGGTCGGTCCGCCCGGCGGCGAGCGCGGTGACCGCGGCGGCCATGGTCGAGACGGGGCGGGCGACCCGGCGGTTGACGAACCAGACCATGGCCAGCCCGGCCAGGGTCACGCCCAGGGCCGCCCATAGGGCGATCCGCAAGGTGCGCCAGGACTGGTCGGCCAGCCCGCCGCGCAGCCCGGCCGCGATGGCGTCGTTGCGCTGCCGGATCTCCGCCGCGTGGACGGCCATGGCGGCGGCGTTGGGCGTCAGCCGCTCGGCGCGCAGGGCATCCTCCTCGGACAGGGACGCCTCGATGCCGTCCAGCACCCCGTCGATGCCGGCCAGGGCCGCCTCAACCTCGTCGATGGTCTGGCGGGTGCCGGGGACCCAGAGATAGCGGTTCATCTCGGCCAGCTTGGCGCGGGCGTTGCCGAGTTCCGCACGCATGCGCAGCGAGTCGCGGTCGTCGCGCCGCGCGATGTAGCGGCCGAGATGATCCTGCATCATCAGGATCGCGACGGCTGCATCCCCGGCCAGCGCCGCGGAATCGACGCCGCCAGCGTCCTTCAGCCGGCCCAGCCCGGAGCGGATCTGGGAAATCTGCGGCTCCAGCACCGACTCGGTCAGGCGGGCGCGCTCGCCGCGCAGGGCGACCAGCGATTCGAAGCCGCTCCAATAGGCATCCAGCGCCGTCCGCGCCTCCTCCACCGACCGGCGGTCGGCGTCGCCGCCCGCCATGGCGGCCAGCGCGGTCAGCCGGTCCAGCAGTCCGTCCCGGCGCAGCCCGGCGTCGAGCAGGCTCTGCTGGTCGCCCTCGGCCAGATGGTCGCGCACGGAGACCTCCAGATCGCGCAGACCGATGTCGAGGTCCGCGGCGGTCCGGGAGGTGTCGGCGTAGGCGGAGAAGGTGCCGACCTCGCGGCTGACGCCATAGAGCGAGGCCACGCCGATCAGCGCCAGCAGAAGCACCAGCCCCAGCACGACGCCGAAGCCCAGCCCGACGCGCGCGGCGAGCGTCAGTTCATCCAGGCGGCGCAGGAGGCCGAGTCCCGGAAGGGAGTGCGTGAGGCGGGCCGGGGCACCGAGGGGGAAGGGGGGGGCGCCGGACCGGGGCAGGGTTCCGTTCCGCTTCACGCCACGTCCCGTACGCGCTGTCGTTCGTAAGCCACGAGATCCGGCCGAAGGTTGCGGGCAGGAGAAGCCCGACGTTGTCAGAAACCCCTCCGTGTGCACGGACGGGTGGCGCGGATTGTAGCTTGGCGACGCAACGGCGCAAACAGACAAGTGCGTCGGGTTCAGCCCCCTTTAAACATCTCCGGCACGATCTCAGGCCGAGCCATGAAAGGCGTAGGCTTGCATGCCGATGCTGCCATGCTCGAACCCGGTGTGAAGCCGCTCCGTCCGCACCGCGCTCCCGGCGGCGCCGAAGGCCACGGGCAGGGGCAGGAAATGCTCGTCGGTGGGATGCGCCGCCTTGGCCTGCGGGCAGAGGGCTTTCCAATCCGCCAGCGCCTGAGCGTCGCCCGCCGCCAGCACCCCGTCGAGCCAGCCGGCGAACTCCTCCGCCCAGCCGGCCACGCCGCTCTCGCCGAAGCGGAAATCGCCGAGATTGTGGACGGCGCCGCCGCTGCCGAGGACCAGCACCCCCTCGCGCCGCAGGGGCGCCAGGGCGCGGCCCAGGGCGATGTGGTCGGCGGCGGAGGCGCCGGGCTGGACCGAAAGCTGGGCGACGGGGATGTCGGCCTCCGGGTACATCAGCATCAGCGGCACCCAGGCGCCATGGTCGAGCCCCTGTTCGGGCTCCACCGAGGCGCCGGTCAGATCCCGCACGCGGTCGGCCAGGGCCGGGGCGCCGGGCGCGGCGTAGCGCAGCGCGTAAAGCGCACGGGGAAAGCCGTAGAAGTCGTGAACGGTCTCCGGCTGCGCGGCCCCGCTGATGGCCGGGGCGTGGGTCGTCCAATGGGCGGAGACGGCGATGACCGCGCTCGGACGGCCCAGCCGCTTGCCCAGACCGGCAAGGAAGTGGCGGCCCGGCGAATCCTCGATGATGAGGGTGGGGGCGCCGTGGGAGACGAAGGCGCTGGGAAACGGGGAGGGCGGGGCGGCGGCCGGCTGGGTCGTGGTCATGAGAGTGGCTCTTGGGGAATGGCTCCGGGTTGCGGCTCCATTCGACCAAAGAAAAACCCCGGCGCCTAGGCCGGGGTTTCTCGAAAGACCGTTGCTGGTGAGGCAACGATCTCAGTGCAGGTGCTTCGGCAGCTCGGCGATCGACTGGTCGATCAGCTTGTCCGCCTGGGCCGGCTGGATGCCGGTTTCCAGGATGCGGCGGCTGGCGTCCATGGCGATGTCGACGGTCAGGTTGCGGACCTCGGCCAGCGCCCCGGCTTCCGCCTGGGCGATGCGGTCCATGGCCTGGGCCTCGCGGCGCTTCAGGGACGCTTCGAGGTCGGCGCCGGCCTGCGAACGGAGACGGTCGGCCTCCTCGCGGGCGTGGGCGATGATGGCCTCGGCCTCCTTCAGCGCGTCGCGCTGACGGCGCTGGTAGTTGGCCAGCAGGGCCTGGGCGTCTTCACGCAGGCGCTGGGCCTCGTCCAGCTCGGCGCGGATCTTCTCGGCGCGGGCGTCGAGAAGGCCGGTGATGGCGGCGGACGCCTTCTTCCACACCAGCGCGACGAAGATGAGGAAGGCTACGGCGACCCAGAATTCAGGGGTATTCATGACCGGCGCTCCTCGATCACGGCGGCGACCGCCGCATCGGCCTGGGTCGCATCGACGTCCAGCCCGGCCAGACGGCCGGCGACGTCGCGGGCGATGTCGGCGGAGATGGAACGGACATTGGCGACCGCCTGCTCCTTGGCCGCGGCGATGTTCGCCTCGGCGCTGCGCAGACGCTCGGCGATGTCGGCGGCCAACTGGGCCTGACGGGCCTGGTTGTTCGCGTCGATCTCGGCGGCCACCTGGGCGATCAGGGCCTGGGCGTCGGAGCGGGCCCCGGCGAGGGACTGATCGACCTGGGCCATGACGGCCTCGGCCTCTTCCTTGAGCGAAGCGGCCTTGCTCAGGTCGCGCGAGATGCGCTCCTGGCGCTCCTCCAGAACCTCGCCAACGCGCGGCAGCGCTTTCTTGGACAGGAGGTAGTAGAGGGTGATGAAGGTCAGCGCCAGCCAGAAGATCTGGGTGGGGAAGGTGGCGGGATTGAGCTGCGGCAGGCCGCCGGCGGCATGCTCGCCGCCATGGGCGGCGTCCGGCGCGTGCTCCGCCGTCGCCGCCAGGACGTTACCGGCAAGCACGGTCAGAGTGGCGAGCGAGGCGCCCGCAGCACCCGACCAGCGGACCAGCCGTCGCTTGGCCAACAGGTTCGGCATGGATCGGTCCCCCTAGGCAAGAATGCGGCGCCGAAACTTCGAGAGCCCGGCGCCGCGTCAGAGCGAAGTTTGAAGTTCGCTCGGGCCTTAGGCGAACAGGATCAGGAAGGCGATCAGCAGGGCGAACAGCGCGACGGCTTCCGTCAGCGCGAAGCCCAGAATGCCGATCGGGAAGACCTTCGGCTGGACGGCCGGGTTGCGGGCGATCGAACCGATCAGGGTCGAGAAGATGTTGCCGATACCCAGGCCGACGCCGGCGAGGGCGATAACGGCCAGACCGGCACCGACGTACTTGGCGGCTTCAGCTTCCATGGTACTCATTCCTCTAGGTAAGGGTGAACTGGTGGAGAAAGGTGAAAGGATGATCCGTGTCGGCGCTGGTGCTCAGTGCAGTTCCAGCGCGTCGCGGATGTACAGGCAGGTCAGGATCGAGAAGACGTAGGCTTGCAGGAACGCGACCAGGAACTCGAAGCCGGTCAGCGCGATGTTGATGGCCAGCGGGACGAGGCCGGCGAGGAAGCCGACGGCGCCCAGACCGCTGATCATCATGACCGTGAAGCCCGCGAACACCTTCAGCATGGTGTGACCGGCCATCATGTTGGCGAACAGTCGGATCGACAGGCTGACGGGACGCATCAGGTAGGAGATCACCTCGATCGGGATGAGGATCGGGGCGAGCGCCACCGGCGCGCCGTGCGGCATGAAGAAGCTGAAGAAATGCAGGCCGTGCTTCATCAGGGCCAGGACGGTCACGAACACGAACACCGTCGCCGCCAGCGTGAAGGTCACGATGATGTGGCTGGTGAAGGTGAAGGTGAACGGGATCATGCCGACGAGGTTGCCGAACAGCACGAACATAAAGATCGCGAACACGAACGGGAAGTAGGGACGGGCGTCGTGCCCGGCGTTGTCCCGAACCATGTTGGCGACGAATTCGTAGAAAATCTCGGCCAGGGACTGGAGGCGGCCCGGAACCAGGGCGCGGCCAGACATGCCGAAGACGAGCAGCGCGTAGATCAGCGCGACCGCCACGACCATGAAGAAGGCCGAGTTCGTGAAGGACACGTCATACCCGGCGATCACGATCTGGAGGATCGGGTTGATCTGGAACTGGTGCAGCGGATCCAAGGTCGTCCTCGCTCAGTGTGCGTCGCCGTTGGGGCGCTCGTTGTCATCCTCACGGGCCCGGCGGTAGCCGGGGGCGAACCCGAGCCCGGTGATGGCCCGGTAGACATTCAGAATTCCGGCCGCCGCGCCGAGGAAGAACATGACGATCAATCCCCAGGGCGCCGTTCCGAGCCAGCGGTCGAGCAGAAGCCCGCCACCGACGCCGACGATCATGGCCGCGACCAGCTCGGTCCCGATGCGGAAGGCGATGCCGAGAGGACTCTGCGGCAGCCGGTGATATTTCCCCGGACCGCTCTGCGATTCCTTCCCTTCACGCGCCTTCTTCAGCCGGGCTTCAAGGTCTACCAGAGACGGCGGGGGCTTTTCGTCGCTCATGTCGCTTCGTTATCCCCCGTTGGCTCGCAGCCACGCGAAAGCGGCGAGACCATACGGACAGGGCTCAACCCTGTCAAGTCGCAAAACCCATAATACAAGTGCTTGAAAACCCAACGAAACCGCGCCGAAACCTTGGTAATACCGGGTCGAAGGGCACGGCTCCGCTCCTGTTTTCCGTCAGCCGGCAATACGGGTGCCCAGATCCTGGGCCACCCGGTCGGCGGTGGTGCCCGCCGGGTACACCCCCAGGAAGCGCCCGTCGGGCCCCATCAGGTAAAGAAAACTGGAGTGATCCATCAAGTAATCCTCCGGCTTTCCATCCTTCTGCGGCGCCTTGGCGTAGTAGACCCGGTAGGCCTTGGCGGCGGCCTTCACCTGCTCCGGCGTGCCGGTCAGCCCGACCAGGGAAGGGTGGAACAGGCCCACATAGTCCTTCAGATGCGCCACCGTGTCGCGCTCCGGATCGACGGAGATGAACATCGGCTGCACCTTGTCCGCCTGCCGGCCCAGCAGATCCATGGCGCGGGCCATGGTCCCCAGCTCCGTCGGGCAGACGTCGGGGCAATAGGTGTAGCCGAAATAGATCAGCAGGTACTTGCCGCGGTAGTCGGCGTCGGTGACCGTCCTCCCGTCCTGATCGGTCAGGGTGAAGGGGCCGCCGATGGGCACGCTGCTCTGCACCGTGCTGGCGGCGTTCTCGACCTGCCACCAGGCGATTCCGGCGGCGATCACGAGCCCCACGGCGGAGGCGGCGGCGATGCGGATGAGTCGGGCTTTCATGATGGCCTGGAATGGGGCGGCGCGCGGCCCAGGTCAAGGGGCGATGTGCGCGCCGTCCCGTTTCCGCGCGGCGGGGCGCCGGTTCAGGCCGCGCGCCGCACCATCCCGTCCGTCCGCCCGTCCTCGCGATGCACGCCGGGGCCGCTCCCGTCCAGATGGTGGCCGATGCGCTTGTCGAAGCGCTGGATGTGGCCGGTCAGCCAGTCGCGGAAGAGGGCCAGCAGGTCGTCGCCGATCTGCGTCTCCCCCGCTTCGAAGCGTTGCTTCAACTCCGACACGCGCTTGCGCAGGGCGTCGTGCTGCGCCTTGTGCTGGACGAAGTCGGGATAGGCGGACCGCTCCATCACCTGCTCCTCCTGCTCGAAATGCAGGACGGTGTAGGCGACGAGCTGGTCGATGGCCGACCCGATGGCGTGCGGCACTTCGCCGCCGCGGATGCGCCGGGCGGCCCGGTTGATCAGCGCGACCAGGATCATGTGGTCGTTGTCGATGTCCTCCTGCCCGACGGCCAGCGTGTCGTTCCACGGCATGAAGACGTCCTCCCCGGTGGGGGTGAAGAGGGAGGCCAGCTCCGCGCTGTTGATCGCCTCCACGTTGACCAGGAAGGCATCCACCAGGTTGCGCAGGGACCCGGCTTCCTGCGCGAGGCTCTCCGCGGCGTCGAGCAGGCCGTTGGCCGCCTTCTCCGTCTCCAGGGCGGAGGACGACACCCCGTTGATGCTCGCGGACACCTGCCGCGTGCCCTGGGCGGCTTCTCCGGCGCTGCGGGCGATCTCGCCGGTCGCGGCACCCTGCTCCTGCACGGCGGCGGCGATGGAGGTGCCGATCTCGTCGCTTCGGGCGATGATCCCGGCGATCTCGCGGATGGCGGTGACGGCGGCCTGGGACGCCTGCTGGACCTCGGTGATCTGGGCGGCGATCTCCTCCGTCGCCTTGGCGGTCTGGCCGGCGAGGTTCTTCACCTCGCCCGCCACGACGGCGAAGCCCTTGCCCATCTCGCCGGCCCGCGCCGCCTCGATGGTGGCGTTCAGCGCCAGAAGGTTGGTCTGGCTGGCGATGCTGGTGATGAGGTCGGCGACCTCGTTGATCTTCTGGGCCGCCTGGCCCAGCCCGTCGATCCGGTCGCTGGCCAGACGGGAGGCGTTCACCGCCTGCATGGAGATGTGCGAGGAGGTGGCGACCTGCGTGCCGATCTCCGCGATGGCGCTGCTCAGCTCCTCGGCGGCGGAGGCGACGGTCTGCACGTTCACCGATGCCTGCTGCGACGCCCCGGCGACCGACGCCGCCTCGCGCATGTTGCGGTCGGCGGTGTCGGACAGGGAGCGTGCCGTGTCCTCCAGCGCCAGCACCGCCTTTCCGACCGTGCCGACCATCGCGGTGACCGTGGCGTCGAACCGCTCCGTCAGCCGCTCCAGAGCGCGGGCGCGCTGCCCGGTCACGCGGTGCTCCACCTGCTGGCGCTCCCAATGGCGCCGCAGGTCGATCTGGTTCTTGCGGAAGACCTCCACGGTGCGGGCCATGACGCCGATCTCGTCGCCGCGCTCCGTGCCGGCCACGGTCACCGCCGTGTCGCCGTCGGCGAGCGTCTGCATCACGCCGGTCATGGTGCGCAGCGGGCCGACGATGGCGCGGCTGACCAGCAAGGCGATCCCCGTCGCCACGAGGCCGATCAGCAGCCCCAGCCCGCCCAGGAACAGCGCGGCCTCGCGGAAGGCTGCGGCCACGTCGTCCACATAGATGCCCGACCCGATCAGCCAGCCCCAGGATTCGGAGGCGCGGACATAGGAGATCTTCGGCACCGGCTCCGCCTGGCCCGGCTTCGGCCACAGGTAATCGACGAATCCGCCCTGCGCCGCGAAGCCGACGCGGGTCATCTCGACGAACAGCAGCTTCCCGTTCGGATCGGCGGTGCGCGACTGGTCCTGCCCCTCCATATCCGGCCGGATCGGGTGCATGATCATGCGTTGCGAGCGGTCGGTGATGAAGAAGTATTCCGATCCGGCGTAGCGCAGGCGGCGCAAGGCGTCCTTGGCCGCGGCCTGGGCGGCATCGCGGGTCAGGGTGCCCTTGCGCTCCATCTCCTCGTAATGGGCGACGAGGCTGTGCGCGACCTCCACCACGCTGCGGGTCTTGTCCTGGCGGTCCTTCATCATCTCGGCGCGCAGGCCGAACAGGCTGACGACGGCGATCAGGACGAGCCCGGCCGCCGCCGCGCCCAGGATGACGGAGATCTTACCCTTGATGCTGATGCGCTCGAACACCTGACGTTCCTCCGATTTCCCTTTCTTCCGGCGCTGAGGCGCCGTCTCCGGACGGGGATGCCGCCGTTTCCGGAGATTCTGCTAAATTTTTTGTTACTTTTGCTCCGACGGACTGACCGTCGTCAAGGCGGAGCAACCGGAGGTGAGAAAACGTCGCAGACCCGCTGCTCAAAGTTAAGGGGGCATTTGTTTCGCAATGCACAAAGGAAAGGGGAGGCCCGAAGGCCTCCCGCAGTTGCGAACGGATGCGCCGACGATTGGGCGGCCGTTGCTTGCGGCCGGCGAAAGTCTTCAGAGCACGGTCAGCATGCTGGCGACCAGGGGATGGCGGACGATGTCGGTGTCGGACAGGCGGACGACAGCGATGCCCTCCACCGCCTCCAGCCGGCGCGCGATGTCGGCGAGGCCCGACAGGTTGTCCAGCAGGTCCGTCTGGTCGGGGTCGCCGGTCAGCACCATGGTGGAATGCCAGCCCAGCCGGGTCAGCAGCATCTTGATCTGGGCGTAGGTGCAGTTCTGCGCCTCGTCGATCACCACGAAGGCGTTGTTCAGGGTGCGTCCGCGCATGAAGCCCACGGGCGCGATCTCGATGGTGCCGTCGGCCATCAGAGCGCGCAGGCGCTTGGCGCCCATCCGCTCGCTCAGCGCGTCGTAGAGCGGGCGCAGGAAGGGGGCCATCTTCTCGTGCATGTCGCCCGGCAGATAGCCGATGCTCTCGCCCGCTTCGATGGCCGGGCGGGACAGCACGATGCGGTCCACCTTGCCCTCCTCCAGAGCCTCCACCGCGGAGGAGATCGCCAGATAGGTCTTGCCGGTGCCGGCGGGGCCGAGCGCCACAACGAGGTTATGGTCCCTGATCGCCTCCATCAGCCGCTTCTGGTTGGGGCTCTGGGGCTTGACCTTGCGGAGATAGCTCTGGTCGCGGCGGTCGGCTCCGCCCACGGGGTCCCAGCCGGCGGCGGGGAACAGCGGGTGGACCGTCGACTCGGACGCTGAAACGGCGCTGCCTTTGGTCTGGCGTCTGGCCATATCGCTCTCCTAACGTCACGTTGGTGGGCGGCGGCTCCGGGCACAAAAAAACCTCCCGCAAGGGGGAGGCGATCATGTCGCAGGGCGACGGTTTGGCCGGAGTCCGGCTTGCCGGTGCGAGGCGTGCGTCCCGTCCGCCGCACCCAAGGTGGGGTGCCGGAGGAAATCGGACGCTCGGAAACGAAGGAGGATGCAAGCGGACCTCTTCGTCAGGAAATGAACCTCGCTCTAGCAAGATAGGTCTTGCAGGCGCGAACGTCAGTCGGAATTGAGGGCATCGCAAAAGATTCACACAAGATGTTGTGGTGGCGCCGCCGGGGGAGGCCGGTGTTGCGATGGGCTACCCCCAGAGGCGGAACCGCTGGGCGGGCACGGCTCCGTCAGGCTGCGTCGGACACCAGGAAACAATCAATGAGGGTGGCGCGGATGACAGGGAATGCCGTGGGGTGAAATGGGCATAGTCTTGCAAAACCCTTTGCCCGGCGAATCCGGTTCCATTACCATACTTTGTGGTGAGACTTGCCGTTGACGCAACACATGGGCAATTAGGATGGGCTTTCGGGCCGGTCGGAAAACCGCTGTTCTGGCCCATCGCGCGTGTGGCCAGCGGTTGTCACTCCATCGGCACCGGGAAAGGCTTGTACGGATGGGGTCCGCGCCGCTAGAACGCGGGTGGTTGACCCTTCCGCCCTGGCGCCCTGCCGATGGCTCCAGACATGCGGACGAAGCGGATTCGGCAGGAACACAAGCAGGATGGCAGCGGTGAGCAGCGCCAGGCAGGGTGCCGATCGGGACGGTCCGTTCCAGTTGCGGGGCAACTCCTTCACCATGATGGTGCTGAAGGTGAGTGATCCGGCCTCGCCGGACTTCTTCACCCAGCTCGCCGTCAAGGTGCGGCAGGCGCCCAATTTCTTCCGGAACGCGCCGGTCGTCCTCGATTTCGAGGATCTGACCGAGGAGACCCCGCGCTTCGACATCGCCGCGCTGGTGACCAACCTGCGCGCCCTCTACCTGTTGCCGGTCGGCTTCCAGGGCGGGCCGCGGGCGGTCCAGGAGGGCGCCTTGGCCGCCGGGCTGACGCCGATGCCCGCCGGGCGAGCCGCCAAGCTGGAGTCCGCCGCCCGTCCGGCCGATCCCCAGGCGGACGCCGCCGCGGTGCCGGCGCCGCCGCCCGAGCCGGTCTACCGTCCGACGCTTCTGGTGACGGAGCCGGTGCGGTCCGGCCAGCAGATCTACGCGGAGAAGACGGATCTGGTCATCACCGCCCCGGTGTCCCCCGGCGCGGAGGTGGTGGCCGACGGCAACATCCACGTCTATGGCGCGCTGCGCGGCCGTGCGCTGGCGGGGGTGTCCGGCGACGCGAACGCGCGCATCTTCTGCCACAGCCTGGAGGCCGAGGTGGTTTCGGTGGCCGGGCTGTACCGCGTCAGCGAGGATTTCGGGAACGACGTGCTGAAGAAGGCCGTGCAGATCTTCCTGCGCGACGGCTATCTTCACATGGAACCCTTGTGATCGTACTTCTGAAAGCTCTTCATCGAATGGCCCCCTGTGCAATCCTTCCGATGGCGGCGGTGTCACGCAAAGCGTGCCCGGCACAGGCCCTGATCTGCGTAACCCGGTAACCGGACCTTGGCGGCAACTTTTAGGAACGTGGGAGAAGCTCCGTTGGGCAAGATCATCGTCATGACTTCCGGCAAGGGCGGCGTCGGCAAGACGACCTCCTCCGCCGCTTTCGCGACCGGACTCGCCTTGCGCGGCTTCAAGACGGTCGTCATCGATTTCGACGTCGGGCTGCGCAACCTCGACCTCATCATGGGCTGCGAGCGGCGCGTGGTGTTCGACTTCATCAACGTCATCAACGGCGAAGCGAAGCTGAGCCAGGCGCTGATCAAGGACAAGCGCATCGACAACCTGTCGATCCTCCCGACCTCGCAGACCCGCGACAAGGACGCCCTGACCCGCGAAGGCGTGGAGAAGGTTCTGAACGAACTCTCCAAGGACTTCGACTACATCGTCTGCGACAGCCCGGCGGGCATCGAGCGCGGCGCCCTGATGGCGCTGTACTTCGCCGACCACGCGGTGATCGTGACCAACCCGGAAGTCTCCTCGGTCCGCGACAGCGACCGCATCCTGGGCGTGCTGGCTTCCCGCTCGCGCCGGGCGGAGCAGGGGCTGGAGCCGGTGACGCAGCAGCTTCTCCTCACCCGCTACGACCCGGAACGGGTGGAGCGCGGCGAGATGCTGAAGGTGGACGACGTTCTGGAGATCCTGGCGATCCCGCTGCTCGGCGTGATCCCGGAAAGCCAGGCCGTGCTGCGCGCCTCCAACGTCGGCATGCCGGTCATCCTGGACGAGGCGTCCAACGCCGGTCAGGCCTATCTGGACGCGGTCTCCCGCTTCCTGGGCGAGGATGTGGAGCACCGCTTCGTCACGCCGCAGAAGAAGGGCCTGTTCAGCCGCCTCCTCCGGAGGTCCGCATGAGCATCTTCAGCTTTTTCCGGTCCGCCCCGCGCGCGTCCGCGGTCCAGGCCAAGGAGCGGCTCCAGATCGTCATGGCGCACGAGCGCGCCGGGCGGACCGGGCCGGACTATCTGCCGATGCTCCAGCAGGAGCTTCTGGCCGTCATCGCCAAGTACATCGACATCGACCAGAACAAGGTCGAGGTGAAGCTGGACCGCGGCGGCGACTGCTCGACCCTGGAACTGAACATCGAGCTGCCGGCCCGCGAGGCCGCCGCGAAGGCGCTCAAGGAGAGCGCCAAGCTGGCGGTCGCCGGGAACCGTCCGCAGCCGGCCAAGGACGCGGACGAATCCGACGCCGTCAAGATGGCCGCGGGCAGCGCCCTGACCAACGGCGGCGTCAAGAAGCGCCGCTGAGGGCTTTGGGCGGGCGGGGAAGGTCGTCGACGGTGCCCCCACCCTATCCCTCCCATAGGCGCTAACATGAGGCTGATGCGATAGATGTGTCCGGCGTAACGGAGTGCGCCGGGCTCTGTTTTCCGGGGATGCTTTCAACTGATCCCGCCGATGCCCCCTGGCGCACGGTTGAG
>NZ_QOKW01000030.1 GCF_008365375.1 Roseomonas genomospecies 6 | reverse complement strand
ATCAAGGCACCTTGCGCGATAATCACAGCGACCTCACGACCATGACGCGAAGCCTTTCCTTCGGACTGGACTCGCGAATGACCGGCGCATCGCTTCGCCTTCCATAGCCGGGCATTTCCAAACTCTTTCCGCTCGCTTCCCGCCGCAGAACCGGACCCGGGGAACCGATCCGCGTTCCCGCCCCACTCAAGCCTCACGGTCCCCATGACGTACCGTCCCGACATCGATGGCCTTCGCGCGGTATCGATCCTCGTGGTCTTGCTGTTCCACGCGAAGTTCTCCCTGTTCAGCGGCGGATACATCGGCGTCGATGTGTTCTTCGTGATTTCCGGCTATCTCATCGGCTCCATCATCTTAAGCGATGCGCGGCGTGGCACGTTTTCCCTCGCGACCTTCTACGTCCGCCGCATCCGCCGCATCCTTCCGGCCCTGTTCGCGGCGCTGGCGGTCACGGCGGCTCTGTCTCTGACCCTGCTGTCTCCGCAGGAGTTGAAGAGCTTTTCCCAAAATCTCGCGGCGACCGCCCTGTTCTCGTCCAACATCGTCTATTACCTGAAATCCGGATATTTCGAGAACGCGGCGGAGATGAACCCGCTTCTCCACACCTGGTCGCTGGGGGTGGAGCAGCAGTTCTACATCGTCTTTCCGCTGCTCCTTCTGGCTCTTCTCCATCGCGGGCGTTCCGTGTGGATCGCCGTTCTGCTCGCCGCGGCGGCGGCGTCCTTCGCCCTGGGGGTGTTCCTGGTGCGCGATCACCCGACGGCGGCCTTCTACCTGCTGCCGCCCCGCCTGTGGGAGCTGGTGCTCGGCGCGCTTCTGGCCTTCGGCGCCGTTCCGGACATCCGCGGCCGTGCGGGAAGGGAACTGGCGTCCGCCCTTGGCGTGGCCCTGATCCTGGTCAGCGTGTTCGCCTTGACGGAAGCCACGGCCTTTCCGGGCTATGCGGCGCTGCTGCCCTGCCTGGGAGCGGCGCTGGTGATCCATGCGGGGCGGACCGGCCCCACGGCGGTCGGCGCGGTTCTGACGCTGCGCCCCGTCGTCTTCATCGGTCTGATCTCCTACTCGATGTACATCTGGCATTGGCCGTTGATGGTCTTCGCGCGGTTCCACAAGGGGCGGGACCTGTCCACCCGCGAGACGCTGGTTCTCCTTGTCGCGATCACCGCGGTTTCCGTGCTGTCCTGGCGGTTCATCGAAGTTCCCTTTCGCAAGCCCAGAGGCGAATCGGGCCGCCAGCCGGCCACGGTCTTCGCCCGGACCGGCTGGGCCATGGCCGGGCTGGCGGGGGTCGGGCTGCTCGGCCATCTGTCCAACGGGCTGCCGCAGCGCTTCACCGACTACGCTCCGCAGGAAATCTCCGGGCGTGAACTCTACAAGGAACACACCTGCTTCCTCGAAACCGACCAGCCATCCGGCGCGTGGCCGGGTCCCGACAAGTGCCGGATCGGCCCCCTGAAGGATGGGATGCCCACGGCCCTGCTCTGGGGGGATTCCTTCGCGGCCCATTACGTGCCGGGTCTTCAGAGCGTTGCCGACACCTTGCCCTTCGACATCGTCCAGTACACCGCGTCCGGTTGCCCACCCATCAAGGACCTGGACGTCAACACCCGCCCCAACTGCCAGGACTTCAACAGCCACGTCGATGAGATCATCGACCGGAACGGCATCCGCATCGTCATCATGGCGGCGCGGTGGGAATGGTACATGGACACGAACGCCCTGGATTTCGGCCAGTTGCGGAAGACCGTGGAGTCCCTGCTGAACCGGGGCATCCGCATCGTCGTGCTGGGGCAGAGCCCGGTGTTCCGGTTCCGCAATCCCTACGACCACACCTATTTCATGAAGTCGGAGCGGGCTTATTCCATCACCGGTCCAACCGCCGATCTGCCGCTCATCACCGCGACGCAGGGCGCGCAGTTCGTCGATACTTCCGACTATTTCTGCGACCCCGACCCCTGCAAGGACCTTCCGCTCTGCCGGATCAGGGACGACCAGGGCTTCTACTTCCTGGACCAGGGCCATTTCTCGGCGCGGGGCAGCACGCTCATCGTGCATAGCATCCAGCAGCTTCTGCGTACGCAGGTGCCCGACTGGTCCTATGGGGGGTGAGGCCCGGCTTCAGGCGGCGTGCTGCGCGTCTTTCGCGAAAGCATTGAAGAACAGCCCCGCCGTCTCCTGATTGGCATGCCGCCGGGAAAGCTGATAGCTGAGTTCGAGCACGCTGATTTCCGGGATCGCACCCCTTACGAACAGACGCTTCACCAGGAACACCGCGGCCATTTCCTGGATCAGGTGCAGATTGGGATTGTCCCAACCCTCCGCATTGAAATGCACGATCTTGAACCGGCTCAGCCGGAACGCCAGGACTCCGGCAATCTTGCCGGGGGTGATGCCATGCGTCTTCGACCGGCGGGCCAGCATGGCGCGCAGATCGATTTCCGCTTCGGCAACGGCCAGACCAAGTTCCTGGTTGCTGTATTCCAGATGCTTGAGCGGCATGCCGAACACACGGCACGCATCGCTGAGAAACGTCACATACTCGGTGAAAATCCTTCGCCGGAGTTCATCGGTGAAGGGAAACTCCGGTAAAGCGATGTCAGACATTGGCGTCCGAATCCAGCCCCAGCAGACGGCGGTAGGCATCGATGTTCTCGGGCGTAGGCGAGGACTGGCGCACCCAATCCTCCAACTCCTGCGCCGTCCGGATGCCATGATTGATGCGGACTTCGCCACGGCTGCCCTGATGGGCCATCATGCGCTCCACGGATTCCCGGAGCGCCTCCGGATCGTTCATCACATGTTCGAGATTCGGCATCTTGCGGAACCAACCCATGTTGTCCGTCGCCGCGGCATTGGCAGGAACGCCATGCTTTTGGCCGGGTTGCGAAAGGGATTGCTCCCCAGAATCGACGCGGCCGGGGACGCATCCCCGACCGCACACGACTCTGATACTCCTTTTTCGAGTCTGGATCAAGATTCAGGGAAAAATCCAGACATCGTAAGTCTTCGAACGTTCTACCGGCCTCACCCCGCAAGATTCCGCAGAACGAAGTTCAGCACGCCGCCGTTCCGGTAATACTCCACCTCGTCCACCGTATCGATGCGCAGCAGCAGCGGCACCGGACGAGTCTGGCCGTCGGCGCGGGTGATGGTCATCGTCACGTCCTTGCGCGGGCGCAGATCCTGCTCGATGCCGGCGATGTCGAAGGTCTCCGTGCCATCCAGCGCCAGATCGTTGCGGGTCAGCCCATCCTTGAACTGGAGCGGCAGGATGCCCATCCCGACGAGGTTGGAGCGGTGGATGCGCTCGAAGCTCTCGGCGATCACGGCGCGGATGCCCAGCAGCTTGGTGCCCTTGGCCGCCCAGTCGCGGCTGGAGCCGGTGCCGTACTCCTTGCCGGCGATGACCACCAGCGGCACGCCCTCCTGGGCGTAGCGCATCGCCGCGGTGTAGATCGGCAACCGCTCGCCCGAGGGATAGTGCCGCGTCTCGCCGCCTTCCACGCCCGGCAGCATCTCGTTGCGGATGCGGATGTTGGCGAAGGTGCCGCGCATCATCACCTCGTGATTGCCGCGCCGCGCCCCGTAGGAGTTGAAGTCCTGCGGACGCACCTGATGGCTCAGCAGATACTCGCCGGCGGGGCTGGTCTTCTTGATGGAACCGGCGGGGGAGATGTGGTCGGTGGTGATGCTGTCGCCCAGAACGGCCAGCGCGCGGGCGCCCCGCACGTCGCTCACCGCGTCGGGGGTCTTCGGCATGTCGGCGAAGAAGGGCGGCAGCTTCACGTAGGTGCTGCCCGCCTGCCACTCGTAGGTCTGGCCCTCGGCGGTTTGGATGCCGCGCCACTGCTCCGGCCCCTCGAACACGTTGCCGTAGCGGCTGCGGAACATGTCCGCCGACAGGGAGGCGTTGATGGCGTCCTGGACCTCCTGGTTGGTCGGCCAGACGTCCTTCAGGTAGACGGGTTGGCCGTCATGGCCGGTGCCGATGGGGTCCTTCGTCAGGTCGATCTTCATGGTGCCGGCCAGCGCGTAGGCGACGCACAGCGGCGGAGAGGCCAGATAGTTCGCCCGCGTGTGCGGGTTCACCCGGCCTTCGAAGTTGCGGTTGCCCGACAGCACGGCGGCGACCACGAGGTTGCCCTCCTCCACCGCCGCGGCGATGGGGTCGGGCAGCGGGCCGCTGTTGCCGATGCAGGTGGTGCAGCCGTAGCCGACGATGTTGAAGCCGAGCTGGTCCAGATAGGGCTGGAGCCCGGCCTTGGCCAGATAGTCGGTGACCACCTGCGACCCCGGAGCCAGCGAGGTCTTCACCCAGGGCTTGGACTTCAGCCCCTTCTCCACCGCCTTGCGGGCGAGCAGGCCGGCGGCCACCAGAACCGCGGGGTTGGAGGTGTTGGTGCAGGAGGTGATGGCGGCGATCACCACCGCCCCCTGGTCGAGGTTGTAGCCGCAACCCTGCACGGGGACGGAGCGGTCGGCGTCCTCCGCCTTGAAGGTGCCGACCAGATCGCTGCCGAAGCTCTGCGCCGCCTGGGACAGCGGCACGCGGTCCTGCGGGCGCTTCGGGCCGGCCAGCGACGGTTCGACCGTCGTCATGTCCAGTTCCAGCGTGTCGGAGAAGACGGGGTCCGGCGTGCCGGTCTCGCGCCACATGCCCTGGGCGCGGGCGTAGGCCTCCACCAGCGCCACGCGGTCGGCGTCGCGGCCCGTGAAGGTCAGGTACTTGATGGTCTCCGCGTCGATCGGGAAGATGCCGCAGGTCGCGCCGTATTCCGGGGCCATGTTGCCGATGGTCGCGCGGTCGGCCAGGGTCAGGTGATCCAGCCCCGGCCCGTAGAACTCCACGAACTTGCCGACCACGCCCTTCTTGCGCAGCATCTGGGTGACGGTCAGCACGAGGTCGGTCGCCGTCGTGCCCTCCTTCAGCCGCCCGGTCAGCTTGAAGCCGACGACCTCGGGGATCAGCATGGAGATGGGCTGGCCCAGCATGGCCGCCTCCGCCTCGATGCCGCCGACGCCCCAGCCGAGCACGCCCAGCCCGTTCACCATGGTGGTGTGGCTGTCGGTGCCGACCAGCGTGTCGGGATAGGCGACCAGCTTGCCCGCCGGGTCGGTGTCGGTCCACACGCCCTGGGCCAGATACTCGACGTTCACCTGATGGCAGATGCCGGTCCCCGGCGGCACGACGCGGAAATTGTCGAAGGCCTTCTGGCCCCAGCGCAGGAAGGCGTAGCGTTCCAGGTTGCGTTCGAACTCCAGCTCCACGTTCTTCTCGAAGGCGGAAGGGTTGCCGAAGTAATCGACCATCACCGAGTGGTCGATGACCAGATCCACCGGCACAAGCGGGTTGATCTTCTTGGGATCGCCGCCCAGCGCCGCCATCGCCTCGCGCATCGCCGCCAGATCGCAGACCGCCGGCACGCCGGTGAAGTCCTGCATCAGCACGCGCGCCGGGCGGTAGGCGATTTCACGGTCGGACCGCTTGTCCTTGAGCCACTGGGCCACCGCCTTCACGTCGTCGGTGGACACGGTGCGCCCGTCCTCGAAGCGCAGAAGATTTTCCAGCAGCACCTTCATCGAATAGGGCAGCCGGGAGAGGTCGCCCAGACCGGCGTCCTCCGCGGCCTTGATGCTGAAGTAATCGTAGCTCTTGCCCCCGGCGGACAGGGAACGGCGGGTTTTCAGCGAATCCTGACCGGTGAACGTCGTCACGGTACCCCTCCTTCGCGTTATTGGCGGATTGGCCGGGCGGCGGCCAACGTTTCCGCATGTCTCAACCGCCTGATTTAGTGCCGGTGCCGGGCCCCTTCAAAGGGCCCCATTTAAAGAGCGAAGGCACCGGAGAGGTAGGGGCCACGCTCTATTCGTGCGAAAAGGGGCCGGTCCGTACTAAAATCGCGCGAACGGGCGGAACGGCCCGGCGTACGACGGGGGAGGAAACGGAATGGCATGGCGCGCCTCAGCCCTGGCGGGTGCGGCTCTGGCTGCGGCCCTGGTGGTGGCGCTGTCCTGCGCACCGGCCGAGGCCGCCCCGGATTCGCCGCAGGGGGCGCAGTTCTTCCCGCACCTCGTCTACCGCAGCGGTCCCTACGCGCCCTACGGCATCCCGCTGGCCGACGGGGTGGCCGACTATCTGACGCTGGTCAACCGGCGCGACGGCGGAATCGGCGGGGTGCCCATCGTCTGGGAGGAGTGCGACACCGGCTACAACACCGACCGCGGGGTGGAGTGCTACGAGCGGCTGAAGGCCAAGGGGCCGACCGGGGCCGCCGCCGTCCTGCCGCTGTCCACCGGCATCACCTACGCCCTGATCGAGCGCGGGGCCGCCGACCGCATCCCGGTCTTCTCCTCCGGCTATGGACGGGCGGACGTGTCGGACGGGCGGGTCTTCCCCTACGCGGTCAACGCGCCGGCCAGCTATTGGACGGGCGTCGACGCCGCCGTCAGCCACATCGCCAAGGAACTGGGGGCGACGGAGCTGGGCGGGCCGGAGCGGCTGCGCGGACGGAAGATCGCCTATGTCTACCACGACAGCGCCTTCGGCAAGGAGCCGCTGCCCATGCTGGAGGCTCTGCGCGGACTGCTCGGCTTCGAGATGCGCAGCTTTCCCGTCGCCCCGCCGGGGCTGGACCAGCGCACCGTCTGGACGCAGATCGCCCGCCATTACCGCCCCGATTACGTGATCCTGTGGGGCTGGGGCGTGCAGAACTCCACCGCCCTGCGCGAGGCCGCCGCCGCCGGCTTTCCCGCCGACCGCATGATCGGGGTCTGGTGGGCCGGGTCGGAGCTGGACGTGAGGCCGGTGGGCGCCGCGGCTCTGGGCTACAAGGCGGTGGCCTTCCACGCCGCCGGGGCGGACCTGCCGGTCATCCGCGCCATCCGGGAGGAGGTCCACGCCCGCGGGTTGGGGTCCGGCGATCCCGGCCAGATCGGCACGGTGCTGTACAACCGCGGGGTCTTCAACGCCGCCGTTCTGGTGGAGGCCATCCGCACGGCGCAGGTCCGGCACGGGCGCAAGCCCCTGACCGGGGCGCAGGTGGCCTGGGGCTTCGACCATCTGGACCTGACCGCCGAGCGGCTGGCCGAGCTGGGGCTGGACGGCTTCATGCAGCCCCTGCGCATCACCTGCGCCGACCATGAGGGCATGATGCCGCTGCATGTGCAGCAATGGGACGGGGTGCGCTGGCTGGACGTGTCCGGCCCCATCGAGCCGCGCCGCACCCTGATCCGCAAGCTGGTGGTGGAGTCCGCCCGGCGCTTCGCGGCGGACCGCAAGATCGCGCCGCGCGCCTGCGATGAGAAAGGCTAGGCCGGGCACCTACGCCGGGCGCATCGCCACATAACGGCAGAAGCGCAGCCCGCTGCCCAGCACGCGCAGGCGCGCCCACCACAGGGACAACTCGCGGGCCAGCGCCTTCAGCACGCGGGGTTCGGGGACGGCGGTCTTCAGCGCCTCGCCCAGGCGGCGCACGCGGTCCACGGCCTGCCGGCGGTGAAACTGCGTCAGGTCCTCGCTGATGCGGAGGTCCAGGTTGCGCTGGGTCAGCTCGTCGGCCATACGGGTGCCGGACCAGGGATAGACCTCCAGCGGTTCGGCGTCGCGCCAGCCGTTCCAGCTTTCCCAGGAGGATGGGGTGCCCTCGATCACATAGTCGAACAGTAGAACGCCGCCCTTCGGCTTCACGCAGTCGCAGATGCGGTCGAGGAAGTTCTCCTTGTCGCGCACCCGGTGCATCACCCGGTCGGCCAGCACGAGGTCGAAGGAGCCCGCCTGGTTGAAATGCTCGGGGTCGAAATGGCCAATGGGCGCCTTCTTCGATACGCCCAGCGCCTTGGACCGCTCCATCCCCAGCTTGGCCAGCAGGGGCGACATCTCCAGCCCGGTCACCCAGGTGTCGTAACTGTCGACGATGCCGCGCGCCGGCCCGCCCAGCCCCGCCGACAGGTCCAGCACGCTCTTGGCCGGGTTCAAGCCGAAGGACCGGACGGATTCGACCATCCATTGCGGGTCGCCTGGGCCGACGCAATCCTCGCCCCACAGCATCTGCGCCCCTTCGGTGCGGGCGACCGACCAGACCGGCTCCCCCTGGCGGTCCAGTTGCAGATTCTCCAGCCGTTCCAGATCGGGATCGGTCCGCGGGGCCTCCGGCGGCGGAGCGGCGGCGGCCGGCGCGGCGGACCCCAGCGCCTCCACCGGGCCGCGCAGGGGCAGCCGGGAGGCCGGGGCCGAACGGGCCAGCCGGGACAGGGCGGCAAGGTCATAGCCTTCCCACCAGGCGACGAACTTCGCCCGCCAGTCGGGGTTGCGCCAGCGCTCCCTATCCTGCAAATTGTGCCGCATCCGGCGCTGCGTTTCCAAAATTGCTGCCCCATGGAGGACGGCCACCGGCGGCATCCGCTGATACCACACAATATAGAGGTAGGCCCCAACAGTCCGGGAGTCAAGTAACCGGCACGAACAGTCGAACAGGACTTGCGGTAACTGTCGCGAAAATTTTATCAAACTGTGAAATATTTCCGCAGCACCCGCCGCAGCCAGGGCCATTGCCGGTGCGCGGCACGGACCGGCACGGCGCGCCGCATTGCAGCACAGGTCCGCAATCCCTATAGTTCCGCCCCAGCGACCCCGCAACCCGTCCCATCCCGCAAGGAGCTTCGGCGTGCCGCACAAGACCGGCAATCCCTGGACCGTTCTGACGACCAAGCCGATCTACGAAAATCCATGGATGCGGGTGGTGGAGCACGACGTGCTGACCCCCCTGGGCAATCCCGGCATCTACGGCGTCATGCACGCCCAGAATCTGGCGACCGGGGTGGTGCCCATCGACGACCAGGGCCGCATCACGCTGGTCGGCCAGTACCGCTTCCCCCTGCAGCAGTACAGTTGGGAGATCCCGGAAGGCGGCGGAAAGAAGGGCGTGGAACCGGTGGAGTCGGCCAAGCGTGAGCTTCTGGAGGAGACCGGCCAGACGGCCCGCCACTGGCTGCCGATCCTGACCATGCACCTGTCCAACAGCATCACCGACGAGACCGCCCACTGCTATCTCGCCTGGGGGATCGAGCAGGGAGCGGCGGAGCCCGAGGAGACGGAGGTCCTGCAACTGCGCCACGTCCCCTTCGCGGAGGCCTACGCCATGGTCAAGCGCGGGGAGATCACCGACGCCATCGCGGTGGCAAGCCTTCTGAAGGTCCGCCTGATGGCCCTGGACGGCGAGCTGCCGGACGACGTCACCCGCCTCATCCTGGGCTGAGGGACGAAGCGATCATGCAGGCCGTCGCCATAGACTTCGAAACCGCCAACGAATCGCGGACCAGCGCCTGCTCCATCGGCGTCGCCTGGATCGAGGACGGGCGCGTGGTGGAGACGGAGGAGCATCTGATCCGCCCGCGGGAGATGCGCTTCAACCCCTTCAACACCGCCGTCCACGGCCTGCGGGCCGAAGACGTGGCCGGGGCGCCGGAGTTTCCGGAGGTCTGGCGCCGCTTCGGCCGCCGGCTGGAGGGGCGGATGGTGCTGGCCCACAACGCCTCCTTCGACATCAGCGTGCTTCGCCATACGCTCGATGACTACGGGCTGGTCTGGCCGGCCTGCAGCTACCTCTGCACCGTGGTGCTGGCGCGCAAGGCGTGGCCGCAACTGGCGGCGCACAAGCTCAATTATCTGGCCGACCATCTGGGGATCGCGCTGGACCACCACCGCGCCGGCAGCGACGCCGAAGCCTGCGGGCGCATCGCCCTGGCCGCGACCCGCGTGCTGGGGGTGGAGCGGCTGTCCGACATCGCCGCCGCGACCGGGATCACGCTGGGCCGGTTGGCGCCGGACGGCTACAGCCCCTGCAAGGGCGGCAACCCGCCTCCCCGGCGGCGGCGGCTGATGCCGGTGGTGTGAGGGGGCGTTCGGGCGCGGCGCCCCCACCCTTCCCACGGCTTCGCAGGAGAGGGAGTTATCCCCCTGCAAACATCATCCCCTCCCCTGCGTCAGCGGGGGAGGGTCAGGGAGGGGGCAAGTGGTTCACACCCCACCAGCCCGCTCCGGAAACAACCCCGCCAACCCCTCGCGGGTCGCCGGGCACACCCCGCGCTCGGTCACCAGACCGGTCACCAGACGGGCTGGGGTCACGTCGAAGCCGTAATTCACCGCGGGGCTGCCGGCGGGGGTGACGCGGACGGTCTCGATCCGCCCGTCGGCGGTGATGCCGGTCAGTTCGGTCACCTCGCGGGCGTCGCGCTCCTCGATGGGAATTTCCTTCACGCCGTCCGCCATCCCCCAGTCGATGGTCGGGGAGGGCAGCGCGACGTAGAAGGGCACGCCGTTGTCCTTGGCCGCCAAAGCCTTCAGGTAGGTGCCGATCTTGTTGCAGACGTCGCCGGTCGCCGTGGTGCGGTCGGTGCCGACGATGCAGAGGTCCACCAGACCATGCTGCATCAGGTGGCCGCCGGTGTTGTCCACCACCACCGTGTGGGGCACGCCGTGGCGGTTCAGTTCCCAGGCGGTCAGGCTGGCGCCCTGGTTGCGCGGGCGCGTCTCGTCCACCCAGACATGCAGGCGGATGCCCTCCTCGAAGGCGACATAGACCGGGGCGAGCGCGGTGCCCCAATCCACGGTGGCGAGCCAGCCGGCGTTGCAGTGGGTCAGCACATTCACCGGCTCGCCCGGAGCCTTGCGGCGGGCGGCCTCGCGGATCAGGGCGGCGCCATGCTCGCCGATGGCGCGGTTGATGGCGACGTCCTCGTCGCAGACCGCGGCGGCCTCGGCATAGGCGGCCTCCGCACGGGCGGCGGGGGGAAGCGGCGCCAGACGGGCGCGCATCCGGTCCAGCGCCCAGCGCAGGTTGACCGCGGTCGGGCGGGTGGCGAGCAGCCGCACGCAAGCGGTTTCCAGAGCGGCGTCGGACGGGTCGGCCCGCATGGCCAGCGCCACGCCGTAGGCGGCGGTCGCCCCGATCAGCGGAGCGCCGCGCACCAGCATGGCGCGGATGGCGTGGGCGGCCTCCTCCAGGCCGGTCAGCCGCGCGACGGCGAAATCGTGCGGCATCTTCGTCTGGTCGATGATTTCCACAGTCCAGCCGTCCTGCGCCAGCCAGATGGTGCGATAGGCCTTGCCGTCGATCTTCATACGCCCTACTCCCCGCGCTCGATGCTGCGTCGGCCTTTCGGCCCGGCGCGACAATAGGGGGTGGCGCGGCGCGGTTCAACGGGCGTACCCAGGGAACAGGCCCCCGCAAGAAAGTGTTGGTCAGCCGCGAAAGCCACCACCTTCCATGCCCCACGCCGCCATCCTACGCAATAGCCCCATGCCGCTGCGCGCCCTTCGATCCAAAGGTTCCCCTCTGCTCTACCGGATGCCGGGCTCGGCGCTGGTCCTGATGGTCTGCGCGGTGGCGCTCCTGCTGACGCTGGGTCTGTCGGCCAGCTTCGCATGGCGGGACCGGGCGGCGGCCGTCGAGCATGCCAAGGACACCGCCGGCAACGCCAGTCTTCTGGTGGCGGAGCACGCGGCCCGGCTGGTGGAGACCAGCGACCTGATCCTGAAGCAGGCGGTCCAGCTCGCCGGTCCGGCGGACGCCGCCCTGCCCGACGACCGGGCGGCCTGGGAACGGCTGGCGGTGCTGGCGCGCGGCACGCCTTACATCGTCGCGGTGACGCTGGTCGACGCCCGGGGCGATACCGTGCTGACGACGCGCCGCTTCCCCACCCCGACGATGAACGTCGCCGACCGCGATTACTTCCAGGCCCAGCGGGACGGCGCCGCCAGCCTCCACATCTCCGCGCTGGACAGCAGCCGTTACAGCCAGGAACCCCTGATCCTGCTGACCCGCCCCCTGCCCGCCGCAGCGGGGCAGTTCCGCGGCCTGGCCCTGGTCGCCGTCTCTCCGCGCTACATCCGCGACATCTACAAGAGCTTCGATTTCGACTACGCGCGCTCCATCAGCCTGCGGCGGGCGGACGGCACGATCCTGCTGCACGAGACGCAGGGGCCGGATGCCACCGACAGCGCGGCGGCGGAGGCCGCCGGGGAGCCGCAGATCTCGGCCCTGCGCCGTGTGGACAGCCTTCCCCTGACCGCCGAGGTGTCCATCCCCGTCAGCAGCGTCATGGAGCGCTGGCACCGGCAGCTCTGGACCTACATCTCCTACGCGCTGGCGGCGCTGGCCGCGGTGTCGGTGATCGGCGGGCTGGCCCTTCAGCGCACGCGGCGGGAGCGGCAGGCCGAAAACGCGCTCCAGCACGCCTACGACACGCTGGAGGAACGGGTGCACCAGCGCACGGCGGAGCTGGAACAGACCAACGCCCAGCTCGAAGCGGCGGTGACCGACAAGGAAATCCTGCTGAAGGAGGTGCAGCACCGGGTGAAGAACAACCTTCAGGTCATCTGCAGCCTGTTGCGCCTTCAGGCCGCCCGGATCGACGAGCCGGCCCGCCGCGCCTTCGACGAGAGCCTGCGCCGCATCCAGTGCATGAGCCTGATGCAGGAACTTCTCTACCGCTCCGACCAGCCGGCGCGCGTCGATTTCGCCGATTATCTGCGCCAGCTCTGCGACGGTCTGGTCCGCTCCACCAACCCCACCGGGGCGCGGCTGACGGTGAGCGCGCCCCAGCCCTGGAGCCTGGACGTGGATCAGGCCACCCCGCTGGCCCTCATCGCGAGCGAGCTGGTGTCCAACGCGCTTCTCCACGCCTTCCCCCCCGGCCATCCCGGCACGGTGACGGTGGACCTGCTGCCGGACGGGGCGGAGGGCATGCGGATGACGGTGCGCGACGACGGCATCGGGCTGCCGCCCGACGAGCCCGGCCCTCAGAAGCCCCGGAACGGGCTGGGTCTGGTGCTGGTCCGGGCGCTGGCCCAGCAGGCCGGGGCGGCCGTTACCACCGAACGCGGGCCGGACGGCGGACCGGGAACCCGCTTCATCGTGTCGGTGCCGACCCTGGCCAAGGAGCAGACGAAGGCCGCCTGAGGGGCCGCGTAAGGGCGCCTCAGGGACGGGGCGGTTCCAGCCGCAGATAGACCATGGCGGAGGCGAGCGCGCTGGCGTAGGCGTCCTCCCCCGTGCGGGGCGGAAGGTCCAGTTCGCGCAGGATGCTGTCCAGGCGCAGATCGACCGCGTATTTGCCGAGCGCCTTCGCCTTGCGCCCATAATAGAGGCTCGACACCTCGATCCGCTGGTTCGGCAGCGTCATTCCCACCATCGGCTGCACCAGCCGGTCCAGCATCGCCACGGTGAAGTCCAGGTAATAGCCGACCAGAGGGCGGTTGCCGATGAAGGCCAGCAGGCGGGACAGCGCCGGCTCCGCCGGTTCGGTGGGCCAGAAGGTGAGGACCAGCCGCTGGCTGGTCAGGATGCGGGCGCCGCGGATGCGCAGAGCGGCGACGCAGCGCAGATCCGCCGTGGCGGAATCGAAGGAGGTGGCCTCGCAATGGATCGCCACCCGCTCCCCCGTCTCCTCCCCCGACTGCAGAAGGGCGCGGTCGGGATGTTCGGCCACGGGGCCGGTGGATGCGGCGGCGGGCTCCGGGGCGGCCACCACCCCGCTGGCCACCACGCTGGCGATGGTTTCGGTCGGCATGCCCTCTCCTTTACCCGCGGTGCGGGCAGGTCAATGGTTCAGGTGGAAGTGGTAGGCGAGCAGTTCCTTGAACTTCTTCACCAGCGCCAGGCAGTCCTTGAACTGGTCGCGGTCGAGCTTGCCCAGGGTTTCGGTGTGGACGAAATTGTCGGTCTGGGTGCCGGACAGGCTGGCGTCCACGCCCGCCTTCAGCCGCAGCGTGGACAGAAAGGCGAAGGCGTCGGCCAGTTCGCCCGCCACGGCGCGGTCCAGCACGCCCTTGTCGGCGAGCGCCCAAATCCGCTCCGTCGTGTTGGTCTCCGCCATGTGCTTCTCCAGCGCCAGGGCGCGGACACCGTGCACGATGGGGAAGATGCCGGCCTTCTTGATGTCCACCGCCTCGTTGCGGCGCCGCTCGAACAGGCCGCCGAACAGGCCCGACGGCGTGTCGAAGGCCAGCGCCGGGCGGGCGAAGGCGGTGAAGAACATCTGGTTGTCCTGAAGCCGGCCCAGCAGATAGCCCTTCGCCTCCGCCAGCAGCGATTCGTCCCCGGCCACCGCCGCCGCGTCGTAGAAGATGGCAAGGTTCATCTGCGCCGCCTCGTCGGGGCGGTGAATCCAGTGGAACAGGGAGTCCTTGTACTGGGCCAGCGGGCGCGTCCAGTCGGGGTTGGACACCATGATCCGGCCCGGGCAGGGCGGGTAGCCGAAGTCCACCAGATGGCGGGTGAAGGCGTCGGTCACCTGAGACAGGGACGGGCAATCGTAACCGTCGCGCAGAATCAGCCCGTTGTCCTGGTCGGTCTTCAGAAGCTGCTCGCCGCGCCCCTCGCTGCCCATGACGATCAGGCAGGAATTCGCCAGCAGGTCCGGCGGCGCCAGAAGCTCGAACAGGCGGCGGAAGATCTTGCGGTTCAGCTCCGTCACGAGGTCGGCGATGAAGGAGACCTTGACGCCCGTGCCGTGCAGCGTGCGGATCAGCCCGACGATGTCGTGGCTGGCTTGGCGCAGGTCGTCCGGCGAGGCCGCGCGGTCGATCTGGAGCGCGATGACCTGCGAATGGTTGGACAGCACGGCCAGCAGGTCGGTCTGCTCCAGCATCCCGGCGACCGCCCCCTGTTCCGTGATGACCAGACGGCGCACCGAATGCTTGGTCATCAGGACCAGCGCGTTGAACAGAAGGTCGTCGCGGTCCAGCGACAGAAGCTCGTAACGGGCGAGCGGCCCCACCGGGCTGTCCACCGGAAGCCCGTCCAGCACCACGAGGTCGCGCAGGTCGGTGCCGGTCAGAATGCCGACGCGGCCCTCGTTCCGCAGGTCGGCCCGGAGGTCGGCCCCAAGGTCGTCTGTGGACTTGGCGTCACGGTCCCGGACCAGCACGCTGCTGGTCTTGTTCCGCTTCATGGCCGCCGCGGCGTCGCGCAGGCTCGCCCCGGCCTCCACGAAGACCGGCGGGTGAAGATACGCCTGCCGGATGCGCGCCATGGTCAGGGCGGCGGTTTCGCGGTTCGAGCGTTCGCTGGCCAACGCGGTCAGCCGGTCCGCGAAGTCCTGCTGGATGACCGCCCCGAAGGCCGCGTTCTCGCGGGCCAGTTCGAGAAGGACCGGACGCGGCACCAGATCGCACAGCGTGTCCTCGGCGGCGACGAAGCTGCGCGGCTGACCGTCGGAGAAGAGCAGTTGGAGGTCGAAGCCGTCATGGGCGCCGTGCACCGCCACCACCTCGCCCCCGCGGCGTTCGTGAACCAGCCCCTGCCGCACGACGAACAGGCAATCCGCCGGCTCGCCCCGGCTCAGGATCACGCTGTCGCGCGGATAGACGCCGAGGTCGAGAGCCGCGCCGAGGCGCTGCCGCTGCTCCGGCGTCAGCCGGTCGAAGGGGGGAACGGAGAAATCGAAGGCGTCGGACAAAACCCGCTCCACGAACCGGTGGGGTGAATAAAAAAGGCGCCCCAAGACCTGTGTCCTGAGGCGCCTTGAAGATTACACCAGTCCCGTCATTCGCGGAAGGCAGGTGCGACCATTCGCATTAGTGGGCAGAGGCCCCCTCCGCGCCCAGGCCGGTCTGCGACCGGATGTACTGGGCCTTGTAGGCCTCGCGCTCGTCCTGCGCGGTCTTGCTGTTGTCGGTGATCGAGAAGAACCAGATCGCCAGGAAGGACAGCGGGATGGTGAAGATGCCCGGGTTGTCGTACGGGAAGATGGCGGCCGGGTTGCCCAGCACCGACTTCCACACGGTCGGACCCAGGATCAGCAGCGTCACCGAGGAGATCAGGCCGATCCAGCCGCCCAGCACGGCGCCGCGGGTGGTCATCCGGCCCCAGAACATCGACATCAGCAGAACCGGGAAGTTCGCCGAGGCCGCGATCACGAAGGCGAGGCCGACCATGAAGGCCACGTTCTGGTTCTCGAAGGCGATGCCGAGGAAGATCGAGACGATGCCGATGACCACGGTGGTGATCTTCGACACGCGGATCTCGTCATGCTCCGACGCGCGGCCCTTGGCGAACACCGAGGCGTACAGGTCGTGCGACACGGCCGAGGCGCCGGCCAGCGTCAGGCCCGCGACCACCGCGAGGATGGTGGCGAAGGCCACGGCCGAGATGAAGCCGAAGAACAGGTCGCCGCCCACCGCGTGCGCGGTGTGGATGGCCGCCATGTTGGAGCCGCCGATGATCATCGCCGGGTTGACCTTGCCGCCCGCCGCCGCCAGCTTGGCCGCGTCGAGGAACGGATAGGCGCCGGTGGCGTCCGGAGCCAGCAGCAGCACGATGGCGCCGAAGCCGATGATGAAGGTCAGGATGTAGAAGTAGCCGATGAAGCCGGTCGCGTAGAACACCGACTTGCGGGCTTCCCGGGCGTCCGACACCGTGAAGAAGCGCATCAGGATGTGCGGCAGGCCGGCGGTGCCGAACATCAGCGCCATGCCCAGCGAAATCGCCGAGACCGGGTCGCTGATGAGGGCGCCCGGCGCCATGATGGAGACGCCCTTCGGGTGGAGCTGCGTGGCCGTGGAGAACATCGCCTCCGGGCTGAAGCCGAACTTGGCGAGCACCGCGAAGGCCATGAAGGAGGCACCCGACAGCAGCAGCACCGCCTTGATGATCTGCACCCAGGTGGTGGCGAGCATGCCGCCGAAGGTCACGTAGGCGATCATGAGGATGCCGACGATCACCACCGCCCACAGATAGTCCATGCCGAACAGAAGCTGGATCAGCTTGCCGGCGCCGACCATCTGGGCGATCAGGTAGAAGGTCACCGTGGCGAGCGAGCCACAGGCGGCCATCGTGCGCATCGGGGTCTGCTGGAAGCGGTAGGAGGCGACGTCGGCGAAGGTGTATTTGCCGAGGTTGCGCAGGCGCTCAGCGACCAGGAACAGGATGATCGGCCAACCGACCAGCCAGCCCACCGAGAAGATCAGGCCGTCGAAGCCCGACATGTAGACGAGGCCGGCGATGCCGAGGAAGGAGGCCGCCGACATGTAGTCGCCGGCGATGGCGAGGCCGTTCTGGAAGCCGGTGATGCCACCGCCGGCAGCGTAGAAGTCCTTGGCCGACTTCGTGCGGCGCGCCGCCCAGTAGGTGATGCCGAGCGTGGCGAGCACGAAGATCAGGAACATGACGATCGCGGAATAATTCGTCGCCTGCTTCTGAACCGCGCCTTCGACCGCCGCCGCGTGCACCGACGCGGGGATGAGCGCGCCAGCCGCAGCGGCCGCGACGCCCACACGATTGATCAGCGAACGCATCACTTCGACTCCTCCATGATCTGCCGGTTCAGCTCATCGAACTCGCCGTTCGCCCGGTGCACGTAGATGCCGGTCAGGATGAACGCCGAGACGATGGTGAAGAGGCCGACGGGAATACCCCAGGTGATCACGCCGTTACCGATCGGGGTACCCAGGAACCCCTTGCCGAAGGCGACCAGCAGGATGAAGCCGAAGTAGATGACGAGCATGGCGATCGAGAGCGTCCACGCGAATGCGCTGCGCTTCTGCACCAGCTCCTGAAACTTGGGATTCGCGAGAATCCTCTGAGCGTTTTCTTTCATAGTGCGTCCCCTCGCGAGTGCCGAGCGTTTTTGCAAGGTCATATTAGACACTCGGACCATATGGTCTTTGTAACGAACTATCCCGTCAACAACTTTGATTCAGGTCAACCGTTAAAAAGCGGCTTGACGCAGCCCGCAGTCGTTGTTCCGGCAGCCCGTCTGCAAACCCGAGGTAACGAAAGGGCAAGGGGAGCGGCGAATTGTTCTGAAGCGTGGACTTAGGAATTGGTCCGCGGAAGCCAAGGTATGCGACCAAAAGTCACACCCTCCTCCTCCAACTCTTCGGCTTCCCTGGCCGTGGCTTCGCCGTAGATGCCGCGCGGGTCGGTCTCGCCGTAATGGATGCGCCGCGCCTCCTCGGCGAAGCGGTCGCCGACGTAGTCGCAGTTGTCCTCCACCGTCCGGCGGATCTCCGTCAACTGGCGCATGACCTCCGCCGCGAAGCGCTCGCGCACCTCCGGCGGCAGGGGCGGAACGGCGGGTGCCGAAGGAGCCGCGGGGACCGGCGCGCCTCCCGCCGGCGCCGCGGGGGCGGTTTCCGGCGCGCCGCCGTCCCGGGGCGCGTCGTCCTTGGACCGCCCCCCTTTGGCGATGCGCGGCGCCATGGGGGCCTTGGTGATGTGCGTGTCGCCGCAGACCGGGCATGCGATGGCTCGGGCGGCGGCCTGCGTCTCATAGGCGTCGCCGTTGCGGAACCAGGCTTCGAACCGGTGGTCGGCCGTGCATTTCAGAACGAAGAGGATCATATCCCCGTCGGATGCTCCAAGGTGTGAAGGACAGATGGTATGGTGAAGGACCGCTGAACAGCCGCCAATTCAGCACGACGCGGCATCAGCGTCAAACACCGGTCATGAAAAGAGCGGGAGCATCCATCCCTTGTCCATCCCCCCCTCCGCTGCCCCATCCTCCTCTGCCCCTTCCCCGGCATCGCCCCATTCCGCGCTCGGCCCGCCCTCCCCCTGGGTCGCGCGCTTCGCGCCGCTGGTGCGGTCGGGCGGCCCCGTCCTCGACCTCGCTTGCGGATCGGGCCGGCATCTGCGGCTGTTCCACGCGCGCAACCACCCGGTCACCGGGCTGGACCGCGACCTGCGCGGGGTGGCCGACCTGTCCGGCACGCCGGGGGTGGAACTGGTGGAGGCCGATCTGGAGACCGGGGAACCCGTGCCGCTGCTGCGCGACCGCCGCTTCGCCGCGATCGTGGTGACCAACTACCTGCACCGCCCGCTGTTCCCCGCCCTGCTGGGCGCGCTGGAGCCGGGCGGCGTGCTGCTGTACGAGACCTTCGCGCTGGGCAACGCCCGCTTCGGGCGCCCCGCCTCCCCCGCCTTCCTGCTGCGCAGCGGCGAGCTTCTGGACGTCGCGCGCGGGCGCCTCCAGGTCGTCGCCTACGAGCATGGCGAGGTTGCCTCGCCCAAGGCCGCGGTGGTGCAGCGCCTGTGCGCGGTCAACGACCTGGAGGCCGGAAACGGGCTGGACGGCGACCCGGAGCCCCGGCCCCTTCCCTGAATCCTCAGAAGCCGATCCGCTCCAGCGTGAAGGTCCGGTCGTGGGTCAGGGCCGGCACCATCCGCCGGGCCTCCTCCACGCGGGCCATGTCCAGCTCCGCCAGGACGAAGCCCACCTCCTCCCCGGCGTCGGCAAGCACCTCGCCCCAGGGGGCGACGATCAGGGAATGGCCGTAGGTCAGCCGTCCCTGGTCGTGGGTGCCGGTCTGGGCCGGGGCGAGCACGAAGCAGCCCGTCTCGATGGCGCGGGCGCGCAGCAGCGTGTGCCAATGCGCCCGGCCGGTCGGCACGGTGAAGGCCGCCGGCACGGTGAGGATCGACGCCCCCGCTTGGGCCAGCGCCCGGTAGAGATAGGCGAAGCGCAGGTCGTAGCAGACGGTCATGCCCACCCCGCCCCAGGGCGTGGCGGCCAGGACCGCGCGGTCGCCGGGCCGGAAGGTCGCGGATTCGCGATAGCTTTCCCCGCCCGTCAGGTCCACGTCGAACATGTGGAGCTTGTCGTACTGGGCGACGGTCCGCCCCTCCGCGTTGAAAAGGTAACTGCGGTTCGCCACCCGCCCGTCGTCCAGAAGCACGCCCAGCGTGCCGGCGAGCAGCCAAGTCCCCGTCTCCCGCGCCAGATCGGCGAAGAAGGGGATGGCGGGGTGCTCGTCCGCCGGCTTCACCCGCTCCAGCACCTTCGCGCGGCCCTGCACGATCATGCCGACATTCTCGGGAAGGGCGATGAAGTCCGCGCCGGCGTCCCGCGCCCGGCGGACCAGATCGCCCGCCGCCTGAAGGTTCGGAAGGATTTCCGTGCCCGCGTTCACCTGGACGCAGGCGGCCTTCAGGATGCCGGTCATCCGCCGATCCCCAGCAGGGGGTCGAGCTTGCCCGCGCGGTCCAGCGCGTGGATGTCGTCGGACCCGCCGTAGGGCTTCCCGTCGATGAAGATCTGCGGCACGGTCATGCGCCCCTCGGCGCGCTGCACCATCTCGTCACGGCGGCCCGGCTGCATGTAGAGGTCGATCTCCTCATACGCCACCCCCTTGCTGTCGAGCAGGCGCTTGGCGCGCGAGCAGTAGGGGCAGAAGGGCGTTGTGTAGATGACGACGTCGGCCATGCGGGCGGCTCCTTGGCTGTTTGGAACGGTTATAAGATCAACCGTCCTTCCACGCCACCCGTTACGTTTTCAAGGCTTACGTCTTCACGGCTTACGTCTTCACGACGCGCGCCAGGGTCAGCGCGTCAACCCGCTCCGCCCCGGCGCGCAGAAGCACCCGCGCGCATTCCGACAGGGTGGCCCCGGTGGTCAGCACGTCGTCCACCAGAACGATCCGCTTGCCCGCCACCCGCGGCTCCAGCCCCGGACGGACCGCGAAGGCTCCCTTCACGTTCCGCCGCCGCCCGGACCGGTCCAGGCCGCCCTGCGACGGGGTGGCCCGGCGGCGGATCAGCAGATCGGGCAGCACCGGGCACCCGGCCTGCCGCCCCGCCGCCCGGGCCAGCAGGGCCGCCTGGTTGTAGCGCCGCCGGAACAGCCGCAGCCGGTGCAGCGGCACCGGGGCCAGCAGGTCGGCCTCGGCCAGAAGCTCCGCCCCGGCGCGGGCCAGCCACGCGCCGTAGGCGTCGGCGGCGTGGATGCGGTCGCCGTGCTTGAAGCCCAGCACCAGGGGCCGGCTGCCGTCGTCATAGGCCAGCACGGCGCGGGCGCGGGCGTAGACCGGCGGTTCCGCGATGCAGGCGCCGCACAGATGCTCCCCCTCCAGCGCGAAGTCGAAGGGCGTGCCGCAGCCGGCGCAGAAGGGCGGCGCGATGAAGGTCAGGCCGGTCCAGCAGGCCGCGCACAAACCGCCCTGCCGGTCCACCGCCCCACCACAGCACAGGCAGCGCGGCGGCAGAAGCGCGTCCAGGATTCCCGCCAGGACTCCGGTCGCCAGCCGTTGCGCGAGGGCCATCGCGGCGCCCCCCTCAGTTCAGCCCGGCGATGCGGTCGAAGATCACGAAGGTGTAGTCGCGCAGCGCGATGTAGATCGCCGGCCCCGTGATGAACAGAAGCGCCAGCGTCGCGAAGATCTTCAGATCCTGCTGGAGCGTCGATTCGTTGATGTTGGTCGCCTGCTGAAAGACGGTCAACACCATGCCGAGCACGGTCGTGACGACGAGGACCGGGGTGGTGATCTTGATGATGACGATCAGCGCCTCGTAAGTGGCGCCGATGGCTTCCTCGATTCCCATGGCCAAGCTCCAGCGACGTTCGGCGTCGATCATACCACAGCTCCGCCGCTTCGCCGATGGTTGTAGCCCCCGGGCGCTGGGCTATATTGCGGGCATGACCACGCCCGACAGCATGACCGTCTTCGACCGCGCGCTCGTCCGCCGCCGCCGCGACCGCGCCGTCCCCGCCTTCGCCGAACACGCCTTCCTGTTCGAGGAGGTGGCCGACCGCCTCGCCGACCGGCTGGAGGACGTGGTCCGGCCCTTTCCCACCGCGCTCGACCTCGGCGCCCATGACGGGGTGATGGGGCGGATGCTGCGCGGGCGGAAGGGGATCGAGACGCTCGTCGCCTGCGACCTCTCCCCCGGCTTCGCCCGGCGGGCCGGTCCGCTGGCCGTCGCCGCCGACGAGGAATTCCTGCCCTTCGCGCCCGAGACCTTCGACCTCGTGGTCAGCAACCTCAGCCTCCACTGGGTCAACGACCTGCCGGGCGCGCTGGTCCAGGTGCGGCAGGCGCTGAAGCCCGACGGCTTCTTCTGCGCGGCCATGCTGGGCGGCGAAACGCTTCTGGAGCTGCGCCGCTGCCTTTACGAGGCGGAGATGGAGGTGTCGGGAGGCGTGTCGCCCCGCGTGTCGCCCTTCGCGGAGATCCGGGACGTGGGCGGGCTGATGCAGCGAGCCGGCTTCGCCCTGCCGGTGATCGACAGCGACGTCATCACCGTCACCTACAGCGACGCCTTCCGCCTGATGCGCGACCTGCGCGGCATGGGGGAGACCAACGCCGTCCTCGCCCGCCGCAAGGTGCCGGCCACCCGCGCCCTGCTGTTCGACGCCGCCCGCCGCTATGCCGAGCGGTATGCCGAGCCGGACGGGCGCATCGAGGCGACCTTCCAGATCCTCTATCTGGCCGGCTGGTCGCCGCACGAGAGCCAGCAGCAACCGCTCAAGCCCGGCTGCGGTGAGATCCCGCTGGGCGAGGCGCTGAAGGGATCGGCGGAAAGGTTGTCGTAATTCCGGGGGGTGTCGCTTGGGCGGCGGGACACCACAAAGACACGAAGGCACAAAGGAAGCACAAAGAAGCTTCTTGCCCGAGACGTTCGGATAACAGGAAATTTCATCCGGGCTCAGGCGCGGCCAAGTCAACCAATCTTCGTGTGTTCTTAGTGCCTTCGTGTCTTCGTGGTGAAATCCCGCAACCCCACCAGCAACTCACCCGATCATCCGGACCGCCATCCAGCCCAGCACCCCGGCGTTCACCACCATGATGACCGGCGCCGCACGCACCACCGCGGTGCGCCAGGTGCGCCCCGCCAGATGCCCGGCCAGACCGACCGCCAGCAGGCTCGGCAGCGTGCCCAGCGTGAAGGCCGCCATGCCCAGCGCCCCGGTCAGCGCGCTGCCGCTGGCCGCGGCCACCGCCACGGCGCCGTAAAGAAGCCCGCAGGGAATGAAGCCCAGCGCGAGACCGAGCGCGTAGCCGCGCCAGCCCGTGGGGTTGCCGAACAGGGGACGGGCCAGCCCCGACACCCGGTCGCCCCACCAGCGCTGGACCGCGCCGTCGAGCTTCGGCACCCAGGCCGTCAGCCCCTTCACCGCATAGCCCAGGAAGAACAGCGCCGCGAAGGCCAGCAGAGCCACCGACAGCCATTTCAGCCCCGGCAGAGCCCCGACATGGCCGGCGACCGCCGCCGCCGCCGCGCCGATCAGCGTGTAGGTGGTGCCGCGCCCCAAATGATAGGGCAGCACCGCCGCCCCGGCCAGCCGGTGGAACTCGCTCATCCGCGAGGCCGGAACCTGCTCCAGCCTCGCGGTGACCTGGGCCAGAACGAAGGGACCGCACATGCCCGCGCAATGGGTCGCCCCCCCGACCAGCCCCGCGGTGAGCAGCGCGAACAGGAGCCCGCCGTCCCGGTCGATGACGATGGCGCACTGGTTCAGGCCGGCTTCGAGAAGCGACAGGGCCGAGTGGGTGTCCAAGGCGGACCTCCGGTTGGAAGACCGCCCGTGTATAGGGGAAGCCCGCCGCGAAGGCTATGACCTGGGTCAACGGGGCCGGGTCAACGGGGCTCGGTCAACGGGTCGTAAGCGCCCTGCGCTCAGCCCTCGGAACCGGCCTGCGGCACCTCGTGCACCGTCACCGGCTGGACGGCGTGGCGGTTCATGATCTCCAGCGCCTGCCGCTCCCGCCCGGCGTCGGCCAGATTGACCCACAGCAGGATGCCGCCCTTGTCGAGGTGCTGGAGCATCGGCTCGTTGCGCTTGTCGGTCAGCCAACTCGACATGACGGAGCCCATGGCACCGCCCCCGACACCCGCCGCCGCCGCCGCGGCCACCGCGGCCAGGGCCGTCCCGCCGGTCGCCAGAACGGCGCCGGTCGCCAGGATCGCTCCCACATAGGCCGGGAACCCAACGGCGACGCCCTTCACGCTGCCGACATCCTCCGGCGAGACGTAGGACTGGCGCGGCGCGTCTGGATCGTGGGCGATGTCCTCCGCCCGCTCCGGCACATGGCCCAGATGGTCGCGGATGGTCTGGTCATTGGCGAGCACGCTCAGCTCGTGGCGCTGGAAGCCGGCGAGGGACAGCTCGTCGATGGCCTTTTGAAGGGCGTCGCGGCTGGCGAAGATGCCCACCGCTTCGCGCACGGCGCCGCGCGGATCGCCGCCGGTCCGGTTCGCGTTCACGTCACTTTCGAAGCTCATGGTGGTCTCCCCTGTTGCGCCTCCCGGTTGAGGCCCCCCGGTTGAAGATTAACCGCGGGCGCCGAAGGGAGGTTCCCGCCGGGGAGGCCGTGGGGTCAGGGCTTTCCGGCGGCGGCGGGCGGCGGCACCACGCCCCGCGGTTCCGGCATGGAGCCGAAGAACCACCAGAGGCCCAGCGCGATCAACGCGAACTTCACCGCGAGAAACAGGGCGATGTGGCGGGCGAGCGGGTTGCGGACCATGGGCGGCTCCTTTGCAGCGGGTCGCCGTCGCCAAACCGGGCCAAACTGGATAGTATCCCCGGCCGAAGGACGGATCTCACCCACACGGATCGCACAAAAGGACGCGCCATGAAACGGCTGCTGTTGCTCAGTCTGCTGGCCCTCGGCCTGACCGCCCCCGTCACGGCGCCGGCCCTGGCCCAGATCAACCTTCTGGAAGGCCCCTCCATGGTCAAGGCGGTGACGTCCAACGACGCCAGCGCGCTGCGGCTTCTGCTTCTGAAGGGCGAAAACCCGAATCAGGTCGATGCCAGCGGGCGGCCCGTCCTGCTGCTGGCCATCGGCAACGGCCATCCGGAGTTGGTGCGGCTTCTGCTGGACGGCGGGGCCAACCCCAACCGCGCCGACAAGGCCGGCAACACCCCGCTGCACTACGCGGCGGAGTCCGACGCGCCGGAGGCGGTTGACCTTCTGCTGGCCAAGGGTGCCAAGGTCGATCAGGACAACCGCCAGGGCATCACCCCGCTGATGACCGCGGCGCGCTATGGCCGGGCCGAAATGGTGGAGCGGCTGCTGAAGGCCGGTGCGAAGGCCGACCGGTCCGACTTCACGGGCCGCACGACGCTGAGCTGGGCGCAGGACAGCCGCAACGCCCGCGTGGCGAGCCTGCTGCGTCAGGCCGGGGCGCGCTGAGGCCGCGATGGGCGACGCCACGCTCACCTCCATCCTCGGCGCCGCCCCCCTGAACGGTCCGGGTCCGCTGTTCCTGTTGCTGCTGGCCCTGGCCATCGACGCCGCCGCGGGCGATTGGATCGGGCACGTCCTGCCCGACCCGGCGGCTCTGGCGCGGCGCTTCTGCGCCTGGGCCGACCGGCGGCTGAACCGGGTGGAGCGCGGGAAGACCGCCCGCCTGCTGCGCGGCGCCCTGGTCGTGCTGGCGCTCCTGCTGGCCGCTGTCGCCATCGGCCTGATCGTGGAGCGCATCGGCGCGCAGAGCCGGGGCTGGCTGCTGGAACTGGTCGTGATTCTCGCCACGTTGCGCGGGCGGAGCGCCTGGGTGCAGGTGCGGGCGGTGCGCCGCGCGCTGGAGAAGGGCGGAGCGGTCCCGGCGCAGGTCGCCGTCGCCCCCCTCACCCGCCGCCATGCCTTCAGCCTGGACGAGCACGGCATCGCCCGCGCCGCCATCGAGGCCGCCGCCAAGGGCTTCGCCCGCAAGCTGGTGGCCCCAGTCTTCGGTTACGCCCTGCTGGGGGTACCGGGGCTGCTGGTCTGGGCGGTGGTGGACGGGGCCGATTCGGCGCTGGGCCATCAGGGCATCCGGCACGAGCGCTTCGGCCTGACGGCGGCGCGGCTGGACGACGCGCTGAACGCCATCCCGGCCCGGCTGGCCGCGTTCCTGCTCGCGCTGGCCGCGCCATTCGCCGGGGCGAAGGCCGGCGGCGCCTTCCGCACCATGATGCGGGACGGCGGCAAGGCGGCTTCCCTCAACATGGGCTGGCCGACCGCCGCCATGGCCGGCGCGCTGGGTCTGGCGCTGGGCGGGCCGCACCGCGACGGCGGAGTGGTCATCACCGAACCCTGGATCGGCGAAGGCCGCGCGAGGGCCACCGCCGCCGACATCGGACGGGCGCTGGCGGTCTACGCCGTGGCCGGGCTGATCCTGATCCTGCTGGTGGCCCTGCTGCTGTGGGGCATTGCGGGGGTGTGACGCGGCTCCCAAAGAGCATGGCCAAGAAAAAAGGCGCGATCCCGAAGGACCGCGCCTTTTTCATGTCAGCGGCGAGCCGCTGTTACCACTTGGACGCCCGGTGCGCCGGCTTGCCGCCCTGGGAGTCGCGGCGGGCGTGACCACCGTGCTCGTTGCGGGCATGGTCGCTGCGGCCATGCTCGTTCCGGTTCGCCGGACGGCCCTGCGGACGGCCCCCCGGGCCGCCGTTCGGCTTGCCGCCCTCGGCGCCACCCGCGTTGCGCACCCACGGCTTCTTGTTGTAGCCGCCGCCGTTGCCACCACCCGGGCGGCCACCCGGACGGCCCGCCGGACGACCACCGCCGCCGGACTGGAACGGACGCTGCGGCTCCAGACCCGGAACGACGTGGATGTCGAGACGGGTGCCGGTGTAGCGCTCGATCCGGAACAGGGCGTCGCGGTCGGCGCGGGCGGCGAAGGAGATCGCCACGCCCGAGGCGCCCGCACGGCCAGTGCGGCCGATGCGGTGGACATAGTCCTCCGCCGAACGCGGCAGGTCGAAGTTGATGACGTGGGTGATGTCGCGCACGTCGATGCCGCGCGCCGCCACGTCGGTCGCCACCAGCAGGCGGACCTGACCGGTGCGCAGGCGCTGGAGCGTGCGGTTGCGCTTGAACTGGTCCATGTCGCCGTGCAGGGCGGCGGCGGCGTGGCCGGCGTCGCTCAGCTCCTCGGCCAGCGCATCCGCGTCGCGCTTGGTGGCGGCGAAGATGATCGCCTTGCCCACCTCGGGCTGGTCCGCGAAGTGCTTCAGCAGGCGGCGCTTGTGGTCCATGTCGTCGGCGTGGTGCAGGCGCTGCTCGACGTTCACCGAGGTGGTCGCGCTTTCAACGGCGACGCGCACCGGGTTGCGCAGCAGGTTGCCGGCGAGCTGGGCCATGCGGCGGTCCAGCGTGGCGGTGAACAGCAGCGTCTGGCGGTTGTCCGGGCAGCACTTGGCGATGGTTTCCACATCGTCCAGGAAGCCCATGTCCAGCATGCGGTCCGCCTCGTCCAGGATCAGCACCTCGACGGCGCTGAGGTCGATGCGGTTGCGCGACACATGGTCCAGCAGGCGGCCCGGCGTGGCGACCATCACATCGACGGCGCGCGACAGCAGGCGGAGCTGGTCGCGGTAGGGCATGCCGCCGACCACGTCCACGATGTTGTACTTCATGAACTTGGCGTACTTGCGCGCGGCGTCGGTGACCTGCTTGGCCAGCTCGCGGGTCGGGGCCAGCACCAGCACGCGCGGGGCGGCGACGCCCAGACGCGGAAGGTCGATGGTGCGGGTCAGCGCCGGCAGCATGAAGGCGGCGGTCTTGCCCGTGCCCGTCTCGGCGGTCGCCAGGATGTCGCGGCCTTCCAGGGCCGGCGGGATCGCCTCGGCCTGGACCGGGGTCGGGGTGTTGTATTCGAACGCTTCCAGCGCCTTCACGACCAGCGGGTGGACGCCCAGCCCGGTGAAGGCGTTGGGGGTGACGGTGGTGTCGGTCACGGTTTCGTCGGCGACGGCAACCTCGGTGACAGAGGTCTCGATGACGGAAGTCTCGGCAACGAGAGCGTCGGCGGCGGTCATTTCGATGGACGACAAGTAGGGTAACCTTTCCTCAGGACCAAGACGGCGCACGGCCGCCGCACCAGGATGGTGAGCGGTGGAACGCCGGCGTTTTCGCCGGGAGGAGGTCGGAAGAGGGAGAGGCGTCTGTCCGAAGCTACGGGCGACCGGGTCCCAAGGAAGGCCGTCCCGAAATATCAAAGCGCGTCTCGCTCAAGAGACGCGCGAGCCTCCAGCGATCAAGACGCCTTACATAATGGTTTGCGCTGCACAATCCAAGAAGATTCTTTCACGGTCCCGGTCATCCCCCGTCCCCCGGGGCGGTTGCCTGCCGTGCGCGCAGCGCATCCCGGATCTCCTCCAGCAGCACTTCCTGGCGGGGCGGCGTCTTTGGCTTGGAATCCTGGAGGAAATGCAGGCGGTTGACCTGCCGCACGATCATGAACAGAGCCCCCGCCACGATGAAGAAGTTGATGAGGGCGTTGATGAAGCGGCCGTAGTTGATGGTCGCGGCACCCGCCGCCTCCGCCGCGGCGAGGCTCTCGTACTGGCCGCCGGACAGGTTCAGGAAGTAGTTGGAAAAGTCGATCCCGCCCATGAGCCAGCCGATGGGCGGCATCAGCACATCCTTGACCAGCGAGTTGACGATGCCGGTGAAGGCCGCGCCGATGATGATGCCGACGGCCAGCTCCACGACGTTGCCGCGGCTGATGAAGGTCTTGAACTCCTGCAACATGGCTGCGCTCCGGCTTTTGTTCGGAAGAACGCCAAAGCCCAGCCGAAGTTTCAAGACCCGCAAAAGGAAAGGGCCGAACCCGACGGTCCGGCCCCATCCGAAACACCTTCGGCGGTGGCTGCTTACGCGACCTTGCCGTGGCAGTGCTTGTACTTCTGGCCCGACCCGCAGGGGCACGGCGCGTTGCGCGGCGTGTTCGCCCAGGCGTTGGGATCGGCCCCCGGCACCACCGAGGCGGCGGCCTCGCGCCGGACCATGCCGGCGGGCAGCGGCGCGTCGGCCGGCGGATAGCCCTGAGCGGCCCCGGCTCCAGCCTCCGCCATCGCGAGCGCCGGATCGTCACGGCCCTCGTGCATCTCCTGCGGCGGACGGGCGTAGAGGTCTTCCGGCTGCGGGGCGATGCGGATCTCCACATGCATCAGCACGGCGGTCACCTGCTCGCGCAGCGTCGACAGCATGGTCTCGAACAGTTCGAAGGCTTCCCGCTTGTACTCGTTCAGCGGGTCCTTCTGCGCGTAGGCGCGCAAGGAAATGCCCTGGCGGAGATGGTCGAGCTGGAGCAGGTGATCCTTCCATTCCTGATCCAGGATCTGGAGGAGCAGGCTCTTCTCCACATGGCGCATCGTCTCGGCGCCGTAGCTCTCCACCTTCTCCGCGTATTTGCGGTCGGCGGCCTCGCGGACGCGCTCCTCGATCTCCGGCTCGGCGATGCCCTCTTCCTTGGCCCAGTCGGCAACCGGCAGGTCCATGCCCAGAAGGCGGTTCACCTCCTCGTGCAGGCCGGCGATGTCCCAGGCTTCGGAGTAGGAGTTCGGCGGAATCGCCTTGTTGACCATGTTGGAGATGACCTGATGGCGCATCTCCAGGATCGTCTCGGCGATGTCCTCCGTGTCCATGATCTCGCGGCGCTGCTCGTAGACGACCTTGCGCTGGTCGTTCATCACGTTGTCGAACTTGAGCAGGTTCTTGCGGACCTCGAAGTGATGGGCCTCGACCTTGGTCTGGGCCTTTTCCAGCGCCTTGTTGATCCAGGGGTGGATGATCGCTTCCCCATCCTTGAGGCCCAGGCGCTGGAGCATGCCGTCCATGCGCTCCGACCCGAAGATGCGCATCAGGTCGTCTTCCAGCGACAGGAAGAACTTCGACGCGCCCGGATCGCCCTGGCGGCCCGAACGGCCGCGGAGCTGGTTGTCGATGCGGCGGCTCTCGTGCCGCTCCGTGCCGACCACGTAGAGGCCGCCGGCCTGCTTCACCAGCTCACGCGCCTCGGCCACCTCGGCCTGGATCTGCTTGATCCTGGCGTCGCGCTCCGGCCCCTCCGGCAGGTCGGCGAGTTCGGTCGCGATGCGCATCTCGACGTTGCCGCCGAGTTGGATGTCGGTGCCGCGGCCCGCCATGTTGGTGGCAACCGTGACGGCGCCCGGACGGCCCGCCTGGGCGACGATGTAGGCTTCCTGCTCATGGTGGCGGGCGTTCAGCACGTTGTGCGGGATGCCGCGCTTCTTCAACAGGTCGGCAATCAGTTCCGACTTCTCGATGGAGGTCGTGCCGACCAGCACCGGCTGCTGGCGCTTGCGGGCGTCCTCGATCAGGTCGACGATCGCGTCGTACTTCTCCGACGCCTTCCGATAGACCTCGTCGTCCATGTCCTTGCGCTGGACCGGTACGTTGGTCGGCATGTCCACGACCTCGAGGCCGTAGATCTCGGCGAATTCGGCCGCCTCGGTCATCGCCGTGCCGGTCATGCCGGCCAGCTTCGGATAGATGCGGAAGTAGTTCTGGAAGGTGATGGAGGCCAGCGTCTGGTTCTCGCGCTGGATGGTCACCTTCTCCTTGGCCTCCAGCGCCTGATGAAGGCCCTCCGAATAGCGGCGGCCCTCCATCATGCGGCCGGTGAACTCGTCGATGATGATGACCTTGTCGTCCTTGACGATGTAGTCCTTGTCGCGCTGGAACAGGGTGTAGGCGCGCAGCGCCTGCTGGGAATGATGGACCAGCGCCACGTTCTGGATGTCGTACAGCCCGCCCGCCTTCAGCAGCCCGGCCTCGGACAGAAGCTGTTCCATGTGCTCCTGCCCGGCTTCGGACAGGCTGACGGTGCGGTTCTTCTCGTCCAGCTCATAATCGTCCCGCGTGAGCTGCGGGATCAGGCGGTCCACCTGCACGTACATTTCCGACGAGTCGGTGGACGGTCCGGAGATGATGAGCGGGGTGCGCGCCTCGTCGATCAGGATCGAGTCGACCTCGTCCACGATGGCGAAGTTGAAGGGCCGCTGGACCATGTCCTCCAGGCGGAACTTCATGTTGTCGCGCAGATAGTCGAAGCCGAATTCGTTGTTCGTGCCGTAGGTGATGTCGGCGGCGTAGGCGGCGCGGCGCTCCTCGTCATCCAGCCCGTGCACGATGCAGCCGGTGGTCAGGCCGAGGAAGCCGTAGATTCGGCCCATCCATGAGCTGTCGCGCGAGGCCAGATAGTCGTTCACGGTGACGACGTGGACGCCCTTGCCTTCCAGCGCGTTCAGGTAGACGGCCAGCGTGGCGACCAGCGTCTTGCCTTCGCCGGTGCGCATTTCGGTGATCTTGCCCTGGTGCAGGACCATGCCGCCCATGAGCTGCACGTCGTAGTGCCGCTGCCCCAGAACGCGCTTGCCCGCCTCGCGCACGGTGGCGAAGGCGTCGGGCAGGATGGCGTCGAGCGTCTCGCCCTGCGACAGCCGGCCGCGCAGCCAGTCGGTGCGGGCGCGCAGTTCGTCGTCGGAGAGCTTCTCCAGCTCGGGCTCCAGCGCGTTGATCTGCTGGACGGATTTTTGCAGCGCCTTGACCGTGCGCGTGTTGGCGGTGCCGAAAATCTTGCGGGCGAGAGCACCGAACATGAAAACCTCGGGGGTGGAACGTCGTGAAGCCGGCTTTTTGACCGGTCTCACATAGGCCCGAAGCAAGTTTCTGTCAACGAGACCCGCCCCTTTGCCCGGCCATTTGGGAGGTCCATCGCGGGACTGCCGGCCCTGCATGGGGCGGCGATCGGCGTGTGGCGCGCCCTGGAAGCACCACCGTTCCGCCGCCATATCGCCTTGAACACGGTCGAAGCAGGGCGCCGAAGGAAGGCGTCACGGCCACGCATCACGACCGCTTGCTCCGCGCCGCGAACCCATGCTTAATCCCCCGCGGATTCGGGCGCGGAGCCGGATCGTCCGTACAGCCGCCGCCAATCATAAGACGTTCTGTCATGCCATTGACCGTGACAAGACACATCCGCCGGAAGGAAAAGACTCCATGGTGAATCGAGTGTTCCGCGCCGCCCTGCTGTCGATGGCCGCCTGCGGCGTCGCGCTGGCCGCACACGCCCAGACTCCGGCTCCCGCGGCCACGCCCGCTCCGGCCGCGCAGGCCGCTCCCGCCCCGGCGGACGCCGATCCGGTGGTGGCGCGCGTCAACGGCGAGGCGGTCCACCGCTCCGACGTCCAGCGCATGGTCGCCCAGCTTCCGCCGCAGGTGCAGCAGATGCCGCTGGAAATGATCTACCCGGCGGTGATCGAGCAGCTCGTGAACTCCAAGCTCGTCGCGGAGGCCGGCTACAAGGCCAACCTCGCCGGCACGCCGGAGGTCAAGGACGAGATCAAGCGCGCCGAGGAGCGCGCCGTCCAGCGCGCCTACATCCAGAAGGAAGTCCAGTCCCGCATCACCCCGGCCAAGCTGGACGAGGCCTACAAGGACTTCCTGAAGCAGAACCCGCCGCAGGAAGAGGTGAAGGCCAGCCACATCCTCGTGGAGAAGGAGGACGAGGCCAAGGCCATCATCGCCCAGCTCAACAAGGGCGGCGATTTCGCCAAGCTCGCCAAGGAGAAGTCGAAGGACCCGGTGGCCGCCGAGCAGGGCGGCGACCTCGGCTACTTCACCAAGGACACGATGGTCGAGCCCTTCGCCGACGCCGCCTTCGCCATGAAGAAGGGCGAGATCAGCAAGGAGCCGGTGAAGACCCAGTTCGGCTGGCACGTCATCAAGGTCGAGGACAAGCGCACCATGCCCCAGCCGACCCTGGACGAGGTGAAGCCGCAGCTCGAACAGCAGCTCAGCAAGGACATCGTGAACAACGTCGTCGAGGATCTGCGCAAGGCCGCGAAGGTCGAAACCTTCCAGCTCGACGGCTCGCCGATGCCGAAGGAAGAGCCGGCGAAGGACGCCCCCAAGGCCGAAGAGCCTAAGAAGAACTAAGGTCCGGAACCGGTTGCCCCCACCCCGGCCCTCCCCCGCTAACGCAGGGGAGGGAGCCAATCCCCTCCCCTGCGAAGCGGGGGAGGGTTAGGGAGGGGGCAAGCGCCTTGCATCCCAATCACTGCCCAACACCCCCCGCTCACCAGAACCGCGAGCCCGTTCCCATGGCCACGACCGTCTCCCCCCTGGCACCCGCCGGCTTCCCGACGCTCCCGCCCGTGGCGGGCGTGCGCATCGCCACCGCCAACAGCGGCATCCGATACAAGGGCCGCGACGACCTGATGCTGGCCGTGCTCGACGAAGGCACCACCGTGGCCGGCGTGCTGACCCGGTCGCTGACCTGCTCCGCCCCGGTGATCTGGTGCCGCGACAGCCTGTCCCGCGGTTCGGCCCGCGCGGTCGTGGTCAACGCCGGCAACGCCAACGCCTTCACCGGCAAGGCCGGCGACGCCACCGTCAAGGCGACCGTCGAGGCCGCGGCGGAGATCGCCGGCTGCGCCACGGACGAGGTTTATGTCGCCTCCACCGGCGTGATCGGCATCCCGCTGGCCGCCGATGCCATCGCCAAGGTCCTGCCGGGCATGGTCCCGAATCTGAAGGACGACTCGGCGGCGCTGGAGGCCGGTGCCCGCGCCATCATGACCACCGACACCTTCGCCAAGGGCTCGACCCGTCAGGTCGCCATCGGCGGAACGACGGTGACGATCAGCGGCTTCGCCAAGGGCTCCGGCATGATCGCTCCGGACATGGCGACCATGCTGGGCTTTATCTTCACCGACGCCGCCATCGCCGCCCCGGCGCTGCAATCCATGCTGTCGGAGTTCACGGAGCGCAGCTTCAACGCCATCACCGTGGACGGCGACACCTCGACCAGCGACACTCTGCTGCTGTTCGCCACCGGCAAGGCCGGCAACGCCCCGGTGACAGACGCCCAGGCGCCGGAGCTGGCAGACTTCCGCAGGGCGCTGGAAGAGGTGATGCTCGACCTCGCGCTGCAGATCGTGCGCGACGGCGAGGGGGCGACCAAGTTCGTCTCGATCACGCTGGTCGGCGCCGAGAGCGACGCCGCCGCCAAGCGCATCGCGCTCACCGTCGCCAACTCTCCGCTGGTCAAGACCGCGCTGGCCGGCGAGGACGCCAACTGGGGCCGCATCGTCGCCGCCATCGGGCGGGCGGGCGAGCGGGCCGACCGCGACCTCATCAAGATCACCATCGGCGGCACGCTGATCTGCGCCGAGGGCATGGAGGTTCCGGGCTATGACGAGGCGCCGGTCGCCGCCCACATGAAGGGCCAGGAGATCGACGTGCACATCGACCTGGGCATCGGCACCGGCAAGTCCCGCGTCTGGACCTGCGACCTGACCCACGGCTACATCGACATCAACGGCTCCTACCGGAGCTGAGGCACACGCCGACCCGCTCCAACAGCCATGACCGGCGCGCCCCTGCCCGAGCGCCTCGACACGGCGCGGCTGACGCTCCGCCCCTTCCGCGCGGAGGATGTGGAGCGCTTCGTGCCGCTGATCGGGGAGTGGGAGGTGGCGCGCTGGCTCGCCCGCGTACCCCATCCCTACAGCCTGGAGGACGGGCGCGCCTGGGTCGCCCTGGCCGCCCACAACCGGGCGGAGCGCGCCGCGCTCGACCTTCTGGCGGTGCGCCGGGATGACGGGCAGCCGGTTGGCGGCATCGGCGTGATCCTGGCGGACGGTGAGGCAGGCGGTGAAGTCGGCTATTGGCTTGGCCTGCCGCACCAGGGGATCGGTTACGGGACGGAGATGCTGCGGGCCATCGTCCCCGCCGCCTTCGCGCTGGGCCTGCCCCGCCTGTGGGCGCGGATCGCGCCGGGCAACCACCGCTCCCGCCGCGTGCTGGAAAAGGCGGGCTTCACGCCGCCGGGCGATGCCGACCATTATGAACTGACCGCCGGACGCTGGCGGTTTCTCACCCAGGAGACCGCCTGATGCCGGCCTGCTTCGATCCCTCCTCCACCCCGGCCCCCGGCTCCCTGCCCACCCTGCTGGTCGTCGCGGTGGCGCTGGTGGATGCCGACGGGCGCGTCCTGCTGGCCCAGCGCCCGCCCGGCAAATCGCTGGCCGGGCTGTGGGAGTTTCCCGGCGGCAAGGTCCATGAGGGCGAGACGCCGGAAGCCGCCCTGGTCCGCGAGTTGAAGGAGGAACTGGGCATCGACACGGGGGCGAGTTGCCTCGCCCCCTTCACCTTTGCCTCGCACAGCTACGAGAGCTTCCACCTGTTGATGCCGCTGTTCGTCTGCCGCGTCTGGGAAGGGGATGTCGTGGCGCTGGAGGGGCAGAAACTCGCCTGGGTCTATCCGAACCGCATGGGCGATTACCCCATGCCTCCCGCCGACGTGCCGCTGGTGGCGATGCTGCGCGACCTGTTGTAGCCGGTTGGGGATTTGCAACGCCGGGGAATTGCGCTATCGTGTCGGGAGTGGCCGGCAGGTGCTCCTAACACCCACCGGCACGCTCCTAGTGCTTAGCGCACGGTGATGCGGATTTCGATCCGCCATCGCCGCCACTGGAGCACCAGGAAAAAGGGCATTTTTGGCATGCCTCTTTCTCCTTTCGAAACGGCGGGTGGCCAATTCCACCCGCCGTTTTCACTTTACACACGATCGGATGCATTCGCGCCACAGTTTTTCCCGCATCGCGCGATGCGCCACCCTTGTCCCCATACCCATTCCGGATTGCGTCTTCACGAATCGGGTGAACTGTGCCACATCATAGCCGTTGAGTTCGGGATCGCATCCCGGCCACCAGATTTTGACCCGACCACCGGATTTTGAATCGTCCAGAGACGGACCAGCATCTGAATCGCATCGGCGTGGACTCGCTCTTCAATTTCACGGCCCGCCCGGCGGACCCGTCTTCCGATCCCGCCCTGGAGGTGCTGCGGTCGGTCTTCGGCTATTCCGCCTTCCGCGGACAGCAGGCCGACATCATCGCCCATGTGATCCGTGGGGGCGACGCGCTCGTCCTCATGCCCACGGGCGGCGGCAAATCGCTGTGCTATCAGGTGCCGGCGCTGGTGCGCGACGGCGTGACGGTGGTCGTCTCTCCGCTGATCGCCCTGATGCGGGATCAGGTGACGGCGCTGCGCGAGTTGGGCGTGCGCGCGGCCTTCCTCAACTCCTCCCTGGACGCCGCCGAGGCGCGCGACGTGGAGCGCGCCATGGTCCGCGGCGAGATCGACCTCGTCTATGTGGCGCCGGAGCGTCTGGTCACTCCGCGCTTCCTCGATTTGCTGGACCGCACGACGCTCGCCCTGTTCGCGCTGGACGAGGCGCATTGCGTCAGCCAGTGGGGCCACGATTTCCGGCCCGAGTATCTTCAACTCTCCATCCTGCACGAGCGGCACCCGACCGTGCCGCGCATCGCGCTGACCGCCACGGCGGACGCGCAGACCCGCGCGGAGATCAAGGACAAGCTGGGGCTGACCGAGGCCCGCGTCTTCCTGTCCAGCTTCGACCGGCCCAACATCACCTACCGCGTCGTCCCGAAGAAGAGCGAGCGCCAGCAGATGCTGGCCTTCCTGCGGGAGCACCATCCCGAGGACGCCGGCATCATCTACTGCATGTCGCGGGCGAAGGTGGAGGACACCGCCGCTTGGCTGAACCAGCAGGGGCGGGAGGCGCTTCCCTACCACGCCGGCCTGCCGCCGGAGGTGCGCGAGGCGAACCAGGACCTGTTCATCAAGGGCGAAGGCATCGTCATGGTGGCGACGGTGGCCTTCGGCATGGGCATCGACAAGCCGAACGTGCGCTTCGTCTGCCACCTCGACCCGCCCAAGAGCCTGGAAGCCTATTACCAGGAGACCGGCCGCGCCGGACGCGACGGCCTGCCCGCCGACGCCTGGATGAGCTACGGCATGGCCGACGTGGTGTCCTTGCGCCAGATGCTGGAGCAGTCGGAGGCGGGCGATTCCCACCGCCGCGTCGAACGCTCCAAGCTGGAGGCGCTTCTCGGTTTCTGCGAGACCTCCGCCTGCCGCCGCAAGGTGCTGCTGAACTACTTCGGCGAGACGCTGGAGGCGCCCTGCGGCAACTGCGACACCTGCCTGGAGCCGGTGGAGACCTGGGACGGCACCATTGCCGCGCAGAAGGCCCTGTCCGCGGTCTACCGCACCGGCCAGCGCTATGGCGCCGGGCACCTGATCGACGTGCTTCTGGGCAACGCCACGGAGAAGGTGGCCCAGCAGGCGCACGATGCGCTGAAGACCTTCGGCTGCGGCAAGGAGCTGTCGAAGGCGGAATGGCAGTCGGTCTACCGCCAGCTCGTCGCCGCCGGCTATCTGACGGTCGATCTGGAGGGTTATGGCGGCTTCCGCCTGACCGATGCGGGCATCCCGGTTATCAAGGGCCAGCAGCCGGTGAAGCTGCGCAAGGACCCGGTCGTGGAGAAGCGCCGCGGCGTCCACGACGCCCTGCGCCGCCACGTCTCCCGCGGCGGCTCCTCCCCTTCCTCTGGCAGCCTGTCCGGCGAGGGCGTGTCGCGCGCCGGCGCCCGCGGCACCTTGTCCCCCGCCGACGACGCCCTGTGGCACGCGCTGAAGGACTGCCGCACCGAATTGGCCCGCGCGCAGGGGGTCCCGCCCTACGTGATCTTCCACGACAGCACGCTGCTGGAGATGGTCGCCACCCGCCCGATGGACCGCGCCGCCTTCGCCCGCCTGCCCGGCGTCGGCGCCCGCAAGCTGGAGCGTTATGCCGACCCCTTTCTGGACGTCATCCGCCAGAAAGGATAATTTTATCCATCTCCCAAAAAAGCGCTTGCACCGGTCCTCCCTCGCGGTTAATTTCCGCGCCCACGACGCACCGACGTCGAAGCCGCAGTAGCTCAGGGGTAGAGCAACTGATTCGTAATCAGTAGGTCCGGGGTTCAAATCCCTGCTGCGGCACCACTCTAAGGCCCTGGAAGGTAACGCCTTCCGGGGCCTTTCCATGTGTGGCACAACTCATCGCGCCGTTCCTTTTACAGCAAGGCCGATGCCCCAGCCCACCTCCCCCCTCGCCGACCTCGCCGCCGCTTTGCGCCGCCCCGTGACCGGCGGGCAGGATCTGAAGGCCATCGAGACTCTCTGCGAGGCGTTTCTTGACCGGCCCAAGACCGAGCGGGCACGGGCGGCGCGGGAGTTGCCGCGGCTGGCGCGAGGAGCGGACACCATCCTGCTGCTGTCGGCCATGGCCGCCGTCTCGGGCGATCTGCGCTACTACGACGAGCTCTTGGACGCGGTGGAGAGAAACATCGCGCGGTCGGGGCTGGAAGGGCTGCTGCACATCCATTGCTGCGTCGGGCGCCAGTTGTTCCTGATGCGGATGAACCCGGCCAGCCGCCCCGGCTTCTTCGAGGAGCGGCAGTTCCCTTTCTATCGCCGCATCGTCGAGGAGATCCGCCGCCGTCAGGCCATCGCCCCGCCCCCCCGCCGGACCGGGGGAGCGGACACCGGGCGGGTCGTGCTGGTGACCAACCAGTTCCTGTCGCTGCGCCACCAGCCGTCGCGGGACCTGCTGTCCTACGCCGCCCTTCTGGAAGACCGCTGCGGGCGGGAGGTGGTGATCCTCAACACCAACATCATGCCGTCGGAGATCCACAGCCTGTTCGTGCCATCCTTCGCGGCGTCGGTGGAACCCGCCTTCACCGGCAAGCAGATGATCGAGGCGGACGGGCGCGCCTACCGGATGCTGTCCTCCGTCGAGCCCTGCGTCAGCCCCGGCAAGATCGCCTGGTTCATGGAGGCCATCGCGGCGCTCGATCCCGATCTGGTGCTGTCGCTCGGCGGGTCGAGCGTCGTGGCGGACCTCATGGCCGGAACGCGCCCCACCCTGTGCATCCCGACCACCACCGGGGCCACCCTGTCGCTGGCCGACGTCGTGCTGGATTTCGGCGGCGGGGCCGCCCCCGCGCACGGCCCGCTGGCCCGGTCCTGGCGGCCCTTCCGCTTCCTGCATTCGCTGGCCGGCGGCGCACCGAGGGTGGCCGGCTCGCGCGCCGCTTTCGGGCTGGCGGAGGACGCCTTCGTCTGCGCGGTGGTCGGCAACCGGCTGGACGAGGAGGCGGACGGCGCCTTCCTCGCCATGCTGGAGACGCTGTTCGACCGCGTGCCCCGCGCGGTCGCCGTCTTCGCCGGCCATGCCGACGCCCTGCCCGGAAGGCTGGCCGCGTCGCGCCACGCCGAACGGCTGCGCCATCTGGGCTATGTGTCGGACATGGGCGCCCTGCTGGCGGTCTGCGACGCCTATGTCAATCCCCGGCGGACCGGCGGAGGCGCCAGCGTCGCCGAGGCCCTGACCGCCGGCGCCGTGCCGCTGTCGCTTCCCGCCGGGGACGTCGCCAGCGTCGTCGGTCCGCGCTTCATCCACCCCGACTACGGCGCCTTCGTGGAGCGGCTGTCCGCGCTCGCCGCCGACCCCGCCGTCCTGGCCGCCGCCGCCGCCGAGGCCCGCGTCCAAGGGTCGCGCCGCACCGGGCCGGAGGAGGCCGCCGCCGCCCTGTCGCGCTATCTGGACGAGGCCGTGTCGCTGTTCCGCGAAAGGCCGCCCGCCGCCCCCTGATCGCCGCCGTCAACCGCTTTATCGCACCGGCGGAGCAAACTCCCGGCTTGCTTTGGCGCCGGTGCCTTTCCAATAATCCGCGCTCCCCGACCGGGCGTCCGCTGGGACGCCGCGGCGGGTGTCTTATTTTCTTCAACGAGGACCTTTCCATGCGCGCCTTCGACGGCCAGCATTCCGACAACGTCGCCATCAAGCGCACGCGGGAGCAGAAGCAGCTCCAGCTCCAGCAGTTGAAGGAGCAGCTTGCCACCCTGAAGTCCCACGCGGCCCCGGCGATCCGCGAAGCGCTGGTGAAGCGCATCGCCGAGCTGGACGCGGAAATGCGCCTGCCGCCGAAGCCCCCGCGCGAAGGCCGCGGCGACGGCCCGCGCGGCGAGGGCTCCCGTGGCGATGGGCGTGGTCCCAAGGGCGACGGCCCGCGCCGTGACGGCCCGCGCGGCGAGGGCTTCCGCAGCGACGGTCCCCGCGGCGATGGTCCCCGCGCCCCCTTCGCCTCCCCGCGCCGCCGCGGCTGAGCCGCCACGCGCACCAGCCCGATACCCGGCCCGACGCCCAGCCTGACGAGTGCCAAGACGTGAGCGAGAACGCCACCCCAGCCCGACGCCGCCTCTTCGATCAGGCGTGGCTGCTGATGATGCTGCCGCCGCTCTTCTGGTCCAGCAACGCCGTCCTGGGCCGCGCGGTGTCGGGCGAGGTGCCGCCGGTCGGGCTGGCCTTCTGGCGCTGGACGCTGGGGATGCTGCTGGTGCTGCCTTTCGCGTGGCGGCACCTGCGGCACGACGCGCGCGCGCTGGCCCGGCATTGGCCGGTGGTCCTGCTGCTGTCCGGGCTGGGCATCGCGGTCTTCAACACCTTCCTCTATGTCGGGCTCCACACCACCACGGCGCTGAACGCGGTGATGATGCAGTCCTCCATGCCGGTGCTGATCGTGTTGATGAGCCTGGCTCTGTTCGGCGACCGGGTGACCCCGCTGCAGGGGCTGGGCATCGCCGTGTCGCTGGTGGGCGCCCTGACGCTGATCGCGCGGGGCGACCCGGCGGTGCTGATCGGGCTGCAGCTCAACGCCGGGGATTTGTGGGTGCTGGCGGCGGTGCTCGGCTACGCCGCCTACACCGCCCTGCTGCGCCGCCGCCCGGCGGTGCACGGCCTCAGCTTCATCGCCGTCACCTTCGCGGGCGGGGCGGCGATGTTGCTGCCCTTCTATCTGTGGGAAAGCATCGGCGGGGACCCGATGCCGCTCTCCCCGACGGCACTGGGGGCGGTCGCCTATGTGGCGCTGTTCCCGTCGATCGCGGCCTATCTCTGCTTCAACCGCGCCGTCGCGCTGGTGGGCGCCAACACGGCGGGGATGTGCATCCATCTGATGCCGGTGTTCGGGAGCATCCTCGCCATCCTGTTCCTGGGCGAGCAGCCCCACCTCTACCACGCCGCCGGGATCGGCCTGATCGCGGCGGGCATCCTTCTGGCCACCCGCCGCGCCAAGAGCTGAGGGCTACAGGTAGCCGAGCTTCCGGGGCAGCCAGAGCGACAGTTCCGGCACGAAGGTCACCAGGACCAGCGCGCCGAGCATCGCCGCGACCATCCACAGCACCCAGCGCACCGTCGATTCGATGCTGATGCCGGCCACCCGCGTGGTCACCATCAGGTTCACCGCCATGGGCGGGGTGAACTGGCCGATGGCGAGGTTCATGGTCAGCATCACGCCGAACCACACCGGGTGCCACTGGAAGGCGGTCATGATCGGGGTCAGCAGCGGCAGCAGGATCAGGAAGATCGACACCGCGTCCAGCACCATCCCCAGCGCCAGCAGCGCCACGTTCAGAAGAAGAAGCACGAGGATTTCGTGGCCCACCCCCTCGACCGCCATGGCGGCCACCCGGTCGAAGGCGCCCATCGTGCTGCCCGCCCAGGCGAAGACGCTGGACAGCGCGATGATGAGAAGCACCACGGCGGACATCTCCGCCGCCTCGGCCAGCACCTCGTACAGCTCCCGCCAGGTCAGGCTGCGGTAGATGAAGGCACCCACCGCCAGACCGTAGAAGACGGCGACCACCGCCGCCTCGGTCGGGGTGAAGGCGCCGGTGCGCAGGCCGCCCAGTATGATGACCGGAGCCAGCAGCCCCCAGATCGCCTGCCGCAGGCTGCGCCAGAAGGGAGGACGCGGTCCGGCGTCCTTCAAACCGAAGCCGTGCTTGCGCGACAGCCAGATCGTCGGCGCCAGCAGCGACAGGCCGGCCAGGATGCCGGGGATCAGGCCCGCCGCGAACAGCGCCGGCACCGACGCCTGGGGCACCAGCACGCTGTAGATGATGAAGGCAACCGATGGCGGGATCAGGATGGCCGTGGCCGCGGCGGCGGCGATCACGCTGGCCGAGAAGGCCTTCGGATAGCCGGCCTTGTGCATGGACGGGATCATCACCGTGGCGACCGCCGCCGCGTCGGCGGGGCCGGAGCCGGAGATACCGCCCATCACCATGCAGACCAGGATCGCCACCACCGCCAGCCCGCCGTTCTTCGCCCCGACGATGGAGGAGGCGAAGGTGACGAGTTGCTTGGCGACGCCCGCCCGCTCGAAGATCAGGCCGGCCAGGATGAAGACCGGGATCGCCAGCAGCGGGTACTTGGCGATGCCCGCATAGACGTTGGTCGGCACCGACAGGATGCCGAGCTGCGCGTCCAGGATCGCCAGAGACCCCGCCAGCCCCAGCGCCACCGCCAGCGGCGCGCCGATCACCAGAAGCAGCAGGAAGCCGCCGAACAGAATCGTCATCGCCATCAGGCCGTTCCCTTCGCCGTGCGGATCAGGCGCCCGATCACGCGCAGGGCCACCACCGCCGACAGCAGCGGAAGCCAGACCGTATAGAGCCATTGCGGATTGCCCAGACCGGGCGAAGTCTCTTCGAACCGCCACTGGTCGTAGGTCAGGCGCCCGCCGTACCAGACGAGCAGGCCGAACATGACCAGAGCCGCCGTCCAGGCCACCAGCTCCGTCACGCGGCGGACGGGCGGCGGCAGCTTGTCGGCGAGAAAGGTGATCCGGATGTGCCGGTCGGCGGCGGCGGCCACGGCGGAACCGAACAACGTCATGACCACCAGGAGGAAGATCGAATACTCCTCGGTGAAGGCCAGCGACACGTCGGTCAGGTAGCGCGTCACGACGTTGGCGAAGGTGACGAGGCACAGGGCGGCCATGGACAGGGCGGCCAGCGCGCGTTCCAGCGTCACCGGCACCCGCGTCTTGGGCTGCTCCGTCGCCATGCCGGCTTCCAGCAGGTCGTTGTTCATTGAGATGGTCTCGAATTGGGAACCGGTTGCCCCCACCCTCCCGCTTCGCGGGTCCCTCCCTCCCCTGCGACAGCGGGGGAGGGTCAGGGTGGGGGCAATAGCACGGCAGGCGGCAGGCTTACTTCCGGTCGGCGATGGACGTTTCGGCGGCCTTCACGAGGTCCGGGCCGATCGTCTTGGCCCACTTGTCATAGACGGCCTGGGTGGCCTTCTGGAACGCCTTCTGCTGCTCGGGCGTGAGCTGCACGACCTCCACGCCCTGGCCGGCGATGTCCTTCAGCAGGCTGTCGTCCTGGGCGGTGATGCCCTTGCGGGCAATGGCGACCTCTTCCGCGGCGGCCTGGACGGCGGCGGCGCGCACCGCCTCCTGGTCTTCCTTGGACCAGCCGTTCCAGACCTCCTTGTTGACCACGAAGATCAGCGGGTCGGCGACGTAGCCCCACAGGGTCAGGTGCTTCTGGCCCAGCGTCGGCAGCTTGCCGGCGACGAACACGCCCACCGGGTTCTCCTGCCCGTCGACGGCGCCGGTGGACAGGGCGGGCTGCGCGTCGGCCCAGCTCATCTGCGTCGGGTTGGCGCCCAGCGCGGTGAAGGTGTCGAGGTAGAGCGGCGAGCCGACGACGCGGATCTTCAGGCCCTTCAGATCCTCCGGCGTGCGGATGGCGCGCTTGGAGTTGGAGATCTCGCGGAAGCCGTTCTCGCCCCAGGCCAGCGGCACCACGTCCTTGGTGGCGAGCAGGTCGAAGAGCTGCTTGCCGACCGGACCCTGGGTCAGCGCGTCCATGGCCTTGTGGTCAGGCATCAGGAAGGGCAGCGAGAAGAGATTCAGCTCCTTCACCTGCGGCGACCAGTTGATGGTGGAGCCCACCGCCATGTCGATCACGCCCTGGCGCAGCGCGGTGAATTCCTTGGTCTGGTCGCCGTTCACCAGCGCGGAGCCGGGATACATCTTCACATTGATGCGCCCGTTGGTCTTTTCCTTGACCAGCTCGGCCCAGCGGTCGCCGCCGATGCCCCAGGGGAACGGCTTGCCCAGCACGGTGGACAGCTTGTATTCGGCCTTGTAGTCCGCCGCCGCCGCGCCGTTGGCGAGCACGCCCGGCAGGACCATGGCCGCCAGCGCCAGACCGGCGAACAGCGCCTTCATCGACTTCATTCTTCTTTCCTCCCAGATACCGCAAACGAAAGATCGGACCGGGATCGTACAGAGGCGCGCACAAGTGTTCCACGCGGAATTTGACCTCCCGTTCCGGAGCTTGGACAATGCGGTCATGCAAACGCGGAAAATCCCAACCATCGGGGCTTTTGCTCTTGGACTGGCGGCGCTTCCGGTCCTGGCGCAGGCGCCGGTCCCGCCCTCCGTCCCGCTTGGCCCGAATCCCAGCGAATGCGAGATCCAGGCGGCCCTTCTGGGCGCCGCCGGTCCCGGCTGCCCGCCCATCCTGATGAAGCGCCCGCCCCCGCCGCCGGTCGCGGCCACCCCGGCGCCCGCTCCACCGCCCGCGCCGGCTCCCGCCCCGGTGGCCGTGCCCGCCTTGCCGGAACCGCCCCGGGACCCGCCCGTCGACGCGCTGAAGGCCGGGCTGCGCGCCGTCTTCCGGATCGGCTTCGACTTCAACTCCGCGCGCATCCGCCCGGAATCGCGGGCGGTGCTCGACCGCATCGGGGCGGTGATGACGGCGCCGGAGGCGGCGACCGCCCGTTTCCGCATCGTCGGCCACACCGACGCGGTGGGCGGCGACGCGGCCAACCTCACGCTGTCACAGCGCCGCGCCGACGCGGTGGCGGATTATCTGGCGGAGCGGCACGGCGTGCGCCGCGACCGGCTGGACACCGCCGGAATGGGCGCGCGGGAACCGCTGCTGCCCGGCAAGCCGAAAGCGGCGGAGAACCGGCGGGTGGAAATCGTCAATCTGGGGGGATGAGGTTTGGGGGCCCGGCGCGACACCCTACCCGTCCAGATCGTCCCATCCCCGGCGCTGCCAGGCCCCGTCGATGAAGGCCGCGGCGCGGGTGGAGCGGGGCAGGCCGCAGCAGGTCAGCACCGACGGCGGAACCCGCCCGCCGCCGCGGCTCCACCACAGGCTGGCGCGGGGCGGCAGGGGGCCGACGCGCTCCTCCACCACGGTGGCGACCGTGGGATCGGCACCGTTCGGCTCCGGGCGGCCCAGGATGGCCATGCGGGCGGGCAGAGCGTCCACGTCCGCCCCGGCGCGGCAGGCGTCGGCGGCGATGGACTCCGCGCGGGTGAACCAGTGCAGGCAGGCCACGGGCACCACCGCCAGATCCGTGCCGTAGGGCAGCGTGCCGACGATGGTGAAGGGGTACTGCCGCCCCACCCGGTCGGCGCTGGGCATCATGATGCCGGCCAGCGGCGGTTCCCCGCACAGGCCGGGCGACAGCGCGAAACGCCAGACCGGGGCCGACTGGAACAGCCGTTCCCAGGACGTGCCGAGCTGGCGCACCGCCGCCTCCAGAACCTCCGTCAGCCAGGCGTCCCAAGGAATCAGCACGCCGCGCGGCAGGCCGTATCCCACGAAATCGCCGCGCGCCGGCACCTTTCCATGGAAGCCCACCGCGAAACCGGGGCTCATCAGCCGGCCCCGCCGTTGCCGGACCCTTGGGGAGCGGACGGAGCCGGCTGGCCCAGCACGTCCAGAACGCGGGACACCAGCGCCTCGTCCGGCGGCACCGGGGCGAAGCCGGCCTCCACCAGCGCGGCCAGATGGTCGCCCAGCGCCCGGCGCTGCGCCTCATGCGCGGGACCGGGCAAGGTGCGTTGCCAGTCGGCGGCCAGCCATTCGGCCAGCACCGCGGGGTCGAGCGGCTCCCGCCCGCCGATCATGGCGTAGGCGCGCAGGCTCTGGCGCAGCAGGTCGGGCCGCGCCCAGCCGGTGCGGAGCTGCTCCTCCAGCCGCAGGACGATGCGCGACAGGAAGACGCTGCGCAGCGCCCGCCGGTAGACGTCCTCCGCGGGAAGGCCAACGCGCTCCCCCTGCGACAGGCCGAAGCCGAGCAGGGACGCCCGCCGCTCCGCCCGCTCGGTCCAGCCCGCGGGCAGGGCGCGCAGCGCGTCGAGCGCCGGCAGCACCGCCAGGAAATCGGCGTCGTCCACCCGCGTCAGGGAGCGCGGCGGGGTGTCCAGCGCGCGCAGCCGCTCCTCCGCCTCCGCGACCGCCGCTTCCGCCCGCGCCAGCAGCGCGTCGTTGACGCGGTGGCTGTTCAGCCCGGCCAGCCCCAGCAGAAGCCCCGCCGCCGCGGCCCCGCCCAGCGCCCAGGCGTAGTTGCGGCGCTGCGCCCGCTCCAGCGCGCGGTCCACCCCGACCATGTTCGCCTCGGGGAAGACCACCTCGGGCAGAAGCCGTTCCAGGAAGAAGGTCTGGGCCGGCGACTCCGCGGAGGCGCCGGGCTGGGTGGCGCTGCTGAGGTAGATGCCGCGCAGCAGGGGCACCGCCTCCTCCGCCTCCGCGGTGAAGGCGGTGTCCACGAGGTCGGCCAGGGCCGCCTCGTACTCCGCCATGCGCAGGGGGAAGGCGAAGGCGTCGCTGCGCCGCTGGATGTCCGGTTCCTGGTGCAGCCGTTCGGGAAGCCGTTCCTCCAGCCGGCGCAGCAGCGCCTCGAACTGCGCGTGGAAGCTGGCCAGCGGGCCGGGGGGAACGTCCTCCACCGGAAAGGTGATGCCCCAGACCTGGGCGCGCTCCGCCCGGTCCAGCGGGTCGAAATAGGTGGTGAAGCCGTCCACGAGGTCGGCCTTGGTGCACAGCAGATAGACCGGCACGCGGATGCCCAGATGGGCGCGCAGCTCGCCCAGCCGCTGACGGATGGTGATGGCGTGGTTGTGCCGCTCCTCGTCGCTCCAGGCGGCGAGGTCGGTCAGGCTGATGGTCAGAAGCACGCCGTTCACCGGCTGGCGCGGGCGGTGCTCCTTCAGCAGGTCGAGAAGGCCGGACCAGACGCGCCCGTCCACCGCACGGCGGCTGTCCTGGGTGGTGTAGCGGCCCGCCGTGTCGATCAGCACCGCCTCGTCGGTGAACCACCAGTCGCAATTGCGGGTGCCGCCCAGATTCTGCACCGGCATGCCGTCCAGCCCGCCGCCCAGCGCCGCTCCCAGGCGGGCGTTGGCCAGCGCCGTGGTCTTGCCCGAGCCGGGGGCGCCGATCACCAGATACCAGGGAAGCTGGTAGAGATACTGCCCGCCCCAGCGCGCGCCGAAGCGCTGCGTCTTAAGCCGGTCGATCACGGCGTCCAGCCGCTCGCGCACCGTGCCCAGCTCGTCCAGCGACGCCTTCAGCTCCGGATCGCGGGATGCCGCCAGCGCTTCCACGAAGCGGGCGTTGGCGGCGCTCTCCCGACCGTCCTCGCGCCGGTTCAGCGCGTACCACAGGCCGAGCAGAAGCAGCGCCGGCAACAGGCGGGCCAAGCCCCCCACCCCGAGCAGCGGCGTCACCGCCCAGCCCAGCAGCCCCACCGACAGGGCGACCCCCAGGGTGGCCCACCAGCGCAGGCGCGGCGCCATCGCCGGAGCGGGGCGGCGGGACCGGCGGGAGTCGCGAGTTTCGGGGCGGGCTTGCGAGGACGGTTCGCGCATGGGCCGCGGCCTATTCGGGGTAGAGCCGGACATCGACGCGCCGGTTGGCGCCCCGGTTGGCCGGCGTGGTGTTGGGGGCCAGCGGCTCGCGCTCGCCCCGCCCTTCGGCGGTCAGGCGGTCGGGACCCAGCGTGCGCTCCAGGATCTTCAGGACGGCCAGCGCCCGCGCCTGGGTCAGCGCCTCCGCCGTGGGCAGCGGGCCGGTGTGCGGCGTCTGGTCGTCGGTGTGGGCGACCACCACCACGCGCCCCGCCTCGGGACCCAGCGCCTGCCCGACGCGGTCGACCACGGCGCGGTAGCGGGCGCGGATCGCGTCGCTGCCGGTGGCGAACATGCCCGCCCCCTCGATGCGGATGACCAGCGCCCCGTCGTCGCCGGCCAGCACCGCCACCGCGCCGGAGCGGATTTCCGGCTGAAGCAGGGCGGTGACCCGGACGGCCAGCGCCGGCCCGGCGCTGGGCGGCGGCGGCGGGGCGGCGCGGACCAGCTCCAGCGGACGGTCGGGAAGCAGCGCGCCCAGCCGGACCACCACCTCGTCCGCCCGGCTGCCCAGCGAGACCGACAGGTGCAGGAACAGCCCGCCCAGCAGGGCGGCGACCGCCGCCCCCGCCAGCCAGGGCGGCAGGACGAGGCCCAGCGGGCGGAATCGTTCGGCCACGCCCCGCCATTGCGGCGACAGCGCGCGCTCCCGCTCCCCGCGCAGGCGGCGCAGCACGCGGAACAGCTCGTCCCGCAGGTGGGCAAGATCGTGGGCGCCGCGCGGCTTGTCGCGGAACTTCCCCTCGAAACCCAGCGACAGGCAGGCGTAGAACAGCTCCAGCTCCCGGCGGTGCAGGCGCGGGTCGCTCAGCATGGTGTCGAGCAGGTCGAAGAAGCGGTCCGGCCCGCCGGCAACGGGGTCCACCACCGCCGCCAGCCCGTCGCGCGCCCAGCGGCAGCGCGCCCCCCAGGGGGTGGCCCGCACCACGTCGTCCAGCATGGTGCACAGCGCGAAGCGGGCGACGCGCACCTCCTCCGGCGGCACGCCCGCGGCGGCGGCCTCCGCCTCGAACCGGCGGATGTCGGCCAGGATGGGGTCGCGCAGCGCTTCCGGGTTCTCATACCCGGAGCGTTCGCGCAGCGCCCCGGCGAGGTCGAGCAGCGGCCCCGCCGCGGCCAGCAGCGGGTTCAGCGCCCCGCGCAGCCGCGCCGGCTGGTCCGGCGGAGCGTCGGCCGTCGGGCGCTCCTCCGGAGGAACGGCGGGACCCGCCGCGAGGAAGGCCGGCAGCGCGCGCGGCCCCGTGCCGGGCTCCGCGGGAAACTCTCCGCCGTCCCGCAGGCCCGCCCCGCCGCCGAAGCGTCCGTCCGATTCCATGCCCCCGCCGCCGCTCTGCTGTACGATGATCCGTGTGATGGGAAATCCCCCGCCGGAAGAGGTATAGCAGGCCCGGCCGGATGGGGAAATCGGAGGGTTTGATGCAAATCGCGGAAGAGGTCCGAGGCGACGTGACGATCCTGCGCCCGGTGGGGCCGATCGACAGCGCCGCCGCCCCCCGGTTCGAGGCGCGGCTGATGGCCGCGCTGGCCCCCCCGGCACCGGATGCCGCCCCGGACGCGCCCGCAAAGGCGCCGGTCGGGCTGGTGCTCGACCTGTCGGCGGTGACGCAACTGACCCCGGCGGGGCTGCGCTCGCTGCTGCTGGCGGTGCGGCAGGCCAGGAGCGCGGGCCGGCGCATCGTGCTGACGGCGGTGCCCGCCCCCGTCCGCGCCGTCCTGGACGAGGCCGGGCTGTCGCCGCTGGTGGAGAGCCACGGCGACCTGGAGGCCGCCGTGGAGGCCGCCATGCGCGCCGCATCACAACAATGAATTAGTCCATGTTGCGAAGACTGGATTCGTAAAGCTGCTGCGCCAGCATAATCTTCACAAGCGCTTCCACGGTAACGCTCATATAGCGCGCCCGCCGTTCCAGACGCCGATAGACGTCGAGCGGCAGTTCAAGCGTCACGTTGACCCTGCTGGCGTGGGGAATCTCGGCCATATCCCCTCTCCATCTCTGTGAACCGCGTCACGCGACGCCGGGCCACAGACGATAAGTCTTCCCTCCGGCGTGGTCCATGGCGCAGTCCGCGAAGCGCGCAGTGCGGTTGCGCCGGCCCGTTCCTCCTAATTGGAGCGCGTCAGGCCGCGGCGCCGAGCGACCGGTGGACCTCCGCCAGGATCTCGTAGGAGCGCACCCGCGCCGCATGGTCGTAAATGGCCGAGGCCACCATGATCTCGTCGGCGCCGGTCTCGGCGAGGAAGGACTCCAGCCCGCGCCGCACCGTCTCCGCCGAGCCGACGAAGGAGCAGGAGAGCATGTTCATGGCCTGGGCCTTCTCGTGGGGCGCCCAGTAGCTCTCGATGTCGTCGATGGGCGGCGGCAATTGGCCGCGGGTGCCGCGGATCAGATGGGTGAAGCTCTGCTGGGCGGAGGAGAAGAGCCGGCGCGCCTCCGCGTCGGTCTCGGCGGCGAAGACGTTCACCCCGACCATGGCGTGGGGCCGGTCGAGCTGCGCGGAGGGGGTGAAGTTGTCCCGGTAGACCCGCAGCGCCCGCATCAGCGCGTCCGGCGCGAAATGCGAGGCGAAGGCGTAGGGCAGCCCGAAGGCCGCCGCCAACTGCGCGCCGAACAGGCTGGAGCCGAGAATCCACAACGGCACGTTCGACCCGGCGCCGGGCACCGCCTGCACCCGCTGGCCGGGCTGGACGGGGCCGAGCAGGGCCTGAAGCTCCAGCACGTCCTGTGGGAACTGCTCGGCCACCGACGGGTCGCGGCGCAGGGCGCGCAGGGTCATCTGGTCGGTGCCGGGCGCCCGGCCCAGGCCGAGGTCGATGCGGCCCGGAAACAGCGCTTCCAGCGTGCCGAACTGCTCGGCGATCACCAGCGGCGAATGGTTGGGCAGCATGATGCCGCCGGCCCCCACGCGGATGGTCGAGGTGCCCGCCGCCACATGGCCGATGACGACGGAGGTGGCGGCGCTGGCGATGCCGGTCATGTTGTGGTGCTCCGCCAGCCAATAGCGGCGGTAGCCCAGCCGTTCGGCATGGCGGGCGAGGTCCAGCGTGTTGCGCAGCGCGTCGCCCGGCGTGCTTCCCTGCGGCACGGGGGCGAGGTCGAGAACGGAAATCGGCGGAAGGGACAAGTCGTCGGACGGCATGAAGGGGATATCCAGTGAAACGGGGAGTTCGGGGTGGGGGCACCGTGAGCTAAAACGCCGCCCCCTCCTCCACCCAATCCTGCACGCTCTTCGCCAACCCCTCCCCCTCCGGCACGAAGGCCAGCGAGACGGAGTTGATGCAGAAGCGCAAACCGGTGGGCGCCGGGCCATCGGGGAAGACGTGGCCCTGGTGGCTGCCGCAGCGGGCGCACAGGGTTTCCACCCGCACCATGCCGTGGCTGGTGTCCTGCACCAGCTTCAGATGCGCGTTGTCGAAGGGGGCGGTGAAGCTGGGCCAGCCGGTGCCGGACTCGAACTTCGTCGCGGATTGGAACAGCGGCAGGCCGCACAGCCGGCAAGCGTAGATGCCCGGCTTCTTGTTGTCCAGCAGGCCGCCGCAGAAGGGCGCCTCCGTCCCGTGGCTGAGCAGGACGTGCCGCTCCTCGTCCGACAGGCGCTCCACCAGCGCCGCGCGCTGATCCGGCGTCGGCGGCGTCAGGTCGAAGCCGGCGGGCGACGCCGGGGCGGAACTGACCGGGGAGCGGTTGGAGGGGGCGGACATCGGGCGGCTCCTGTGACGGAATGACGGTCACAGGGGATATGGGCGGCTCCCGCGCCGATGACACCCGGCGTCCGCCGGTTATCTTCCCTGCGTGGAGGGAATGGGGAACCGCCCCTGTTCACAAGGGAAAAGGCCCGCCGTCAGGTGGCAACGTCCGGCTTGGTCCGTCCGGTGTGCCGTTCGATGCCGGCCAGCTCCGCCGCCAGATCGGCCAGCGGCTTCAGCGCCGCCGGGGCGTTCATCCCATGGTCCCCGCCGACCGGCTCGTACCGCTCGAAATAGACGCGGAGCGTGGCGCCCGACGTGCCGGTGCCGGACAGACGGTAGACGATGCGCGACCCGTCCTCGAACCCGACGCGCAGGCCCTGCCGCTCGGACCGGCTGCCGTCCACCGGGTCGGTGTAGGCGAACTCGTCCGCCGCGGAGACCGTGCGCCCGCCGAGATCCGTGCCGGCCAGCCCCGCCAGTTTGGCGCGCAGTTCCGCGATCAGGGCGTCGGCGGCCTCCTGCGGGATGGCCTCGTAATCGTGGCGGCCGTAATAGGTGCGCCCGTAGGTGCCCCAATGTTCGGCCATCAACTCGGCCACCGACAGGCCGCGGGCGGCCAGGACGTTGAGCCACATCAGGACGGCCCACAGCCCGTCCTTCTCCCGCACATGGTCGGCGCCGGTGCCGAAGCTCTCCTCGCCGCACAGGTTGATGCGCCCGGCGTCGAGCAGCGTGCCGAAGAACTTCCAGCCCGTCGGCGTCTCGTAGCAGGAAATCCCCAGCTTCGCCGCCACCCGGTCCACCGCCCGGCTGGTCGGCATGGAACGGGCGACTCCCGCCAGACCGCCCTTGAAGGCCGGGACATGGGTGGCGTTGGCGGCCAGCACGGCGAGGCTGTCGCTGGGCGACACGAAGACGTTGCGGCCCAGGATCATGTTGCGGTCGCCGTCGCCGTCCGACGCGGCGCCGAAATCCGGCGCGTCCGGCCCGAACAGCCGCTCCACCAGTTCCTCCGCGTGGGCGAGGTTCGGGTCGGGGTGGTGTCCGCCGAAATCCTCCAGCGGCGTGCCGTTGATGACGGTGTCGGCGGGGGCGCCCAGGCGACGCTCCAGGATTTCCGTGGCGTAGGGGCCGGTGACCGCGTGCATGGCGTCGAACACCATGCGGAAGCCCGACGCGAACATGGCGCGGATGGCCGCCATGTCGAACAGCGACTCCATCAGCTCCGCATAGTCGGCCACCGGGTCGATGACCTCCACCGCCATGCCGCCGAGCGCCGTCTCGCCGAGCGTGTCGAGGTCGAGATCGGGCGACTCCAGGGTCTTGTACGCGGCGATGACCTTGGAGCGGGCGAAGAAGGCGTCGGTCATCGATTCCGGCGCCGGGCCGCCGTTGGCGGCGTTGAACTTGATGCCGAAATCGCCGTCCGGGCCGCCGGGGTTGTGGCTGGCCGACAGGATCACGCCGCCGACGGCGCCCCGCTTGCGGATGACGCAGGAGGCCGCCGGGGTGGACAGGATGCCGCCGCGCCCGACGACCGCGCGCGCGACGCCGTTGGCCGCGGCCATGCGCAGAATGGTCTGCACGGCGGTGCGGTTGTGATACCGCCCGTCGCCCCCGATCACCAGCGTGGCGCCGGCCAGCCCGTCCACGCAGTCGAAGATGGATTGGACGAAATTCTCCAGGTAGCGCGGCTGCTCGAAGACCGTGACGGCCTTGCGCAGCCCGGAGGTGCCGGGCTTCTGCCCGTCGAAGGGCGTGGTCGGACAGGTGACGGGAACCACTGGACGTCCTCTCTTGGTCGTGTCGGGCCGGGGCGGCGCGCCGTCGCACCGCCACCCCGCCCCGCCACGATGCGCGGCTTTGCGCCGCCGTTCAACTGGTCCGATTGACACCCTACCTTCGGTGGCCCACCTTCGGTAGACCGGAGCCTTACGCCTCTTCCACCGAGACGGCTTCCGGACCCTTGTCGCCCTGGCGGACGGAGATGCGGACGCGCTGGCCGTCGTTCAGCCCCTGAAGGCCGGAGCGCTCCACCGCCTTGATGTGGACGAACACGTCCTGGCCGCCGCCGTCCTGGGCGATGAAGCCGAAGCCCTTGGTGGCGTTGAACCACTTCACCGTGCCTTCGGTCTGGGAGGTCGGACCGCCCGCCGCCGGACGGCGCGGGCCGCCGAAGCCGCCACGGTCGCCGCCCCGGTCGTTGAAGCCACGATCATTGAAGCCGCGGTCGCCGCCCCGATCGTTGAAGCCCCGGTCGCCCCCGCGATCACCGAAACCACGGCTGTTGCCCCGGTCGCCCGGTCCACGGCCACCGAAGCCGCGCTCGCCACGATCCCCGAAGCTCCGGTCACCGAAACCGCGGTCACCGCCCCGGTCACCGCCACGCTCGCCGAAGCTCCGCTCGCCATAGGACGGGCGCGGCCCCTGGGGACGCGGCGCGCGGGCCGGTGCGGCGGTGGAGGTGTCGACGGAATGCAGGGCGGAGACCTGGTTGCCCTTGCGCCCCTCCACGATGTCCACCACGACGGTGGCGCCGTCGGGCAGGGAGTCGTGGCCGGCGGTGGCGACGATGGCGGCGGGGATCAGGGCGTCGGGCGACCCATCCTCGAACTTCACGAAGCCGAAGCCGCGGTTGGGATCGTACCACTTCACGGTGGCCTGAACCTGGGTGCCGAGGACGACGGGCTGGCGGTAGACGTGCTGGCGCGGGGGTTGACGGTGCATGAGACCCACTGAACTCCAAGAGACGACGCGGCACCGGCCTTCGGTGCCCAGGAGAAGACATCGCCTTTCCTCGCGCGAATCACAAGACCGCAGGCGCGTCGTTTCGCGCGCCCGCGGCCCCGGTGCCATTTTTCTCCCAGACGGCGATTTTCAGGCCAGCCGTTCGGGGGCCAGCCGTTCGGGGTTTGGCGGCGGTTCCTCCGGCGGGACGGGAATGGGGTCCGGCGGCTCCTTGATCGGCGGGCGGGACGGGTCGCCGGGCAGATCCGGCATGCCGGGCGGCGGCACCGGCATGTCGGGCGTGGGCGGGGTGGGCGGAAAAGGGCCTGCGACGCTCAACTCGGCCAACTCCACCCCGGCCAACTCTACCCCGGCCAGCGCCATCTCTGCCGTCGCCATCCCGGCCATCATCCTCGCCGTCGCCATCAGCCGCCCCCTCCCGTCACTCCCGGCGCGGCGCGGGTGAGGTTGCGCGCCTTGTCCAGCGACTCCATGCAGAGCTGCTCGTTGCCATCCTTCGCGGCGGAGCGCGCGGCGGTCACCAGCGATTCGATCTGGGCGTTGCGCGCCGCCTGCCCCATCGACCCGCTCTCCATGGAGGAGCCGCTGTTGGGGGCGGCGTCGGGCCGCACCGCCGGGGCGGTCGGCATGGGGGCGCCGGTGCGCGGCGGCTCGATCACCGCCTGATCGCCCGAGGCCGGCGGCGCGACCACTCCGCCCGAGCGGGCGAGCTGGTCCGGCGTCGCCCCGGAACCTTGCCCCGACCGCCCGCTGGGCAGCGCCCCGTCGGCCGCCGTGGAACCGGAACTGCCCGGCGGGGCGGCGACCGGCGGCGGGCTGGCCGACAGGTTGTGGTCGGCGGCGAAGCGGTCCACCAGCGCGGCGCAGCTTCCCTGCGCCAGCGCCGGACCGGCGCCGCACAGCATCAGGCCGGCGGCGAGCAGAAAGCCCCGTGGGATTGCCCCTGGATTCGGATGTCGTGCCATCGGTTGGCCTCCCCATCAGCAATACCACCCTCAACCGGTGTAGCGGGGCGGCGGTTCCACCCGCCTTTTCCCGCCCCGCCCGCCGACCGGCTGGTGCCGTTTCGCCGTTTCCGCCTGTTGAAGGCCCACAAGACAACGGCGGGGGAGAAGGGGTTCGATGGACAGCAACCGCGAAGGCCGTGCGGACGTTTCCGCCGAGGCCGAAGCCTTCTACACGGAGAGCCTGAAGGTCCTGAAGGAGTCCGGCATCCCCTTCCTGCTGGGCGGCACCTTCGCGCTCAGCGCCTACACCGGCATCACACGGCCCACCAAGGACATCGACATCTTCTGCCGGGGCGGCGACTTCCCGCGCATCCTCGCGCATTTCCAGGACCGCGGCTTCGCGACGGCGATCGAGGACGAGCGGTGGATCGGCAAGGTCCTGCACGGCGACCTGTTCTTCGACGTGATCTTCAACTCCGCCGCCGCCATCAACCCGGTCAACGACCGCTGGTTCGAGGAGGATCACCGCGCGCTGGTCTGCGGCGCCGACGTGCAGCTCATCCCGCCGACGGAAATGGTCTTCTCCAAGGCGTTCGTGCAGATGCGGCACAAGTACGACGGCCCCGACGTCGCGCACATGATCCTGAAGCAGCACGCCCAGATCGACTGGAAACGGCTGCTCGGCCACATGGAGCAATATTGGGAAGTGCTGCTGATGCACGTCCTGAACTTCCGCTTCATCTACCCGACGGAACGCGATCACATTCCCGACTGGCTGTTGCAGGAGCTGCTGGAGCGCCTGAACGAGCGCGCGAAGCTGCCGGTGCCGCAGACCCGCATATGCCGGGGGCGGCTGTTCTCGCGCGAGGATTATCGGATCGACGTCACGGACTGGGGGTTCGCCGACGTCGTCGGCGAGGAAACGAAGCATGGTTGAAAACACGCGGGCTGAAGGAACCATCAAGGTCGCCGCCATCGGCGACATCCATGTGGGGGAGACCTCCACCCACCCCTACCGCGAGCTGTTCCAGGAGATCGCCGACCGGGCGGACGTGCTGGCGCTGGCGGGGGACCTGACCAACCACGGCAAGCCGCGCGAGGCGGAGGTGCTGGCCGAGGATTTGCGTGCCATCGGCATCCCGGTGGTCGCCGTCCTGGGCAACCACGACCACGAATGCGGCCATGTCGAGGAGCTTCAGCGCATCCTGGAGCAGGCGGGCGTCCGCTTCCTGGACGGCAACCCGGTGGAGATCCGCGGCGTCGGCTTCGCCGGGGTGAAGGGCTTCGGCGGCGGGTTCGAGAACCGCATGCTGGACGCCTTCGGCGAACCGGCGATCAAGCAGTTCGTGCACGAGGCGCTGAACGAGGCCATGCGGCTGGAAAGCGCTCTGCGCCAGTTGGAGACGGAACGCACCCTGGTCGTCCTGCACTACGCCCCCATCGCCGAGACGGTGCGGGGCGAACCGCCGGAGATCTATCCCTTCCTCGGCTCCTCCCGTCTGGCGGAGACCATCGACCGCTTTCATGTGCGGGCGGTCGTCCACGGCCACGCCCACCACGGCAGCTACGCCGGCAAGACCCTGCGCGGCACGCCGGTCTACAACGTCGCCCAGACCATCGAGAAGGAGTCGGGCAGGCCCTACGCGCTGATCGAGCTGTGAGACGACGGCTCCGATTGTCCCCACCCTTCCCACGGCTTCGCCGCGGGCCCCTTCCCTCCCCCGCTTCGCAGGGGAGGGTTAGGGAGGGGGGCCCAATGCAACCACCCCCACACCCCCGCCATGCAGCCGCCGCACTACCCCCTCGGCGGCGTTCCGGATAGGGTGCGGGCACGATGCCCCACCCTGCCCTTTCGAAGCTCCCGTCATGCTGACCGCCAACCTCGCCGCCCTGGGGGCCGCGCTCTGCTGGGCGGCCAGCGGGCTGATCGCCGTCGGCCCCGTGCGCGCCATCGGGTCGGTCGCCTTCAACCGCCTGCGCATGAGCATCGTCTTCGTCGGCATGGCGCTGGCCGCGACCCTGCTTGGCGGCTGGCAGACGCTCGACCTGCACGGGGCCGCGATCCTCGCGCTGTCCGGCGCGGTCGGCATCGTGATGGGCGACACCGCCCTGTTCTGGGCGCTGGGGCGCATCGGGCCGCGCCGCAACTCGGTCATCTACGCCACCAACGCGCCGATCACCGCGCTGCTCGCCTGGGCCGTGCTGGGGGAGGCGCTGGGGCCGTGGACCGCCGTGGGAATCGCGCTGGTCACCGCCGGGGTGATGCTGGCGATCTTCTTCCGCGCCAGCCCCGCCGCGAACGGCAACGGCGGCGTCCCCCACGACTGGGAATCGGTGCGGGGCCGCCTGCTGATCGGCGTCGGCGCCTGCCTGATCGCGGCCTGCTGCCAGGCCGCCGGCTCGGTCATCGCCCGTCCGGTCATGGCGGCGGGCGCCGACCCCATCGCCGCGGCGGCGGTGCGCGTCGGAACGTCGGGCCTGCTGCTGTTCGCGGGCGGGCTGCTGCCGGGCCAGCGCTTCGGCTTCGGCGCCGGGCTGACGCCGCGCATCCTCGCCCAGGTGGCGGTGAACGGCTTCGTCGGGCTGGGGCTGGGCATGACGCTTCTGCTGATCGGGCTGGCGCACGGCAACGCGGGCGTGGTCGCCACCCTGTCGGCCACCAGCCCGGTGCTGATCCTGCCGATGCTGTGGGCCTGGACCCGCCAGCGTCCGGGGTCCGGGGCCTGGGCGGGCGCCATCGTCGCGGTGCTGGGAGTTGCCCTGATCGTCAACCGCTGAAAATTTTTGTCTGAAACTGTTGCGCCAAGGAATTTCAGGGGCAGGATGGAGAAACCGGCTTCCGGTTCCCGCATTCCGACATTCCCGCATTCCGACAAGGCGCGACACCCCATGGCCACCCCCCGCCGCAAGCGTCCCGGCGCCGATCCCGCAGCGCCGGTGCTCCATCTGACCCGCTTTCTGCCCTACCGCCTGTCGGTGCTCTCCAACACGGTCAGCCACACGGTGGCGAAGCTGTACGAGAAGCGGTTCGGCATCACGATCCCGGAATGGCGGGTCATCGCCGTTCTGGGCGGCGGCGAGACGCTGAGCGCGGGGGAGATCGCCCAGCGCACGGCCATGGACAAGGTGCAGGTCAGCCGGGCCATCAGCCGGATGCTGGATTCGGCCCTGATCCTGCGCGAATCGGGCGCCACCGACCGCCGCAAGGCGCAACTGACCCTGACGCCAAAGGCCATGGCGATCTACACGGAGATCGTCCCCCTCGCGCTGGCCTACGAGCGGGAGCTGACCGGCGCCCTGTCGGATGAGGAGATGGGGCAGCTCGACCGGCTGCTGGCCAAGCTCCAGACCCAGGCCGACGCTCTGGCCGCCCGCCCCACTCCGACTCCCCCGGAAGCGGGGTGACCGTTCACGCGAAGTCCTTGAAGCTATCCGCCGCCGCGCGGTCGTAGCCCTGGCTGGCGCGCAGGAGCTGCCGCGTGTAGTCCTCCCGAGCGGCGCCCCGGCGCAGGGCCTCCACCTCCATCTCCTCGACGATGCGGCCCCGGTTCATCACCGCCAGCCGGTCGCACATGGTGGCGACGACCGCCAGATTGTGGCTGACCAGAACGTAGGTCAGCGCGTGCTCCGCCCGCAGCCGCTTCAGCAGGTTGAGGATTTCGGCCTGCACCGACACGTCGAGCGCCGAGGTCGGCTCGTCCAGCAGAAGCACGCGGGGCTCCAGCACCAGCGCGCGGGCGATGGCGACGCGCTGGCGCTGCCCGCCGGAAAGCTGGTGCGGGTAGCGGAAACGGAACTGCGGCCCCAGACCGACGTCGCGCAGCACCCGGTCGATCCGCGCGTCGGCGTCGCGCAAGCCATGGATGGCGATGGGCTCGGCCAGGATGCGGTCGATGGTGTGGCGCGGGTGCAGCGAACCGTAGGGGTCCTGGAAGACCATCTGGCAGGACTTGAAGAAGCCCTTCTCGCGGCGACGGCTTTGCGCCGCACCGGCCACGGCGATGGCGCCGGTCCAGTCGTGGTTCAGCCCGACGACGGCGCGCAGCACGGTGGACTTGCCCGACCCGGACTCGCCCACCAGCCCGAAGCTCTCGCCCTCCCGCACATGGAAGGACACCCCCTGCACGGCGGCCACGGTGTCGGCCCCATGGCCGAAGGTGACGCGCAGATCCTTCACGTCGATCAAGGCCTCAGCCCTCCAGCCAGGACGGGTCGCGCGCCAGCACCGGCAGTTCCGCCCGCGTGTCGTCCAGGCGCGGCAGGCTGTCGAGCAGGCCGCGGGTGTAGGGGTGTTTCGCTGCGTGCAGCTCCGACGCGCGGCAGGTCTCCACGACGCGCCCGGCATACATGATGAGGATGCGGTCGCAGAAGGACGCCACGAGGTTCAGGTCGTGGCTGACGAAGATCATCCCCATGCCGCGGCTGGAGCACAGCTCGTCCATGATCGCCAACACCTGCATCTGCACCGTCACGTCGAGCGCCGAGGTCGGCTCGTCGGCGATCAGCAGGTCGGGGTTGGGGATCAGCATCATGGCGATCATGATGCGCTGGCCCATGCCGCCCGACACCTCGTGCGGATAGAGGCCGTAGACCCGCTCCGGGTTGCGGATGCGCACGGCCTCCAGCATCTCCAGCGCGCGCCGCTTCGCCTCCGCCTTGCCGGCGCTGGAATGGACGCGGTAGGCCTCGGCGATCTGGGCGCCGATGGTCATCACCGGGTTCAGCGAGAATTTCGGGTCCTGCATGACCATGGAGATGCGCCGCCCGCGGATGCCGCGCAGCCGCTTCTCCGGCAGGGTCAGCAGGTCCTCGCCCTGGAAGGACAGTTTGTCGGCGGTGACGAGGCCGGGCGGCGGGACCAGCCGCAGGATGGCCCGCCCGGTCATCGACTTGCCGGAGCCGGACTCGCCGACGATGCCCAGCTTTTCCCGCCCCACGGTGAAGGAGACGCCGCGCACGGCCTGCGTCACGCCTGTCCGGGTGGGGAAGGAGATGCGGAGGTTCTCGACCTCCAGCAAGGGTGTCTCGCTCATTTGCCTTTCGGGTCCAGAACGTCGCGCAGGCCGTCGCCCAGCAGGTTGAAACCCAGGCTGACCACGAAGATGGCGATGCCGGGCATGGTGGCGACCCACCATTGCTCCAGCACATACTGGCGCCCGGTGGCGATCATCGCGCCCCATTCCGGCGCGGGCGGCTGCGCGCCGAGGCCGAGGAAGCCCAGCCCCGCCGCCGTCAGGATGATCCCCGCCATGTCCAGCGTCACCCGCACGATCAGCGAGGAGGAGCAGAGCGGCACGACATGGCCGAGGATGATCCGCGGCGTCGAGGCGCCCTGGAGCCGGACGGCGCTGATGAAGTCGCTCTTGCGGATGGTGATCGTCTCGGCCCGCGCGATGCGGGCGTAGGGCGGCCAGCTCGTGATCGCGATGGCGATGATGGCGTTCTCGATGCCCGGCCCCAGAGCGGAGACGAAGGCCAGCGCCAGGATCAGCTTCGGGAAGGCCAGGAAGATGTCGGTGACGCGCATCAGCGCCGCGTCCACCCAGCCGCCGAGATAGCCCGCCACCGTCCCGATCAGCAGCCCGGCGACCGGCGCCGTCACCGCGACCAGAGCGACGATCATCAGCGTCAGGCGGGAGCCGTAGAGGATGCGCGACAGGATGTCCCGCCCGAAGGCGTCGGTTCCCAGCCAGTGCGCCGCGCTGGGCGGCAGCAGCCGCTGCGACAGGTTCTGCGCGTAGGGATCGTAGGGGGCGAGCAGCGGGGCCAGCGCCGCCATCAGCACCAGCAGCAGCACGATGCCCAGCCCGATCATGGCCAGCCGGTTGCGCGAGAAGGCCAGCCAGCCCAGATAGACCCGGCCCAGCCGCGCCTGCCCGCGTGACCGCGGCGTTTCCGCCGTCAGCCACGCCCGCAGCCCGTTTTCCGTCTGTGCAGTCATCGCGCCCCTCATCGCGCACGCGGGTCCAGCAGGCGGTACAGCAGGTCGGACAGCAGGTTCAGGCCGATGAAGACCGCCCCCACCACCAGCGTGCCGCCCAGCACCGCGTTCATGTCCGCCGACAGCAGCGAGTTGGTGATGTACAGCCCCAGCCCCGGCCATGCGAACACCGTCTCCGTCAGAACCGACCCCTCCAGAAGCGAGGCGTAGGACAGAGCCACCACCGTGGTCAGCGGCACCGCGATGTTGCCCAGCGCGTGGCGCCAGATCACCCGCGTTTCCGACATGCCCTTCACGCGGGCCGTCGTGATGTATTCCTGGCGAAGCTGGTCCAGCATGAAGCTGCGCGTCATGCGCGCGATGTAGGCCACGCTGTAGAGGCCGAGGATGCCCGCCGGCAGCATCAGGTGATGCAGCGCGTTCCAGAACACGTCGGTCTCGCCGGCCAGCAGGGCGTCCACCGTGACGACGCCGGTCACCGGATCGACCAGCCCTTCGTAGAAGACGTCCACCCGCCCCGGCCCCGGCGCGAGGTCCAACCGCGCGTAGAAGACCAGCAGCGCCATCAGCCCCAGCCAGAAGACGGGAATCGAATGGCCGATCAGCCCGATCACGCGGATCAGATGGTCCGGCCAGCGCCCCTGGTGGACGGCGGCCATCACCCCCGCCGGAATGCCCAGCAGCACGCCGACGATCACCGCGGCGGTCGCCAGCTCCAGCGTCGCCGGGAAGACGCGCAGGATGTCCTCCAGCACCGGGCGGGAGGTCAGCACCGAGGTGCCGAAATCGCCCTGGAGCACGTCGCCGACATAGCGCAGGAACTGCTGCCACAGCGGCAGGTCCAGCCCCAGCTCCTGCCGGACGCGGGCGTAGGTGTCGGCGGACACGCGGTCGCCGACCACGGCGATCACCGGGTCGATGGGCACCACGCGCCCGATCAGGAAGGTGACGAGCAGAAGCCCGAGGAAGGTCAGCGCCACGGAGACGAGCAGCCCCGCCCCCCGCACCACATGGCGCCGCCCCGGCATCCCCGGTCGTTTCAAGATAGCGGCCAAGTTTCACCCGAAATGAGTTCAAAGTCCCTCTCCCGCCCCGGGAGAGGGAAGGGACCCGTGCGGAGCACGGGAAGGGTGAGGGTGCCACCGAGGATCGTGCCTTGATCCTTGCGCTACCCTCACCCGCCCGCTTCGCGGCCCCCCTCTCCCGGAGCTCTCGGCGGCCAAAGGCCGCCTGACGCCGTCAGCGCCCGCATGCGGGCGCGAGAGGCGGGAGAGGGAATGATGCAGCGCCCCTACTTCTTGCTGACCTTCCAGTAATAGTTGCTGTCGAAGCTCGGCCCCCAGACCAGCCCTTCGACGTTGCTGCGCTCCGCGATCACTTCGGTCTGCTGGAACATGATGATGAAGGGCGACGTCTCCAGCACCTCGCGCTGAAGCTCCTGGTACATGGCGGCGCGCTTGCCGGCGTCGCGCTCCTCGACCGCGGCGAGGGTCTTCTTGGTCAGCTCAGGGATGTCCCAGGCGTTGCGCCAGGCGAGAGGCTTGGCCTTCGCGTCGTCGGCGTTGTCCGGGTTGGCGGCGAAGGTGTCGGCGTTGGTGTGCGGGTCCTGATAGTCGGCGCCCCACTGGTACAGCAGCGCCTCGTGGTTGCGGGCGCGGTACTTGGTGACCACCTGCTTGCCGTCCGCCGGCAGCAGGTTGATCTTGATGCCCGCCGCCGCCGCGCTGCCCTGGATGGCCTGGGCCATGTCCATGCTGGGCGAGGTGTTGCGGACGTCCATGGTCACCGTGATGCCGTCCGGATAGCCGGCCTGCTTGAGAAGCTCCTTCGCCTTGGCCGGGTCGTAGCCGTAGGGGTTCTCCTCCAGCGCGCCGAGGAAGCCCTTGGGCAGGAAAGCCTGATGGACGGTGCCGAGCCCGTTCATGATGGTCTTGCCCATGCCGTCGTAATCCACGGCGTACTTGAACGCCTTGCGCACGTCGGGCTTGGCCAGGACCTCGTTCTTCTGGTTCAGGGCGAAGTAGTAGAGCGTGCCCTTGGGCGCCTGGACGATGCGGATCTTGTCGTTGCCGCGCAGCGGTTCGAACTGCTCCGGCTTCAGGTTGCGGGCCACGTCCACGTCGCCCTTCTCCAGCAGCAGGCGCTGGGTCGCCGGCTCCGCGATGTGGCGGATCAGCACGCGCTTCACCGCGGGGGCGCCGCCCCAGTAGTTGGCGTTGGCTTCCAGCGACAGAAGCTCGCTGGCCTTCCACTGACGCAGGATGAAGGGGCCGGACCCGGCGGAGTTGGTCTTCAGGAAGGCGGCGCCGAAGTCGCCGTTGACCTCCTTGCTCTTGACCAGCTTGGAGTCGACCACGCCGGACACGTCGGCGGTCAGGCAGTAGAGGACGAAGGTGGGGGCGTAGACCTTGTCCGTCTCGAACACCAGGGTGCGCGGGTCGGTGGCGCGGACCTTCTGGTCGACGTTCTCCGGCGTCAGGCCGAACTGGGTCAGGATGAAGGCCGGCCCCTTGTTCATCTTCACGGCGCGCTGGAAGGACCAGGCCACGTCCTCCGCCGTCAGCGGGTTGCCGGAGTGGAACTTGATCCCGTCGCGGATGGTGAAGGTGAAGGTCTTGCCGTCGTCGGAGACGGTCCAGCTTTCCGCCACCTGCCCGTGGATCTTGCTGACGTCGTTGACGTCGAATCGGATCAGCCGGTCATAGACCTGGGCGCCGTACTCCGCCCCCGACAGTTCGAAGATCTCGCCGGGGTCGAGCGTCACGATGTCGTCGAACTGCCAGGCCATGACCAGCGTGTCCTTCGGCGTGTCGGCCAGGACCGGCGTGGCCGCGAGGCCGAGCGAGAAGATGGCGGCACCGGCAAGACGGCGCGCGAGCGTGTTCATGGTTCCCGTACTCCCTGCAAAATCCCGTGGCGACCCCGGACGGGGCGAATTCTCTTTGGAATTCTTGCCGGTTAACGCCCGAATGATCCGGCGGCGCGGGTTCGTCTGTCAAGCGGGTGGCGGTCATAGCGCCGGGCTTGCCGGCTTCGCCGTTCCATCCACATCACTGGCAAAGCGATGCCGGTGAAACGAAGGAGGACCCATGGACCAGGACCGCGAGAACGGCCAGTCGCGCGTGCCCAAGCCGCCGAGCCGCGAGGAAGTGGAGAAGATCAGCGACGCGCAGCGCTACATCACCGACGACTGGACCGGCGACGGGGGAAAGCCGGACGACCGTCCCGCGACCGACGCCGGACGTTGAGACAGCGGGCGTTGAGTCCGGGGCCGTGCCCGCGTAGCCTCGTCCGCCGGTAACCACCACCGACGACCACACGCGCGGGGACGACCATGATCGGGAACGACGGAAAACCGGTGTCGAAGGAGGGGCTGCGCCAGCACCTCGCCGCCTACAACACGCAGTCGCGCGGGTCGAAGGAGTTCGCGGCGATCCCCCGCGCGCTGGTCACCATCTGCGACAACCTGAAGGCCGGCAAGACCACCTACGTGAAGTGCCTGGACGGCCAGTTGCAATTGTCACGGCGCAAGGACAACAGCGTCCAGGCGGCGTAGCGCCCCGTCACTCCTCCCCCTTCACCGGCCCCTCATCCTTCACTGGAAAATCGAACCAGGGCAGGCGCAGGAATTCATGCTCCCGCAGCCGCAACGCCCGCCCGCGCCGCGCCCAATCGTGGAGCACGGCGTAGGGGGCCGCCTGATCCAGCGTCCAGGCCGCCTCGCCCCGGTCGAAGAACCAGCCGATGTAGGCGCACACGAGGCCGAGGACCCCCCGCCCCGCCGCGGTCGGCGCGACGCCGAGGAAGCTGACGATGATGTCGTCGAACGGCCCGCGGGCGCGGCGGTCACGCATGATCGTCAGGTCCCAGCCCGCCCCGTCCCGCAAGTCCGGCGGGAGCGACGCCGTGCAGCGGGCGTCGATGTCGGTGATGAAGACCGGCGCCCCCGTCCGCTCCAGAAGATCCAGGGCCACGAGGAAGCGCGCGCAGGCGTAATAGGTCGTCTCCGCCCCCGGCGCGTGGGCGGTCAGATCGATCCGCTCCATCGACCAGGACAGGCGCCCCGGCTGGGCGGCGCAGCGGCGGTCCAGGTCGGCGCGGTCCTCCGCGCCGGGGTTGACGACATGGACATGCACGCGGTTGCCCGTCTCGTCCTTCAGGGCATGGGACAGGAACCATCCGCCGAAGCGCCGCCAATAACCCGAATCGACGCTGACCAGCAGGATCGCCCCGCCCTCCGCCGTGGGCGGGACGGGCATCGAGCGCTCCCCCGCCTCTGCGATGCGCGGACGATACCCGGCGAGCGCGTCCAGGAAGACCGGGCGCGCATCGACCTGCCGCCATTTCGCCGCCTGGGGATCGGCGCGGACCGCCTCCCCCGGCCAGCCGCGGAGATGGCGCCGGGCGAGGCGCGAGGCGGCCACCAACCGCCCCCGCCGGTAGAGGTCATGGGCAATGCAGGCCGCCGCCGCTCCATCTCCCGGCACGCGGCGCAGCCGGTCCCGCGCCCGTTGCGCGATCCGCTCCAGCCGCGCGTCGTCCAGCATGCCGCGATGGATGGTCAGCAGGGCGGTGCGGAACAGCGCCGCCTCCGCGACCTCGCCCGCCCCGCGCTCCAGCGCCTCCCGGAACAGGTCGAGGGCGCGGGCGAGCGGTTCGGCCCAGGTCGGCTCCGGGCGGTCGGCGCGGGAAAACTCCGGCAGGGCGCCGCTGGCCTGCAAGGTCGCCATGGCGAGGTTGCTCAGCGCCGTCCCGTCGCCCGGCCTTAGCCGCGCCGCCCGGTCGTAGCCCGTCACGGCCCCGTCCGCCTCCCCCGCCGCCAGCCGCGCCCGGCCCACAGCCCCCCAGGCATCGGCGCTGTCCGGCGCCAGGGCCAGCGCGTGGGCCAGCCAGCGCTCCGCCGCCCCACGGATCACCCCTGGCTCCGGCCCGCCGGCCAACAGCCGTCCCGCCGCCAGCGCCGCCGCCCCATAACCGGGATCGACCCGCAGGGCTGCACGAAAACAGCTCAGCGCCTCCTCGACCCGGCCCAAATCCCCATGGCCCAGATCGCCCAGCGCCAGCCCCCGGTTGAAGGCCGCCTTCGCCCGCGCCGGGTCCAGCGCCAGGGCGCGCGCGTGGTGCCCGACCGCACGCGCCACGTCGCCGCCGGTGCGGCGCAGGCTGCCCAGATTGTCGTGATAGTCCGCCACCTCCGGGTCCAGGGCGATGGCCTGGGCGATCAGGGACAGCGCGTCCTCCGTCCGCCCGATCTGGCCGGACAGCACGCCCAGCAGATGCAGCGCGTCGGCCTGCCGCGGATCGGCGTCGAGAATGGCCCGGTAGATCCCGGCGGCCTCGCCCATCCGTCCGGCCCGGTGATGGCCGATGGCGATGGCGTAGGCTTCGGACAGGCTGACCATGACGACTCCGGGCTGCGCTTGCGACATCGCGTCCGTTTGCGGGGGCGCGCCGTCCCTCTACCATCGCGGGCCATGCGAACCGATCCCGACGGCCTTCCCCATCATGACGACCGCCGCGCCCTGGCGGAAGCCCTGCGCGCCGCTCTGACGCAGCGCTTCCCGGATGCCGACGCCGATCTGGCCGCGGCCATCGGGGCCATAGCGGCCAGCCGCTTCTTCGGGGTGCGCTTCCGCGCCGAGGGCAACGCCGCCCGCGCCTGGGTCGCCCGGCGCCCCAACCCCGACGTCTTCGAGGTCTGGGACCCCGCCACCGGCGCCTGGGACTTCGCCGAACGCCTGCCCGACCCGTCTCTCTACCAGCCGACTCCGGAGGGTACCGGGCGCATCGCCGCCAAGGCGCAGGAGGCCATGGCCGCGGTCGCCGCCGCCGGTCGGCTGGCCCACGCCCTCGCCACCGGGGTCGAGCCGGACGACGAGTGATAGGACTCAGGCGGTGGCGAACAGCCCGCCGTCGTCGGAACCGTTCGGCCCGTCATCCGCGTTCGGATCGCCCAGAGCCGTTTCCCAGCCCAGCGCCGGCAGGGCGATGCTGCGCGTGTTGCCCAGCCCGCCGCGCGTGGCGATGAAGCCCCGCTGCTCCATGTAGGTCAGCAGCCGCCGCGCCCGCCCGCGCGACCGGCTGCCGCAGGCGCGGGCCACGTCGGCGTCGGACGGGCAGGGCAGATGGTCCAGCGCCGCGCGGGCCAGCAGCAGGAAGACGACCTGGATGTCCTCCGGCAGGGTGGCCGCGACCTGGGTCGCCTTTTCCCAGGCGGGATTCTCTTCGGTGTCCTGCCCCGCCCCGGCGCGGGCCGCCGCCAGCTTCCGCCGGAAGGCCGGCAGTTCCAGCAGGTCCCCCCGCACCTCCCGCGCGCGGCAGCGGACCAGGAAGTCCTGATAGAGCACGGCGATGGAGCGGTAGGGCGCCTCCGGATCGGCCAGCACCTCGCGCAGGACCGCCTCATAGGCGGCCTCGCGCTCCGCCGCCTGTTCCGGGGTTTCCGGCTCCTCCATGGGAAGCTCGGGCGCCGCGTCCGCGGTCTCCGGCTCCACCGGCAGGGGGCGCGGGCGGGCCAGCCGGGCCAGCAGGTCGGCGCTGGCGCTGGTGGAGGGGCGGCGCACCGGCAGGCGTGGCGGCTCCGGCTCGCCCGGCTGGAAGATCAGCTCCCGCGCGTCCTCCAGCGGGGTGTCGGGCAGCGGCATCAGCTTCGGGCTGCCGGCACGGCCCTGCGTCTCCACCGCCCCGATGCGCAGCGGCAGCGGGCGGCGCGAGATGGCCGGGCCGAGCGCGATGAAATGCCCGCGCTCCAGGTCGCGGAACATCTCCGCCGTGCGGCGCTCCATGCCCAGCAGGTCGGCGGCGCGGGCCATGTCGATGTCGAGGAAGGTGCGGCCCATCAGGAAGTTGGAGGCCTCCGCCGCGACGTTCTTGGCGAGCTTGGCGAGGCGCTGCGTCGCGATCACCCCGGCCAGCCCGCGCTTGCGGCCGCGGCACATCAGGTTGGTCATGGCGCCCAGCGAGACCTTGCGCGCCTCGTCCGACACCTCGCCGGCGGCGGAGGGGGCGAAGAGCTGCGCCTCGTCCACCACCACCAGCATGGGATACCAATGGTCGCGGTCGGCGTCGAACAGCCCGCCCAGGAAGGCCGCGGCGTGGCGCATCTGCATCTCCGCGTCCAGCCCTTCCAGGTTCAGGACGACGGAGACGCGGTGCTGGCGCACGCGGGCGGCAACGCTCTGCAGGGCGGCCTCGCTGTGCTCGTCGGCGTCCACCACGATGTGGCCGAACCGCTCCGCCAGAGTCACGAAGTCGCCTTCCGGGTCGATCACCGCCTGCTGGACCCAACGCGCGCTCTGCTCGATCAGGCGGCGCAGCAGGTGCGACTTGCCGGAACCGGAATTGCCCTGCACCAGCAGACGGGTCGCCAGCAGTTCCTCCAGATCCAGCATCGCGGGCGCCCCCGTCGCGCCAGCCGTCATGGCCGCCCCCATGTCGATGCCGACCTTCATGCCCCGCCGCCCCCCAGATCCATCATCGTCTGCGTTGAAGCGCACCCCTATAGCGCAAAGCGGGGCCGGGGTGCGAAGGGCATTTTGGATCGCCCTCCGCGCACGCGCCTTGCCTTTGTCACGAAACCGAAAAGATCATCCGCTACAACATGGGCTTGCCCGCGACGAACATGGACAGCCGGCGGTGGACGAAGCCATGGCCTCGGTGCCAGCACAGGAAATGGAGGAGGGCGGCGGCGCCCCGGCGGGACGCGCCCACCGGGCCGGGCTGCCGCCGGAATGGTCCAACCTGCTGGCCGGGCTGTCGGTCGCCTTCCAGCCCATCGTGCAGATGCGCACCGGGCGCTGCCACGGGATGGAGGCGCTTCTGCGCGGGCTGGACCGCAGCCCCTTCGCCAGCCCCAACGACCTGCTGGACGCCGCCTGCATGCAGGGCCTGCTGGCCGAGGTGGAATGCGCCCTGCACGCCAAGGCCACGGCGGCCTTCCGCGCGCTGGACGACTGGCAGGACGCCAAGCTGTTCCTGAACATCGACGCGCGGGTGGTCGGGGTTGCCGGCTCCCCCTGGCTGCCCCCCTTCGCGCTGGCCCCCTTCACGCAGGATGGCGGCACGCCCGACCGGCGGCTGAACATCAGCCTGGAAATCTCCGAACGGCGGGAGCTTCGCCCCGACCACAGCATCGAGCAGGCCATCGACCGTTACCGCCAGGCGGGCATCGGGGTGGCGCTGGACGATTTCGGCGTCGGCTTCGCCGGTCTGCGGCTGCTCTACGAATCGAAGCCCGACTATCTGAAGATCGACCGCTACTTCGTCGCCGGCATCGACCAGGACACGCGCAAGCGGGCCATCGCCCACGCGCTGGTCGGCTACGCCCACGCGCTCGGCATCCTCATCATCGCCGAGGGGGTGGAGACGGAGAAGGAATTCCACACCTGCCGCGATCTCGGCTGCGACTTCGCCCAGGGCTATCTGATCGCCCGGCCCAGCCTGGACCTGCGCGCGGTGCCCGAGCGCTACGCCATCGTGGAGGAGTTGAACCGCCAAGACCGGCGCAAGCCGAACGAGGCCCGCCTGCGTCTGTCCGAGGTGATCGAGCGGCAGCCGCCGCTGGCCGTGACCTCCCCCAAGACGGAGCTTCTGGAGTATTTCCGCGGCGACAGCAGCCCATCCATTGCCCCCATCGTGGACCGCCAGCGGCGCCCGCTGGGGCTGATCCGGGAGCGTGACCTGAAGCGCTACGTCTATTCCCGTTTCGGCAGCGAACTGCTGCGCAACCGCGGGCTGGGCGACACGCTGATGGAACTGGTGGTGAAAAGCCCCGTCTGCGACATCTCCACGCCGCTCGACCAGGTGATCGAGGCCTTCTCGGCGGAGGAGGCGAGCGACGGAATCATCATCATCGAAGGCGGGGAGTATGCCGGCTTCCTGTCCAGCGGCGCGCTGATCCGGCTGGTGCACGAGCGCAACCTCGCCATGGCCGCGGACCAGAACCCGCTGACCCGCCTGCCCGGCAACGCCGCCATCGTGCGCCACATCGAACGCGCCCTTCAGGAGCAGGACCGTGGGCATGTGCTGGCCTATCTCGACTTCGACAACTTCAAGCCCTTCAACGACCGGTTCGGCTTCCGCCAGGGCGACCGGGCGATCCTGATGTTCAGCGAACGGCTGAAGGCCTGGGCGTCGGGCAACGGCGGCTTCGCCGGCCACATCGGCGGCGACGACTTCTTCGTCGCACTCAGTGGCGCCGAGGAAGCCGACGCGCTCGCCCATGTGGCGGAGCTGGTGGCTCAATTCCGTTCGGACGCGGAAAGCCTCTACGATCCGGAGGCCCGGGAGGCCGGCTGTTTCCAGGGCCAGGACCGCTACGGCGCGGTGCGGCATTTTCCGCTGCTGTCGGCCAGCGGCGTCGCCGTGGTGGTGGCCCCCGGACCGCATCGCCTGACCCCCGACGCGATCAACACCGCCATCGCCGCCCACAAGGCCGCCGCCAAGGAAAACCCCGAGAAGATCTGCACCGTCCGCCTCCCCTGACCCCCGCCTGCTCCGTTCAATCCCCTCCCCCGTTGCGCCAGGGCTATCGCATCTGAGTAAAGCAGGTTGCGTCTGTTGACCTGAAGGAAGCGGTCGCTTTGGCCTTTTTCTTCAGGAGACGCGCGATGCTCTCTCTCATGGAAATTTTCCGAGAGGTTCGTGACC